>NZ_JBMLSK010000288.1:0-34293 GCF_049240545.1 Roseateles sp. | reverse complement strand
TCGTCCAGGTGGATTCCACCTATCGAGGTGTCCGGGGAAATTAGACCAGCACAGACTATTTCGCGTACAAAACCCGGCCGAGCAATGTGGCGGACACGAGTCTCACGGTGGGTTGCAGATTAGGCTCGCCCCAGGAGAATTGGCTGAAAGCCAAGGGCTACAAGATCGAGACCGTGATCAGCTACGAGCGTCTGATCAAGATGCTGCTGGCTGAGCGCGTGCCCATGATCGCTCTGCCCAAGGTCGCTTTCGACAACCTGATGTCCTCCGGTGGCGCCGGCACGCTGCTCTATGAAGTTTCCGCTAACCGGGAGATCGGCTTTTATTACACGCCCAAGTTTTCCCAGGCGGACGCCTTTGACAAGGCGATAGAAAAACACAAGTCCATGTTCAAGCCAGACTGAAAAGCCGCATCTGTTCAGGGTGTCTTGCCGTCTGCTCTCAGCTTTGGATCCGGCCCCTTGCGGTGATTGCTTGCGGCTCAGTCGCACGCATCCGCGCACGCGCTAGCTCCCGCAGGATCAAGAGCCCCATGGCCAAAGCAATCGCCAGCCCAAAGCCCCACATCAGCGCGACGATGGGCACGTCCAGGGCGAGCAGGGCGGCGTAGCCGGCGAGCATCAAAAGCACGCTGGCGTTTTCATTGAAGCCTTGCACGGCAATCGAGCGGCCGGCGCTCAGCAAGGTGTAGCCGCGGTGCTGCAGCAAGGCATTCAGCGGCACCACCATCAGCCCGCCGACAGCGCCCACCAAGACCAACAGCGGGATGGCCCAGCCGAGGCTTTGAGTGCTGGCAATCGCGGGGATGAACAAGCCCAACAGCACGCCAAAGACCAACATCCGCTTGGCCGCGTGCAGGGGTACCCAGCGGCCGGCAGCAGCGGCGCCGGCGATCACGCCGACCGCCACGGCGGCTTGCAGATAGGCGGATTGCGAGAGCGGCAGCTGCAGAACATCGGCCGCCCAGCGCAGCACCGCCAGTTGCAGCGTGGCGCCCACGCCCCAGAACAAGGTGGTGACCGCCAGCGAGAGGCCGCCGTCGGCATCGGCCCAGAGTTTGCGGTTGGCGCGCCAGAAGTCCCGACTCAAGGCCACGGGATGAATGCCGCTGGCCGGGTAGCGAGCGCCGCTATTGGGCACGCCCAGATTGAGCAGGCCAGCCAAGGCGTAGACAGTCATCAGAATCATGATGGACACGCCCAAGCCGCTGGCGCTGAACCAACCCAGGTGGCTCAAGGCCGTTCGCAACTCGGCATACGCGCCCTGGCTCAGCAGCCAGGGGCTGACCAACAAGCCGCCCAGCACCGTGCCGAACAGGGCGGCGCAGACCACCGAGACTTCTAACCAGCCATTTGCGCGCACCAGGCGATCGGGCCCAACCAGCTCGGTCACCAGGCCGTATTTGGCCGGCGCATACGCCGCAGCCCCAAAGCCGACCAGCGCAAAAGCCGCAAAGGGATGCACGCCCCAGGCCAGGCCGCCCACAGCGAGCAGCTTCACGCCGTTCATCCAGGCCATCAGACGCGCCTTTGGGAAGGCATCGGCCAGCGGCCCGACAAAGGGCGCCAGCAAGACATAGGACACGGTGAAGCCAAACTTCAACATCGGCGCCCACCAGCCCGGCAGGTTCAGCTCTTGCAGGCGGGCGATGATGACGATGAGCAGAGCGTTATCGGCAAGTGCGGAGGCAAACTGGGCCGCGATCAAGAGGTGAAAACCGGTGGGCATGGCGGCAGATGCTTCTTTTTGTAGGTGTCGAAGTAAAAAGCGTGACAGGCCGGCATGAAATGCCAGTGACAAGCCGGGAGTGCCGGCCGCGTCCTCGCCTAAGATTTGCGCCATGAACATCGACTGGATTCACTTCACGCCGTGGCAGGCGCTGGGCGGCGGGCTCTTGATTGGCCTGGCCAGTGCGCTCTATTTGCTGGGCAATGGCCGCATTGCCGGCATCATCGGCATCGTGTCCGAGCCCTTGCTGGCGCTGTTCAAGCCCAGGGCTGCGGGAGCTGCCTCGCAGACGGTGCGCTTGTTTTTCATTGCAGGCTTGGTGTTGGCGCCGTGGCTGTGGCGCTGCTTCGCGCCCTGGCCGGCCGCGCAAGTGGATGTGGGGCCGCTGGGCTTGGTGCTGGCCGGCGTTTTGGTGGGCTTTGGCGCGCGCCTGGGCAATGGTTGCACCAGCGGGCATGGCGTTTGCGGTCTGAGCCGGCTGTCTTTGCGCTCGTTGGTCAATGTGATGGTCTTCATGGCGGCCGGTTTTGGCACCGTGTATCTGATGCGTCATGTCTTGACGCCGGGAGTTTGAGATGCGCGCCGTGTTGGCATTGCTCAGTGGTTTGATTTTTGGTCTGGGGCTGATGCTGGGTGGCATGAGCAATCCGGCCAAGGTCAAAGGATTCTTGGACCTAGCCGGCGCTTGGGACCCCAGCTTGGCCCTGGTGATGGGCGGCGCGGTGGGCGTGGGCCTGCTGGCCTTTGCTTATGCCAAGCGTCAGAGCCGGGCCTGGAGCGGGGACGCGATGGAGATCCCCAACAACAAGCGCATCGATGCGCGCCTGGCGGTGGGCGGCCTGCTCTTTGGTGTGGGCTGGGGCATTGCCGGTTTTTGTCCGGGCCCGGCCTTGGTGGCTTTGGGGCAGGGCATGGAGGCGGCCTGGACTTTTGTGCCCGCCATGCTCTTGGGGATTTGGCTGCATGACCGCTGTTTCTCGGCGCGCGGCTGATCGCTTGACTGATTTTTGGAGACGCTTGTCATGTTGATTTTTCGTCAGTTGTTTGACCCCACCTCGTCGACCTACACCTATGTGCTGGGTGATTCGAACAGCGCCGAGGCGGTGATCATCGACCCGGTGTTCGAGCATGAGCGCCGCGATCTGGCCCTGCTGCGCGAGCTGGGCCTGCGTTTGGTTGCCACTCTGGACACTCATGTGCATGCCGACCATGTCACCGGCGCCTGGTTGCTGAAGCAGCGCTGCGGCAGCCAGATCATGCTGGCCGCCGCCTCGGGCGCCGAACATGCGGACCGCTTGCTACAGCATGGCGACCGGGTCGCCTTTGGCTCGCGTTACTTGGAGGTGCGGGCCACGCCCGGCCACACCAATGGTTGCCTGACCTATGTGCTCGACGATTTGAGCCGCGCCTTCACCGGCGACAGCCTTTTGATCCGTGGCTGCGGCCGCACCGACTTCCAGCAGGGCAGTCCGGCGATGCTGTATCAATCGGTCAAGTCGCAAATCCTCAGCCTGCCGGCAGCTTGCCTGCTCTACCCCGGCCATGACTACCGTGGCTTAACGGTCACCAGCGTCGCTGAGGAGTTGCGCTTCAACCCGCGCCTGGGCGGCGATGTCAACGAGGCTGACTTTGCCGGCTATATGAACCATCTGGGCCTGCCGCACCCCAAGCTGATGGACAAGGCCGTGCCCGCCAACTTGGTCTGCGGTCGGCCGGAGTCGAATGGGGCGGCGCTGGATGAGGGCGAGTGGGCGCCGCTGACGCTGGCCTTCAGCGGTATCTGGGAGATCCAGGCCAATGCCTTGGCGGAGTTGCGGGCGGGGGAGGGCGCGGCTGGGAAGCTGCAGCTCTTGGATGTGCGCGAGCCGGCGGAGTTCACCGACGCGCTGGGCCATATCGAGGGCGCGCAGCTCTTGCCCTTGTCGCAACTTGCGGCGCGGGTCTCGGAGCTGGACCCGCAGCGCCCCTTGGTGGCGGTGTGCCGCTCCGGCGCCCGCTCAGCGCAAGCCACGGTGCTGCTGCAAAAAGCCGGCTTCAAGCAAGTGGCCAGTTTGAACGGCGGCATGCTGCGCTGGCGCGCCGAAAGCCTGCCGGTGGTGGGCGGTAGCGAATAAGTGGAATTGGTGCAGTTCTTGTTGGCTGCATTGTTTTCTTGATTTCGGGCTGCCGCGCTCAGGTGCCCCGGCCCGCTGCGAAAACCTGAACCGAAGGTGGCTCGGCCCGCTGACGGGCGATTTGTGCCCGGCCGAGAGCGCAGCGGAGCGGGTCAGGCGCACGCAGCGCGCTTCAACTTCTGACTTGGCGGCACCTGTTTGAGCGCAGCGAGCTTGGCTCGCGTAGCGAGTTTGCCGCCGCTGACCTGCGCAGTGAGCACCGAGGGGAGTCGGCTCGCTAGAGCCGACCCGGGCACCATGAGCCCGGTAGCGGGCCGGGCCGCCGGAGCGCAATGCGCTGCACATCAATAACTGCCGGCGTGAATCGTCTACCGCCAAGCTCGCCCCCCTCCGCCCGTGAACTTTCCCCGAAAGTGCCCGTGCTTTCTCAAGCTCTGGTTTCACACCCCTCTGCAAGTCCTTATTTTTGAACGATATTTGCTTTTGAAAATTCTGAGAAAGCCTCCCTAAGTACTTGATTTGAAAGAGAAATTTCACGATTTGCCTTGACCCACTGCCTTTCGGGTATTAAAGTGTTGAAAAGTGCAATTTGGTGGGTCGCCGTGGCGAATTTTGTGTTTCAGGGGGCTTCAGCCTTGGCAATGGATGCCAAGGGGCGTTTGGCCGTCCCAACACGCCACCGCGAGGTCTTGCAGGCGCTGTGCGCCGGCCAGCTGACCATCACCAAACACCCCGAAGGCTGCTTGATGGTCTTTCCGCGTCCAGCGTGGGAAGGCTTTCGTGACCGCATCGCCGCATTGCCCATGTCGGCGGCCGGTTGGAAGCGGGTCTTCCTGGGCAATGCCATGGATGTGGAGATCGACGGCGCGGCCCGTGTGCTGATCTCGCCCGAGCTGCGTGCCAGCGCCGGATTGCAAAAAGACGTGATGCTGCTCGGCATGGGCAGCCACTTTGAGTTGTGGGATGCGGCTGCCTATGCCGCGCATGAAGCCCAGGTCATGGCGTCCGACATGCCGGATGCCCTCAAGGACTTCAGCTTCTGATGGCTCACTCCAATAACACCCCAGACAGCGCTGCCCAAGCAGAGTCGGCGCCGCTGTTTTCGCACACCACCGTCTTGTTGCACGAGACGGTGGACTCGGTGCTGACCTCGCCTGACGGCATTTATGTGGACGGCACCTTTGGCCGCGGCGGGCATTCGCGCTTGCTGCTGTCCAAGCTGGGTGCACAAGGCCGGCTGATTGCGATTGACCGCGACCTGGAGGCGATTGCCGCCGCCACCACCGGTGACTCGCGCATTGACGACCCGCGCTTTGCCATCTGCCACTCGCCCTTTGCCGATATGCAGGCGCAGCTGGCCGGTTTGGGCATTGAGCAGGTGCAAGGCGTGCTGCTGGACCTGGGAGTTTCTAGCCCTCAGATTGACAACCCCGAGCGTGGCTTCAGCTTCCGTTTCAACGGACCGCTGGACATGCGCATGGACACCACGCGCGGCGAAAGTGCTGCTGACTTTTTGGCACGCGCCGATGAGCGCCAGATTGCGGAAGTGATACGCAACTATGGAGAAGAACGGTTTGCTGGGCAGATTGCAAAGGCGCTTGTGGCTCGCCGCGCAGACGGCCAGCCCGTGCGAACAACCGATGAGCTGTCCGAAATCGTGGCTCGTGCGGTCAAGACTCGCGAACCGGGTCAAAACCCCGCCACGCGTACCTTTCAAGCTCTTCGGATTCACGTCAACGGCGAACTCCAAGAGCTGGAACAAGGGCTGAACGCGGCGCTGCATTTGCTGGCTCCCGGCGGCCGCATGGCCATCATCTCCTTCCACTCGCTGGAAGACCGCATCGTCAAGAACTTCATCGGTGCCCACAGCAAGCAGGTGGTGGACCGCCGCGCCATGTTTGCCGAGCCCAAGCCGCTGGCGCTGCAGGCTATCGCCCGCATCATGCCCAGCGACGCCGAAGTGGCGGCCAACCCGCGTGCGCGCTCGGCCGTGCTGCGGGTGGCGCAGCGCACGGAAGCGCCGCTGCCGGAAGTGCATGTGAAGAAGCGCCATCGGCGCGCTGAGTGAGCGTTCAGCGATGTTCGGGCGCCTCAATCTCTTGCTGATCATTGCCGTGCTGGCCAGTGGCCTGGTGCTGGTGCGCAGCGCCTATGAGGCGCGTCGCCTGTTCACTGCCTTGGACCGCGCGCAGGCCGAGGGCCGCCGCCTGGAGGCCGATAACCAGCGCCTGCAGGCCGAGCGCCATGCGCAAGCGACCAATCTGCGGGTGGAGCAAGTGGCGCGCGAGCGTTTGCAAATGCGCACCATCACCCCGGCTGTGACCCAGAGCGCTGAGGATCACGGCCCTGATGGAAAACGCGGCAAGGCCGTGCTTGCGACCACTGGGGGCACGCAATGAGCTGGCTGAAGCGTCTGCGCAAGCCCAGCACCTCGGGGGCCACGCCAACCAAACGTTCCAAGAGCTCGCTGGCCGGTGCCGGGCGCCACCCGAGCGCGCGCAGCGTCAGCTATTCCAGCAGCCCGCTCTTGGCCTCCAAGACGCCGCCCTGGCGGTCGCGTTTGCTGGTGGCCTTGGTGGGCGTGGCATTTGCGGGCTTGCTGGGCCGCGCACTCTACGTCCAGGTGATTGGCACCCAGTTCTATCAAAAGCAGGGCGAGGCCCGCTTTGTGCATCAGGTGGAATTGCCCGCCAGCCGTGGCCGCATCAATGACCGCAGCGGCCAGGTGCTGGCCGCCAGCGTGGCCGTGCCATCGTTCTGGGGCATACCCAAGGAAATGGATGCCGACCCCGCTAAGCGTCAGGCCTTGGCCAAGATCTTGGGTTGGTCGCAGGCCGAGATGGAGCGCAAGCTCGACCCGAACAGCCGCTTTGTCTGGCTGAGGCGTCAGGCCGATGAGCAAGTGGCGGCGCAGATCAAGGCGCTGGGCCTGAAGGGCGTGTTCCAAGACCGCGAATACAAGCGCAAGTACCCCGAAGGCGAGGCCGCCGCCCATGTGGTGGGCTTCACCAATATCGAAGAACGCGGCCAAGAAGGCATTGAGCTGGCCTTCCAGAAAGAGCTGCAAGGGCGCGATGGCAGCCGCTCGGTGGTGCGCGACCGCCTTGGCCGGGTGGTGGAAGACATCGGCGAGCGCGTGCCTGCCGCCAATGGCCGTGACATCGATCTGTCCATTGATTCCAAGGTGCAGTTCTTCGCCTACCAGCGCATTCGCGATGCGGTGGCCGAACACAAGGCCAAGGCCGGCAGCGTGGTGGTTTTGGATGTGAAAACCGGCGAGGTACTGGCCCTGGCCAACTACCCCAGCTACAACCCCGGCGAGCGCAAGAACCTGAGCGGCGCCCAGCTGCGCAACCGCGCCTTGACCGACATCTTCGAGCCCGGCTCCACGATGAAGCCTTTCGTGGCCGCGCTGGCGCTGGAAACCGGCCGCGTGACGCCCGATACGCCGATTCAAACCGCGCCCGGCAGCATGATGATCACCGGCTCGCGCATCAGCGATGCGCACCCGCATGGGGTGCTCACCGTGGCCGAGGTGATTCAGAAGTCCAGCAACGTCGGCACCGTCAAGATGGCGATGAATATGCCGGCTCGCGAGCTGCATGAGATGTACACCGCCATCGGCTTTGGGCAGCGTCCGCAGATTGACTTTCCGGGTGCCATTACCGGCAAGCTGAGGCCCTACAAGAGCTGGCGTCCGGTGGAGCAGGCCACCATGAGCTATGGCTACGGCATGTCGGCCTCGCTCTTGCAGCTGGCCCGTGCCTACACCGTGTTCGGCCGCAATGGCGAGGTGATCCCCATCACCATGATGCGCCAGGATGCCAATGCTTATCCCGCGGGTATCAAGGTCTTCTCACCCAAGACCGCGCATGACGTGCGCATGATGTTGCAAATGGCGGCCGCCCCTGGTGGAACGGCGCCATTGGCCCAAGTCAGCGGCTATAGCGTCGGCGGCAAATCGGGGACCGCGCACAAGCAAGAAGGCAAGGGCTATGCGGGCAATAAGTACCGCTCTTGGTTTGTGGGCCTGGCGCCGATCAGCAACCCGCGCGTGATCGTGGCGGTGATGGTGGATGAGCCCAGCAATGGCGTTTACTACGGTGGATCGGTGGCCGGCCCGGTGTTCAGCCAGGTGGTGTCGCAAAGCCTGCGCCTGCTGAATGTGCCGACCGATCTGGAGGTGAAGCCGCAAATCGTGGCCAGCCAGAACAAGGCCAAGCCGCAGCCTCAGGCTGTCGAGGAAAGCTTCTGATCATGGGGATGAAGCTGCAATCCCCCGTTCAAGCGTCAGTGAAGGTCTTTGGCCGGCCCTGCCCATTGAAGCCGGAACAGGCCTCGCAGGCCGTTCTAGGCAAGAAAGTTTTTTGATGTTGACCCGTTTGAAATCCCCTGAAGCCGCCGCGCGCTGGCTGCAAGAATGGACCACCGGCGTGCTGCGCACCGACAGCCGCGCGGTGCAGCCCGGTGATGCCTTCATCGCCTGGCCTGGTTATGCCCGCGATGGCCGCGAATTCGTCGCGCAAGCGCTTGCGGCCGGCGCCGCCACCTGTTTGGTCGAAGACGAAGGCGTCGATGCCTACGGCTTTGTCGACGCGCGCGTGGCCTCGCTGCCTGGCCTCAAAGCCAAGACCGGTCTGATCGCCGCGGCCTATTACGGCCAGCCGTCCAAGGCCCTGCCCATCATTGCCAGCACCGGCACCAATGGCAAAACCTCCACCGCCTGGTGGTGCGCTCAGGCGCTTTCGCTCCTGGGCCAGCGCTGCGGCGTGGTCGGCACCCTGGGCGTGGGCGAACCGCCGCTGCCGGCACGCCCCGGCCATGCGGCCCGCGCCGCCAATATCGATTACACCGGCCTGACCACGCCGGACCCGGTGCTGCTGCAGGCCAACTTCCGCCGCATGCTGGATGAAGGTTATGGCGCCTGCGCGATTGAAGCCTCCTCCATCGGTCTGAAGGAGTTTCGCCTCAGCGGCAGCGAGATCCAGGTCGCGCTGTTCACCAACTTCACCCAAGACCATCTCGACTATCACGGCACGATGGAGGCCTATTGGGCCGCCAAGCGCGAGCTCTTCGATGTGCCGGGTCTGCGTGCTGCAGTCCTGAATATCGACGACCCCAAGGGCGCCGAGTTGGCTGTGGAACTGGCCGACCGCCTGGATGTGTGGACTTGTTCGCTCAGCAGCGCGGCCCGCCTGCAAGCCAGCGATCTGCACTACCGCGCCGGTGGCTTGGCCTTCACGCTACGCGAGGGCGAGCAATCGATCTTGGTTGAAACCGGCCTAATCGGCGAATACAACGTCGCCAATTTGCTGGGCGTGATCGGCTGCCTGCGCGCGTTGGGTCACGGCTTGGCCGAGATCGCCGCCGTGGCCGGCAGTGTCACGCCGGTACCGGGCCGCATGCAGCGGGTGGGCAATGGCTTGGAGTTGCCGCAGTTGGTGGTGGACTACGCCCACACGCCGGATGCCTTGGACAAGGCTTTGAGCGCACTGAAGCCACTGGCCGAGGCGCGCGGTGGACGCCTGCTTTGCGTGTTTGGCTGCGGTGGCAATCGCGACCGCGCCAAGCGTCCCGCCATGGGCACGATTGCGTCGCGGCTTGCGGACCGCGTCATCATCACCAGCGACAACCCGCGCCATGAAGTGCCGGAGCAGATCCTGGCCGATATCGAAGCCGGCTTGGCCGCCGAAGCACCGCGTTTGATCGAGGTGGACCGCCGCCATGCGATCGAGCGCGCCGTGCGTGAAGCCGGCCCGCGCGATGTGATTCTGGTGGCCGGCAAGGGCCATGAGGACTACCAAGAAGTGGCCGGCGTGCGCCAGCCTTTCTCGGATGTGGACGAAGCCCGCGCCGCCCTGATCGCGAGGGCCGGCCTGTGAGCGCTTGCCTGATGACCCTGGCGCAAGCCCATCAGCTGCTGCTGGCGGCCGTGCCGACGGCGCGCCTGATCGGCTCGGGTGAGACCTTGATTGCTCGCGTGCACAGCGACACCCGCAGCCTGGCCGCCGGTGACTTGTTCGTGGCCCTTCGTGGCGAGCGTTTCGACGCGAATGACTTCTTGCCGCAAGCGGCTGCCGCCGGTGCGGTGGCGGCGCTGGCCGAGCGGGGCTTGGCTGAAGCCGGCTTGCCCGGCATTGAGGTGCCCGACGCCAAGGCGGCGCTGGGCCACCTGGCTGCCGCCTGGCGTGCCCATTGCCAATTGCCGGTGATTGCCGTCGCCGGCAGTAACGGCAAAACCACCGTGACCCAGATGATCGCCAGCATTCTGCGCGCCTGGGTGGGCGGCGGGGCCTTGGCGACCGAAGGCAATTTCAACAATGACATCGGCGTGCCGCTGACGCTGCTGCGCCTGCGTCAAGACGAGCAGCAATGGCACAAGGCTGCTGTGGTGGAACTGGGCATGAACCACCCCGGTGAGATCGCACCGCTGGCGGCCATGACCCGCCCGACCGTGGCCTTGGTGAACAACGCACAGCGTGAGCACCAAGAGTTCATGCAGACGGTGGAAGCCGCTGCGCGCGAGAACGGTGCGGTTTTTGAGGCCTTGGCTTCCTCGGGCGTGGCGGTGTTCCCGGCCGAAGATGCCTGCGCACCGATCTGGCATGAGATGGCCGGCAGCCGCCCGCACCTGAGCTTTGCCCTGCAGGGCGAGGCTGATGTGACCGGCAGCGCGGTCTGGGTCGAGTCGGATAGCAGCGTGGGTCACTGGGCCCTGGAGCTGCACACGCCCGCCGGCGTGGCGCCGGTGGCGCTGGCCGTGGCCGGCGTGCATAACGTGCGAAACGCACTGGCCGCTGCGGCCTGCGCTTTGGCTGCAGGCGCGCCCCTGGCGGCGATTGCACGCGGGCTGGAGAGCTTTGAGCCGGTCAAGGGCCGCTCGCAGCTGAAGAGCTTTATGCAAGGCGAGCTCCGCGTCACGCTGATTGACGACAGCTACAACGCCAACCCCGACAGCGTGCGCGCCGCCATCGATGTGCTGGCCGGCCTGCCAGGCCCAGCCTGGTTGATGCTGGGCGATATGGGTGAGGTGGGCGATCAGGGCGAGGCCTTCCACCGCGAAGTCGGCGCCTATGCCGCCGAGCGAGGCATTCAAGCGCTGTGGACCGCCGGCACGGCGGCCGCAGACATTGCCGCGGCCTATGGCCCAGCGGCGCGTCATTTCAAGACCACGGCCGAGATGGTGGCCGCGGTCAGTGAGGCGAGCGGCCTACCGCTGGCTCACAACGTTCTGGTCAAGGGTTCACGTTTCATGCAGATGGAAAAAGTAGTGGCGGCCCTGCAGGCCAACACGCAAGGGGGCGTAAACCATGCTGCTTAGTCTGGCTCAATGGCTGCAGGGGATCTACCCCGATCTCGGCTTCTTGCGCGTTTTCCAATACATCACCTTCCGCGCGGTGATGGCGGCGATGACCGCGCTCTTGATCGGCCTGGCCTTCGGCCCTTGGGTGATCCGCCGCCTGACCGAGATGAAAATCGGCCAACCGATCCGCGAGTACGGCATTCAGCAGCATCTGGCCAAGAACGGCACGCCCACCATGGGCGGCGTTTTGATCCTGATCGGCATTGGCGTCTCCACGCTTTTGTGGTTTGACTGGAGCAACCGCTTCGTCTGGGTGGTGATGTTGGTGACCATGGGCTTTGGTGCCATCGGCTGGGTGGATGACTGGCGCAAGGTGGTCGACAAGAACCCCGAAGGCATGCGTAGCCGCGAGAAGTTTTTCTGGCAATCGCTGATCGGCCTGCTCGCGGCGATCTACTTGGCTTTCAGCGTGTCGGAGAACACCTTCCTCGGCGTGATCGAGTTGTTCTTCCGTTGGATCAGCAGTGGCTTCTCGACCGATTTGCCGCCCAAGGCAGATTTGATTGTGCCTTTCTTCAAGACCGTCAGCTATCCGCTGGGCGTGTTTGGCTTTATCGCGCTGTCCTTCTTTGTGATTGTGGGCGCCAGCAATGCGGTCAACTTCACCGATGGTTTGGATGGTTTGGCCATCATGCCGGTGGTCTTGGTGGGCTCGGCGCTGGGCCTGTTCGCCTACCTGACCGGCTCGACGGTGTATGCCAAGTACCTGCTGCTGCCTTACATCCCAGGCTCGGGTGAGTTGCTGATCTTCTGCGCGGCCATGGCCGGCGCGGGCTTGGCCTTTCTGTGGTTCAACGCGCACCCGGCCCAGGTCTTCATGGGCGATGTGGGCGCGCTGTCTTTGGGTGGCGCCCTCGGCACGGTGGCGGTGATCACCCGCCAAGAAATCGTGCTGGGCATCATGGGCGGCATCTTTGTCGCCGAGGTGCTGTCGGTGATGTTGCAGGTGAGCTGGTTCAAGTACACCAAGAAGAAGTACGGCGAAGGCCGGCGCATCTTCAAGATGGCGCCGCTGCATCACCACTTTGAAAAATCGGGTTGGAAGGAAACCCAGGTGGTGATTCGCTTCTGGATCATCACCATGCTGCTGTGTCTGGTCGGTCTGGCCAGCTTGAAGCTGCGTTGATGGTTTTGTGATGACTGAGATGATGAACTTGCCCACCACCACGGACGCCGCCGCTGAAGTCGCGCAGTCGCAGGCTGAGCCGCGTCAGGGCGTGGGGGCCAGTTTTGCCGGCCGCCGGGTGCTGGTGCTGGGCCTGGGCGATTCGGGTCTGGCGATGGCTGCCTGGGTGATGCGTTATGGCGCGCAAGTGACGGTCTGGGACTCGCGCGCACAGCCGCCTCAATTGGCGCGCCTGCAATCGGATCTGCCCGAGGCGAGTTTCATCCACGGCGAGTTGCCCGAGTCGGCCTTGACCGGCGTGCATCTGGTTTTGAAGAGCCCCGGCTTGTCGCCTTTGGATGCGCGTCTGCTGCCGGTGTTGACTCTGGCGCGGCAGACCGGCGTGCCGGTGCAAGGCGAGCTGGACCTGTTTGCTCAGGCCTTGGCCGAGCTGAAACTGGAGCGCGGCTATGCCCCCGCCGTGCTGGCCATTACCGGCACCAATGGCAAGACCACCACCACTTGCATGACCGGCCTCTTGGTCGAGCGCGCTGGCAAGCGGGTGGTGATGGCCGGCAATATCGGGCCAAGCATGCTGACGACCTTGAGCCAGGCCTTGGATTTGGAGCCTGCGCCGGCAGTTGCTGAAGCCGAAGTGGCGGCCGAAGTGGCGCCTGAGTCGGCGGAACTGCCTGTGCCTGAATCAGCTTCAGCCCCCGACTTGCTTGAAGCCGCTGCTGAATTGCCCGCAAAAGTTCCTGCTGAAGAACCGGCGGAACTTGCGACCGAGGTCGCTACAGCAGCCACGACCACGATGGAAATGGTTGATGCGCTGCTGGACGAAGCGCCGCTGCCGATCAAGCCACCACCGCCCAAGGGTCCAGTGTTTGAGCATCTGCCCGAGGTCTGGGTGCTGGAACTGTCGAGCTTCCAACTGGAGGGCGTGAAGGGTTTCGAGCCCACCGCCGCCGCCGTTCTGAATATCACGCAAGACCATCTGGACTGGCATGGCGATATGCCGGCCTATGTGCGCGCCAAGGCGGAGATCTTTGGAGAGCAGGCGCTGATGGTCATCAACCGCGATGACCCGGTGGTGGAGGGCATGGTGCCCGCCGCGGTGATGGTCAAGCAAGGGCGCGGCCGCGCGGCCAAGTCGGTGAGCCGCCGCGTCAGCCGCTTTGGTTTGGACGCTCCGGACCGGCCCGGCGACTTTGGCCTGGTGCAAGAAGCCGGCATGGCCTGGTTGGTGCGCGCTCGTGAGCAAGACGAAACGCTGAAGCGCAAAAAGGGTGAAGACGAAGAAGAGATCACTCTGCAGCGCTTGATGCCCGCCGACGCGCTGCGGGTGCGTGGCCGCCATAACGCCGCCAATGCACTGGCTGCTTTGGCCCTGGCCAGCGCGGCCGGCTGCGCTTTGGCGCCGATGTTGCATGGTTTGCGCGAGTACCGCGGCGAGCCGCACCGCGTCGAGCATGTGATGAGCATTGACGGCGTCGATTACGTCGATGACTCCAAGGGCACGAATGTGGGCGCCACGGTGGCGGCCATCAGCGGTCTGGGCGCGGACCGCGCACCGGCCAAGCTGGTCTTGATTTTAGGTGGCGACGGCAAGGGCCAGGACTTCAGCCCGCTGGCAGCCGGCGTGGCTCGCCATGCGCGTGCCGTGGCCTTGATCGGCCGTGATGGCGCGCAGATTGCCGCCGCTTTGGCCGATTGCGGCGTGCCCATGCAGGCGCACGACACGCTGGAAGCCGCCACCGCTTGGTGCCAAACGCAAGCGCAAAGCGGCGACACCGTTTTGTTGAGCCCGGCCTGCGCCAGCCTCGATATGTTCCGCAACTACGGCCACCGGGCCGAAGTGTTTGTGAACGCCGTTCAACAAATGGCGCAAGACGGAGGGCTGGCGGCATGAGTGCTCCCAGCGGAATCCTGTCAACGTTCAAAGGCTTGGGCGAGCGCCTTGGTGCCTGGGTCGGGCGCCGCAAGAGTGAATCCGCTGATGTGCCGGTGCGCGACTGGGTGTCGCCCTCGGCTGGCCAGCCGACACGCATTCAAGGCTTCGATCAAACCCTGGTTTGGGTGGTCCTGTCCTTGATTGCACTGGGCTTGTTGATGGTGTATTCGGCATCGATCGCAATGCCCGACAACCCGCGCTTCGCCCGCTACGCACCGACGCATTTCTTGACCCGCCATATGGTGGCCATCGTGTTTGCCTTGGTGGCGGCGATCCTGACCTTGCAGGTGCCGGTGGCCACTTGGGAGCGTGTCGCGCCTTGGGTCTTTGTGGTGTCCTTGGTGTTGTTGATCCTGGTCTTGATTCCAGGCATCGGCAAGGTTGTGTATGGCGCACGCCGTTGGCTTGATCTGCGCGTGATGAATTTTCAGCCCTCTGAACTCGCCAAGATGGGCATGGCCATGTACGCGGCCAGCTATATGGTGCGCAAGATGGATGTGAAGGAGAACTTCGTCCAGGCGGTTTGGCCCATGGCCGTGTCGCTGGCCATCATTGGCGTGCTCTTGCTGGCCCAGCCGGATATGGGGGCCTTCATGGTGATCGCGGCCATCGCCATGGGCATCTTGTTCCTGGGTGGTGTCAATGGCCGCATGTTCTTCTTGATCGTGGCGGTGCTGGTTGGTGCTTTCGTTTTGATGATCACCTTCAGTGAGTTCCGACGTGAGCGCATCTTTGCCTACCTGAACCCCTGGGATGAAAAGTACGCCCAGGGCAAGGCCTATCAATTGACCCATTCGCTGATTGCGCTGGGACGCGGCGAATGGTTCGGCCAGGGCCTCGGCTCCAGCGTTGAAAAGCTGCACTACCTGCCTGAGGCGCACACCGACTTCTTGTTGGCCGTGATTGGCGAGGAACTCGGTTTCGTCGGCGTGGCCTTGGTCATCATTGCCTTCTTCTGGTTGTCGCGCCGTCTGTTTCATATCGGGCGCCAAGCGGTGGCGTTGGACCGGGTTTTCGCCGGTCTTTATGCGCAAGGCATCGGCATCTGGGTGGGTGGTCAGGCCTTCATCAATATGGGCGTGAACCTGGGCGCGCTGCCGACCAAGGGTCTGACCTTGCCTTTGATGAGCTTTGGAGGATCGGCGATTCTGATGAACTGCATCGCCCTCGCCATCGTCCTGAGGATTGATATTGAGAATCGACAACTTATGCGAGGAGGCCGCGCATGAGCACGAAGCACCTCGTCATCATGGCCGCCGGCACCGGCGGTCACATCATTCCCGGCCTGGCGGTGGCAGAAGAAATGAAGCGTCGCGGTTGGTCCGTCAGCTGGATGGGCACCGAGCAGGGCATGGAGAACAAGCTGGTGCCGCCGACCGGCATCCCCTTGGACCGCTTGGCTTTTGCTGGCTTGCGCGGCAAGGGCCTGATGCACAGCGTCAAGGGTGTCTTCAAGCTGGTGCAGGCTTTTGTGCAGAGCCGTTCGGTCTACGGCACGCGCAGCGCCGATGCGGTGCTGGGCATGGGCGGCTATGTCTGCTTCCCCGGTGGCTTGATGGCCTGGCTGATGCGCAAACCGCTGATGTTGGTGAACGCCGATGCCGCCATGCTGTTGAGCAATAAGAGCCTGAAGCCTTTTGCGCAGAAGATTGCTTTTGGATTTGATGGCGCGGCGGCAGCATCGACCACCAAGTCGGTGGTCACCGGCAACCCGGTGCGCAGCGAGATCGAGAACCTGGCACCGCCGGCCGAGCGTTTTGCTGGCCGCAGCGGCCCTTTGCGCGTCTTGGTGGTGGGCGGCTCTCTGGGCGCGCGTGCCATCAATGAAGTCTTGCCCAAGGCCTTGGCCCAGTGGCCGCAAGACAGCCGCCCTGTCGTGATCCACCAAACCGGTCAAGCCAATTTGCCGGTGGTGCAGTCCGCTTACAAGGCGGCGGGTTTGGTCGAGGGGGTGACCGTCTTGCCCTTTATCGACGATATGGCCGCGCAATTGGCGCAGGCCGACTTGATCCTGTGCCGCGCCGGCGCGGTGACGGTGAGCGAAATCTGCGCTGCAGGCGTTCCCGCCGTGCTGGTACCGCTGGTGGTCAAAACCACCTCGCATCAGCGCGACAACGCCCGCTTCATGGCCCAGCATGGTGCGGCCGTTCATCTGCCGCAAGAAGATCTGTCGGCCGAAGGGCTCTATCAACTGCTCAAGAGCATGGACCGTGAATCGCTGCTGAGCATGGCCGAGAAGGCGCGTAGCCTGGCTCGTCCCCGCGCTGCCTCCAAGGTGGCCGATGAAATTGAAAAAATGAGTGCCGCCCAATGAAACACGCTTTGCAACGCATTCACTTCGTGGGCATCGGCGGCGCCGGCATGAGCGGCATTGCCGAGATTCTGCAAGCCCAGGGCTACCGGGTCTCGGGTTCGGATCAGTCCGACAGCGCCACTTTGCAGCGCCTGGCCAGCCTGGGCCTGACCGTGCACATCGGCCATGCGGCCGAGCATTTGGGCGATGCCCAGGTGGTGGTCACTTCCACCGCCGTGCGGGCCGACAACCCCGAGGTCTTGGCCGCGCGCGCGCGTCATCTGCCAGTGGTGCAGCGAGCCGTCATGCTGGCCGAGTTGATGCGTCAGCAAAAAGGCATTGCCATCGCCGGCACCCATGGCAAGACCACCACCACCTCGCTGGTGACCGATGTCTTGATTGAAGCCGGTCTGGACCCCAGCTTTGTGATCGGTGGCAAGCTGGCCAGCGCCGGCGCCAACTCGCGCCTGGGCCGCGGTGAGTTCATCGTGGTGGAGGCGGATGAATCGGATGCCTCCTTCCTGAAGCTGCTGCCCATGGTGTCGGTCGTCACCAATATCGACGCCGACCATATGGACACCTATGGCCACGACTTCGCGCGTTTGAAGCTGGCCTTTGTCGAGTTTCTGCATCGCATGCCGTTTTATGGCGCAGCCATTTTGTGCGCCGACGATGCGGGTGTGCGTTCCATCTTGCCGCTGCTGTCGCGGCCGGTGGTCACTTATGGCTTTGATGAAGGACTGGACCTGCGCGCCGTGAATATGCATGCGCTGCCCGGCGGTGGCATGCAGTTCACCGTGCAGCGCAAAGGTCATGTCGATCTGCCGGTGACTTTGAATTTGGCCGGTCGGCATAACGTCTTGAATGCACTGGCCGCGATTGCGGTGGCCGATGAATTGGAGCTGGCCGACGGGCCGGTGCAGGCGGCGCTGGCCAAGTTTGGCGGTGTGGGTCGGCGCTTTCAGCGTTATGGCGAACTGCCTGCGCAAGGCGGCGGCGAGTTCAGTCTGGTGGATGACTATGGCCATCACCCGGTTGAAATGGGCGCCGTGCTGGCAGCCGCACGCGGAGCCTTCCCGGGTCGGCGCCTGGTGCTGGCCTTCCAGCCGCACCGTTACACCCGCACGCGCGATTGCTTCGCCGAGTTCGTGCGCGTGATCGCCGGCTTTGATGCGGTGCTGCTGACCGAGGTCTATGCCGCCGGCGAAGGCGTGATCGCTGGTGCGGATGGCCGCGCTTTGCAAGCCGCCTTGCAAGCTCAGGGCTTCTCCAGCCTGCAATTCATTGAAGACGTGGCAACGCTGCCGCAGGCGATTGCCTCGGCTTCGCGCGATGGCGACGTTGTGATCGTGATGGGCGCAGGCTCCATCGGTGCCGTGCCGGCACAAACCAAGACCCTGCTTATGAAGGAAGTCCAGTCATGAATCTGGATCTGAATATCGATCCCAAGTCGCTCGGCAAAGTGGCCGTGCTGATGGGTGGCGCGTCGGCCGAGCGCGAAGTCTCGTTGACCATGTCCGGCCCCGGTGTGTTGGCGGCGCTGCGCTCGCAAGGCGTGGATGCCCATGCCTTTGACCCGTCTGAGCGTGGTCTGCACGAGCTCAAGGCGGAAGGCTTTGATCGCTGCTTCATTGCGTTGCACGGCCGCTACGGCGAAGACGGCACGGTGCAAGGCGCCTTGGAGCTGCTGGGCATTCCTTACACCGGCTCCGGCGTGATGGCCTCCAGCATCGCCATGGACAAGATCATGACTAAGCGCTTGTGGCTGGCCGATGGCTTGTCGACACCGTGTTATGTGAAGCTGAACAAGGCCGACATCAGCCGCGAGCGCTGCATGGCGATTCCCGATGATCTGGGTCTGCCGGTGATCGTGAAGCCGCCGCATGAGGGCTCGACCATTGGCATCAGCAAGGTGCAGGGCTACTCCGAAATCTTGGATGCGGTGAACCTGGCCGCTCAGTACGACGATGAAATCCTCTGCGAAGAGTTCATCGACGGCCCAGAAATGAGCTGCCCGGTGCTGGGGGAGGGCGACGCTGCTTTCGCCCTGCCGGTGATCGTGATCGAAGCCGAGGGTGGCAACTACGACTACCAGAACAAATACTTCACCAACACAACGCGTTACCTCACCGGCAGCCTGAGCCCAGAGCTGGAAGCGGAGATTCGTGATCTGGTCTTGCGCTCCTACCGCTCGCTGGGTTGCCGCGGCTGGGGCCGCGCCGATGTGATGCTGCGCAAGAGCGATGGCAAGCCTTTCCTGCTGGAAATGAACACCTCGCCCGGCATGACCTCGCACTCTTTGGTGCCGGTTGCGGCCAAGGCGGCCGGACTGAGCTATGAGCAGCTGTGCTTGTGGCTGCTTTCTCAGGCACGTTTGGATGGTCAACCCAAGCCCATGCGGCCCGCGCAAGCCTGAACCAGAGCCCATGATGCGCGCCGCCCGTCAACCCAGCCCGATCTCCGTGCCGCCCGACGTCCGCCTGATGAATGCGGTGTCGGCGCTCTTGGTGGCGGCCGTGGTGGTGTTCGCGCTTGGCTTGGCAGCACGCTGGGTCGTGCGTCAGCCGATTTTTGCGATTCAGGCGATTCAGGTGGAAGGTGAAGTCAGCCGCAACAGCGCCGCTTCTTTGCGCGCCAATGCTCTACCGAATCTCTCGGGCTCATTTTTGAGCATGAGCCTGCAGGATGGGCAGGAGGCTTTCGAGGCTGTGCCTTGGGTGCGCCGTGCGGTGGTTCAAAAAGTGTGGCCGCGCAAGTTGCGGGTCAAGCTGGAAGAGCATGATCCGGCGGCCTACTGGGAAACCAAGCTCGAAGGTGCCGACGCGCAAAGCGATGCCAGCGTTGAGCGCCTCTTGGTGAACAGCTTTGGCGAGGTGTTTCAAGCCAATTTGGGCGATGTCGAAGACGAGGACCTGCCGGTTCTGGCCGGCCCCTCGGGTGCCGCGGCTGCCATGTTGCAGATGTGGCAGGGCCTGCAAGCGCTGAGTCGCGGTTTGGACGACAAGGTGGAACGACTCGATCTGTCGGGCCGCGGTTCCTGGCGCTTGGCTTTGGAACGTGGGGCGGTGATCGAGCTTGGCCGCGGCAGCGAGGCTGAAATCCTGGCCCGATATGGTCAGTTTGTCCGTTCCATCACCCAAGTGACTTCCTTCAATGGCGCTCCCTTGCTGTCGGCCGATCTGCGCCACGCCGATGGTTTTGCGGTGCGTCTGAGCGGCATTTCAACCACGCCGAATCCGGTGAAACCTGGCCGCAATGGCCAAACGAAAAGAAACTAAGGGCAAACTACATGGCCAAGGAATACAAAGATCTGGTCGTCGGCTTGGATATCGGCACCGCCAAGATCATGGCGGTGGTCGCCGAGGTACTCGGCAATGGTGAATTACGTATTGCGGGTTTAGGCGTCGCTTCATCGAATGGCTTGAAGCGCGGCGTGGTGGTCAATATCGACGCCACGGTGCAGTCGATTCAGCAGGCCTTGAAAGAGGCCGAAATGATGGCCGACTGCAAGATATCCCGGGTCTATACCGGCATCACCGGCAGCCATATTCGCGGCCAGAACTCCACCGGCATGGTGATTGTTCGCGACAAAGAGGTCACGCCGGTCGATGTGGCGCGGGTGGTTGAAACCGCCAAAGCCATCAATATCCCGAACGACCAGCGACTCTTATTGGTCGAGCCGCAGGAATTTGTGATCGACGGCCATGAGGTGAAAGAGCCCATCGGTATGAGCGGCGGCCGTCTCGAGGTCAAGGTTCATATTGTCACAGGCGCCCAAAGTGCTGCCGAAAACATTGTCAAATGCGTGCGCCGCTGCGGTTTGGAAGTGGATCAGCTGGTTTTGAACTCCAGCGCTTCGAGCTTGGCCGCCCTGACCGCCGATGAGCGTGACCTGGGCGTCGCCCTGGTCGATATCGGCGCCGGCACCACCGATGTGGCGATCTTTACCGGCGGTTCGATTCGCCATACTGCCGTTATCCCCATCGCTGGTGACTTGATCACCAGCGATATTGCAATGGCCTTGCGCACGCCGACCAAGGATGCGGAAGAAATCAAGGTCGAGCACGGTGTCGCCAAGCAAATGCTGGCTGACCCGGCGGACCAGGTGGAAGTACCTGGATTGGGGGATCGCGCGCCGAGAATGCTTTCAAAACAAGCACTTGCGGGCGTTATTGAACCTAGAGTCGAGGAGATATTCTCGCTGGTGCACCAAGTTATTCGCGAAAGCGGGTATGAGGAATTGCTGTCATCGGGGATTGTTTTGACCGGTGGTTCGGCGGTCATGCCGGGTATGGTCGAGTTGGCCGAAGACATATTCCTGAAACCTGTTCGGCGCGGCAACCCAACCTATGGCGGCGGCCTGTCCGATATGGTCGCCAATCCTCGTTCGGCCACCGTGATGGGTTTGTTGGAAGAGGCCAGCCTGTCGCGCACCCGGGGTTTGAAGGCGGCCCAGCAGGCCGGTTCGATGAAGACCATGTTCGGTCGCGCCAAGGATTGGTTCTTGGGCAACTTTTAATAAGCAGCCCTGGCTTTGAAGCCAGGCCAGGGCGCCAAAAAAAGCAGACAACTGGCCAAGCGAGTGAGTTTCTTACCTTTGCTTGCAAGGTCGGGCCAAATAAATGTCTGAAAAAGGCGGCTTCAGTAAAAAAAGAGGGTCATCCCTGTATTTTTTAACGCTTGTCGGCGGCACAATTGGGTAAGGAGAATTGAATATGCCAATCGAAATGATTGAAGAGTTTGACCAAGGCACCCAGATCAAGGTGATTGGCGTGGGCGGTGGTGGTGGCAACGCGGTGGAGCACATGATTGCTCAAGGCGTTCAGGGCGTGGAGTTCATCTGCGCCAACACCGACGCTCAGGCGCTCAATCGCTCGAAGGCAGATCAGCTGCTGCAGCTGGGCACTTCCGGTCTGGGCGCTGGCGCCAAGCCTGAAATGGGCAAGTTGGCCGCCGAAGAGGCTGAGGCACGCATTCGCGAGTCCATCCAAGGCGCGCACATGCTGTTCATTACCGCCGGCATGGGCGGCGGCACCGGCACCGGCGCTGCGCCGGTGATCGCTCGCGTGGCCAAAGAAATGGGCATCTTGACCGTGGGCGTGGTGACCAAGCCTTTCGAGTTTGAAGGCGGTCGTCGCTCCAAGGCGGCTGATGCCGGTCTGGCCGAGTTGGAAGCCAATGTCGACTCGCTGATCGTCGTTTTGAACGACAAGCTGCTCGACGTGCTGGGTGACGATGTGACCCAGGATCAAGCGTTCGCGCACGCCAATGATGTGCTGAAGAACGCCGTGGGCGGCATCTCGGACATCATCCACATGCCCGGCCTGGTGAACGTCGACTTTGAAGACGTCAAGACCGTGATGAGCGAACCCGGCAAGGCCATGATGGGCACGGCCGTGGCCAGCGGCCCGGATCGCGCCACCAAGGCCGCCGAAGCGGCTGTCGCTTGCCCGCTGCTGGAGGGCATCGATCTGTCCGGCGCGCGTGGCGTGCTGGTGTTGATCGCGGCGAACCGCAGCACCTTCAAGCTGGCCGAAAGCCGCAATGCGATGAACGCCGTCAAGCGTTATGCAGCGGAAGACGCGCACATCATCTACGGCACGGCCTACGACGAAAGCCTGGGCGACACCTTGCGTGTGACCGTGATCGCGACCGGCCTGTCTTCGCAGCGTGCCCGCGTGCAGCAGCAGCCGCCGCTGACCGTGGTGCAGCCGCAAGTTCAGCTGCGCACCGGTACCGACAATATGCCGGTGCTGACGCAAGCCGTGAGCATGGGTGGCCATGTGGCTCAAGGCGCTGGCGGCATGGGCGCAGCCCAAGTCGGCGGCGGCAATGACTTCGCCGGCATGAGCGTGCCCAGCGTGTGGCGTCACGGCCGCACCGCTGCAGCCAAGGTTGAAGCCCTGTCTTCGAACGGCATGGACGAGATCGAGATCCCCGCATTCCTGCGCAAACAGGCGGACTGATCGCGCTGGCCGTATGGCCAGCCATATGGACAAGGCCCACGGCAAGGAGTTCTGCTCTTCGCCGTGGGCCTTGTCGTTTCGGGACTCGGGCGCTCATCCAGGGTTCAAGCGTGCTGTGGCATGCTGTGGGCTCAATAAGTTAAGGGCAGGCTGGGAGGCTTTGTGCGCATGATGGAGGCCGATGCAAGAATCGACGTAGCCAGGGCCGCACGCGCCGCGGTGAGAGCCTTTGCGTCCTCGTGCGTCAGGGTGTGCTGCTTGGCATTCATCGCCTTCTTCGCGCTTGCGGCGACCAGCATTGCAGCTCATGCCCAGCCTTTGCCCGCGGTGCAGGGCGCTGCGTCGGTCGTGCCCAAGACGGTGGGCGTGCGTGGCTTCGCGGCTGAGTTGGCGGTGAGCAATTGGAGTCGGGCCGATTGGGAAGCCTGGCACAAGGCCCTGCGTGGTCTGGGCTCCGGTGCCTTAGTCCCTCGGCCCGTGGGGCCTCTGAACGAGCACTTGCCCGCCCATCTGCTGCCGCCTGACGCACCCGATGCTTGGTCAGCGGTGGTCTTGCCTGATGTGGCGGCCGCGAAGCCGTCGCTTCTGCCGAAAGCGAGCGATGCCGGAGAAGGGGCTTCGATCCCGGCGGAGTACCAGATGCGTTGGTACCGGCTGCGCGCCTTGCAAGACAACAGCGACGCTCGCAACCTCGCTCTCTACCTGCCGCGTTTGCTGTCCCTGCCTGCCGCCGTCTTGGTGCGAAGCGACGCGGGCTGGTTGCCCGTGTTTGACCCACAGTCCGGCGTTCAGCAGCAGACCGGGCGACCTTGGCTCGTGTCTGTTCCGAAGGATTCGACGCTTGGAGCCCAGGAGCTGGAATGGGTCTTGGCCGTTCCAGTGCAGATGCAGGCTTCGTACGCGGTGTCTACCATCTGGCTGGGCAGTTATGAAGACCTGAAGGCCCTGCAGCAGCGCAGATGGTTTGTGCAGACCGGGATTCCTCAGGCCCTGGGCGTGACCTTGCTGGTTTTGGGGCTGTTCGCCTTCTCTCTGTGGTGGCGGCAGCGTGCCGAGCCGGTCCATCTTTTGTTTGCCCTGCTGCTGGGCGCTTGGTTTCTTCACAATCTGCAGAGTTACCAGGACTCGCCGCGCACGGCCGCCGGCCAAGACTGGTCTGACTGGATGACGCAGGCCGCCATGTCCTGCGTTTTCTTGCTGATGTTCTTGCTCGCTTCGCGTAGTGCGGGGCGGCGTGTTCCCTGGTTTGAAAGCGCCATGACGGGCTCGGTGCTGTTGCTCAGCGTGGCAGGTCTGCCCTGGTGGCCTCGCGCGCTGTCGGCACCCGGTTTGCAGGCCTTGGCTCAGGCTTCGGTGGCAGGATTGCTGACGTTGGGCGTGGCTGTCCTGGTCTTTCAGGCCTACCAGGCCCGCCAGTCCAAGACCGTGGAGGTGGCAGCCGATCGGCCCCGATCCGTGCGGGACTTGGCCGCTGTGGCCCTGAGCACTTTGGCTGCTGCGCTCTTGCTTCTTCATGATGGGCTCATCGCAGCCGGCTGGGCTTGGCCCGAGCGCATCCCCTTGTTGCCTTACGCCGCCCTGATCTCCGCCTTGAGCTTTTTGTTCATCTTGCGGCGTCGCTATCTGGGGGCATTGCAAGACCTGAACCTGCTCAAGAACGACTTGTCTGAGCAGCTTTTGCAGCAAAGCCAAGACCTGCAGGCCCAGCACCAGCGTTTGCGGGAAGCCGAGCGTCAGCAGTCCTTGCTGACCGAACGCCAGCGGCTGATGCAAGACATGCACGACGGGCTGGGTTCATCCCTGCTGTCGGCCATGGTCGCCGTCGAGCAAGGCAGCATGGATCAAGACAAGGTGGTCGAGGTGCTGCGTGAATGCGTCGATGACTTGCGTCTGGTCATCGATTCCTTGGAGCCGGTCGCGCATGACTTGGTCGCCTTGCTGGCCACCATGCGCTATCGCTTGGGCAAGCGTCTGCAAGCGGGCGGTTTGATGCTGGAGTGGGATGTGCAGGACTTGCCCATGTTGGAGTGGCTGGAGCCGCCTGATGCCCTGCATGTGCTGCGATTGATGCAAGAGGCGCTCAGCAATGTGCTCAAGCATGCGCGGGCCACCCGTGTGCGCATGGTGACGCGCAATCATGGGCGCTATGTCGAGATTCGCGTTGAAGACGATGGCGACGGATTTGATCTGGCCACGGCACAACGGGGGCGCGGCTTGAAAAGCCAGCAGCGGCGTGCCCAGCGTTTGGGGGGCGAGGTGCGCATTGACTCGTCCCCCGGGCATGGCACGCGCCTGAGTCTGCGTTTGCCGGTGACGCGCACAGCAACCCCAGGCCAGCAAACTGCTGCCGATTCAAGGACAATTTGAAGCCTATGTTGCAACAAAGAACTCTCAAGTCATTGACCAAGGCAGTGGGTGTGGGCATCCACAGCGGCCAGCGCGTGGAACTCACCTTGCGCCCGGCAGCGGCCAACACCGGCATCGTCTTCCGCCGTGTCGACCTGAACACGCCGGTCGAGATTCCGGTGCGCGCGGACACCGTCTGCGACACCCGGATGGCGACCACGGTCAGCCCCGGCGGGGATCCCGGCGGGCCCAAGGTCCAGACGATCGAGCATTTGCTATCGGCCTGCGCGGGGCTTGGCTTGGACAATCTCTACGTCGACATCAATGCCGATGAGGTGCCGATTCTTGACGGCTCGGCCGCCAGCTTTGTCTATCTCTTGCAAAGCGCCGGCATCGAGTTGCAAAAAGCCGCGAAGAAGTTCTTGCGCGTGAAAAAGACGGTGGAAGTGCGCCAAGGCGAAGGCAAGCGCCTGATGTGGGCCAAGCTGGCGCCGCACCATGGCTACACCCTGAGCTTCGAAATCGAGTTTGACAACCCGGCCGTCTCGGCCACCGGTCAGCAATATGTCTTTGACATGGGCAGCGGCCAGTACAAGCGCGAGATTGCCAGAGCCCGCACCTTTGGCATGACCAGCGACATCGAGCTGATGCGCTCGCGCGGCCTGACGCTGGGGGGCTCGATGGACAACGCCATCGTGGTGGACGACTACCGGGTCTTGAACGCTGATGGATTGCGTTATGACGATGAGTTTGTCAAACACAAGATCTTGGATGCCATCGGCGATATGCAGGTGGCCGGCTATCCGCTGCTGGCGGCTTACACCTCGTTCAAAGGCGGCCACGCGCTCAACAACAAGCTCTTGAAGGCCTTGCTGGCCGACGAGTCTGCCTATGAGATTGTCAGCTTCGAAGACGAAGCCGATGCGCCGGCCGGTTTCGCGCAACTCGCGCCGGCTTGGTAAGGGAGCGAGCGCATGTTGATCTTTCGTTTGGTGGTGGGGCTGCTGCTGTTTGCCGGCATTCTCTGCTTTGCCCTTTACATCGGCACCGGCCAAGTGGTCTGGCGCCACCGCGGCCTGGTCATCATCAAATGGACCGTGCTGGCGGGGCTGGGCTTTTTCGCCGTCTTGATTTTGGAACGGCTGGCAAGGATGCTTTGATCGGCATCGTGCTGGGGCTCAAGTCTCCAGCGCTTGCAAGGCCACCAGTCTTTGGTAGATGCCGTGCTCGATCTGCATCAACTCTTCATGCCGGCCGCTTTCGCTCAAGTGGCCATGGTTCAGCACAATGATCTGATCGGCCTCGCGGATGGTGGACAACCGGTGCGCAATTGCCACGATGGTCACCTGGCCTCGCAGCGCTTGTAGTGCTTCGCTGACCACTTGCTCGGTGGCGCTGTCGATACTGGCCGTGGCTTCGTCCAGAAACAGGATGCGTGGGGAACCTGCCAAGGCCCGTGCCATCGCGATCAACTGCTTCTGCCCGGTGGAGACCCGCGCACCGCCTTCGCCGAGCAGGGTGTCATAACCCTGCGGCAGCTCGGACAGGAAATCGTCGATGCGCGCTGCGCGTGCGGCGGCGCGAATCTCATCCAGGCTGATGGCGCGGCCCATGGCGATGTTCTCCCTGGCGCTGGCGGCCATCAGATAGGGCTCTTGCGGCACCAGGCCGACAGCGGCTCGGAAAGCCTCATCCGGCAGGCTGGCCAGCGCACGACCATCGATGCGGATGCTGCCTTCTTGGGCGCGGTAAAAGCGCAGCAGCAAGGACAGCAAGGTCGACTTGCCGCTGCCGGTGTGGCCAACGATACCGACGAACTGCCCGGCCGGAATGTCGAGGTTCAAGGCCTTGAGCACGCGTTTGTGTTCGTCGTAGCCAAAGCCGAGTTGCTCGATCTGGATATGGCCTTGCGTGATCGCCAAGCCGGGCTGCGTTTCAAGGACCGGGGCGGTTTCTTGCAGCAGGCTGCGCACGCGCGAGGCCGCAATCATCGACTGTTGCAACTGACCAAACTGAAGGGTGATCTGAATCAAGGGCTCGACCACTCGGGCGATATAGCTGAGGAAGGCGAACAAGAGTCCCACCTCCACGCCTGACAGATCACGCTGGCCAAAGCCGTAGATGACCGTCACCAGCAGCAGCACATTGAGCAGATCCAAGGCGGGCCGCAAGAGCCAGGCATTGGCGCCGAGTTCGGCCACGCGGGCCTTCAGATGGTCGCCATTGGTGCGCCCAAAGCGTTGCGCGAAACGCGGGGCTGCGCCTGCGGCCTGCAGCATCGCCATGCCGGCCATGCTTTCGGCCATTTGGGCGTTGATCTCGCTGCGCAGCTGGCGGGCGCGCGCCACCGCAGGGGCGCTCAGCCGTTGGTACAGCGCGATGATCAAAAACATGGCCGGCACCAACATGGCCACGATCAGCATCAGCCGCCAGTCCAGCCAAGCCATCGCGATCAAGGAGCCAATCACCACGATGCTGGAGTCCAGCATCACGTAGAGCACTTGCCGGTACAAGGTGTTGACCGCTTCGCTGTCATTCGTAACGCGACTGACCAGCTGACCGGTGATGGCTTTGTCAAAGTAAGCCATGGGCAGTGCGAGCACATGGGCATAAACCTGCTCGCGCAAACGCAGCACCGAGCGCCGTGCCACACCGGCCATGCGGGAGAGCTGCGCAAAGCGAATCCAGCTGGAGATCCAGCCGCTCAGCAAGAGCGCCAACAGCAGCGCGCCCATGGCCTGAACGTCAAACTGACGCGGTTGCAAATAGGTGTCGATGAAGTGCTTGCTCAGGATTGGTCCGAGGGCTTCAATGCCCGCAGCCAGCAGCAGCCAGAACACGCCCCGCAGCAGGGTCGGCTTCTCGGGTGCGGCTGCTTGCATCAGCAAGCCGACCGAGTCCCAGGGCCGCTCCTTGGCTTGCAGGTCTTGATCCTCAGAGTTCGGCATCGATGCTGGCCTCCAGTTGTTGATAGCGCCATTGGGCGGCATACCAGCCGCTTTCCAGGGCCAGCAGCTCGGCGTGTGTGCCTTGCTCGGTGATGCGGCCGTGCTGGATGACGATGATGTGGTCGGCCTCCATCACCGCGCTGAGTCGGTGGCTGACGATCAGGCTGCTGCGCTCCGGCCGGCTGCGGCGCAGCTCGCGCAGATGATCAAGGATCTGGGTCTCGGTGCCGGTGTCCACCGCCGACAGCGCATCATCAAGCAAGAGCAGCGGCGCGTCGGACAAGAGTGCGCGGGCAATAGCCACGCGCTGGCGTTGGCCGCCCGACAGGGTGACGCCGCGCTCACCAATCTCGGTGGCATAGCCGGCGGGCAGGCGCAGGATGTCCTCGTGCACGGCGGCCATCTCGGCCGCCGCTTGGATCTCTGCGGCGCTGGCGTTGGGCTTGGCCAAGGCGATGTTCTCGGCAATCGAGGCGGAGAACAGAAACGGCTCCTGCGGGACCCAGGCCAGGCCGAGGCGCAAGGCTTGCAAGTTCAAGTCCGGCAAGGCCTGACCGCCTATCGAGACGCGGCCGGTCTGCGGTTCGAACTGCCGAAGCAGCAGCCGCAAGATGCTTGACTTGCCCGCGCCCGTCGGGCCGACCAGGCCCAGGGTCTGACCCGGCTGAAGTTGCAGCGTGATGCCCTCCAGGGCCGGGCGTTCGGTTTGTGGGTATTGGAAGCTGACTTGATCAAAAGCCACGACCGCGTGCTCAGGCAGGGGCAGGCTGCCGCTGTCTTGCAGCGTGAGAGGGGCATCCAAGACCGGTGCAAGGCGATCCCAGGCGGCCCGGCCGCGCTCCAACAAGGACAGCACCCAGCCGGCCGCAAACATCGGCCAGATCAGCTGGCCTAAGTACATGGTGAAGGCGGTCAATTGGCCGATGCTGAGTTCTTCGCGCGCCACCAGCCAGCCCCCCAGCCCCAGCGCAATGGTTGTGGCCGCGCTCAGGGTCATGCCCACGGCAGGTTCGAAGGCCGCTTCCCAGCGTTGTGCGCGGTAGCTGGCTTCGCCGGCGCTGTCCGCTAACTCGCTGAATTGACGGGTGTTGCGCGGCACCAGGCCCAAGGCCCGCAGCGTTCGGACACCCGCCAAGCCTTCTTGGGCATGCTGGTTCAGGGTGGAAAAGCGCGACAGCGAGCTCTGCCAGGCCAGATGCACCTGGTTGGAGATGCGCCAGAAGGCGAAGGCCATGAAGGGGAAGGGAATCAGTGCCGCCAAGCCGAGCCGCCAGTCGACCCCCAGCGTCATCATGCCCAGCACCAGCAGCAAGGTCAGCGAGCCGTCAAAGGCGGCCAGCAAGGCCTCACCGGCAGCCATTTCCACCGCGTCGATGTCATTGGTGGCCAGCGCCATCAGGTCGCCGCTGCGTTTGTCCTGAAAGAACACCGGCCCCTGCAGCGTCAAGCGCAGGTAGAGCTGGGTGCGCAGCTGTTGCCCGAGGCGATAGGCGGCGGCAAACAGCGCCAGTCGCCAACCGACACGCAAGAGGTAAATCGCCAAACCGCAGAGGACCAGAAGCCCGAGCTCCTTCAGCAGCGCCTGATCGCGCAAAGAGCCGGCGATCAGCCCATCCACCACATGCCCGACCTGGCGAGGAATCCACACCGTCAGCAGCGCAATGCTGGCCAGCATGACAGCGGCGGCGGCATAGGCCTGCCAATGCCGGCGCACGAAGCCGACAAGCATCTGATTCAGGGTCATGGGGCAGAAAGGGAGGGCGGCTTGGGGTCAGCCGGTTGGGGGATGACCTGATTCTAGGTGGGGGCCAAGGCCAGTTCTTCCGCGGCGTTGAAGGCTGAGCTTGGTGCTGACTAGGCCCCTTTTGTTTTGTGCAGTTTTGAATTAGGTGTTTTCCCGAATTCATGGAGTTTTGCTGCCTGAGCCTGAAATGAGTATCACGGCAATCTGTTCCACATTGAATCAAAAATACAGAAATGATCCTTATGGCTCATGGGTAAACCCCTGTAAACCACGCTAGCTTAGTTTTTTCTGAATCTGCCCCCCGTGAATGCGGTGGCTCAAGCTGTCACATTTTGTCGCTAGCATTTGCCTCAACGGGTCGCAGAGCAAGGCGATAGTGGGGAGGTGCAAACGTTTGCCACCCACCAAACGCAGCTTGCCGACTGGTCCGGTGTTCAGCAAAGCCCGTCCTGTCACGGGATCTCAAACTCCATTTTTTGGGAATCAGAATGAAACTGAAAACTCTTGTCAGCCTGTTGGCTGCAGCTTTTGCAGCGCCGGCCGTGTTCGCGGCAAGCGATGTCGTCATCAGCCAGGTCTATGGCGGTGGCGGCAATAACGGCGCCACGCTGAAGAACGATTTCATCGAGTTATTCAATCGCGGTGCCGCACCCGTCAGCCTCAAGGGCTGGAGCGTTCAATATTCGAGCGCGACGAATGCCGGCACCTTTACGGGCGTCACCGCATTACCCGACGTGACGCTGCAGCCGGGTCAGTATTTCCTGGTGCAGCAGGCCGCCGGCACTGGGGGCAGCGTCAGCTTGCCTACGCCTGATGCGACCGGCGCCATCACCATGAGCGGTACCGCCGGCAAGGTGGTGCTGGCCACGGTCACCGCCGCTGTGGCCAATGCCCAGGTTGCCTCCGTGTTGGATTTGGTGGCCTTTGGCGTTGGCGCAAGCCCCTCTGAAGGCGCTGGCCCGACACCTGCGCCGTCGAACAGCATGGCCGTGTTCCGCAAGGACGGTGGCTGCACCGACACTGATCAAAACCAAGCCGATTTCGCCGCCGCAGTGCCGGCCCCGCGTAACTCGGCCTCACCGTTCAATGTCTGCGGCGGCGTGACACCGCCTCCGCTGGACAAACCCATCGTGCCGGTCTGCTCGGATGCGACCGTCACCGCCGGCAGCGGCGGACGCTTCAGCGTGACGGCCAGCGACGCGGACAGCATCGTCAATGCCGCCGCCATCAGCGGTAGCTGGCCTGCGGCCTTCACCCTGGGTACCTTCACCGCCGCCACCGCCGACGGTGGTGTGGCCACCCAAGAGATTGAAGTCGCCAGCAGCGTGGCGGGTGGCAGCTACAACCTGAACCTGAACTGGGCCAATAACGAAGCGCAAACCGCCAGCTGCACCATCAAGGTGATGGCCTCCGGCTTCATGCCCGTCTACAGCATCCAAGGCAGCGGCGACAAGAGCCCGATGGACGGCGCCACCGTCAGCACCGGCGGCATCGTCACCTACCTGAGCCCGACCGGCTTCTACATGCAAGATCGTTTGGGTGATGGCAATGCCGCCACCTCGGACGGCGTCTTCGTCTTCACCAGCACGGCCCCCACCGTCAGCCTCGGCCAAGAAGTCCGCCTGAGCGCCCAGGTCACCGAGTTTGCCTCCGGCAAGAGCTCGATCACCCAGCTGAAGAACGTCAGCGGCCTGAGCGTGGTCAGCAGCGGCAATGCGATCAGCCCGATTGAAGTCGACTTGAGCAAGCTCGCCCCCGGCGCGCTGGAGGCTTATGAAGGCATGCTGGTCAAGCTGACCGGCCCGGTGATGGTGCAGCAGAACTACTTCTTGGGTCGCTTCGGTCAGATGACCGTGGCAGCCGGTGGACGTCTGTTGAACCCGACCAACATCATGCGCCCCGGCCCCGATGCTCAAGCCTTGGCCCAAGCCAACTTGGCCCGCGCCATCATTCTGGACGACAACAACTCGACCCAGAATCCCAACCCCGTGCCCTTCTTGGGTGAAGACCTGACGGTGCGTGCGGGTGACACCATCGAGTCGCTGACCGGCGTGGTCGACTACGGCCCGGCCACCAGCAACACCACCACCACCGGTGCCTTCATGTACCGCCTGCAACCGGTCGGCAAGCCGGTGTTCGCGCGCAGCAATCCGCGTCCGACCACGGCTCCGGCCGTGGGTGGCAATGTGCGCATCGCCAGTGCCAATGTGCTGAACTACTTCACCACCTTCACCAATGGCCAAACAGCCGATGGCAAGACGGGCCAAGGTTGCAGCCTGGGCGGCGCCACGGCGGCCAACAATTGCCGCGGTGCGAACACTCTGAACGAGTTCAACCGTCAGCGCGACAAGATCGTCGCCTCGCTGCGCACGATGAACGCCGATGTGGTCGCTTTGATGGAGATCCAGAACAACGGCAATGTGGCGCTGCAAAACCTGGTCGATGGCTTGAACACCGCCATGGGCGCAGGTACTTATGCGGCCGCACCGCTGCCGGCCGACACCGGCGACGACGCCATCCGCGTGGCCGCGATCTACAAGCCGGCCAAGCTCAAGCTGATTGGCGCGACCTTGTCGGACACCGACCCGATCAACAATCGCCCCACTTACGCTCAAGGCTTCCAGGCCCCGAACGGTGAGCGCTTCGCAATCGCGGTCAACCACTTCAAGTCCAAGGGCTGCAGTGGTGCGGGCGGTGCCGATGCCGACAAGGGCGATCTGCAGGGCTGCTACAACGCGCGTCGCACCGAGCAATCCCAGCGTCTGCGCGCCTTTGTCAGCCAGATTCAGGCCGCAGCGGGCACGCAAGATGTCTTCTTGCTGGGCGACTTCAATGCCTACGCGCAAGAAGACCCGATCCACGAGCTGACCTCAGACGGCGCCATTGTTGACTTGGTGGGCAAGTTCGACCCTGATCATTACTCCTATGTGTTCGACGGCTTCGCCGGTCGTCTGGATCATGCCTTCGGCACCGCGTCCCTCGCTTCCAAGGTCAGCTACGCGACGTCTTGGCACATCAATGCCGACGAGCCGACCGTGATCGACTACAACACCGAGTTCAAAACGGTTGATCACTTCCAGCCCAACGCCTTCAAGTCCTCGGACCACGATCCGACGCTGATCGGCCTGAACCTGTACAAGCAGCTCAAGGGCACGCCCGGTCGGGATGTGATCAATGGCACCGAAGGTGACGACCTCATCGAGGGCGGCGCCGGTGCCGACACGTTGACCGGCGGCAAGGGCCGCGACCAGTTCGTCTACAACAGCATGATCGACGCCGGCGATGTCATCACCGACTTCACTCCGGCCGACGACTTGCTGGACCTGAGCAGACTGATGCGCAGCCTGAGCATTGTCAGCGGCGACCCCCTGGCTTCGGGCCATGTGGTATGCAACAACATCAGCGGTGCGGCCGTCATTGGCATCAATCCGACCGGCGCCGGTTCGCTGATCCGCAGCCGTCCCTTGGTTCAGTTGAAGGGCCTGAGCTGCGACAAGCTCAGCTCGGCTAACTACAAATTTTGAGTGAAGCGTCACTCCTGATATTTTTGAAAGTAAACAAGATCATGAACTTCAATTTCAAAACGCTCGCCTTGGCTCTGGGCCTGGCTCTGGGTGCGCAAGTGGCCAGCGCCGCGACCTACACCTTTAGCGGTCAGGTCTATTTCAGCGATCAAGCCCCCAGCCTGCTGGGCGAGACCCTGACGGTGAGTTTCAGTTTCTCGGATGCCGCCGTGGCGGCACTCAATGGTGGCGATGGTGCGGTGGCATTGAGCAGCTTGAACCTGAGTTTTCTCGGCCAGTCCCGTGAACTCTCGCAAGCCATTGATGCATATGCAAAGTTCGAAGCCGGTCAACTCATTGGCCCCGATGCAACCTTGCGAAGCTTTGCCGGCGGCGAGCTGCAATTGGCGTCCAGTGTTGGCGTCTCGAGCTTTTACTACAGTCTGAATGGCAAAGACAGCCTGGGCGAACTGAGCGTGAGCGCCGTGCCCGAGCCTTCAAGCTGGGCCCTGGGCCTGGCCGGCCTAGCTGCGGTGGGCGCCATCGTTCGCCGCCGTCGCCAACAAGCCTGAGCCGCCAGGACGGTAGAGCCCTGATGGGCTCTATGGACGGCGTTCTTTAAGGCCTTGACCAAGAAGGCTTAACGGCCAGCATGCTGAGAATCGCATGCTGGCCGTTTCTACTTTCTTCTTGGATTTCGATCTCGGCGCTGGCCGTGTCTCTGGCCTTGCTTGGCGAGGACCTTGCTTAGACCTTGAAGCCGCCAATCACCTGCGCCATGCGGCCCGCTTGGTCTTGCAAGCTCTCCGCGGCTGCGGCGCTTTCTTCCACCAGGGCTGCGTTTTGTTGCGTCATCTGGTCCAGCTGCACCATGGTGGCGTTCATCTTCACGATGCTGTCCGATTGCTCAATCGATGCGGCACTGATTTCGCTGATGATGTCGGTGACGCGTTTGACCGAGCCGACCAGCTCCTCCATCGTGCCGCCCGCATGGGCCACCAAGCGTGTGCCGGACTCGACCCGCTCGACCGAGGCACCGATCAGGGCCTTGATCTCGCGCGCGGCTTCGGCCGAGCGCCCGGCCAGGCTGCGCACCTCGCTGGCCACCACCGCAAAGCCGCGCCCCTGCTCGCCGGCTCGAGCGGCTTCCACAGCGGCGTTCAAGGCCAGGATATTGGTCTGGAAGGCGATGCCGTCGATGACGCCGATGATGTCGGCGATCTTGCGCG
>NZ_JBMLSK010000287.1:0-1057 GCF_049240545.1 Roseateles sp. | reverse complement strand
TCACGCCATGGCCAACCTGAGCAGCGCTGCGGCTCCTGCGCCCGTTTGGGCGTTCCGCTCCAAGGCGCGGAACCAGCCCAGATAGTTCGGCAGATAGGACGTCGCCACGCCATGGAATCGGGCGATCCAACCCTTCAGCCGGCTGTGGTGTGCATTGACGTTCTGGACATGCCAGGCACCGCGCTTGCGCTCGCCGCGAAGGGTGTTCAGCGCGTGGTGCTCAAGACCAAGAGCCTTTGCCGCACTGGCCAGCATGGCGCTGCCGTCGGTGCAGAGCACCGCATCAGGGGCAACGGCGATAGGCAGGACCGCCAACAGCCCCTGCTTGTTGCCGGCGCTCAGGAGGTGATCGGTCATCTGACCCGTCCGGTTGCGGGCGACCAGAACCGGTACTTGTTCGTTCGACAGACCCCGCTTCGCCGCCGCACCGCCCCGACGGCGCGGTTTGCGGCCATGTCCATGGATCTTCAGATCTCGGCGCTGGCCCTTGAACGACCTCAGGAAGTAGGCCTCGTCGGCCTCTACGACGCCGCTCAGGTACTGATCCTTCGTCTCGCGGGCGACCGTCAGGAATCGATGCCGCCAGCGAAAAGCCGTGGTCCGGTGCACGCCCAAACGTGCGGCGGCCTTGCGGACGCTCAAGCCGGCGTCCATGACCTCGGCCTGCTGCAGCCAACGGTCTCGGTGGCGAAGCCCCGACAGGGCCGTGCCGGTCAGTGGATTGAAGGTCTTCCCACAGTCCCGGCAGCGAAACCGCTGGGCGCCGCCACTTTGGCCATGCCGCACCAGATGCCCGCCGGCGCAGTGCGGGCACGCCGCCGGGACACGCTCCGAAACCAACCGGGTAACCAGCCCCTCGGATCGTTGACCCTGCAGCTTCGCCAGGACTTTCTCCTGCTGGGCAGGCGTCAATCGTTCAGCCTCCGCCAACCAACGCTTCAGTTCTCGAGCACGCATCCGGCTTCTCCACGCCCGAAATCCTCGGGCCGTGTCTAAACCGTGCTCCCACCCCGGCTCACCGTTCGAGACGATCAACAATCAACGCGAACAGCGCCAA
>NZ_JBMLSK010000286.1:0-44017 GCF_049240545.1 Roseateles sp. | reverse complement strand
TGGCGAAGTTGTGGCCAATCTCGTACACCGAGGGCAGGCGCTTCATGATGGTCTCGGCGCCCAAGTGGGTCATATCGAGCACCACATAGTCCTTATTCGGACCACAGCCGCGACCTTCCTTGATCTCCTGGTCCATGCAGCGCGACACGAAGTCACGCGGCGCCAAGTCCTTCAAAGTGGGCGCATAGCGCTCCATGAAGCGCTCGCCGTTGCAGTTGCGCAAAATCGCGCCTTCGCCACGGCAGCCTTCGGTCAGCAAGACGCCCGCGCCGGCCACGCCGGTGGGGTGGAATTGCCAGAACTCCATGTCTTCCAAGGGAATGCCCGCGCGCGCTGCCATGCCCAAGCCATCACCGGTGTTGATGAAGGCATTGGTGGAAGCCGCGAAGATGCGCCCTGCGCCACCGGTGGCGAGCAGCACGGTCTTGGCTTCCATGATGTGCAGTTCGCCGGTTTCCATTTCCAGCGCGGTCACACCGACCACATCGCCGGCCTCGTCCTTGATCAGGTCGAGCGCCATCCACTCCACGAAGAACTGGGTCTTGGCCTTGACGTTTTGCTGATACAGCGTATGCAGCATGGCGTGGCCGGTGCGGTCAGCCGCAGCGCAAGCGCGTTGCACCGGCTTTTCGCCATAGTTGGCGGTGTGGCCGCCGAACGGGCGCTGATAGATCGTGCCATCCGCATTGCGGTCGAAAGGCATGCCGAAGTGCTCAAGCTCGTACACGACCTTGGGCGCCTCGCGGCACATGAACTCGATCGCATCCTGGTCGCCCAGCCAGTCCGAACCCTTGACAGTGTCGAAGAAGTGATAGTGCCAGTTGTCTTCCGACATATTGCCCAGCGAAGCGCTGACGCCGCCTTGAGCCGCGACCGTGTGCGAACGGGTCGGGAAGACCTTGGACAGCACGGCCACATTCAGGCCAGCAAGCGACAACTGCAAAGAGGCGCGCATGCCCGAGCCACCGGCTCCGACGATGACCACATCGAATTTGCGCTTAGGCAGCTTAGGAATCGACTTATTTGTCACCGTCATCACATTCTCCACAGCACTTGGATGGCCCAACCGGCGCATCCCACCAACCACACCAGCGTGAGCACCTGCAAAGTCAGGCGCAGCGCCACCGGTTTCACATAGTCCATCCAGATGTCACGCACACCGACCCAGGCGTGAAACGCCAGCGAGACGATGGTGACAAAGGTCAGAATCTTCATCCATTGCGACGAGAAGATGCTCGCCCAATGGTCATAACCCAACTCACCGGGCATCAAAAACTGAACCAGCAGAGCCACGGTAAAAACCGCCATCAAGACAGCGGTGACGCGCTGCGCCAACCAGTCGCGCAGTCCGTAATGCGCACCAACGACGATGCGCTTCGAGCCAAAAGTAGACATATTGTTTTTTCTCCGAACTAGCTGCGGATCAGTACAGGCCAAACAACTTGGCGCCCAGCACCAGGGTCAGCAACACGCTCAAGGCCAAAGTCATGACCGCCGAGCTGTGGCCCTGCTCCTTCGACACGCTGTGCGTGGCGTCCATCCACAAGTGGCGCACGCCGGCGATGAAGTGGTGCAAATAGCCCCAGATCAGGCCCAGGGTCACCAGCTTCACAAACCAAGCCGGCACAAAGCCGATGCCCGCAACAAAGGCATTGGTGAAGCTCTCGTAGGAGATTTCAGACGTCAAACTGGTGTCGAACATCCAAATGACGAAAGGCAGCAGCAAGAACATCATCAAGCCGCTGATCCGATGCAAGATCGACACGATACCGGCCGGGGGCAGGCGGTATGACACGATTTGCGTCACATGGATATTGGTGAAAGTCGGTCGTTTTTTATTGCTCATTTTCTGGGTGATGCAGTTGATGGAGGCCGCGGGGCCCAACCTTTTGTAATCAACGTGAAACCGGAGTAGTTTATTGCAATGCAGCACACGCTTGGCTGACGCCGTACCCGACACGCAACGCAAGAGGGGCTTTTGCAGCGTCGAGGCTTGCGCTGCAAGACTCAGTTAAGCTCATTGCGATAGAAGTGCGACTCCGTGTTGTATAGACCTCGACGCAACTCTACCGCCTTGTCCCCATAAGTGAATGACAGGCGCTCGACGCTCAGCAGCGGCGTTCCGACCGCCACTTGCAGCAAAGCCGCCGACTCTTCGTCCGCCGCTACCGCGCGAATTTTTTCCTGGGCGCGAATCATGTGCACCCCAAACTCAGCCTCAAACAGGCCATAAAAGGGGCCGCGATGTTGATTCAAGCGCTCGGTCGTCAGACCCTTGAACAAATCACCAGGCAGCCAGATGTCATCCAGAACCACCGGCACACCCTGACGACTGAGCAAGCGACGCACTTCCACCATGGCGTCGCCGCTGCGCATCTGCAACTGCTTGGCGATGGCGGCCGGAGCGCGTTGACGGCGGCAGTCCAGCAGTTGCCGCTCCAGCGATTCTTTGCCCTCATCCGGCATCAAGCGCAAAAAACGGTACTGAACTTTTTGTTCGGCATGGGTCGCGACAAAAGTGCCCTTGCCCTGGCGGCGCACCAGCAAATTGTCGGCCGCCATTTCATCGATGGCCTTGCGCACCGTGCCCTGGCTGACGCCGAAACGCTTGGCCAGATCCAACTCGCTGGGAATGGATTCGCCCGCCTTCCATTCGCCGGCCTGCAACTGCGCAATGATCAAGGCCTTGATCTGTTGATACAGCGGGCTGAATGCGGGCGTGCTGCCATGCAAAACAGAAGCCACCGTTTCCGCGCGCGCAGCTTGCCGGATGGTTTCCTGACGCTCAGGATCATTCAAAAAATTGGGCGGGTCGGAGGGCATGGCAGGCATTGCAGCACAAGCGCCAGCGTCAGTCCAGACAAGCCCGCCTCAAATTGCTTTGCCATCTTCTATAAGACATAAGAGTGTCAGATTTTTGTCAAATACGGCGCATAATTGCGCCCGCAGCCAGCAAGACAGCCGCAGCCAGACTAGGGGAAAGCCCTTTGCCTGCCCTACACTTGCCGCGCAGCCGGAAAGACGCCCCATTCCCTTGGCCTCGGCCAGATCAGGCGCCCCAACGGACAGAACGAATTCATCCCAGTCAATCAACCCTCTCGGAGCTTTCATATGAGCAAGAAACCCGTTCGCGTGGCCGTCACCGGCGCCGCAGGCCAAATCGGCTATGCCCTGCTGTTCCGCATCGCCTCTGGCGAAATGCTGGGCAAGGACCAGCCCGTCATCCTGCAATTGCTGGAAATCCCCGATGAGAAGGCCCAGAACGCGCTGAAGGGCGTGATCATGGAGTTGGAAGACTGCGCGTTCCCGCTGCTGGCTGGCGTTGAAGCTCACAGCGACCCGCTGCAAGCCTTCAAGAACACCGACTACGCCCTGCTGGTCGGCGCCCGCCCCCGTGGCCCCGGCATGGAGCGCGCCGATCTGCTGGCCGCCAATGCCCAGATCTTCACCGCCCAGGGCAAGGCTCTGAACGCCGTCGCTTCGCGCAACGTCAAGGTGCTGGTGGTCGGCAACCCCGCCAATACCAATGCCTACATCGCCATGAAGTCGGCCCCGGACCTGCCGGCCAAGAACTTCACCGCCATGCTGCGACTGGACCACAACCGCGCCGCTTCGCAACTGGCCGCCAAGACCGGCACCGCCGTGGGCGACATCAAGAAGCTGACCGTCTGGGGCAACCACTCGCCCACGATGTACGCCGACTACCGCTTCGCCACCACCAATGGCAAGTCGATCAAGGACCTGGTCAACGACCAAGTCTGGAACGCTGACACCTTCTTGCCCACCGTCGGCAAGCGTGGCGCCGCCATCATTGCCGCACGCGGCCTGTCCTCGGCTGCCTCGGCCGCCAACGCCGCCATCGACCATATGCGCGACTGGGCCCTGGGCTCTAACGGCGAATGGGTCACCATGGGCGTGCCTTCGAATGGCGAGTACGGCATCCCCGCCGGCGTCGTGTTCGGCTTCCCGGTGACCACCGCTGGCGGCGAGTACAAGATCGTCGAAGGCCTGGAAATCGACGCTTTCTCGCAAGAGCGCATCAACATCACCCTGGCAGAACTGCAGGGCGAGCAAGACGGCGTCAAGCACCTGCTGTGATGCCAATGCTGAGCGGAGCGCCCTTGCGGCAAACTGCTCAGCTCTAGAATCGACCATCAAGGGTCGGTATGCTGGTCATACCGACCCTTTTTAATTTTCGTGAGCCCTGAACGTGACCGCTGCCCTGCACCCCAAGCTGGCCCTGTTTGAAGACGGCGACGCCGCCACCGCGCTGCCAGTGGTTGACCACTACTGCGGCGTTGAAGCCCGCATGGTCAAGAGCCTGGCGCTACAAGCCGAGATGGGCCCGGTGTTCGACATCACGCTGGACTGCGAAGACGGCGCCCCTATCGGCGGCGAGGCGGAGCATGTGCAACTGATCAACGCCTTGCTGAACAGCCAGGCCAATGCCCATGGCCGTGTTGGCGCCCGCGTTCATCCGCTGGGGCATGCCGCCTTCGAAGCCGATGTGGACGGTTTGATTCAGGCCTCGGGCGAAAAACTGGCGTTTTTAATGCTGCCCAAGCCGCGCCACTTGAACGACGTGAATCAGGCCTGCGACTTTATCGACGCCACCCTGCGCCGGCACGGCATTCAAAAGCCGCTGCCCATCCATGTGTTGATCGAAACCCACGGCGCTTTGCGAGATGTGCAAGCCATTGCTGCGCATCCCCGCATCGAGTCTCTATCCTTCGGTCTGATGGACTTCGTCTCCGCCCATCGCGGCGCTATTCCTCGTCATGCCCTGGGCGCTGAAGGGCAGTTCAGCCACCCGCTGGTCGCCCGAGCCAAACTCGAGATCTCAGCGGCAGCGCATGCCCATGGCAAAACGCCCTCGCACTGCGTAGTGACCGAGTTCAAACATGCCGCCGCCATCGAAGCCTCGGCAGCGCGAGCCGCGCGAGAGTTCGGCTACACCCGCATGTGGAGCATTCACCCGGCGCAGATCCAACCCATCATTGATGCCTTTGCCCCCAGCGTGGCCGAGATTGACGAGGCGATCGAGATCATCCACGCCGCCCAAGCCGCTCACTGGGCCCCCATCAAGCACCACGACACCCTGCACGACCGCGCCAGCTACCGTTTCTTCTGGCAGCTGCTGGAGCGCGCTCACCGAACCGGCCAGGCGCTACCCATTGAAGTCGAGTTGGCATTCTTCGGCGAGCCTTGACATTGCGCAAGGCCTTCACGCACCTGCTTACACCCTGCACCAAATTTGCTGGCAAACGCTAAGAAAAGTCAGCCGCACTGGAGCGACAATCGCTTGATCAGCTTTGCTTTCGTCTACTCATGCAGTCCTTTATCACACGCCCATCTGCCCTGTTCAAGTTTGCGCTGCTGTTTGCCGTTAGCGCGGCGGGCAACCATGCCTGGTGTGCCGCTGTTGAAAACAGCAAACCAAAGAATCGCCTGGTGACCAAGGCCAAACCGCAGAACGCGGTGGCACCAATGCCTGAAGAAGACAACACACCGCTGACGGAGGAACAAATCGCCGCCGCTTCAAACGTGCACCATGGCGACGCCGATTGCGAATTCAAGAGCAAGGTCACAGTCACCCCTCATCCCGAAAAGCCCGGCCGCTTTCATGTGCAGTTCGGCAAGATGATCTACAACATGGCGCCCGAGCCCACCACCACCGGCGCCGTGCGCCTGGAGGACAAAAAGGCCGGCGTCGTGTGGCTGCAGATTCCCGCCAAGTCCATGCTGATGAACACGAAGGTTGGCCAGCGCATTGTTGACAGTTGCATGAATTCAATCCAAATCTCCGAGGCTCAATCGGCCGCCTTGGCCGCCGCGCAGGCCGAAGCCACCGACCAACAAGACAACGGGATTGGCATCACGCCCGATGCCGCCACCGCCGCGGCCAACACCGCAGTGCCGGTGCGCCCAGGCAAAAGCAGCAAAAAATAAGCCGCCGTAGCGCCTGAAACGAGGAGGCTCCACGCCTCCTTATTCATGAATGAAGTCGGATTGCGCTTGCGGTATGCATGCGAAAGTACGTAAAATCAATACATACTTTCGCAAGCCGGAGTCCCCTCATGGAAGCCACTGTTGCTGAGCGCGGCCAGATCACCCTGCCCAAGGCGGTGCGTGATGCTTTGGGTCTGACCAAGGGCACGACGCTCAAGGTCGAGTTGGACGGCGGCCGCATCATCTTGCGCAAAAACGTCGATGACGCGCTGGCCAAGTTGCGGGGACGATTCAAGTTAGCCGAAGGCTTCACCAGCACCAATGAAGCCATGCGCGCTCTGCGCGGCCGCGCCCCCGGCGACCCCTACCCAGCACCTGCTCCAGGCGAAGACGCATGATTGCTGTGGACTCTTCCGTCCTGATTGACGTCCTCACCGGCGACGCCGAACATGGCGAGGCCTCATCCCTGGCCTTGGCGCAAGCCTTGAGCGCGGGCGAGGTGGTCATCAGCGAAGCGGTGGTGGCTGAAGTCCAAGCCTTGCTCGACACCCGTGAGACCGTCATGGATGCCCTGAACGAATTTGGCATCCGCTTTGAACCGATTCAAGAAGCCGCCGCTGTGCGCGCAGGCCATATGCAGCGCCGCTGGCGCGACCGCGGTGGCCAACGCGAGCGCGTGGTTGCCGATTTTTTGATTGGCGCGCATGCCCTGCTGCAGTGCCAAGCCCTGATCACTCGCGACGAAGGATTTTTTCGCGATTACTACAAGGGTCTGAAGCTCATCGTGCCTCAGCCCCTCTGACCCACCCTAAACCCCAGGAGTAGCCATGTTGCAAGCCTATCGCCAACACACCGCCGAGCGCGCCGCGCTGGGCATTCCGCCCCTGCCCCTGGATGCCAAGCAGACGGCCGAACTGATCGAGCTGATCAAGAACCCTCCCGCCAGCGAAGGTGAATTCCTGCTGGACCTGCTGACCCACCGCGTGCCTCCGGGCGTGGACGATGCCGCCAAGGTCAAGGCCAGCTTCCTGGCTGCCGTGGCGCACGGCGACCTGAGCGTTGGCTTGATCTCCAAGACCCGCGCGACCGAGTTGCTGGGCACCATGGTCGGCGGCTACAACGTCAAGCCGCTGATCGATCTGCTGGATGACGCCGACGTCGCCAGCACTGCCGCCGCCGCGCTGAAGAAGACGCTGCTGATGTTCGACTTCTTCCACGATGTGGCTGAAAAGGCCAAGGCCAACAACGCCCACGCCAAGGACGTGATCCAGAGCTGGGCCAATGCCGAGTGGTTCACCAGCCGCCCCGAAGTCGAGAAGAAGATCACCGTCACCGTCTTCAAGGTGCCTGGTGAGACCAATACCGACGACTTGTCGCCCGCCCCTGACGCCTGGAGCCGCCCGGATATCCCGCTGCACTACCTGGCCATGCTGAAGAACACCCGCGAAGGCGCGGCCTTCAAGCCAGAAGAAGACGGCAAGCGCGGCCCGATGCAGTTCATCGAAGACCTGAAGAAGAAGGGTCATCTGGTTGCCTACGTCGGCGATGTGGTCGGCACCGGCTCTTCGCGCAAGAGCGCCACCAACAGCGTGATCTGGGCCACTGGCCAAGACATCCCCTTCGTGCCAAACAAGCGCTTTGGCGGCGTGACACTGGGCGGCAAGATCGCCCCCATCTTCTTCAACACCCAAGAAGACTCGGGCTCGCTGCCGATTGAAGTGGACGTCAGCAAGCTGGAGATGGGCGACGTCATCGACATCCTGCCGTATGAAGGCAAGATCGTGAAGGACGGCGCCACCGTCACCGAGTTCAAGCTCAAGAGCGATGTGCTGTTCGACGAAGTGCGCGCCGGCGGCCGTATCAACCTGATCATCGGCCGCTCGCTGACCGCCAAGGCCCGTGAGTTCCTGGGCCTGCCAGCATCGACGCAGTTCCGCCTGCCCGCGCCTCCTGCCGCCACCAAGGCTGGCTTCACACTGGCCCAGAAGATGGTCGGCCGCGCTGTCGGTCTGCCTGAAGGCCAAGGCGTGCGCCCCGGTACTTACTGCGAGCCGAAGATGACCACCGTCGGTTCGCAAGACACCACCGGCCCCATGACCCGCGACGAGCTGAAGGACCTGGCTTGCCTGGGCTTCAGCGCCGATCTGGTGATGCAGAGCTTCTGCCACACCGCGGCTTATCCGAAGCCCGTGGACGTGAAGACGCACCGCGAACTGCCCGCCTTCATCAGCAACCGTGGCGGCGTGTCCCTGCGTCCGGGCGACGGCGTGATCCACAGCTGGTTGAACCGTCTGCTGCTGCCCGACACCGTCGGCACCGGCGGCGACTCGCACACCCGCTTCCCGATCGGCATTTCCTTCCCAGCCGGTTCTGGCTTGGTGGCCTTCGGCGCCGCCACCGGCGTGATGCCGCTGGACATGCCTGAGTCCGTCTTGGTGCGCTTCAAGGGCGAAATGCAGCCCGGCATCACCTTGCGTGATCTGGTCCATGCGATCCCGCTGTACGCCATCAAGGCCGGTCTGCTGACCGTCGCTAAGGCCGGCAAGATCAACGCCTTCTCGGGCCGCATCCTGGAAATCGAAGGGCTGCCTAACCTGAAGGTTGAGCAGGCATTCGAGCTGAGCGACGCGTCTGCCGAGCGCAGCGCCGCCGGTTGCACCGTCAAGCTGAACCCCGAGCCGATCAAGGAATACCTCACCAGCAATATCGTGCTGATGAAGAACATGATCGCCGATGGCTACGCTGACGCCCGCACCCTACAGCGCCGCATCGACAAGGTCGAAGCATGGTTGGCCAACCCCAGCCTGCTGGAAGCCGACAAGGACGCCGAGTACGCCCACGTCATCGAGATCGATCTGGCCGACATCAAGGAGCCTATCCTGTGCTGCCCGAACGATCCGGACGATGCCAAGACCCTGTCCGAAGTGGCCGGCACCAAGATCGATGAAGCCTTCATCGGCTCTTGCATGACCAATATCGGCCACTTCCGTGCCGCAGCCAAGCTGCTGGGCGGCCAGCGCGACATCCCTGTCAAGCTGTGGGTCGCACCGCCGACCAAGATGGACCAGAGCGAGCTGATCAAGGAAGGCCATTACGCCGCCTTCGGCACCGCCGGTGCACGCACCGAAATGCCGGGCTGCTCGCTGTGCATGGGCAACCAGGCACAAGTGCGTGAGGGTGCTACCGTGGTCTCCACCTCGACCCGCAACTTCCCGAACCGTCTGGGCAAGAACACCAATGTGTTCCTGGCCTCGGCCGAGCTGGCGGCGATTGCCTCCAAGCTGGGCAAGATCCCCACCGTGGCCGAGTATCACGAAGCCATGGGCGTGGTGAACAAAGACGGCGCCGCCATCTACAAGTACATGAACTTCAACCAGATTGAAGAGTACGCGGAAGCCGCCAAGGGTGTCGCCAGCGTCTAAGCAAACGCGGGACTGAAGTAACCCATGAAAGGCCTGCCGGGCACCCGGCAGGCCTTTTTCATTTGTTCATTGCATGCAAAAGGAGCTCCCCAAGGGCGGCTCAGAACTGCCCACGCGGAGTCTCGGCAAGGGGCCGGATATCACTCCGCCTCTTCAAGCGCATCGGCCTTGCGCGAGCCCATCGGTGCGCTCAAGGGCAAATCGAGCGTAAAGAGAACACCGCCGCCCTCATCACTTTGCACCGTGATTTCGCCACCCAGCACCGAATGCACCAGGTTGTAGCTGATGCTCATGCCGAGGCCGCTACCGCCCTGCCCCAGCTTGGTGGTGAAAAAGGGATCGAAGACACGCTCAAGGTGTTCAGCCGCAATGCCCCGCCCATCATCTGAATAGCTCATGCGCAAGCGTGGCATTTCGCTGCGCTCGGCCCCGTCCCGGATCAAGCTCGCACTGATCCGAATCCGCCCACCGCGCCGGGTCTCAAAGCCATGGAGGATGGAGTTCTTGACCAAGTTGCTCAAGACCTGGCCCAGGGGGCCGGGATAGCTGTCCATCTCCAAGTCGGCTGGAATCTCGACCTGCCACTCATGGCCCTTGTTCTTCAGCTCATTGGCCAGTGTTTCCAGCACATCGTCGACCAAATGCTTGAGTGAAAAGCTGCGTCGCAACTGGCTGCTGCGGTCGACGGCAACCTCCTTGAAGCTACGCACCAACTCAGCCGAACGGCTCAGCCCACGCATCAACAGTTGCGCCGAACGACTGACATCAGCGACAAAGTCCTTCAACTCCGAACGTCGAAGGCCGACGGAGCCTTGATTCAAACGCTCGGCGAAGGCCGATGAGTTTTGCTCCAGGGTGCTGGCTGCCAGCAGGCAGTTGCCCAAGGGCGTATTAAGCTCATGCGCCACACCCGCCACCAAAGAACCCAAGGCCGCAAACTTCTGCTGCTGAACCAGTTCTTCCTGGGTTTGCCGCAAGCGGCCAAAGGTGCTTGCGTTCTCCAGTGCAATGGCGCTGTAAGCGGCCAGCGTGGCCAACATATCCAGGTGCCAAGTCTGATAGACACCGGTCTTTTGGCTATAGACACCCATCAAGCCTCGCACCTGGCCATTGACCAACAAGGGCGCGAGCAAAGCTTCGCAACAGTCCACGCCAAAAATCTGAATCACCGGCGACGCTTCAGTCCTGCAGTGCCGGGGCTTGGCTGAGTTGACACAAGCCCACTCTAAGTAGGACGGTTGGACTTCAAGAGGCCTGCTGGGTGTTGGCTTGCTCATTAGCAAACCCGATCGATTGAGCGGGCCATCGAAGAGATAAGGGAAGTCCAAGCAGTCGCTCAGGGGATCCAAAAGGCCCAGGCCGAAACCGTCCACCGGCATCAACTGCGCCACATGCCCATGGACGCTGAGCAGGATCACGTCCTGATCCAAGTTCGCAGTGATGCGTCGACCCATTTCGCTCAAGGTCGAGATGTTGCCATGGGCCTGCTCGACGATCTCTTTCTGCCGTTCGACTTCGCGCTTCTGGTCGACCAGCAAGGCCATGGTGTTCTCGACCCGCTGCTTTTCTTCACTCAACTCAGCAGTGCGCGCAGACACCTGGGCTGCCAGTTGCATCTTCTGTCGCGTCAAGGCCGCAAGCCGAGCATGTAGCAAGGCCCACAGCAGGCCCATCAAAGCCAGTGCAGCGAGGAGCCGGAACCACCATGTCGCCCAGTAAGCTGGTTGGACCCGCAAGTCCAAGTGAATCGACTGATCGCTCCAAAACCCATCTTTGTTGGCGGCCTTGACCTGGAAGACATAGCTGCCCGGCGGCAAGTTGGTGTAGCTCGCCGTGCGTTGCCCTTGAACCGGGTGAACCCAGTCCTTGTCGTAGCCTTGCAGCTTGTAGGCATAGCGATTGCGTTGCGGATCGGCAAAGTGCAGTGCCGCGAACTCAAACGTCAGGGTTTCATGTGCGCTCCCGAGCTTCAAGCTTCGCAAGTCCATGAAGCTCGAAGTCAGGAGCAGCCCTTGCACGCTTTGTCCCGGCTTCAAGGCCTCGTTGTTGACCCGAATGGCCGTCAGAGCCAATTGCGGCGGCTTGGTGTTCTCACGAATATCGTCCGGATGGAATCCCGTCAAACCGTTCAAACCGCCAAAATACATCCGTCCATCACTGTCTTTGAAGGCCGAGTTCGCGAAGTAGAAGCCTTCGATCATGCCGTCTTGGGCCGTGTAGTTTTGGACCTGATCCGAGGCGGGGTCATAGCGCGTGATACCTGAGGTGGTGCTGATCCACAGGCGTCCTTTTTCGTCTTCCAAAATGCCACCGATGGGGTCGCTGCTCAGGCTCAAGGCGCTTGGCAAACGACGAAACTGAACCGTGCCATCGCTGCGCTTGATCAACTCGGTCAGCCCTTGAGCGGTGCCCACCCAAATGCGGCGCTGGCTGTCTTGGAACAGATACTGCACCCGGTCACTGACCAGGCTGCTCGGATCCGCAGGCTTGTTTCGGAAATGCTCGAAACGCTCACTGCCCGGCTTCAGTCGGTCCAAGCCCTGATAGGTCGCTGCCCAAACATCCCCATCGTGATCCACGATCAACATGCGCACATAGTCTTGGGCCAGGCTGTGCGGGTCATTCGCATTATGTCGAAAGGTCCGCACCTTGCCGCTGACAGGGTCGACGCGATGCAGCCCCCCGCGCGAGCCCAACCACAACTGCCCTTGCGGATCACTGCTGATATAGCGCACCACCTCGGCCAGGGGATTGTCTTGACTGAATTGCGGCAACTTGACTTGGCTGGTCTTGGGATCCAGGTGTTTGAGCACCCAGTCCACCGCGGTTTTGTCCTTCCAAGACACATGCGTGTCTGACAGGTTCAGGCTTTCTTTTTCATTCTTGCCAAAGCGATAGGTCGTGGAGCGGCCCGTCCGTGGATCCAGTCGGATCGCTGCGTCATAGGTGGCCAGCCAAAGCCCGCGCTGCCGGTCGCTGGTGATGCTGAATATGCGGTTCTCGACCAGGCTGCTGCTGTCGCCCGGCACATGAACATACTTATTGAAACCACCGCTTTCCAGATCCACCCGATAAGCCCCGGATGCCCAGGTACCGACCCACAAGCTGCCAAAGCGATCATGAAAGAAGGCAGAAATATGCTTGGGCACCGAGTGCGCGTCGGCTTCACGATGCGCCAGCACCTCAAAGCGCTGCTGGGCTGGAAGCCAACGCCACAGGCCCTCGGTTTCCATGCCCATCCAAAGCTGTTGCTGGCGGTCTTTGAAAATCGCCATATAGGCGTCGGAGCGCGGACGTGGCAAGGCGTAGACGCGCTGCAGCACTTCACCCTGCGCGTCCAACTGCCAGGCTTGAATGCCAATCTCGCTGACCACCCACAACAGCTGCTGTGCATCCAAAAGCACGACCTTTGCGGGAGCCATCGCAAATGCAAGGCCTTGACTGGTGACCTTCACATTCCGCAGCACTGAGGTACCCGGCTGCCAGCGATCGACCCCGGCCTCGGTGCCCACCCACATCTGTCCCGCTTGATCCAGAGACAAAGACAAGATGCGAGGGTGGCTCAGGCCTGCGCTCATGACCTGGAACGTCTGGCTCTGAAACAAATAGCGGAACAAGCCGCTTTCGGTGCCGACCCAAAGATCACCCTGCGCATCGACACTCAGGACATTGACCTGCAAATGGCTCTGACCTGAACCGGCACCAGCAGGCAGCGGCAGACTCACAAAATCATCCAGTTCAGGGCGATAGCGCTGCAAGCCACGGCGCGTTCCTACCCAAAGCGTCCCTTGCGAATCCACCTGCAAAGCCTGAATCCAGTCCTCGCTCAAACTGTTGGCCTTGCCCTCCACATGCCGATAGTTCACCAAGCGATGGCCGTCAAAACGGCTCAGCCCTGCTTGCGTACCAATCCACATGAAACCGTGCCGGTCCTGAGCGAAGGCAGTGACGTTGTCACGCGGCAAGCCTTGAATCTCGGACAGTCGCTCGAAGTAGAAATTGCGCGGGTGGTCTTGCGCGTGGGCACCTCCGGGCCATGCCGACGTCAGCACCGCCAGAAGCACCGCAATGCAAACGCCAGGGCTCAAGCGGCGCAAACCCTCCGCACGCAGCAGCGCAAGACGCTGCATCCACCAGCCCTTGCTGCAGATCCCTGCATCGCCTTTGCCAACAAAGGCTCGCCGTCGATAGTCGCCTTGAGTCGCCAAATCAATTGCCACCCGAACCGTTTGCCAGTAATCGAAGCCGGCTGTCGCTCCCCGCAACGCTTCAAGTCATCGTACCCGCAGTTGCGGGCGACAAGGTCAGGGAAACAGCCGACTTGCACGGCAATATTCAAGCAATTGAGAGCCCCGCGACAAGACCGGCTCCTGAATCTGCGGCCCCCTGTCGACTCAATCGACGAACAGGAGGGCCGGGCACTCCAACAAGGCGCGGATCGCTTGGATGAATTGCGCCGCCACCATGCCGTCAACCACCCGGTGGTCGAAGGATGAGGACAGATTCATCATCTGCCGCCCCACCACCTGGCCCTTGATCATCATGGGCCGCTCAACGATGCGGTTGACGCCCACAATGGCCACCTCCGGATGGTTGATGACGGGCGTGGTGACGATGCCGCCCAAGGCGCCCAGACTGGTCAAGGTCAGGGTGGAGCCGCTCAACTCATCGCGAGTGGCGCGACCACTGCGGGCCACCTCGGCCAGGCGGCGAACTTCAGCCGCCGTCTCCCAAAGACTGAGGGATTGAGCCTCGCGCAGCACCGGCACCATCAAGCCCGCATCGGTCTGCGTTGCTACGCCCAGGTGCACGGCTTGATAGCGGGTCAGCAAGCCGGCATCGTCGTCCAGCCGCGCATTGACCTGCGGAAACTCCCGAACCGCCAGCGTGATGGCGCGAATCAGTAGCGGCAACAAGGTCAACTTACCGCGGCTGGCGCCATAACGCTGGTTCATCTGCTCGCGCAGCGCTTCCAGTTCGGTGACATCGACCTCCTCCACATAGCTGAAATGGGGAATGCGGCGCTTGGACTCCTGCATCTTTTGCGCGATCTTGCGGCGCAAGCCGGTGATCTTGATGGTCTCGTCGGCGGCCAGCGCGGTGCTGACAAGCCGACCAGGACGTGCTGCGGCCACTTTGGGCTGTACCGCGGCCAAGTCCAGGTCGGCATGCATGATGCGCCCGCCCAGCCCACTGGCCCGCACCTGGCTGAGCTCCAAGCCTAACTCCCAGGCACGACGGCGTACCGACGGCGAGGCAATCGGCTTGTCGCCGGCACTCAGGTCTTGCGGCCGGTGCGCCGCTGCGCTCGATGCGGGCAGCGTGACCACGGGCGCCACTGGAGCCGAAGCCTTGACCGAGCTGGCCACGGCGGCAACGATGGAAGCGGCAGCAGGTGCAGGTGCCGGCACCGGCGCAGCCACAGGCGTCGCTGACGCACTCGCCTTGCCCTGCTCTCCCTCCACCGCGATACGAATCAACTCGGAGCCCACTCGCATCACCTCGCCCGCTTCGCCGCCCAGGGCCAGCACCAGGCCGTGCACCGGAGACGGGATCTCCACCGTCGCCTTGTCGGTCATCACATCGGCCAGGATCTGGTCTTCGCGAATTTCGTCGCCGACCTGAACCCGCCAGGCCACCAACTCCACTTCGACAATGCCTTCGCCGATGTCCGGCATCTTGATGACATGTTGTCCCATCATTGCTCCATCGCACGTTGCAGGGCGGCGGCCACACGGGCCGGGCCGGGAAAGTAGTCCCATTCCTGGGCATGGGGATAAGGCGTGTCCCAACCGGTCACGCGCTCGATCGGCACCTCCAGGTGGTAGAAGCAATGCTCCTGCACCAAGGCCACCAATTCGGCACCAAAGCCGCTGGTGCGCGTGGCCTCGTGCAAGACCACGCAGCGTCCGGTCTTCTTGACCGAGCGAACAATGGCCGCCAGATCCAGCGGCCAGATGGCGCGCAAATCGATGATCTCGGCGTCGATGCCGGTTTCCTTGGCCGCCGCCTCGGCCACATAGACCATGGTGCCGTAGGTAATCACCGTCAGGTCCCGCCCGGCCCTGAAGACCGTGGCCTGATCCAGCGGCAAGCTGTAATAGCCCTCCGGCACCAGACCCAGCGGGTGACTGGACCAGGGCGTTGATGGCCGGTCATGATGGCCATCAAAGGGGCCGTTGTAGAGCCGCTTGGGTTCCAGAAAAATCACCGGGTCATCGCACTCGATGGCCGCGATCAAGAGCCCCTTGGCGTCATAGGGGTTGGTCGGCATCACCGTGCGCAGGCCGCAGACATGGGTGAACAGCGCCTCGGGGCTTTGGCTGTGGGTTTGCCCACCGTAGATGCCGCCGCCGCAGGGCATGCGAATCGTCAGCGGCGCGGTGAAGTCACCCGCCGAGCGATAGCGCAGCCGCGCCGCCTCGGAAACGATCTGGTCCGAGGCCGGGTAGAAATAGTCGGCAAACTGGATCTCTGCCACCGGCCGCAGGCCGTAAGCCCCCATGCCCACGGCCACGCCGACGATGCCGCCCTCGGAGATCGGCGCATCAAAGACGCGCTGGTCGCCGTACTTGGCTTGCAGGCCATCGGTGCAACGGAACACACCGCCGAAGTAGCCCACGTCCTGGCCGAAGATCACCACATTGGGTTCGCGCGCCAGCATCACATCCATGGCCGAGCGCAGGGCCTGGATCATGGTCATGGGCACCGCCTTGTCTTGTGCTTCTTTCTCAATCATTCCCGACCTCCAAAGCGGCGCGCCTCGGCCATCTGCTGTTGCAGATGGGCCGGCATTTCCTTGTAGACGTCCTCAAACATCGAGGCAATGCTGGGGATGTGGCCATCGGCCAGGGTCCCAAAAGCCTCAGCCTCTTTCTGCGCGGCGATGACCTCGGCCTCCAGTTCCTTGTGCAGCGCCTCATGCTGCGCCTCGGACCACTCGCCCAGAACGAGCAAGTGCTGCTTCAGGCGTGCGATCGGGTCACCGAGCGGGAAGCGCTGCCACTCGTCGGTCGGCCGATACTTGGACGGGTCGTCTGAGGTGGAATGCGGCCCGGCTCGATAGGTCACCCACTCGATCAAGGTCGGACCCAGATTGCGCCTGGCGCGCTCGGCCGCCCATTGCGACACTGCGTAGACCGCCAAGAAGTCATTGCCATCGACACGCAAGGAAGCAATGCCGCATCCCGAGCCGCGAGCGGCAAAGGTCGTGCCCTCGCCGCCTGCAATAGCCTGGAAGGTCGAGATCGCCCATTGGTTGTTGACCACATTAAGAATCACCGGCGCGCGGTAGACATGGGCAAAGGTCAGCGCGGTGTGAAAGTCCGCCTCGGCGGTGGCGCCGTCACCAATCCAACCACTGGCGATGCGGGTGTCGCCCTTGATGGCCGACGCCATGGCCCATCCCACCGCCTGAATGAACTGGGTGGCCAAATTGCCGCTGATGCTAAAAAAACCAGCTCGCTTGATCGAGTACATCACCGGCAGTTGCCGCCCCTTGAGCGGGTCGCGCTCATTCGACAAAAGCTGGCAGATCATCTCCACCAGCGGCACATCGTCGCGACTCAGGAGCAGGCTTTGCTGGCGATAGGTGGGAAAACACATATCGCCCTCGTTCAGCGCCATCGCATGGGCGCTGCCAATCGCCTCTTCGCCCAGACTTTGCATATAGAAAGAAAGCTTTTTCTGACGCTGTGCAATCAGCATCCGGCCGTCAAAAATGCGCGTCTTGAGCATGGTGCGCAGGCCGCGGCGCAATTGATCGGGACTCAGCGCCGGGGCCCAAGGCCCGACAGCCTGCCCTTGCTCATCGAGCACCCGGATCAGGCTGTAGGCCAGGTCGGCGGTGTCGACCGCCGCCACATCGACATCAGGTCGGCGCACCTCACCGGCCGGTGACAGATGCAGATAGGAAAAATCGGTGTGACAGCCCGGCCGGCCACTGGGTTCGGGCACATGCAAGCGCAGGCGCTCGCCATGAGCGCGCTCATCATTGCGGTTCATTCGTCATTCACTCCTGCGCGGATCTCGCGCCCAAGCTTCGATGAAGCATGCCTTCCAGTCTCGGCGGTAGCACCTCGGCTGCAAGCATGGGGAGGCAACCGGGGTTGCCGGTCGCTTGGGTCTAGCGTAGCGGAAAAGCGCAGCCCTTTGACCCAAGCGCAGGGAGAAAACGCGCCGGAACAAACCCTAGTGAGCAGCTAGCATCTGCACATTGTTCAAGCCAAGCGCCAGACGGCACGCGGTCAACTCCTTCACTCAGCCCATGCCACTCTTCCGTCCAACACTGGCCGCACTGGCCCTGCTCCCCGCCCTGTCCTTGTTCGTTCCGGCCGCCACAGCCGCCAAACTGAAGTTGCGCATCATGCAGACCACCGATCTGCACATGAACCTGCTCAATTACGACTACTACCAGGATCGTCTGACCGATGAGTACGGCCTCGCCAAAACCATCACCCTGATCCACCAAGCACGCGAACAAGCCCCCAACAATCTTCTGTTTGACAACGGCGACTTGCTGCAAGGCAATCCCTTGGGCGACATGACGGCCAAGATCAAGCCGCTGGCGCCAGGGGCGGTTCACCCCGCCTACAAGGTGATGAACCTGCTGCGTTACGACGCCGCCAATCTGGGCAATCATGAGTTCAATTACGGGCTGCCTTTTCTGCGCCGGGCCCTGGCCGGTGCCGCCTTTCCCTATGTGAATGCGAATGTCATGCTGGCCGGCCCGGGTCGGCCGCGCCATGCCTTCAGGCCCTATATCTTGCTGGAGCGTCGTTTCAGCGACACCGCTGGCAAACACCACCCGCTGAAGATCGGGGTGATCGGTCTGACCCCGCCGCAGATCATGCAATGGGACCGTCCTCACCTGGAGGGCAAGCTGATCGCCATGGACATGGTGGACAGCGCCCGCGCGCTGATCCCAAAGCTGCGTGCTCAAGGAGCCGATCTGGTCATTGCCATCGCCCACACCGGTTTTGAGAAAGAGGCTCAAGCCCATCTGGGGGAGAACAAGGCGGCCGAACTGGCAAGACTGCCCGGACTGGATGCCCTGCTGCTGGGCCATGCCCACAGCGAGTTTCCAAGCGCCGCGTTTGCCCAGCATCCCGGCGTGAACCTGGAACGGGGCAGCATTCATGGCGTTCCGACGATCATGCCGGGTCGTTGGGGGGATCACCTGGGGCTGATTGACCTGACCCTGACCCGGCAGCAGGGGCGCTGGCGAATCAGCGACAGTCGCGCAGAGTTGCGTGGCATCTATCAACGCAGTTCGCGCCGACCCTTGGTGGCCGCCGACCCGATGGTCGCGCATGTGATCGGGCAGGAGCATGCCGACACCGTGGCCCATATGCGTGCCCAGGTCGCCCATTCGACCGCGCCAATACACAGCTACTTCGCTCAGCTTATGGACGATCCCTCGGTCCAATTGGTCGCGCAGGCGCAGAAAGACTACGTCAGAAGAGCCGTGCAAGGCACAGCGCTGGAGCGCCTGCCCTTGCTGTCCGCTGCAGCCCCCTTCAAGTCTGGCGGCCGCCAAGGCTGGAGCAACTACACCGACATCCCAGCCGGCCCGCTGGCGCTCAAGCATGTGGCCGATCTCTACGTCTACCCCAACACGATCAAGGCCCTGAGGCTGAATGGTTCGGAAGTGCGCGAGTGGCTGGAAATGTCGGCGGGCCAGTTCCGCCAGATCGACCCGGCCGGCGCCCCCGAGCAAGAACTCTTGAACCCAGACTTTCGTGCTTATAACTTCGACATGATCGAAGGTTTGAGCTATCAGATCGACGTCACCCAAGCAGCCCGCTATGACGCCGAGGGCCGACGAAGCAACTCGAATGCGCAACGCATCGTCAATCTGCGCTACCAAGGGTTGCCAATTGACGAGCAGGCCGATTTCCTGGTTGTCACCAACAACTACCGCGCCAACGGTGGCGGCGGCTTTCCTGGCCTGAACGCGAGCAAGATCGTCGTCGACGCGCCAGACGAAACCAGAGAATCAGTCGCCCAATTCTTGGCGACGGCGCAGCAATTCAATCCAAGTGCCGACGGCAACTGGCGCATTCAACCTGTACCAGCCATTCGCTTGCTTTTGCGCAGCGGCGCGGGTGGCATCAAGTACCTGAACACCTTGCCTCAGCTCCAGTTGCTGCGTGAGGATGCCGATGGTTCGGCGCTCTTTGAGTTCAAGCCCTGAAGCCCATCGCTCCGCCACTTGAGCCGGGGAAAGACCAACACGAAAGCTAGGCCCATAATGAGCCGACAACACAGCTAAGTTTGGCAACAGAATAGGCTGAGCCCAGGGAGCCAAGAACAAGCAGGGCTTCGGGATCTTCCCGAAGGGTGTGCCGATGAAGATTCCTGAACAGCAGGCCGACGCACGTTTGAGGCTGGAGCAAGTCCAGTCCATGATGACGCGCATGGATCTGGTCAGTGCCGACCGCACTTTGCTTGCGCTGGAAGGCCATGACCTGAATGACCACGACACCTTGCTGTTGAGCATCTTGCGGCTGCAATGGCGCTTGCATTCGGATGCAAGCCTGATGGGCATGGTGTGGCTGGAGCAAGTCTTGGCCCTCACCGAGAAAGCCGCAATGCTGCCGGACGACCCTCTGATCGAGGCAATCGCCTTGAACTGTCTGTCGCTGCTGCAATCTCGGATGCGGCTTCATCACGGGGCATTGAGCAGCTTAGAGCGCGCCCATGAGTTGGCGGGCACCGCCGCAAAGCCGGCTCTCGGCTTTGAGTTTCAGGCCTCACGCTCGCGCATCATGGCGGCTGCGGAGATGCATGAGGACTTGCTCCGCTTGATCGAGCAGCTACTGCCGCAACGTGAGGTGATGCCTGTGGGCGCCCTGCACCGCGTGCTCAATACTGGCGCCACCGCTTGCTTTGTCTTGGCCGACGAGGCGCTCGCGCCGCCCGACGATGCTTTGTGGCAGCGCTGCCGAGCCTTGCATCAGGATGCGCTGCAATTGGCCGAGTCCGAAGGACTGTCGGAAGACGCCTTGCTCAGTCACTTGAATCTGTCGCTGGTCGAGGCCTTGATCGGTGCGCCGGAGGATGCGCGCCCGCATTTGCAGGCTTTGTTGCTGCGGCCGGACAGCAGCATCATGTCGCAAGTGGCCGGCGCTCCTTGGGCCGTCGAGTTTTCAAGCCGGCTGATCGAGTGGCGCGAATCACCGAGTGCACAGACTTGGCAGGCGCTGCTTGCCTTTGAACGCCGGGTCAAAGAAGAAGTCGGGCCGTCCATGCAATTCGTGCACGAGTATGTGCTGCGCGCCATTGCTCGCCATGGTCTGGCCGCGGGCGATGCCGACGCCGCTTTACGCGCCAGTCACGCCTTATTGGCCCTGCAGCGCCAACGGGTGCGCAGTGTCTCTTTCACCTTGACGCAAGCCATGCAAGATGTTTTTAGTCTGCAGCGCATGCGTCTGGCCAACGAACAACTGACTCGACAAGGCACGCAACTGGAGCAATCACTGGCTGCGCGCAACGCAGAGCTGAGCCAAGCCTTGGGACGCCTGCAGGCCGAAGCCAGCATCCGGCGCGCAGCCGAGGCAGCCCTGCAACAAGCCAATGACGAGTTGGAGGCGCGCGTCAATTCGCGGACACAAGAATTGGAGTTGGCACTGCGAACCGTGATGAAGCAGGAAAAACAACTGGCGCTGGGCCGCGTCGTGGTCGGAATGGCGCATGAGCTGAACACGCCGCTGGGCAATGCACGAATGGGCGCCTCGGTGATCCATGACCGCGCGACGGAACTGGCGCACTGGCTGAATGACGGCCAGGTTCGACGCCAAGCCCTCAGCGAAGCCGCCAACGCTTTGAGCCAATGCTCGTCCTTGGTCGATCGCTCGCTAGAGAGTGCGTCGATCCTGGTCCAGCGCCTGAAGGCACTGTCGTTGGATGGCGCACAAGAGGTGGCGCAAGACTTCAATCTCTGCCAACTGCTGCGCGATACGCTGAGCAAGGAACAAAGCCGACTCAGCGAAGGCCACATCGCTTGGCATGAAGACTTGCCCGAGTCCGTCACTATGCATGGCGCCATGCATGCCTTGGGCGACGTGTTGAGAGAGGTGCTCGACAACGCCATCGGTCACGGTCTCAAGGGGGCTGCTTCACCCCAACTCAGTCTCAGTCTGCAGCACCTACCCGAGGGACGGGTATTGATTCGCATACAAGACAATGGCTGCGGAATTTCAGCCGAGTCACTGCCGCGTGTCTTTGATCCGTTTTTCTGCGGCCAGATGGGGCGTGAGGGTGCGGGGCTGGGCCTCAGTGTGGTGCGTATGCTGGTTGAGGAACTGCTGCACGGGCAAATCGAAATCAGCAGTCAACTGGGGCAAGGCACCCGGGTTGAAGTGAAACTTCCACTCAGCTGGGAAAAGCGGCGCTGAGATCTGATCCGATCAGATCAAACCTTCAGGCATGGATGTCCAGCAAGGTTCCGCTGGCTTGCAACTGGGTCTGCAGCACCCGCAGATTGGCCACAAAAGCGTAGGTGGCGGACTTTTGCGTAGCCATCTCGGCCTCGGGCGAGCTTCCGACCGAATTGACTTGCTTCAGCTGTCCCTTGACGCCGCCGGCCTCCAGCGTCTGGCTTTCAATTTGTTGACGACGGAAATCACTGACCCCGCTATTGGCCGTATTGCTGGCCGATGCGCGCAGCCGCTCGCTGGCAACCGAGAGGCCGGACAAGGCGGTGGACAGGCCGATGGACATGGCAAGACTCCGAACTGCAAGCGAATGCCTGGATTGTTCCAAGCTCTTCGGCAGTCGGCGCCCAAACTTTAGAAAAGAAGGGCTTTATCCCGTCATTTCCTCACGCACCGCGGGTTTACCCAAGCCCGCCAGCGCCATTCAGCCCGCCAGTTCCTCGTAGCCACCGGCTGAAATGAACACTCGCACGCTGTCACCACCCGCCGCCTTGGCCTCGGTACAGGCCAGGACAGCGGCGCCGATAACGGCATCTACCGTCTCCAGCGTCGACTGGATTTGCACGACACCAATACAGGCCTTAACCCGGGTGCGATGCAAGCCCCAACGCAAACGATAGGCGGCGATGCCCGAGCGCATTTTCTCGGCCACGATCTCAGCGTAGTGTTGGTCGCAATTCGGCAGTAGCACGGCGAAATGGTCATGCTCCAAGCGCGCCACCAAGTCCGAAGCGCGAACCTTGGTGATCAGCAGCTGGCCCAGGCCGTACAGGAAATGGTCGCCCACTTCACTGCCCATCGCAGCCACCACCTCGGTGAATTTATCCACATCGACCCACAGGACCGACACCGGTTCATGTCGGCGACTGCCCACATGTTCGCCCAATCGGCGTTCAAATTCGCGGCGATTGGCCAGTTCGGTCAGCGCATCATGCTTGGCCGTCCATGTCGGCAGCATGCGCTGTTGACGAGCGACGGTCACATCTTCCAGCAGCCAAAGCGACTCGCCGGCGGGTGAATCCCATTGCACAGGCGTGGCCTGCAAACGCCCCCAAAATCGGCTGCCATCACGCCGAACAAACTCAAATTCATCATCCAGAGGTTTGCCGCTGATGAAGGCGGCGCTCATACGCTCGTGCACCGACAGTTGCGCCGCGTCCGAGACATAAACGGCGCGGGTCGACTGACCGACCAGATCGGTGTCGTCACCGTGACCGAAGAGATGATTGAAGTGCTCGCTGACCAGCTCGAAGTGACCGTCCTTGACGAAACCGACCGCCATCGGCGCGCGCACCATCAGGGCCCGCATCCGTGCGGCACCGCTATCGCTCGCTGCGCTGGGGCTGACATCTGACTTGGCTTGCATCTGCTACTCCTTTGTCGGTGGCCTCACCGATTGTTCACTATCGCAGGTGTACCCGGTTTAGTTTCCTATGGATAGCCCGAACAGTTCGCCCAAAGCGCCTCAATTCTTCCATGCGCAGGCACTCCAGGCCGCCAGCGCCCCACAAGGAAGACATATCGGCCGAGACACCCTTGAACTCAAGCCTCGTTCAGCCTCACTCAAACGGGCGGAGCAATCTGCTCGGCGTAATCGTAAAGCGCAGCAAGAATGTCCTGCCCGCGCTCGTCTGCCGATTCATTGAGCTGATCAATCTGCTCGAAAAACGCCGCCAAGGTCTGCGCGCCGGCCTCTCCCTGATGCAGACGCGCAGCGCAATGGTTTTGCCAGCGCAGCTGTTCGGGCTCGCTCAGGCTTTCCGGCCAATTTCGGGCACGGAAACGGAACACCAATTCGCCCAGCCTCTCATCGACAAACGCCAGCTTGCCCTCTTGCGCTCGCTGCGCCATTTGCTCAGGCGACATGCCCCGCAGCCGCTGCAAAGCACGCCGATCCTCGGGGCCGATAAAGCCGCCGTAGAGATCCTCATCCACATCGGGCTTACCCCCCGTCGCCTCCCGCTTGAACACATCGCCCCACAGGCCGTCCAGCAAGCGACCTTTCTCCATGAGCAATTGCGCATGCTGCAAGCCTTGGGCCATATCCAAGCCCCAGCGTTCGGCCATCGCCGGGCTGAGCGTTTTCAAGTTGCCAATCACCACCGGCGACTTGTTGATATGAATGGTCTTGATGGGCAAGCGGCTTTGACCTTCTGGCAGGTCCTCTTGCTTGACGAACAAGCGCGCGCGGATGGCCGCTGCGTTCAGCGTCAGCAGTTCAGCAGGATCACTGGCCAAGTCCCAGACAATCAGCTCGTTCTTGTTGCTGGGATGCGGCGCCAAAGGCCAGACCAAGGCGATACAGCCGCGCTCCGGCCCATACATGCCCGACACATGCAAGAAGGGCCGACCGACGCCGATCTCGGCCCAAACCGCCTCTTTCTTGCGCAACTTCAGGCAAAAATCAAAGAGCTTGGGCTGGGCTGTTTTCAGCAGGCGCGCCAAAGCGATGGTGGCGCGCACATCACTCAGCGCATCATGGGCGGCCTCATGGCTGAGGCCGTTGGCCGCGGTCAGATGTTCGAGTTTGAATGAAGGCCGACCATCGTCATGCAGAGGCCACTGGATGCCTTCCGGGCGCAGTGCGTAGGCACAGCGCCCCACATCCAACAAGTCCCATCGACCGCATTCGTTTTGCCATTCACGGGCATAGGGATCGATCAGATTGCGCCAAAACAAATGGCGCGTGACCTCATCATCAAACCGGATCGAGTTGTAACCCACACCCACGGTGCCGGGCTCGGCCAGCGCCGCTTCAATCTGCGCCGCGAACTGCTGCTCCGACACCCCTTGCTCCAAACAGGCTTGCGGCAGGATGCCGGTCAACAAACAGGCCTCAGGGTCGGGCAAAAAGTCCGGTGCAGGTTGGCAATAGACCATCAAGGGCGGGCCGACTTCGTTCAAGTCAGTGTCGGTGCGCAGACCGGCAAACTGAGCCGGCCGATCACGGCGCGGTACGCGGCCGAAGGTTTCATAGTCATGCCAAAAGAAAGTCATCTCGCTCATGGGCCACAGATTAACCGATGGGCCCAGCCTACGTTCCTCATGCGCAGTGGATTCAGCGCAGGGCCCGCCATAATCACGACCTCGAGCCACGGCCCTCCATCAACCCTAGAGCCCGCGCCTGAGCGCGTGACCGCACTTGAAGAAAAAACTGCTGATGATCAGCGCTGCGGCGCTGGCGGGGATTGCACTGCTGCTGGGCGTGGCGGCTGTTTTGGTCTACCCTACCTTGCCTGATATTGCCGAGCTGACTGACTATCAGCCCAAGCAGCCTTTGCGGGTTTACACCGCCGATGAGGTCTTGATCGGAGAGTACGGCGCGGAACGACGCCGCTACTTGCCGCTGGCTCAGATACCGCTGCAGATGCAAGAAGCGCTGCTGGCGATTGAAGACCACAAGTTTTATGAGCACCCTGGGATCTATCTGCAAGGCGTGGCCCGTGCGGTGCTGGCGAATTTGTTTCGTCCCCGCAGCCAAGGCGGCTCCACGATTACCCAGCAGTTGGCACGCACGGTCTATCTGACCAAGAAAAAGGTCTACACCCGCAAGTTCGTCGAGGTCTTGCTGGCGTTGAAGATGGAAAGCCAGCTGAGCAAGCAGCAGATTCTGGAGATCTATATGAACCAGATCTACCTCGGCCAACGTGCTTACGGATTCGAAGCCGCCGCTGACATCTATTTTGGCAAGACGCTCAGGCAACTGAACTTGGCGGAGACTGCCTTGTTGGCCGGCCTACCGCCCAACCCGGCCTACGCCAACCCGGTGGTCAACCTCGACCGGGCCAAGCGGCGCCAGGTGGTCGTGCTCAATCGGATGCGCGAGTTGGAACTGATCACACAGGCCCAACTCGATGAGGCCCGTGCCCAAACCCTGCACATCCGAAGTGCCCAGGACACCCGCTTGCATGCCGAATATGCCGCCGAAATGGCCCGCCAAGTGGTGCACGCGCAGTTTGGCGACGAGGCCTACACCCGGGGTCTGAAGGTCTACACCACCTTGATCGCAGCGGAGCAAGCGGCCGCCTACAAAGCCTTGCGGCGCAGCCTTTTGGATCTGGAGCGGCGCAAGCCCTACCGCGGCCCCGAGGGTTTTGTGGCCCTGCCCAAGGGTGCGGCAGAGCAAGACGCAGCCATTACCCAAGCTTTGGCCGATCACCCCGACCTGGACGAGGTACGGGCCGCCGTCGTCACAGAAGTGAGCAAAGGCCAGGTGCTGGCCAGCCTACAAAGTGGCGAAGACCTGACCCTCAGCGCCGAGAGTCTGCGCCAAGTCCAGGCGCTGCTGTCTGAAAAGGCCCAAGAGAAGCTGCGCATACGGCGCGGCTCCATCGTGCGGGTCATGCGGGGACCGCCGAGCAAATCGGAACCCAAGGGTGCGTGGTCCTTGCTTCAAATGCCGGAGGCCGAAGGCGCAGTGGTGGCTTTGGAACCCAGCACCGGGCGGGTCCATGCCTTGGTGGGCGGCTTCGACTTCAGCAAGAGCCAGTTGAATCGCGTGACGCAGGCCTGGCGCCAGCCTGGCTCGAGCTTCAAACCCCTGGTCTATTCAGCGGCCCTGGAGCAAGGCGTGACGCCGCAAACGCTGGTCAATGACGCCCCCTTTGTTCGCGGCGATTGGGAGCCGAAAAACTACGACGGCACTTTTGAGGGGCCAATGACCGTGCGTCAAGCGCTGGCGCGCTCCAAGAATATGGTCACCATTCGATTGATGGACTTGGTGGGGCCCGCCAAGACACGCGCTTGGGCAGCACAGTTTGGCCTTGACATCGACAAGCAGCCCGACAACCTGACCCTGGCCCTGGGCTCCGGCAGCGTCACCCCGCTTCAGATGGCCAGCGCCTACGCTGTCTTCGCCAATGGCGGTCACAGGCTACCGCCGATGGTCATCTCGCGCATTGTTGATAGCAAAGGCGGCGTTTTGTTCGAGGCTACAGAGGCCGCTCCGACGGAAGACAATCGCGCCATTTCCGCCCGTAACGCTTTTCTGACCAGCAGCCTATTGCAGGAAGTAACCCGCAGCGGCACCGCCGCTCGCGCTCAAGCCACGCTGAAGCGTCCCGATCTCTACGGCAAGACCGGCACCACCAATGATGCGGTTGACGCCTGGTTCGCCGGTTTCCAACCCGGACTGGTGGCCGTCGTCTGGGTGGGCCATGACCAACCACGTCCTTTAGGTGACCGGGAAACCGGCGGCGGCTTGGCACTGCCGGTGTGGATCGATTTCATGAGCGTGGCGCTGAAGCATCAGCCGGTACGCGAAATCGCTCCGGTTGAAGGCTTGATTCACAGCGGCAGCGATTGGAGCTTTGAGGAGTTTGCGGGCGAAGCCGGCATCAAGAGCCTGGGACTCGACGCCGCTCAGCCCAGCCCTGCTGCGATTGCCCCCCTCATCGCGGCCTCCGCTGCAGCAACGAACAGCCCCAGCCCAATGACCACCAGCCCTTTGCGCTGAGATCCTGATTTCTTCTGAGTGCAACAGCGCTGCAGTCCGCTAGCATCAGTTCCCTGTCATGCCATGCAATCCTGGGACTCCGCCTTGCTCGTCTACCGCTTTTTGTTCGCCTTGTTGCGCCCCATTCTTGCCGGCTTGTGGGTCTGCTTGGCGCTTGGCTCTTCGGCCTGGGCGGCCAACGCCATCCAACTCAGTGCCGAGGAAGAGGCCTGGATTTCGGAGCATCGCGGCCAAGTCTTGACCGTCGGGTTTGACCCTTTCTCCGGCATGGACAGCTTCATGCTCAGGGGTAAGCCTCTCGGGCTGCTGCCCTCCTTGCTTGAAGACATGAAGCTACAGCTGGGCTTGCAGTTGAGGCCGGCCGAAGTGAAGAACTGGGACGACGCCTACACCCAGTTTTTGCAGGGGAAGATTGACGTTCTTTACGGTGCTAACGTGACCCCAGAGCGCGAGCAAATCATGCGCTTCACCCGCGCCGCGCAACGTTACCCCTACGCCGTGTTTGCGCGCCGTGATGCATCCGTCCAGACCTTGGGCGACTTGGATGGACGCACCATCGGTTTCTTGGCCAATGACTTTGTCATCGAGCAACTGCCCAAAGAGTTCCCCAACATCCGCTTCAAGCAAGCCAGCTTTGATGACCAGGCCGCTGGATTGCGCGCGCTGACACAGGGCAAAGTCGACGGCTTCGTGACCGCTGGAGGCGGTATCGAGCATGAGTTCCTGCACCAGTACCCAAGCCTGAGCATCGTCGCCGACCTCAAGGCCATCACCTCCGACATGACCTTTGCGGTGCTCAAGGATCAGCCCATGCTGGCGCAGATCATCAACCGCTATCTAGATCAACGCCAACCGGCGATTGAGCTACTGGCCAAGCAAGCGGCACGCAACTACAGCCGTAAGGTGCTAAGGCTGAGCGATGCTGAACTCGACTGGCTGGAACGTCAGGGCGAAGCGGTGGTCGGCGTGGCAGAGGACTACTTGCCCTTTGACTACGCCCACGCGGGCGAGTACCGCGGCATCGCCGGCGCCACGCTGCAACGCATCGGCGACATCATCGGGATCCGCTTCAAGGTCGAAAGTGGCAGCTTTGCTCAGTTGCTTGAGAAAGCCAAGCATGGCGGTGTGGATGTACTGAATCTCGCCAAAACCGAAGACCGCCTGCCCTATTTCTTGTTTCCAAATGCCATCAGCACCGAGCGCGACATCATCATCGGCCTCAAGCGCAGCGCACCGGTACAGGATGTCTATGGTCTGGACGGCAAGCGAGTGGCGGTCATCGATGGCTTTTGGCATGAAGAGTACTTGCTCAAAAACCTGAAGAACGCCCAGATCACCAAGACGGCCACCATCATCGAATCCTTGAAGCTGGTGCGCGATGGTCAAGTGGACTACCTGATTGAAAACCCCACGGTGGCCGAGTTCTATATCAATGGCCTGGGCTACACCGAGCTGGTCAAGCGCGGCAACACCTCCAAAGACTCCTTCATCTATTTTGGAGTCAGCCGCCGCCAACCCGAACTGGCGGCCATCATGGACAAGGTCATTCCCTTGATTCAGTTTGAAGAGATGAAGTACCTGGGCATGCAGTCCGTCCCCAGTTTGGACAACGAGGCCAATCGACAGCTCACCCAAATGGTGGCGGCCCTGCTGGTGGCCCTGAGCTTGTTTTTAGGATTGACCGTCTACATCGTTCGCAAGCTGGCCTTGCAAAAAGCCAAGACGCAGTTCCTGCGCGAGCGTGAACACCTTTTGTACACCGATGGCTTGACGGGCTTCCAAAACCGCAATGCCTTCAACCTCATCCTGGACGAAGCACAAGCGCAGCCCTTGCCTCTTGCCGTGGTGGTCGCCGACATGAACAACCTCAAGCGTGTCAATGACAGCTTGGGGCACGCGGCCGGGGATGCGCTGATTCAGCTATTTGCGGACTGCGCCCGCAGCCAGTGGCCCCAAGCCTCCAGCTTTCGCATTGGCGGCGACGAATTCGTGTTTCTGGTCCCGCAGCGGAACGAATCTCAGATCGAACAAGACATCGAGGCCCTGCGCCAGCGCTGTCTGAACACTCCCCGAACCCTGTCTCAAGGCCGTGAGGAAGCATGTGCGAGCGCCGCAATGGGCTATGCGGTTCGCCACTCGGCAGAGCAAACACTGACCGCCTGCGTGGGGCAAGCAGACCAAGCCATGTATGCCGTCAAGGCCCGCATGAAAAAGCGCGCCTCAGACTTCCCGGCACAGCTTTGAGCCCACCGCAGAGCGCCAAGCCGTAGCGGCCTGGCGCCCTGCGCGGAATCAAACTTTGCTCACTCAGCACTTGCGCACGATCACGCTGCCCACCGAGTAGCCAGCGCCGAACGAGCAGATTACGCCGAGATCGCCCGGCTTCAAGTCCGCGCGGTGCTCGTGAAAGGCAATGATGGAGCCGGCCGAAGCGGTGTTGGCGAAGGTATCCAAAATCAAGGGCGCGATGTCCGAACCGGCCGCGGCGGCGTCACCGACCAGCTTCTTGATCACCAACTGATTCATGCCCAGATTGGCCTGGTGCAACCAGAAACGGCGCACCTCGGCAGGTTGATGCTCCAGCTTGGCCAAATGCCCTTCGATATGCGCAGCGGCAATCGGCACCACTTCCTTGAAGACCTTGCGGCCCTCTTGCCGGAAGGTCTTGTCACGCGCCAGCGGATCGCTGTCCTCGGCCCGGTTCAAGAAACCAAAGTTGTTGCGAATATTGTTGGAGAACTGGGTGGCCAGATGGGTGCCCAAGATCTCCCACTGATCGCCAGAAACCGCCAGGTCGGCACGCTCCACCACGATGGCAGTGCAGACATCACCAAAGATGAAGTGGCAATCCCGGTCGCGCCACTCCAGGTGCGCCGAGGTGATTTCGGGGTTGACGACCAGCACACATTTGCTGGCACCCGAGCGCACGGCGTTGAAGGCTTGCTCCAGCGCAAAAGTGGCCGAAGAACAAGCCACATTCATGTCAAAGCCATAGCCACCGGCGCCCAGCGCGGCTTGAATCTCGACCGCCATGGCCGGATAAGCACGCTGCATATTGGCGCTGGCGCAAAAAATCGCATCCACATCGCTGGCCTGTCTGCCCGCTGCGGCCAATGCCTTTTTACAGGCATCGACGCCAATCTCGGCCATCAAGGACAACTCGTCATCGGGCCGCTCGGTGAAGCGCGGGTACATGCGCGTCGGGTCCAGCACACCGCTCTTCTCGATCACATAACGCTGTTTGATGCCGGAGGCCTTTTCGATGAACTCCACGCTGGAATGGGTCAACGCGACTTGCGTGCCGGCGGCGATCGCTTCGGCATTCTTCGCATTTTGCAAATCGGCGTAAGCATTGAAAGCCTCGACCAATTCGGCGTTGCTGATAACGTGCGGTGGCTGATACAGGCCGGTGCCGCTGATGACGACTGAGTACATGCAAGATTCCTTGGAGCCGTTCGGCGGCTCATTCATGCTGGCAAGTGTATCCAGCCGATCGTCTGACAAATATGCTGGCATTCGACGACGTTCGCGTAGAATCAACCACCGGGCCCAAATTTTGGCGCCCGGTTTTTTGTTTGTGCCGCCCCATCCCTGGCTGGATGGCTTCAGCGGTTCACAGATCACCGGGTTTCCAAGTCAAGCGCTCGCAGCCTTGGGCGTGCACTGCATCAACGCACCTCGATTTTGCGAACTGACGAAGACTCATGGAAATTTTTGACTACGACAACATCCTGCTGCTGCCACGGAAGTGCCGTGTGGAGAGCCGCAGCGAATGCGATACCTCGGTCCAGTTCGGACCCCGTCGTTTCAAGCTCCCGGCCGTGCCGGCGAATATGAAAACGGTGGTGGACGAGCGCATCACCGAATACTTGGCCGCGAATGGCTACTTCTACGTGATGCACCGCTTCGACCTCGACGCGGTGGCTTATGCCAAGAGCATGCGCGACAAAGGCTTGTTCGTTTCGATCAGCTCAGGCGTGCAAAAAGCCGATTACGCGGTCATCGAACGACTGGCTGCTGAAGGCGTGGGGGCGGACTACATCACCATCGACATCGCCCACGGCCATGCCGACAGCGTACAACGCATGATTGCCCACATCAAAAAGCATCTGCCAGATGCTTTCGTGATTGCCGGCAATGTGGGCACGCCCGAAGGCGTGATCGACCTGGAGAACTGGGGGGCAGACGCCACCAAGGTCGGCATTGGCCCTGGCAAGGTCTGCATCACCCGCTTGAAGACTGGTTTTGGCACCGGCGGCTGGCAGCTCTCGGCGCTGAAGTGGTGCGCGCGCGTGGCCACCAAGCCCATCGTGGCCGATGGCGGCATTCGCCACCATGGCGACATCGCCAAGAGCATGCGTTTTGGCGCGGCCATGGTGATGATTGGCTCGCTGTTCGCCGGCCATGAAGAATCGCCCGGCAACACCGTGGAAGTCGACGGTAAGCTCTTCAAGGAGTACTACGGCTCGGCCAGCGATTTCAACAAGGGCGAGTACAAGCATGTGGAAGGCAAGCGCATCTTGGAGCCGGTGAAAGGCCGCTTGGCCGACACCTTGCGCGAGATGCAAGAAGACTTGCAGAGTTCGGTGTCCTACTCCGGTGGCAAGACCCTGGCCGATCTGCGCAAAGTGAACTATGTGGTGCTCGGTGGGGAGAACGCCGGGGAACATCTATTCATGTAATTGGCTTGCAAGGCTACGGCGTTTCGGCCCAGCCGAAATGCCGGTGGCCCTCTGCTCATATTGCAATTCGCGCCAAGCGCGAACTTTTGCCGAATGCCGACGGACGGATGTCCGTCGGTGCGTCAGCCGCACAACTTCAGCTTCTAGACTCCCGCCTCGACTGACGCTGCCCTATTGGTGCAAGCAGAACCATAGGAGGGGATCCTCATGCTGAAAACTCTGACCATCGCGGCTTTGGCGCTCGCCTTGCTGGCGGCCGCTTTCGCCCTCATTCGCGTGGAAAGCGAACGTCATGCCCTGGCCATTGGGCTGTGCATCCTGGATCCCGCGGGACGTAACTCCATGGTGCCCTGCGAGGCCCGCTTCGAGCCGCGCAGTTCCTGGGCTGGCCACCTGATGGCGGCCTTGCTTCCCGACAACTGATTGAGAACGAAGCCTGCGCCAAGTTGGCGCCATGGCACCCGCAGTCAAGCCTTGTGATCAACCCGCCGCATGATCTGCGCGCGAGAGCGGGTGGGCCACCAACGGCCGCCTACAATCCAGGCCCATTCCCCCATGAACTCCGCTGCTTGGCACATGGCCGAGCAAACAGCCCGATATGACAGAACTCGCCAAATCGTTTGAGCCCGCCGCCCTTGAAGCCCACTGGGGCCCTTTGTGGGAAAGCAAGGGTCTGTACAAACCCACGCTGGACGCCAGCCGCGAGTCCTTCTGCATTCAGTTGCCACCGCCGAATGTGACCGGCACCCTGCACATGGGCCACGCCTTCAACCAGACCATCATGGACTCGTTGACGCGCTACCACCGCATGCTGGGCCACAACACCTTGTGGATTCCGGGCACCGACCACGCCGGCATTGCCACCCAGATCGTGGTGGAGCGGCAGTTGGCTGACAAGGGCGTGGAAGGCCAGAAGACCCGCCACGACCTGGGCCGCAAGAACTTCGTCGCCCGCATCTGGGAGTGGAAGCAAGAGTCCGGCGACACCATCACCCGCCAGATGCGCCGCATGGGCGACAGCGTGTCCTGGGAGCATGAGTACTTCACCATGGACGAGAAGCTCTCGCGCGTGGTGACCGATACCTTTGTTCAATTGTTCGACGAAGGCCTGATCTACCGCGGCAAACGCCTGGTGAACTGGGACCCGGTGCTGAAGTCGGCAGTGTCGGACCTGGAAGTGGCCAGCGAAGAGGAAGACGGCTTCCTCTGGCATATCCGTTATCCGCTGGCCGATGGCAGCGGCGACATCACCGTGGCCACCACCCGTCCCGAGACCATGTTGGGCGACGTCGCCGTGATGGTGCACCCGGAAGATGAGCGTTATGCCGCCCTGATCGGCAAGCAAGTCACCCTGCCCTTGTGCGGCCGCACGATTCCGGTGATTGCTGACGATTATGTGGACCGCGCCTTTGGTACCGGCGTCGTCAAGGTCACGCCCGCGCATGACACCAATGACTACGCCGTCGGCCAGCGCCATGGTCTGCCATTGATTTGCGTGCTGACGCTGGATGCAAAGATCAACGACGAAGCGCCCGAGGCCTACCGCGGCTTGGACCGCTTTGTGGCGCGCAAAAAGGTCGTTGCCGACCTGGAAGCGCAAGGCTTCTTGGTGGAGGTCAAAAAGCACAAGCTGATGGTGCCGCGCTGCGAGCGCACCGGTCAGGTGATCGAGCCCATGCTGACCGACCAATGGTTTGTCGCCATGAACAAGCCCGGCAAGCAAGGCAAGAGCATCGCCGCCGGAGCGGTCGAAGCGGTGGCCTCGGGTGATGTGAAGTTCTTCCCCGAGCAGTGGGTCAACACCTACAACCACTGGATGGGCAATATCAATGACTGGTGCATCTCGCGCCAGCTTTGGTGGGGCCATCAAATCCCGGCCTGGTATGGCTCGGGCGGCGAGCTCTTTGTTGCGCACAACGAAGAAGAAGCACGAGCCAAAGCCACTGCGGCTGGCTACACCGGCGAGCTGACGCGCGATGAAGACGTGCTGGACACCTGGTATTCCTCAGCCTTGGTGCCCTTCTCCACCCTGGGCTGGCCCGAACAGACCAAAGAGCAAGACCTGTTCCTGCCCAGCTCCGTGCTGGTGACTGGTTACGACATCATCTTCTTCTGGGTCGCCCGGATGATCATGATGACCAAGCACTTCACCGGCAAAGTGCCCTTCAAGCATGTCTACATCCACGGCTTGGTGCGCGATTCGCAAGGCCAGAAGATGAGCAAGAGCGAAGGCAATGTGCTGGACCCGGTCGATCTGATCGACGGCATCGAGCTCGGCCCCCTGCTGGACAAGCGCACCACCGGCCTGCGTCGCCCCGAGACGGCGCCCAAGGTACGCAAGGCGACCGAGAAGGAGTTCCCGGAAGGCATCCCTGGCTTCGGGGCCGATGCCCTGCGCTTCACCTTTGCATCGCTGGCCTCGCTGGGCCGCAGCATCAACTTCGACAGCAAGCGCTGCGAGGGCTATCGCAATTTCTGCAACAAGCTTTGGAACGCCACCCGCTTTGTGCTGATGAACACCGAGGGCCAAGACTGCGGCCTGATGGAGCACAGCAAGGAGCAATGCGCGCCCGGCGGCGCGGCCCATGGCTATCTGGACTTCAGCCTGGCAGATCGCTGGATCAGCAGCGCGCTGCAAAAAGCCGAGCTGACCATCGCCCAAGGTTTTGCCGAATACCGCCTCGACCATGTGGCCACGGCCATCTACTCCTTCGTCTGGGACGAGTACTGCGACTGGTATCTAGAAATTGCCAAGGTGCAAATCCAGAACGGCAACGAAGCTCAGCAACGCGCGACCCGCCGCACGCTGATCCGCGTGCTGGAGACCATCCTGCGTCTGCTGCACCCGATCGCCCCCTTCATCACCGAAGAGCTGTGGCAGACCGTGGCGCCGATCGCCGGCCGCAAGTCGACCGACTATCTGGTCAACGCCAGCTACCCGATCGCCCAGCCCGAGCGCATCGACGAGAAGGCCATCGCTTGGGTGGACAGCCTGAAGGCCGTGGTCGGCACCTGCCGCAGCCTGCGCAGCGAAATGAATCTCTCGCCCTCGACCCGCGTGCCGCTCTTGGTCGGCGGCGATACCGGCTTCATCGCCGAGGCCGCCGCGCTGCTGAAGACGCTGGCCAAGCTGAGTGAGGTGCAGATCATTGCAGACGAGGCCGCCTTCAACGCAGCCAGCGCCACTTCACCGGTGCTGGTGCACGGAGACGCCCGATTGGCGCTGCATGTGGAGATTGACGTAGCGGCCGAAACCGCGCGCCTGAACAAGGAAATCGCCCGTCTGGAGGGCGAAGTCGCCAAGATCGAAGCCAAGCTGGGCAACGAAGGCTTTGTGGCCCGCGCGCCAGCCGCCGTGGTGGAACAGGAGCGTCAGCGCCTGAGCGACTTCAGCGCCACCGCCGCTCGGCTACGGGATCAGGCAGCTCGCCTGGCCCGCTGATCCGAAAATCCGCCGCCGGCTCCGGCGGCGCCGCCAGCATTTCATCAATGCGCCGCGCGACGCCCCAAGCGGCGCGCGTACGAGACTCGCGCGTCGTACTGGCCAAACGCGGGGTCAGTTGCAGCGAAGCCACGCCATGCAGCACGCAACCCGGCTCCTGCAAGCCGGGTTCCATGCTGTCGAACCAAGCGGCCAAGATACGGCCGCTGTTCAAGGCCTCGGCCAGAGCCGGTGCGTCAAACACAGCCGAATGGGCAATGCTGACCAAGACCTGATCCTGCTTAGCAAAACTCAGCACGCGCTCACCGATCAGGCCCCGATATCGCGGGAAGAAGGCCAGTTGTACACAAACACCGTCACTCTGCTCCATCAATTCACGCAAGGGCAGAGGCTCAATGCCCCATTGGGCCCAGAGTGGATCACTCTGATGCAAGCTCGGGTCGTAACCCACCACACGAGTGCCAAAGGCCGGCAAAAGCTGCGCCAGCATGCGCGAGGCCGGTGTCATGCCGATCAAACCCACGGTAGAGCAACCCAACTCGCGGCCGACCATCAAGCCATCATTGGCCAAGACCGGCACACGGCGCAGTAGCGACAGCAAAGCGCCGATCGCAAACTCAGCCTCGGCACTGGCCGTGGCGGTCAAGCTGCGCACCACCTCAACCCGCGCCACACGGCAAGCTTCCAGATCGATGTTCTCGCCGCCCGCGCTCATGCGACCGACAACGCGCAAGCGCGGCGCAGCGCGCAGCAACGCGGCATCCACCGCCACACTGGGAGGAACAATCAAGGCGCGGGTTTGGTGCAAGGCCTGATGCAGCTGCGCCGTTTCCCCAACCAAATCCGGCGCGAAACGCACGGTATTGCGTTCCGACAGCCATTGCATGACATCGGTCTCAAGCGGTTCAAGAATCAGCAGACTCATGTCATTTTGCGATGGTGTAATCAGAGCTAGCGCGCAAACATCGCATGCAACAATGCGCGCCTTCTACAGGAGAGTGTACGGTTATGACAAAAAGTGCTGGAGCGATCACCAAAGCGATTTTCCCGGTCGCTGGCCTGGGTACACGGTTCTTGCCCGCCACCAAGGCTCAGCCAAAAGAAATGATGCCGGTGGTGGACAAGCCCTTGATCCAGTACGCGGTTGAAGAGGCCTACGCCGCCGGGGTCAGAGAAATGATCTTCGTCACCGGCCGCCACAAGCGCCCCATCGAAGATCACTTTGACATGACTTTCGAATTGGAGGTAGCCCTCGAACAGGCGGGTAAGCAAGAACTGCTGGAGGTGGTCCGCAGCGTCAAGCCCAACGATATGGAGTGCATTTACGTCCGCCAAGCCCAAGCGCTGGGACTCGGTCACGCGGTGCTGTGCGGTAAGCGTTTGATTGGTAACGAGCCTTTTGCCGTGTTGCTGGCGGATGACTTGATGGTCGGCCAGCCTCCGGTGCTCAAGCAAATGGTGGAACAGTTCGCCGAATGGCGGGCGTCGATTCTTGCCGTGCAAGAAGTGCCCGCCGAACAAACCCGGCGTTATGGCATTGTGGCCGGCACAACGGTCAATGACCGCATGTTGGACGTCAGCCGTATCGTCGAAAAACCAGCCCCTGAAGATGCGCCCTCGCGCTTGGCCGTTGCCGGTCGATACATTCTGACGCCTGGCGTCTTCCATGAAATCGCCAATCAACCACGCGGCGTGGGTGGAGAGATTCAGTTGACGGATGGCATCGCCGGACTGCTGCGCCGCGAAAAGGTGTTCGCCTATCGCTACGAAGGTAAGCGCTACGACTGCGGTAGCAAGGAAGGCTTCCTTGAGGCCAATGTGGAGCTTGCTTTGGCCCACCCGCAACTGGGCGCAGGCTTTAGAGACTATCTGCGCTCGATCGACATCTGAGCTTGTTGTTCGGAACAAAAAAAGCCACGTTGTCGTGGCTTTTTTTTCATGAACCTAGCGACGAGACTCAGCGTCGCTTCAAGACGTGGATGAATTCATCGGCCTGACTGCTTTGCTCCACCAACTCATTGCCGGTCTGCCGTGCAAAGGCCTGAAAGTCTCGCGTGGAGCCAGGATCAGTGGCGACGACCTTCAAGAGTTGGCCACTTTCCATCTCCGCCAACGCCTTCTTGGCTTTCAAAATCGGCAAAGGGCAATTGAGTCCGCGCGTGTCGAGTTCTTTGTGAACATCCATCATCTGTTTCCTTTAGATTGCTTCATTCTAGAGGCGCCCGCACGGCATCAGCCCGCCCTTTTCAAAGCCGTCATGCGGGGAAAACGCCTGTGGAGAGATAGCGGTCACCCCGATCACAGACGACGAAAACAATGGTGGCATTCTCGAGCGTACACGCCAACTGCAGCGCCACCCAGCATGCACCGGCGGCCGAAATTCCTGCAAAGATCCCCTCTTCACGGGCCATCCGACGCGCCATCTCCTCAGCATCGGCTTGGCCGACCAAGATCAACTCGTCAACAGCTTCAGGACGGTAGATTTTCGGCAAATAGGCTTCGGGCCATTTCCGAATGCCAGGGATGCGGGAGCCTTCGGACGGCTGAGCGCCGATGATCCGAACCGCGGGGTTCTTTTCCTTCAAAAACTGCGACGTGCCGGTGATGGTGCCCGTGGTACCCATGGCACTGACGAAGTGACTGATTTGCCCACCGGTGTCGCGCCACAACTCGGGCCCGGTGGTCTCGTAATGAATGCGCGGGTTGTCTGCGTTGGCAAACTGATCCAACACAAGGCCTTTTCCTTCACGCTGCATCTGCTCAGCCAGATCGCGGGCGTACTCCATGCCACCCGATCGTGGCGTCAAGATCAACTCAGCGCCAAAGGCCTTCATCGTTTGCGCCCGCTCGATGGACAAGTCCTCCGGCATGATCAGCACCATGCGATAACCGCGAATTGCTGCGGCCATCGCCAAGGCTATGCCTGTGTTGCCCGATGTGGCCTCAATCAAGGTGTCACCTGGCTTGATGTCACCACGCTCTTCTGCCCGCCGAATCATGCTGATTGCGGGTCGATCCTTGACCGAACCAGCCGGGTTATTGCCCTCCAACTTGGCCAAGACAGTATTGCCTCGCTCGCGAATCTCTGGCCCCAACAAACGCTGCAGGCGCACCAAAGGCGTATTGCCAATCACGTCTTCCAAGCTAGGGTAGTGCTTCATGCCGATGATCTTGTTTGTGCTCATGGAGAACATTGTGGCTTCAAAATCAAAATTTGTTTCCAAACCCAAAAAAATCATGGCATAATAGTGGGCTTCAGCAGCGAGATACCTCCAAGCACCCAGCCCGGGTGGCGGAATTGGTAGACGCAGGGGACTCAAAATCCCCCGCCGCAAGGTGTGCCGGTTCGAGTCCGGCCTCGGGCACCATGACTTCGGTCTTGGTGGCAGGTGTATCAAAGTTGAAGAGCAAGTGACAAGCAGCAAAGCTTGTTGATTGCGAGAAACAAACCACCCATGAGGTGGTTTTTTTTCGCCTGCAGCACTCGCGACAGCACGCGCACCGCGGGTTGGCAAGCAGTCTTGCGACCGCTGCACCAGCAACGCGCCCAGCACAAGAAGCATTATTGCCAAGCAATGCACATGAGCGCGAGTTGGAGGCACCGCTCAGATCTTGCCTTAGATCATGTCGCCGGCCCTGCGTTTACACTCGGCTTTTTGTCCAGGGGTCGCATTGTTCCGCGCGCCCGGGCCGCCTCTAGAAAGCACCTTTAGACATGCCCCCGATTCCATCGGTTACCAAAGCTTTCATGCTGGCCTGCGTGGGCCTGTATTGCCTGTTTTACTTGGTGCCTGGCTTGCGCCCATGGTTCGAGTTATGGCCACTGCAAACGGGCAACTTTCTGCCCTGGCAACCCATCACCTACGCTTTTTTGCACGGTGGAGAATTCCATCTGTTCTTCAATATGCTGGGCTTGTGGATGTTTGGCTCCGAGTTGGAGCGGGTCTGGGGCGCAAAGCGTTACACCCATATCCTGATCGCCAGCACACTCAGCGCTGCTGCTGTGCAACTGATCGTCACCTATTTGTCCGGGTCCTCGGCGCCAACCGTGGGGGCGTCCGGCGCCTTGTTCGGCCTGCTGCTCTCATTCGGCATGCTGTTTCCTGACCGAATCATCGTGCCCTTGTTTCCCCCAATCCCAATGAAGGCCAAGTATTTCGTGGCCATCTTCGGTACCTTGGAATTGCTACTCGGTTTGAACACCCACAGCGGTGTGGCCCATTTCGCCCACCTGGGCGGCATGCTTGGCGCCTACCTTTTGATTCGATACTGGCGCACTGCGCGGCGCCGCTGAAATCGATCGCTTCGATCGCTCAAGCCAACAGGCCCGTTTCAGGCCGAGGATAGAGAAGTCGGAGTCGCAACTCGTGCTTCAAGCGCTGATTGATCAGCCGGCGTGACTCGCTCATAAAGCTAAGTTGCATCGGCGTCATCAGGGCCTGGGCCTCTTGTCGATTGATCCGCGGTGGTCGAGCGAGTCCACACAAGTCGGCCGCCAAGTCGAAGTAGTCACCCATCAACAGTTCACTGTCATCACAGACATGAATCACGCGCGATGCTGGACCTCGGTGCAGGGCCAGCAGACAGGCCCGCGCCAGGTCAGCCGCATGGATGTGGTTGGTGAAAACATCATCGGCACGATTCAACACCGGAGCCGACCTCGCTAGGCGCTCACGCGGATGCCCGCCTACCCGGTTCGACGCGTAAATACCAGGCACACGAAGAATCGTCACGCCGACCGCATGAGCCACTGCAAAGCGCCTCAACTGAGACTCCGCATCCACACGGCGCCGAGCGCGCTCGGAAGTCGGTGCGACCGGCCTGGTCTCATCAAAGCGCGCCCCCTGACAGTCGCCATAAACCCCGGTTGTGCTGGCATAAACGATTCGACGGGGCAGCTTGGCTCGGGCCAAGGTCTGCAGCAAGTGGCGAGTTCGGGAGTCCGTCTGCCCTTCCGCTTTGGGAGGAGCCAGATGCAAAACCGCGTCAGCCCAGCCACTCAAGCGCGACAAGGTCCGCGCATGATCAAGATTCGCCAGCATCGGAATCGCCCCAGCCGCTCGCAACTCAGGCATGCGATGCAAACTGGAGGTGAGCGCCATCACCTGCCAACGGCCCGACAACAGGCTCAAGACTCGCATGCCCACATCGCCACAACCCACAATCAATAAACGTGGCTTGACCCTGGCTCGAGGCCCTGGCAATGGCTCATGCAAACGGGTCCGCGCAGAGGATTTCAAAAGCATGCGACAAGCTCAGGCAAAATGGGGCAACAGTGTACGACCCGGCATTCCCGGGCCGCAGTGCTTATTCAGCGTCACGCTTTTCGCTTCCAGCCCTTCTGTCCATGAACTTCCAAATCACCGTCCAGCCCAGCGGCCGTGTTTTCGCCGTCGAACGCGATGAAACCTTGCTCAGTGCCGCCATTCGCGGCGGCATCGGATTGCCTTATGGATGCAAAGATGGCGCCTGCGGTTCTTGCAAGAGCAAGTTGCTGGAGGGTCGAGTCATTCATGGCGCGCATCAAGCCAAGACCTTAACCCCCGAGGAAGAAGCCGCTGGTTTCGTGTTGACCTGCTGCGCCACCCCGCAGACCGATTGCACGCTTGAGGCCCGAACCGTACCGGGTGCCGGGGAGTTCCCGGTCTTGAAGTTGCCCAGCCGCGTCATCAGCATTGAAAAGCCCAGCGCGGATGTGGCGGTACTTCGCCTGCAACTGCCGGCGACGCAGAACTTCCAATTCCACGCCGGCCAGTATGTGGAGTTCATCCAGCGCGACGGCGCTCGCCGCAGCTACAGCATGGCCAATGCGCCGCACAACCTGGGCACGCCCGCTGCCGTCGAACTGCACATCCGCCATATGCCAGGCGGCAAGTTCACCGAGCATGTGTTCGGGGCCATGAAGGAGAAAGACATCTTGCGCATGGAAGGCCCCTTTGGCAGCTTCTTCCTTCGCGAGGACAGCGACAAGCCCATCATTTTGCTGGCCAGCGGCACCGGTTTTGCGCCCATCAAAGCCATCATCGAACGCATGCAGCATCTTGGCTTGGCCCGCCCGACGACGCTTTACTGGGGCTGCCGCAGCAAGGCGGATCTCTATTTGCATGAATGGGCCGAGCAAGCGGCAGCTCAGTCGAGCTGGCTCCGCTACGTGCCAGTGCTCTCCGAACCCAAGCCAGAGGATCAGTGGCTCGGTCGCACAGGCTTTGTGCATCAGGCGGTGATGAGTGACCAAGCGGATCTTTCCGCCCACCAAGTCTACGCATGTGGCGCTCCCATCATGGTGGACTCGGCGAAGAAAGACTTCGTTGCAAGTTGCGGATTGCCAGCCGAAGAGTTCTTCGCCGACAGTTTCACTTCAGAAGCCGACAAGCACCTCGCTTGAGCCTTTCTCTCATCCCCCTTCATTGCCGAAGGACCGGTCTTGATCTTCACGCCTCCCTATGACTCCCCCGAGCGGTTTGAAGCTCGACTCCGCGAATCTGGCCATACCGTGCTTGCCCCGGACAGTCTGCCTGCTGCTCTGAACTGCAGCGCAGCCGAGCTGGCGCCCTTGCTGCCGTTCTGGAACGAATTGCCGCCCGACGCTTACCTTCGCGATGGCGGCCGCTATCGCTTTCGTCGTCACAGCTGCTTTGTTGCCACAGGTGCCACCTTGACCCAGGTGGCCCACAGAGCCCACTGGCAGCCTATCGATTACAACGCCCTGCATGGCGGCATTGAACGGTGGTTTGAACCGATGGACGAGGCCGCCGTGACCCAGCCTGCTTGGACCAAGCTGCTGCTGGGTTTGGCTGGAATCGCCTCACGCCTGAAGGGCGAGCACAGCTGGTTCATTGAAGCGCACCAGTTCCGCATCGACACCACCGACGGCATCGGCCGCCCAACACCGGAGGGTGCCCATCGCGATGGTGTCGATCTGGTCGCCGTATTCTTGTTAGGTCGACACAACATCAAGGGCGGTGAGTCCCGCGTGTTCGAAGCCGAGGGGCCGAACGGCCAACGCTTCACGCTCAGCCAGCCCTGGACCCTGCTCTTGCTGGACGATGAGCGCGTGATCCACGAGACCACGCCCATTCAGCCCGCCGACGAACACGGCCACCGCGACACCCTGGTTGTGACCTTGCGCCGAGACGGTTTTCAGGCACTTTGATACGGCCGAGCCACAGCCCGACGGGGACACGCGGCTCGGCGGCCTTTACACTTGCAGACTTGGCTGCCAAAAGCGGCCAAATTCACGGGTTTCAAGCCCCTATCTTCAGCATCACGAGTGCCATCCACATATGAATGCGACTTCCGATCTCGCTCGCGCCATTGCGGCCGCCCCTGCATCATCCCTGCCCTCCTCCTTGTTCGGTCTTCCAGGCCAAGCCCCGCATGAGCGTGTGCTTCTGGTGGCAGACGAGCAAACCGGCCTGAAGGGCATCTTGGCCGTGCACAGCACCGCCCGCGGCCCGGCCTTCGGCGGCTGCCGCCTCTGGACCTATGACAATGAGTTGGCCGCGCTGAACGATGCGCTGCGTCTGTCGCAAGGCATGAGTCTCAAGAACGCCTTGGCCGATCTGCCTTTCGGCGGCGGCAAAGCCGTGATCATCAAGCCCGCCGCCATCCAAGATCGGGCGGCTTTGTTCGCTGCATTCGGCCGCGCGGTGCAATCACTGAACGGCGCCTACATCACCGCCGAAGACGTGGGCACCACCACGGCCGATATGTTGGGCATGCAGACCCAAACCCAATTCGTCAGCGGCATTCCTCGCGCCGGCGCCTTTGGTGGCGACCCCAGCCCGAAAACCGCCTGGGGCGTGTTTGTCTCGATTGAAGCCGGTGTTCGCCTGCAACTGAAGCGCGAGTCTCTGGCTGGCGTACGCGTGGCACTGCAAGGCCTGGGCGCGGTGGGCTGGCACTTGGCAGAGTTCCTGCACAAGGCCGGTGCCAAGCTGGTGGTGGCCGATGTGGATGCCGCCAAGGTGGCTCGCGCACAAGAGCAACTCGGCGCGCAAGCCGTGGGCATCGATGCCATCCTGAGTGCCGAAGTGGACGTGCTGGCACCTTGCGCACTGGGTGCCTCCTTGAACGCTCAGAGCATTCCTGGCATCCGCGCTCAGCTGATCGCCGGCGCCGCCAACAACCAGTTGGCCACCGTCGAGGACGGCGACGCTCTGCAGCAACGCGGCATTTGCTATCTGCCGGACTACTTGGTCAATGCCGGCGGCATCATCAGCGTGGCGCGTGAGTACCGCAACGAAGGCGAAGAAAACGCCGTGATGGCCGAGGTGAGCCGTATCGGTGAGCGCGTGGCCGAGTTGCTGGAGCGTGTCAAGTCTGCCGGCACCACACCCGGCCGTGTGGCCGATGACTGGGCCCGCTCCAAGCTGGTCAAGCCGGCCTGATCCATCGCGATTTTTCGCGATCAAACAAAAGGGCGCCAAGGCGCCCTTTCTTTTTTGCCCGGCCCTGCGGCTCACTCGCCCAAATAAGCCGCCCGCACCTTGGGGTCGCTCAGCAAGGCTCGGCCCTCACCCGTCATCGTCACCTCACCCGACTCCATCACATAGCCGCGGCTGGCGATCTGCAAGGCCCGGCTGGCGTTTTGCTCGACCAGCAAAATCGTCACGCCCTGGCTGTGGATG
>NZ_JBMLSK010000285.1:0-1607 GCF_049240545.1 Roseateles sp. | reverse complement strand
CCCTGAGCCTTACCCACAAGTTGGTGGGTGGCGGAGTCTGCGCCAGACCTCGGTGATGATGTCGAGCTTGGCGAGGCCTTGCCAGAGCACTTGTGCGCCCGGATGGCCGTCGCCCTTGCGCCCCAGGTGTCCGCCGAGCCGGCCGATGCTGCGCACCGCCGCTCCCAGTCTCATCGAAGGGGCCTTCTCCAGGCGCTTGTCTGCTGCGTTTGGCTTTTCCCCAGCGTTTTCATAGGCCTCCAAGGCACGGATCTCGTCCTCGTCGAGCCAGTCTGTGGCCGGGTCTTCTGGGCGCTGCCGGGCGGCGGCGCTCATGCCCATGATCCGGCACGCGACCATCATGTCCAGGGCCATCATCGGCTTGAGCCGCTCCAGGCTGCGCATCTGCCGCGCCTCCACCCGGCAGCCGGTCTTCAAAATGCGGTGGAACTCCTCGATCTGCCACCGCTTGGCATACCACCGCGCCAGTTGCACGGCTGCCTCCAGCGTCTCCACACCCAGCGTGCTCAGCAGCCGCCAGCAGATACCTTTGCCTTCGATGCCTCCTTCTTCGCGCAGCTCGACCACGCTGGCATTCACCGGCGTGTCCATTTTCAAATACTTCGCCTTGTGCGCGGGCACGGCGATGGTCACGCTGCTAAAGCGCACGCTTAGCGTGACCTGCCGTGCCTGTTGTCCCTGGCTGCGCGGCAGTTGCAGCGTGAGGCTGCCCGCAGGCTGGCTGCTGGCAAGATGCTGCCACAGCCGCGTCTCCTCCTCGTCCGCCAGGGTGCGGTTGTGCTGCGCACGCACCAGCAGCCCGAGGTTCTCGTCTCGATGCTGCTGGGCTTCCACCAGCAGTTCGTAAATATCGGCCTCACGGTCGCCCACACTGAGGATGAGCGGTGCTGTGGTGCCTGCCCCCTGCTCTGTGTAAGGCTGCCGCAGCCATTGGCGGGCCTCACGGGCCAGCGCCAGGCTCTCCAGCCAGCGGATGCTTTCTTTGTCCTGGATGCGCTCGCGATTACGCGTGCCCGGTGCCTGCTTCTGGCGCGACACCTCGCGGGCATAGAGCTTGGCTCCCAGCAGCCCGAAGACGGCGTCTTCATCGGCGGCGCTCAGCAGCGTGCTGTGGACGTGCAGGCCCTGGATGCCGGACTTGCAACGGTTGCTGCAGATCGCACCGAGGCCATCGAGGCTGTGATGGCTGTCGAAGTTGCATGTCGTGGTGTCCTGGATGGCGAGCAGCACACGGCAGCCGCTGGCCTGGGCACGACGCAGGACGGCCTGGCGTTGCACCTCAAAGAGCAGCGTGTCCGTCAGCGTCTCGACATTCAGCAGACGGTAAAACGCCTTGGCCTGGGCGAGTGAGCTGGAGCATTGGGGAATGGAGGCACCGGGAGCGTTGAGCATCTGGCTGAAGGCCTTGACCATGCGCCGGTTGCGGCGCGAGTCACCCAGTTCAATGGAACCAAGTTCGTTATGCGCCCACCGGGCGTTGGCCTCGGAAGAGGACTGACATGAAGAGGTGGGAAGTGGGCGCTGGGAGTGAGTGGGCACCCGCCCGAAGATAACCATCCAAACGAGGGTACAATTTATTTCACCGCCATTGTGGGTAAGGCTCAGGG
>NZ_JBMLSK010000284.1:0-3142 GCF_049240545.1 Roseateles sp. | reverse complement strand
CACCCGCACCAGACGCAACGGCCAGGGCTGATGAGCCGGGCTATACTTTGAGATTGACGGCCAAGTAGCTCAGTTGGTAGAGCAGCGGATTGAAAATCCGCGTGTCGGTGGTTCGATTCCGCCCTTGGCCACCAAACACTCGTTTGCGTCAAAAGAGGGACACAGCTTGCTGTTGTCCCTCTTTTTATTCCAATGAGGACTCTGCTGCACGGGTTAACACTGGCCCCAAGGTCGCCCGCAGTCGCGCCACAACAGCAGCCAGGGACTCGGAGGCGACTTCGTTCTTCTTGAGGAATGCCTGCCACAGTGCCTGCCGCGACGTGTCGTTTGCGAACTCGTCGGTCATGCCGACCGGCAGTGCGGCGGGCACGGACATGCCGCGCCGCTCGAAAGTCGCCTTCACCGCTTGCGCCAGCAGATCGATGTCCAGGGATTCGCGCTCCAGCAGCACCGACAAGTCGAGGTAGTCCTTCATCCGGCTGTTGGTCATGCCCAGCAGCGCAATGGCATGGAGCTTCTCCGCGATGACGGTGTAGACGGGGTAGGTTCGCAGACGCGGTGCCGGCAGGTCGTCCAGCAGCACCGGATAATTTGCATCGATGGGGCCGGGGGTCACTGCATCGCCGAAGCCTATGTCGATCTGCGTCTTGCATCGCGCATTGGCCAGCTCGCCACCGATGAGGATGCGCGCCCCGGCGTATCCGGCGTCCTTGCGAATTTCTTTTGCGACGACCGAGGCCGGATCGAACACGATGCCGTCGTCCACGGCGACGCTGGCGATGTCGTGAAAGGTCTGGGCCACGGATTCCAGATCGCTCGCACCGAAGCCCAGCAGGTCGGCATCGCGCGTGGCCCGGTGCGGCATGTCATACCAGAGTGTGAACAGCAGCGCACCCTTGAGCAGAAAACGATCCGCGTGCTCGGACTGGCTCAGGCGATAGAGGATGCGCTCCAGCGCGAAACGCACCAGCACCTGATTGAAGTCGACGCCTCGAGCCTTGGCGACGCCCAGCAGGCGGGCGCGCACGGAAGCCGCGAAGTTGCTCATTCGACGGCCTCCAGATAGGGGCGCATCACGTTGGCCACGCGACTGACCTTCGCGTAGCGCCACAGGTCGTCCGCCGTGGCCTGGCGCTTGGCACGGACGTCCTTCAGCGCCTCCAGCGCCACATCCAGACCGATCTTGTTGCGATGTTTGAAGCAGTCCACGACCGTTTTGGCCGCGCCGTACACCCGCAGTTTCACCCCGTCGCGCAGGTGCTCCTCGACCCCCGCCGTGTAGACGTCACCGGTCATCTGAACCATCTTGACCGGCGGATATTCGATTCTGGGCACGTGGCTGCCGCGCGGCATGGCGATCCAGATCTGGCGCGGCAGTTGTGTAGTCAGTTCGTGGAATTGCAACGCCGTAAGCAGGCAGAACACGGCCCGCGGCACCTTGGTGGCGACGGTTGCGAGACTTTCGAATTCCGATCCCTGCACATCAGGCAAGCGGTACAGCCCGCGTCCGACCCTTTCCAGAACGCCAGCGGCGGTCAGGCGCGTCAGGACGACCCGGGGCGCATCGATGGCATCCAGATCGTTGGCGCGCAGCAGCCCCTTCTGGCTGGCCAGATCGAGGACGCGCTGGGTGTGGGTGTCGGCGAGCATGATGGGAGTATGTTCCGTTTATTCGTCCAATGCAAGATTTCGACGAAAAACAGGAACAGCATCATGCAGCCGTGTTTGATTCCCTTTTGGAAATCGAACCGCAGACCGTCGCAGCCCGAACCAGCGAGGAAGTGCGCGGGGGTGCTCGATTTTTCCCCGGACTTCCGCATGATGTACAACCAGACCCATGGTATCCCTGCTTCTACAGCGGGGCGGTTTCCTCTAGTGGGGAACCACACCACCACCCCATTTCTGCGGGTTTGCGAGGAAGTGGCAGGAATCGGTAGGGGTCCAGTTCGAGCGTTGGTCGTGCCTACCCAGTCCGATACAGCGAACCGCTTGGCGCGGCAGGTCGAAGCATCAAGGACTTGCGCGTGCGCCGCCTGACGCGAGCCGGCCAAGCCGCTCCGATTCGGCGCGTGCTTCGGCCAGCAGCTCGCCCCAGTCCGATGGCGGGTGGCCGCTGTCGTGCATCCTGCGAAACACCCGGTAGGCGTCGTCGGCGCTCTCGTAGGCCCGCTTCGTGTCCTCGTCGTTGACCCAGGCAAACACGATTACCTTGGCCTGCGCGTGAAACCGGAAGTACAGCCGGTACTGCTGGAAGAACTTGGCCCGGAACCAGTGCTTGTGCTCGTCGCCGAGCGTGTTGCCCTGGCGGTACTCCGGCCGGGTGGGGTCCTGCGGGATGACCTCAAACGCCAGCTTGGCGATGGCGGCCAGGCGCTTGGTGGCGTTCTTCTTGACGTAGCCGGCCGCGTCCTTGCGCTTGAGCGCTTCGACCTCCGTTGTCAGGGCGTCGAGTTGGTCGAGGAAGATCGGGTGGGCAAAGAGGGTCCAGTGGTTGACGACCAGCGGCCTGACCTCGCCCGTTCGGCCGCTCATTCATCGTCCGCCAACAGTGGCGCGTCCAGATCGACCCCGACACCGCGGACCAACACCTGCATGCGCTGAGCCAGGCCAGCATCCACGGCCTGGAGCCGCTCGGGGTGCTCGGCCAGGTCCCGGGCAAGGAAGCCGAGAAACGGCACCAGTGCAGGATCGTTGTGCTCGCCGGCGGCCGCGCGCGTGAGCACGACCTCGCCGTCAGGACGGATCGTGTAGTGGATCTTGTCGCGCTTGCCCAGGCGCAAGGCCCGGCGCACCGTCTCAGGCACGGTGGTCTGATAGCGGTCGGTCAGTGTCGATTCGACTTGCATGGTGGCGGGCATGGCGCTTCTCCGGCGAGGATGCTCTGCGTAAAGAGTAATGCATCTGCATTTTCATGTCAATGCGTATGCATTGTCTGTCTGAGGTCAGGCCGGAAGCGATACCAGAGTCTGTTGCAAGGACCGGTAGTCGCCTCGACACCGCTGAAGCCCGCGAAGTACGCAGCATCACCGCGCAGCTCCGAACTTGGGGGTAGTGCAGTTCCCATCGTGTTCGCTTGCACCACCAGCATTCAACCTGAAAACGGCAGTTGGATGCATGTGCCAGCGCTGCTGTTGGGGCGCCA
>NZ_JBMLSK010000283.1:0-1805 GCF_049240545.1 Roseateles sp. | reverse complement strand
GGGCGATGCCGGCAAGTGGGTGAGCTTGCCCAGGCGCAGGTAAGCGATGGCGATGCAGTTGGCGGCCGTCCTGAACCCGGGTTAGTCGTGCTTTTCGTGCAGATTGCTGCGCTTTGGCTTGAAACCCAGTATCCATGCGGATCCCGGCTGCTTCCACCCCCACAAGATGGCCCCTCGTCGTTTCGTGTGGAACCCAACAGACAGAATGGCCGGTCGTCGTCGAGCCCGGTGGGCATGTGGGCAGGCTGCCTTTGAGCCTGTCCACATGTCCACGGGGCGGTAGCCAGGAGTACGGATTTGAACGTTGGCGTGGAGGCGCTGTTCACCGGCGCATTGGGTCTGCAAGCACCATGGGTGGTGCGGGATGTTCGGCTTGACACCGCCAAGCACCGCATCGATTTCGACGTCGAGTGCAAGCAGTCGCTGCTGGCGTGCCCGGCTTGCGGTGCGGCCTCGCAGAAGGTGCATGACCGGCTGCCGCGCTCGTGGCGGCATCTGGACTTTTTCCAGTACGAGGCGTGGCTGCACGCCGAGGTGCCACGCGTGGGGTGCACGGCCTGCGGCAAGACGACGCAACTGACAGTGCCGTGGGCTCGCCAGGGCAGCGGCTTCACGCTGCTGTTTGAAGCATTGGCGCTGACGATGTGCAGGGACTTGCCCGTGCGCCAGGCGGCCAGGGATCTGCGGGTGCGCGACAAGCAGTTGTGGCGCCGCATCGAGCACTACGTGAGCCAGGCGCGCAGCAAGCAGGACATGAGCCAGGTGCGTATCGTGGGCATCGACGAGACCAGCCTGCGCCGCGGGCATGACTACGTCACCGTGGTGCACGACCTGCAAGCCAAGCGGCTGCTGTTCTGCACGCCCGGACGTGAGCACCAGACGATTCAGGCCTTCACGCAGGATCTGCATGCCCACGGCGGTGAGCCCACAGCTATCGCCCACGTCTGCATGGACATGAGTGCGGCGTACCTCAAGGGGGCTGCCACCTACCTGCCCAACGCGCTGGTCAGCTACGACCGCTTCCACGTCGTCAAGCTCGCAGGCGAAGCCATGGACGAGGTGCGCGCAGCCGAGTGGAAGACCGAGCAGGCGCAGGTGCAGCAGGAACTGGGCGTGCTGACGGCCAAGCAGCGCCGCTCCATCCTGTGGGGCATGCGCAGGAATCCTTCGGGCTGGACGGCCACGCAGCTTCAAGCCATGCACTGGTTGCAGCGAGCAAACCTGAAGACTGCGCGTGCCTGGCGGCTGAAGATGGCGCTGCGCGAGGTGTTCGCCAACGCACGCAGCCACAACCAACCCGAGCTCGCTGGCGCCGAGTTGAAGGCCTGGCTGTCGTGGGCGCGGCGCAGTCGCCTGGAGCCCTTCAAGCGGCTGGCGGCCACGCTCAGGGACCACTTCGAACCAGTCGTGCGCGGCATGCTCGATCACCGCAGCAACGCCTTCGTCGAGGCGATGAACGGGCTGATGCAGCAAGCCAAGCGCGCGGCCCGCGGCTTCAGGACGGCAGCCAACTTCATCGCCATCGCTTACCTGCGCCTGGGCAAGCTCACCCACTTGCCGGCATCGCCCTTCGTGCCGGCCAAGGCGCTGTCAGAGGGCCTGACACAGCATCGGATGTGCGGTCAAGTTCCACACGGAACGGCATAGAGCCGTCAACTTGGCTCCGCGTGGGACAAGATTGCTTCACACGCGGTAATGGACATCGCGCGGTGAGGCCTAACCCCTCGTTCAAGCCGACCCGCTACGGCACGCAGCGTAAGCCTGGTCCGCGGCACATGGTGCATCATCGCGAACCAGGCTTACGC
>NZ_JBMLSK010000282.1:75347-86110 GCF_049240545.1 Roseateles sp. | reverse complement strand
TGGGCGTGGAGCTGGGCTTGCCGGCCGAGATGGTCTACCGCCACCCCTTCCCAGGCCCCGGCCTGGGCGTGCGCATTCTCGGCGAAGTCAAGAAGGAATACGCCGACCTGCTGCGCCGTGCCGACGCCATCTTCATCGAAGAGCTGCGTGGCTGGAAGGACGAAGCCACGGGCAAGAGCTGGTACGACCTGACCAGCCAGGCCTTCACCGTCTTCTTGCCGGTCAAGAGCGTGGGCGTGATGGGTGATGGCCGCACCTATGACTATGTGGTGGCGCTGCGCGCCGTGATCACCAGCGACTTCATGACGGCCGACTGGGCCGAGCTGCCTTATGGGCTGCTGCGCAAAGTGTCGGGTCGCATCATCAATGAAGTGCGCGGCATCAACCGCGTGACCTACGACGTGTCGACCAAGCCGCCTGCAACCATTGAGTGGGAGTGAAGACGCGGTGCGTCTTTGCTGCTGCCGGCCAGTTTTGATCAGTCCTTATCCATGCGCGCTGCTCTGAGCATTCTGGGCTTGGTTATTGTGCTGGCCCTCGTGCTTCAGCAGATGAAGCGATCGGCCAGTACGCTCGCGCCGCCCAAGCCAGCGGCGAGTGCGGCTGATGCTGCCCAGGCGCCGGCGGCGGCCACTGAGGCCGTGCGTCAGCAAGTGCAAGGTGCCTTGGACCACGGCGCGCAGCGGGCTTCGGAGGCCCAGCCTTGAGCAGTCAGTCGCCTTGGCTGCCGAGTGCGGCGGATGAGAACGCCATGCGCATTGCCCTGGATCAGGCGCATAACGCCTGGCTTGCCGGTGAGGTACCAGTGGGGGCCGTGTTGATGCGCGGCGGCCAGGTGATCGCCACTGGCTACAACCGGCCGATCACCACCCATGACCCGACCGCGCACGCCGAAATCGTGGCCTTGCGTCATGCCGCTACTTTGCTGGGCAATTACCGCTTGCCCGAATGCGAGCTGTTTGTGACCTTGGAGCCTTGCGCCATGTGCGCGATGGCGATGATGCATGCGCGGCTCAAGCGGGTGGTGTTTGCCGCGCCCGACCCCAAGACCGGCGTGGCCGGCTCGGTGCTCAATCTCTTTGATCAGCCGCAGCTGAACCACCACACCTGCATTCAAGGCGGCGTGCTGGCCGAGGCCTCGGCGAAGCTGCTGCGCGAGTTTTTTGCGCAGCGGCGCGAGGCCGCTCGCGAGCGCCGTGCGGCCTTGCGGGCGCTGGCCCAAACGCCTGACGAGCCCATACCCACCGGCGACGTCACCCATCTCGATCTCCCACCGGATTTCATTTCAACGGACACCTCCTCATGAGCCACAGCAACACCTTGACCCTCTACACCCCGGCCGGCGTGCTGCTCAAGTCGCAGCCCATCAAGCGAGCTGCCAAGCGCCTAGCCAAGCTGGGCTTTGAAGTGACGATCGACGAAGCCGCTTTCGACAAGCAGCAGCGCTTTGGCGGCGATGACGAGACCCGCCTGAATGCGATTCACCGCGTGGCTGCGGCGGCGCCCAGCGTGGCTTTGGCGACGCGTGGTGGCTATGGTCTGACCCGCTTGCTCGACCGCATCGACTGGAAGCTCTTGGCCAAGAGCGTGGAGCAAGGCACCCGCTGGGTCGGCCAAAGCGATTTGACGGCCTTGCAACTGGGCTTGTTGACGCATGCCAAGGCGCAGAGCTGGGCTGGCCCGCTGGGCGTGGACTTTGGCCGCAGCAACGATGAAGGCGGCGTGGACGATGTGACCCAAGACTGCTTCACCGAAGCGATGAGCGGCTTGCTGGAGGCCGTGGGCTTTCGCACCGAAAAAGGCTTTGACGGCCTGACCGTGCGCGGCCAGCTGTGGGGCGGCAATCTGTGCATGGTGAACTCGATGTTAGGTACCAAGCACTTCCCGCGCATCAAGGGCGGCGTGCTCTTCCTGGAAGACATCAACGAGCATCCTTACCGAGTCGAGCGTAGCCTCTTGCAACTGGCGCAGGCTGGTGTGTTGGATGCGCAAAAAGCCATCGTTTTGGGTGACTTTGGTGGCTGGCGCGAGTCGCCGCTGGACCGGGGCTACGGCCTCAAGTCGGCGATTGAAGCGGTGCGCGCCGTGACCAAGACGCCGATTCTGACCGGCCTGCCATTTGGCCATGTGGACACCAAGGTCTGCCTGCCGGTGGGCGCCAAGGTGGACTTGGTGGTGCAGGGCCGCGATGTATTGATGGGTTGGCAAAACGATCCGCTACTCAAACATGAGCATGCGCACCCCGAGGAACACAAAGACGATCCCGCCCAATCGCACTGATGCGACGGGTTCTACAGGCTGCATTGCGCGGCCTTTTTTGTGGCCTCTTGCTGGCTCTGTCCGGCTGCAATAACAGCCCGCACCCGTTAGGTGCCGAGCGGGAGAACACGCTTTTCACCGCCTTTGACGAGCGCTCGCCGCGCTACCTGGATCCCACGTCGTCCTACAGCGCGCCGGAGGCTGCCTACGCGTATCACATCTACGAGCCGCTTTACAGCTATCACTACCTCAAGCGTCCCTATCAGCTGGCGCCGCGAGCGGCGGCAGAGGTGGTGCAGCCTTACTTCCTCGATGCCAAGGGGCAGCGCCTGCCGCGTGATGCTGATCCCGCGCTGATCGCGCAAAGCGTCTACGACATTCCCTTGCGCCCGGGCCTGCGTTATGCGCCGCATCCGGCTTTTGCACGTGATGGGCATGGCCGGCTGCGCTATCACGCCCTCAGCCCCGCAGAGCTGAAGGGCAAGCGATCGCCCTGGGATTTTGCCGAGCGGGGCACGCGCGAGTTGGTCGCCGAAGATTTTGTTTTTGCCCTCAAACGCCACGCCTCACCGCGCCAAGAGGCCCCGCTGTTTGCCTTGTTTTCCGAGCATGTGTTGGGGCTGAAGGCTTATGGCGACACCTTGCGTGCGGAGAACGCCAAGCTGATGGCCGGTTTGCCTGATAACTTGGCGGACAAGCCCTTCCTTGATCTGCGCCGCTGGCCGCTGGCCGGCGCTGAGGCGGTCCATCCGCATCTGCTTCGCATCCGTTTGAAGGGCAAGTACCCGCAGTGGCCGTACTGGATGGCGATGACCTTCTTCGCGCCCGTGCCATGGGAGGTTGATGCCTTCTATGCCCAGACCGGCATGAGCGAGGCCGGCCTGGGCTGGAACCAATGGCCGGTGGGGACCGGCCCGTACATGATGACGGAGTATGTGCAGGATCAGCGTCATGTGATGAGTCGCAATCCCAACTACCGCGAAGACTTCTACCCCTGCGAGGGCGCCGAGGGTGATCGTGCTCAAGGCTGGCTGGATGACTGCGGCAAGCGCCTGCCTTTTGTTGACAAGATCGTGGCCACCTTGGTGAAGGAGCGGGTGCCGCGCAAGGAGTTGTTCAAGCAAGGCTATTTGGACATGCCGGAGATCGACCGCAGCGATTGGGGCGTGGAGTTTCTGGTCGACAAAGACGACTCGGACGCTGTGGCGCGTCGTTTTGAGCAGCGCGGCTACAAGTTCCCCATTGATGTGGACATCAGCAGTTGGTACATCGGCTTCAACTGGCTGGATCCGGTGGTAGGGCGAGGCGACACGCCGGAGCAACAGCTGCGCAATCGCAAGCTGCGCCAAGCGCTGTCCATCGCCATCGATTGGGAGGAGGGCTATGGCCGTATCTTCCGCAACAAGGGCGGGGTCGCCGCCCATGGGCCCGTGCCTCCTGGCGTGTTTGGCTCACGCGAGGGGCTGCCGGGGCAATTCAATCCGCTGACCCATGAGTGGGTCGGGGGCAAGATCCAGCGCCGCAGCATCGAACAAGCCCGAGCCTTGATGGTGGAGGCGGGATATCCGCAAGGGCGCGATGCCAAGACCGGCAAACCGCTGGTGCTCAGCTATGACTACCAACGGGTGATACGCCCCGAGCTGAAAAGCGAAACCGATTGGATGGTGCAGCAGTTCGCCAAGCTGGGGGTGCAACTGGAGTTGCGCGCGACCGACTACAACCAGTTTCAGGAAAAGGTCTTGCAGGGCAAGCACCAGGTGTTCTGGTGGGGCTGGTTTGCCGACTATCCGGATGCGGAGAATTTCTTGTTTCTGCTTTACGGGCCGAATGGCAAATCGAAGTTTGAGGGCGAGAACGCTGCCAACTACCAGAACCCCGCGTTTGACCAGCTGTATCGGCGCCTGCAAACATTGGATGACGGCCCCGAGAAGCAGCAGGTGATTGATCAGATGGTGGCCATCGTGCGCGAGGACTCGCCTTGGTCCTGGGGCTTCTGGCCCTTTGTGGGCATGGCCTACCAGTCCTGGGTCTACAACGGCAAGCCCAGCATCGTGGTGCGTGATGTGCTGCGCTATGCCCGCATTGATACGCAAGAGCGCAGCCGCAAGATCAGTGATTGGAACCACCCGGTCTGGTGGCCCTTGGGGCTGTTGCTGCTGGGCGGGGGCTTTATCATCTGGCGTACCCGCCATGCCTTTGCATTGCGCGAGCAGGCGCCGGCACCGGGCTATCAAGCGACGACAGGCGCAGGCATCAGGCCTGCGGGGCAGGAGGCACAGCGGTGATCTCTTACGCGCTGCGACGGCTGGGCTACGGCTTTTTGATCCTGATGGGTGTCAATCTGCTGACCTTTGTTTTGTTCTTCTCGGTCAATACGCCGGACGATATGGCGCGCCTGAACATCGGCGGCAAACGCGTCACGCAGGCCCAGATCGAGCAGTGGAAGACCGAGCGGGGCTATGACAAGCCCAAGTACTGGAACGAGGCGGCGCAGGGCAGCAAAAAGATCACCGAGACGATTCTGTGGGATCGTTCGGTGTCCTTGATGCTGCTCGACTTTGGCCGCTCGGATGCGCGTCAAGCCATCAACATCGGTCATGAGGTCAAGACCCGCATGGGCGTCAGCCTGCAACTGGCCTTGCCCTTGTTCCTGCTGCAGCTGATCATCAGCGTGAGCTTTGCCTTGCTTTTGGTGTTCTTCCGCAACACGGCGATCGACTTTTGGGGCGTGGTGCTGTGTGTGCTGATGCTGTCGATTTCGAGCCTGTTCTACATCATCGTGGGCCAGTTCTTCTTCTCCCATCTCTTGCGTTTGGTGCCGATGAATGGCTATGCCGGCGGCTTGGATGCCCTGCGATTCTTGGCACTGCCGATCCTGCTTTCCTTGTTGTCGCGCCTAGGGGGCGAGTCGCGTTTGTATCGGGCGATGTTTCTTGAAGAAGTGGGGCGCGACTATGTGCGCACCGCCCGCGCCAAGGGGCTGAGCGAGCACAAGGTGCTGTTCCGGCATGTGCTGCGCAATGCCCTGATCCCGATCCTGACCAGTGCCGGCAGCTACTTGCCCTATGTCTTCATGGGCAGCCTGGTGTTTGAGAGCTTTTTTGGCATTCCGGGTCTGGGCAGCTTCACCATTGAGGCCATCAGCGCCCAGGACTTCGCCATCGTGCGCACCATGGTGTTCCTGGGTGCCATGCTCTACATCGCCAGCAATGTGCTGATCGACATCAGCTACAGCTGGGTCGATCCCCGGGTGCGTTTGGGCTGAAGCGGGGAGCATGGATTTGATGAGCTTCAAGCTGGTGTTTTTGTGGACCGACCTGGCCTTGTGGGGCTTGTTTTTCGGGCTGCTGGCCTATGGCTGGCGCCTGCGCAGGCAGCCTCACCTCCGGGCCACATGGCTGCGCGTCTGGCGTGATCCGCTGGCGGCCAGCAGCAGTGTCGTGCTGGCGCTTTTTCTGGGCCTGACCTTGCTCGATAGCGTGCATCTGCGCAGCGAGTTGCCGCCCAGCGGCGAATCTGCGGCGCAGCAAGGCCCGGTCTATGACACGCGGACCCTGTCCTTGCTCGATGGCTTGCTGGCGCGGCAGATGGCCATGCGAGAGATCAGTTACTCCGCCCCCTTGGCCTACCGCGGCTTCACCAAAGAGCCCGTCGAGACGGGCGCGACTGGGGCCACTGAAGGCGGCGGCAGCGGGCTTGCCCGCGACTATCCGCGCCTGGCTTTTGGGGGGGCTCACCTTCAGCAGCCCGAAGTTGAGTGGCTCGAAGACTTGCTCCGTCGTGGCGGGGCAGGCTTGGCCGGTGGCGCCTTGTTCACCGCCCTGATATCGGTCTTGATGGCGACCTGCCTGGCCGCTTCACACGGCGGCTTCAAGGCAGCTTGGTGCGACCTGCTGCGTGATCGCACCGACTACCCCTGGCGCGCGGTGCTCTTGACCTGCGGCGTTTTGAGTTTGCTGGGCGGCCCGGTGCTGGCGCTGATGGATCATTACCATGTCTTTGGCACCGACCGCACGGGCAATGATGTGCTTTATCAAGCCCTCAAGAGCATACGCACGGCCTTTGTGATCGGCGTCTTGTCGACGCTGGCGACCCTGCCTTTTGCCTTGGCGCTGGGCGTGTTGGCCGGCTACTGCAGGGGCTGGGTCGACGAATTGGTGCAATACCTCTACACCACCCTCAGTTCGGTGCCCAATGTGCTCTTGATTGCCGCATGTGTGCTGATGGTGCAAGTGTTTCTGGACAAGAACCCGGAGGCGTTTGAAACCGGTGTGGAGCGGGCGGACCTGAAGATGTTCATGCTCTGCCTGATCCTGGGGCTGACGGGCTGGGCCGGTTTGTGCCGGCTGGTGCGCGCCGAAACCCTGAAGCTGCGCGAGCTCGACTATGTGCAAGCCGCCCGCACGCTGGGCACCGGCCATCTTGGCATCATGAGGCGACACATCGTGCCCAATGTGATGCACCTGGTGCTGATCACGGGGGTGTTGAGTTTCTCGGAGTTGATTCTTTACGAGGCGGTGTTGACCTACGTCGGGGTCGGCGTGGACCCGACGGTGAACAGCTTCGGCAGCATGATCAATTTGGCTCGCTCCGAGATGTCTCGCGATCCGGTGGTGTGGTGGAGTTTTTGCGCCGCTTTCGGCTTCATGTTGGCCCTGGTGTTGGCGGCCAATTTGTTCGCGGATGGGGTGCGCGATGCCTTTGATCCGCGCGCCCGCCAATTGCGTCCACGCCGAGCCCTGGCTGCGGCGTCCAAGGACTGAGAGTCGCTGATGTTGGAGCTCGATCAACTCAAGGTCTGCCTGGCGACCGAGCTCGGCCCGGTGCGAGCCATCGACGGTTTGAGCCTGACGCTCAGGCGAGGGCAAACCTTCGCGCTGGTGGGGGAGTCTGGCTGTGGCAAAAGCATGACGGCCCTGGCCTTGATGCGCTTATTGCCCGAAGGGGCGCGCATCACGGCGGGGTCTTTGCATCTGGATGGTGTCGATGTGTTCGGCCTGCCGGAATTGCAGATGCGTGGCGTGCGGGGTGGGCGCATCGGCATGATCTTTCAGGAACCTTCGACCTCCTTGAATCCGGTCTTGCGCATCGGGGATCAGATCGTCGAGGCGATCGAGACGCATACCCCGCTGCGCGGCACCGCCGCTCGCGAGCGTGCCATTGAATGGCTGGCGCGTGTCGGCATACCCGAACCCGACCGGCGCGTGGATGACTATCCCTTTCAAATGAGTGGCGGTCAGAAGCAGCGGGTGATGATTGCGATGACCCTGGCGGGCGAGCCCGACTACTTGATCGCCGATGAGCCCACCACGGCGCTCGATGTCAGCATCCAGGCTCAGATCTTGGACTTGCTCAAGGATTTGCAGCGCGAGCGCGGCTTGGGCATCTTGTTGATCACCCATGATCTCGCGGTGGTGGCCGGCATGGCGGATCAGGTGGGGGTGATGTACGCTGGCCAGATCGTCGAAGAGGCCGCGGCGGCGGACTTTTTTGCGGCGCCCCAACACCCTTACGCCCAGGCTTTGCTTCAAGCCTTGCCCGGCGCCGCCAAGAGCGATGCCCCGCTGGCCGCGATCGCTGGCGCGGTGCCGCCGCTGAACACAAGTTTTCAGGGCTGCCGCTTTGTCGCCCGGTGTGACCGAGCCATGGGCAATTGCGCGGCGACGGTGCCTGCGCTGGCCGCAAGTGCATGCAGACCCCAGACACACCAGGTGCGCTGCTTGCTGTACACCGAGACTGCGACGGCCTTGCCGCCGGCGGCGAGCGGACCCGCTGGCCCGAAGGCCCCGACCATGCCAAGCGCCCAGCCTGAAGCCGCGCCGCTCTTGCAGGTGAACTCGCTGTCGGTTCATTACCGCTTGCGGCGACGGCTGTTCTCGTCTGGCCCGACGCCTCGCCTCAAGGCCGTCGATCAGGTCGGCTTCAGCCTGAGCGCCGGGCGCACCTTGGCCTTGGTGGGCGAGTCCGGCTGCGGAAAAACCACCACCGGCAAGGCCATCATGCAGCTGCTGCGGGCTGACGCTGAAGTGAGCGGTCAGGTGATGCTGGACGGGCAGGACCTGGCGGGGCTGCACGGAGCGGCCTTGTCGCAAGCGCGCCGATCGGTGCAGATGATTTTCCAGGACCCTTTTGCCTCGCTCAATCCGCGCTTGCGGGTCCACGAGTTGTTGGAGGAGGGGCTGCTCGCGCTGCGGCCAGACTTCGATGCGGCCCAGCGTTTGGCCCGCTTGAGGCGCCTGCTTGATCAAGTGGGCTTGCCTGCCCAGGCTTTGCAGCGCTGGCCGCACGAGTTCTCCGGGGGGCAACGCCAGCGCATCGCGATTGCGCGCGCACTCGCGGTTGAGCCGCGTTTGATTGTTTGCGACGAGCCCACTTCGGCGCTGGATGTGTCGGTGCAGGCGCAAATTCTCAACCTGCTCAAAGAGCTGCAAAGAGAGCAGGGGTTGGCCTATCTGTTCATCACGCACAACATCGGCGTGGTGGAGTATCTGGCCGACGAGGTGGCGGTGATGCAGGGCGGCCGCATCGTCGAGGCCGGGCCTTGTGAGCTGGTTTTGACCAAGCCTCAGCAGGCCTACACCCAGGGGCTACTCGCCGCTGTGCCACGCCTGCAGCCCCTGGCCGCAACAAGGGCTTGAGTCGAACCCTGGGTCCGCCCCGATATGTTGCCGGCGAGCAACGGCTTGCCGGCTTTGGCGGACTAGAGCAAACACTCAGTTTTTACTGACCGGCGCACCAGCCGCGCATCCCCGTTTTGCGCCTTAGACCCATGAAATCAAGCACTTGGCACCGCCGCGGCGCTGTCGGCATGTGAGCCGATCGACTGGTCTTGCTTCGGTTCGATAGGACTTCCCCTAGCCTGCAGCATGACTTCTGGCATCAAGAATGACCCCATGCAAGCGAGGAATTAGCGGTCCGTGATCGATGGACGCTGCTGACTTCCGCTAGCACGGTGTCTATCGACTGCAACTTCCCTTTTAGCAGGAGTATTGAATGTTCAAGAAGACCAAAGTCTGTGCCGGCGTCCTGGTGGCGTTTGGCGCAATGGCGACCCAGGCCATGGCTCAACAGCAACAACTGGAGCGTATCGAGGTCACAGGCTCATCCATCAAACGGATCGCCAGCGAAGGTGCCTTGCCAATTCAGACCTTGAGCCGTGCGGACATCGAGCGCAGCGGTGCGAAGAGCGCCGAAGACCTGATTCAAAGCCTGCCCTCCATGCAGGGCTTCACGACTTCTGCTGAGTCGGTGAACGGTGGCGGCGGTGGTGTGCAAAACGCCTCTTTGCACAATATCGGCGCTCGCTACACCCTGGTGCTGTTGAATGGCCGCCGTATGGCCTCGTATGGCGCCGGTTCGGCCGTTAACTTGGCCAGCATTCCTCTGTCCGCTGTGGAACGCGTTGAAGTGCTGAGCGACGGCGCGTCCGCCATGTACGGCTCCGACGCCGTGGCCGGTGTGGTGAACTTCATCCTGCGCAAGAATCAGACCGATTTCAACGTGAGCGCCACCTACAGCCAGCCGCAGGAAAAGGGCGGCCGCTCCAGCAATTTCGCGATCTCCAAGGGCTTCGGCAACTTGGATACCGATGGCTTCAACGTGCTGCTGTCCTACGCCCATGACGAGCAGAAGGAGCTGAATGCCGCGGACCGCAAGTTTGCCAAGTCCGGCATCATGCCTTTCACTCACGAAGGCAAACAGTACTCGCTGTACCAGTTGGCGGTGAACACCACGCCTGCTTCGGTGACCCTGGGTCTGAAGAACCCCATCATCAAGAACGGTGAGGAGTACTCGGCCGTTACGTTCTCGCCGAACTACCTGAAAGACAACAAGTGCGCGCCCAACACCGCTTTGAATACGGTGGATCTGGACAAGGCCTGCTGGTTTGACTACGCCGCGACGGTGCAACTGATCCCCAGCTCCAAGCGCGACAGCTTGTTCCTGTCCGGCAACCTGAAGCTGAACAGCGACACCACACTGTTTGCTGAAGCCGTGAGCTCGCAATTCAATCAAAAGTCTCGCTTTGCGCCACCGGCTCAAGTCATTGCCTTGCCTTTGACCGACCCGCTCTACGCGCAGTACGTGTCGCCCTACCTGAGCGCCATGGGCGTGGATCCCGCCAATGTGGCCAAAGCCAGCACCAACAACCGCTTTGTTGATGCCGGTGGCCGCAGCAATATGTACAAGACCAAGGCGCAGCACATTGCTGTTGGCGTCGAAGGTCTGCTGATGGGCTTTGACTACAACGCCTCATTCGTGCATTCGACCAACACCCGGGACTCGATGTACGACGGCGGTTATATGAGCCGCAATTGCTACAACGGCTTGAAGAATGCAGGCAAGATCAACCCGTTTGCACCGGCCGGTGGCAATGCCGACTTGTTCGCGCCTTGCGTGCTGAAGGAACTGGACACCCGGACCAAGACATCGTTGGATGTGGCCAGCGTGCGTGGCTCGGGTGAGTTGTTCAAGGCTCCAGGCGGCACGGCCATGCTGGGCTTGGG
>NZ_JBMLSK010000282.1:0-75247 GCF_049240545.1 Roseateles sp. | reverse complement strand
GGCAATGCCAACAGCAAGGCGACCTACAAGCTGGCCTTCCGCTTCATGCCGATGAATGAAGTGATGATTCGCGGCTCTTACGGCACCGGCTTCAAGGTTGCCAACCTGGACGAAATCGTTTCTCCGATCGCTGACGGCGGCGTGACCAGCGGTAAGTATCCTTGCCCGGTCAAGGCGCCGGATCCACGTGCCGTGGATTGCAAAGGCAACACCCAGTATGACTTGCTCACCGGTGGCAATGCCTTGAAGGGTGACCTGGGCCTGAAGCCAGAAGAGTCGACCAACATCACCTTGGGCGCTCGTTTTGAACCCACCAAGTCCTTGACCTTCGGCGTGGACTACTGGTCGGTCAAGATGAAGAACCAAATCGTGGCCCTGCCGGAGACCTTCCCGTTCGAGAGTCCTGGCGCCTATGACGGTCTGTTCCGCACGGTCTTCGATGCAGGTCAAGGTCAGAACAAGCTGTCGACACTGCTGCCGAACTTCAACCTCGGCACATCGCAGTACAGCGGTGTCGATTGGGATGCGACCTTCAAGACCAATGTGGGCTTTGGCGAGTTGAAGCTGGAGTGGTCCGGCACTTACATGATCAAGTCCGAAGTTGAGATCGCAGGTGCCATCGAGAAGAGCATTGGCCGCTTCGATGCCTACAACAATGCAACCTCTCGCGTTGTTCAGCGCATGGCTGCCAATCTGCGCCATGGCGGCATGTTCGATCACACCTTGGCTTGGAACTGGCGCTCGGGCTATAACGACCAAGTCCAAAACGCAGGTGATGGCACCATCAAGGTGGTCAATGCCGACGGCTCGCTGGGCGACTACGCAACCATCGTTCGCGATGTGAAGGCATTCTCGACCTTTGACTGGCAGACCCGTGCGCAGATCAACAAGATGTTCTCCTTGACCGTGGGCATCAAGAATCTGCTGAACCAAGATCCGCCCCTGTCGATCCGCACCTCCGGTGGTGGCAATCAGGTGGGCTATGACGGCCGCTATGCCAGCCCTCTGGGCCGCGTGTTCTACGTGACCGGCGGCGCGCGCTTCTGATCTCGCGCTCCTGCTGAAAAGGCCGCCCATGGGCGGCCTTTTTTCTTTGTAATTTAGGGTGACAGATTGGTGAAAACCCTAGTTTGCAATTGGTGCTTAAGTGGTTTCATACCAGTAAAATACCGCAGGTCAGAGGTGCGACGCAGGTTCTGAGCAATCCGGCCGAAGTCCATTTTTGCATCGGGAAATCCCCATGAACGAGAGCCTTGTGAACTCGTTTATGATCCGTGGCTCCGAGGTTTCGGGTCTTGCTTTGCAAGCTGCAAGTAAGGTCTGAATCGTTGGTGAGGCCCGCGGCCCAAAGCTGACGGGCATTTTTGTTTGATGAACGTGACTTGTGTCTTCGGGTGCAAGTCGCTGTAGGTTCGAGACGGGCGCTGCGCAGGGGTGAATGCCTCAACGTGTCTTGATGAAAGAATTTCGCAGTCTTAAGAAGGAGCGCGCATGAACTTTGCGCAGGAGAAGAACGGCTCGTCACGCTTCATGGGCTTTGGCATTGTTGTGCTGATCCACGTGGTGATGGTCTATGCGATCGCGAGCGGCCTGGCCAAGAAGGCCATTGAAAAGGTTGCAGGTCCGATTGAAACCAAGGTGATCGAAGAGAAGGTCAAGCCGCCGCCACCGCCTGAAAAGGTTGTGCCGCCTCCGCCTGACCTGAAGGCACCGCCACCTCCATTCGTGCCGCCGCCAGAGTTCCAGGTGACTGCGCCTCCGCCGCCTACGGCCACGCCGATTGCGTCGACCCAGGTCGCGCCTCCGGCTCAGCCTGCCAAGGCCGCGCCGCCACCCGTAGTGGCTCCGCCGCCTGCACCGCCTGCGCCACCGCGCACCGGTCCGATCAAGGCGGGTGTGGCTTGCACCAAGATGGCCAAGCCTGAGATGCCTTCGGTGAACTGGAGCGGTGAAGCCTTGTTCAGGGCCACGGCAACAGTGAAGGCCGGTCGTGTGGTGGACGTGCAAATCGCGAGCTTGCGCTCCGGCGTTGACCGCAAGGCTCAGCGCGCACTGGCCGCTGCCATCGATACCACGATGCGCGAAGGCTATGAGTGCCCGGGCGACTGGGTGATCGAGCAGGAATTCCAGTTCCGCATCGATTGATCTCACGGTCCCAAGAATTTTTAAACATGGGGCCGGGTCTTGCGCCTGGCCTCCTTTCTCTCAAACTGTTCCAGTTTTCTTCCGCAGGAGTTGACTCCATGATCTCTCGTATTTCCGGCCTGATCGCCGCAGTTGCTTTCGCTGCCACTCTGGCAATCTCGCCCGCTCACGCTCAAGACGCCAAGCCTGCTGACGCAGTCGCTTCGGCTGCTGTTGATGCTGCTGCTCCTGCTGATGCTGCCGCTTCTGTGGCCGTTGCGGCTGCCGCTAAGCCGGTTGACAATCCTTACGGCCTGAAGGCCCTGATCACCCACGGCCACACCGTTGACCAGGCGGTGTTGGTGCTGCTGGTGATCATGTCCATGGGTTCGTGGTACATCATGATCGTGCGCGTTTGGGACACCCACAAGATGGGTCAAGAAGCCCGCGAAGTCCGCGCCACTTTCTTCAAGAAGGCCACCTTGGCTGAAGGCATCAAGGGTCTGAAGGAGACCGGTCCTTTCCGCTACATCGCGCAGACCGCCGTCGAGGCTTCTGAGCATCACGAAGGTGCGTTGACCGAAAACATCGACCACAACACCTGGGTGACCATGAACGTTGAGCGTGCCGTGAGCGACGTCAACAGCCGTCTGCAATCGGGCCTGGGCTTCCTGGCTACCGTCGGTTCGACCTCGCCGTTCATCGGCTTGTTCGGCACGGTGTGGGGTATTTTGCAAGCGCTGACCGCCATCGGTGTTGCTGGTCAAGCTTCGATCGACAAGGTGGCTGGCCCTGTGGGCGCCGCGCTGATCATGACCGCGATCGGTCTGGCTGTCGCCGTTCCTGCTGTGCTGGGTTACAACTGGCTGATCAACCGCAACAAGGCCGTGATGAGCCAAGTGCGTTCCTTCTCTGCTGATCTGCACGGCGTGCTGATGGGCAACCGTTCGGTCAAGCGTTGATCGTCGGATTCTCTGGAGCCGCATCATGGGAATGAACGTCGGATCATCCTCCGGCGATGACGAGGTGGTCTCGACCATCAACACCACGCCCCTCGTGGACGTGATGTTGGTGCTGCTGATCATCTTCCTCATCACCGTGCCGGTGGTGACGCAATCGATCGCTGTCTCTTTGCCCAAAGAGACCAACGTCATGCGTGTCACCAAGCCGGAGAACATCGAGTTGTCGGTGACCAAGGACGGCGAGGTCTACTGGAACACCCAGCTGGTGACTGACACCGATGACTTGGTGAAGAGGCTGGGAAAGATTGCGGTCTTGAATCCGCAGCCTGAAGTGCATGTGCGCGGCGATGACAAATCGCGTTACGAGTCCGTCGGACGCGTGGTTTATGCCTGCCAGCGCGCCGGTATTATGAAAGTCAGCTTCGTCACCGAGCCGCCCGCGCGCGGTGGTTGAAGCCAGGAGCCAATAGCATGGGAATGAATGTAGGAAGCTCCTCTGGAAGTGATGAGCCAGAAGTCTTGATGGACGTCAACACCACGCCTTTGATTGACGTGATGTTGGTGTTGCTGGTGATGCTGATCATCACGATTCCTATCCAGCTGCATTCGGTGAATCTGGATATGCCTCCTCCGAGCAATCAGCAGCCGCTGAAGGAGCCGGTGACGCATGAGGTGTTCATCGACTTCGACGGTACGGTGAGCTGGGACGGTGTTGCGCTGGACAACCAGGCGGCTGTAGAAGCGAAGCTGATGGAAGTTGCAGCTGAAGTGGATCAGCCTGAAGTGCACATCAAGCCTAACAAGCTGGCCGAGTATGGTGCCGTGGCCGCAGTCATGGCTGCAGCTCAGCGCTTGGGCGTCAAGAAGATGGGCATGGTCGGCAACGAGCAGTACGTCAAGTGACGCTTTGAGGAATGACGAACGCGCTGCCCGCAAGGGTTGCGCGTTTTTTTTCGTGAAATTCGAAGGGAAGATGACATCATGAAGTTGAGAACGCTTGCCACAGTCGCGATCGGCGCTGCGGCGTTTGCATTGGGTTCGGCTCCGAGTGGGCAAATCGGTTTCGCGCAAGCTCAGGCTCAAGCAGAAGGTGTGCGCCCTGAAGTGGGCAAGCACCTGAAAGATGCGGGTGCTTTGATCAAGGCCGGAAAGCACAAAGAGGCTTTGGCCAAGGTGCGTGATGCCGAGGGTGTGAGTGGCCGTAACGCCACCGAGAACTACACCATCGAAGGCATGCGCATGGCCGCCGCTTCGGGCGCCAGTGACGCTGATTCGATGGTCAAAGCCTTTGAAGCGATGAAGGCCAGCGGCAGACTCGCTCAAGCCGAGCAGCTGCGCATGATGGAAGGCATCGCCGGCACCTATTTGCGCAACAAAGACAATGCCAAGGCCTTGAGCTGGGCGCAGCGCTATTTCAAAGAGGGCGGCAACAGCCCGACCATGAAGACAGTGCTGACCAATGCTCAGTTCTTGTCGGGCGACATGACCGCCATCATCAAGGAAACCAGCGAAGACATCGCTGCGGATGAGAAGGCAGGCCGCACACCGGCACGCGATAAGCTGAACCTGCTGCTCAGCGCCGCGCAGAAGAAGGGCGATGGCAATGCCGAAGGTCTGGCGATTGAGAAGCTGCTGAACTACTACCCCAGCAAGGAACTGTGGACTCAGGTCTTGGGTGGTTTGCAGGCCAAGAAGGGCTTCTCGGATCGATTCGGTCTGGACGTCTACCGCTTGAAGATGGCGACCGGCAATCTGAAAGATGCCAACGACTATATGGAAATGGCTCAGCTGGCCGCTCAAGCGGGCTATCCCGAAGAGGGCAAGCTGGTGGTCGACAAGGGTCTGGTTGCGGGCATCCTGGGTCAAGGCGCGGAAGGCGCACGTCACAAGCGCCTGCAAGATCTGATGACCAAGCGCATCGCTGAAGCCAAGGCGGCGTTGCCTGAGGCCGAGAAGGCCGCCAACGCCGCCAAGAACGGTGATTTGCTGGTGCCGCTGGGTCTGGCTTATGCCTTCCGCGGTGAGGCCGCCAAGGGCGCGAAGCTGATTGAAGAAGGCATTGCCAAGGGGTCGCTGAAGCGTCCCGAAGATGCCAAGCTTTACCTCGGTCTGGCGCAATCGATGGCTGGTGACAACGCCAAGGCGCTGGCCAGCTGGAGATCCGTCAGGGGTGGCGAAGGCGCGGGTGATCTGGCACGCCTCTGGAGCATGCACACTCGCAGCGCCAAGCGTTGATCTGCCAAGACCCGGCCTCATGTTCCGGGTTGATGGGTTTGAAAAGCACAGGCTTCAAAACCACAAAGGGCCTCGACACCAGTCGAGGCCCTTTTTTTATCTCGTCTCTTGCATGCGAATTACTTCGGGGCCAAGCGGATCGCGCCGTCCAGGCGAATCACTTCGCCATTGAGCATCTCATTGGTGATGATCTGGTGCACCAGCTTGGCGTAATCGGACGGCGTGCCCAGTCGTGAAGGGAAGGGCACGTTGGCGGCCAGGGCGTCTTGCACCTCTTGCGGCATGCCAAACAGCATGGGCGTGCCGAAGATGCCGGGTGCAATGGTCATGTTGCGGATGCCGTTGCGAGCCAGGTCGCGAGCGATAGGCAGGGTCATGCCGACGACGCCGCCTTTTGAGGCTGCATAGGCGGCTTGGCCGATCTGCCCGTCATAAGCGGCCACCGAGGCGGTGGAAATCAGCACGCCACGTTCGCCGGTCGATTCCGGGTCGTTCTTGCACATGGCTTCTGCAGCGAGGCGGATCATGTTGAAGGAGCCGATCAGATTGACCGTGATGACCTTGCTGAAAGCCGCCAGGGCGTGTGCGCCGTCTTTGCCCACGGTCTTCGCGGCAGGGGCGATGCCGGCGCAGTTGACCAAGCCAAACAGCTTGCCAAGTGACAAGGCCTTGGCCACCACGGCTTGGCCATCCGCCTCTTGGCTGACGTCGGCTTTCACAAACGCACCGCCCAGCTCTGCGGCCAAGGCTTCGCCTCGCTCCGCTTGCAGATCGGCGATCACGACCTTGGCACCGTGCGCCGTCAGCATGCGGGCTGTGCCTTCGCCGAGGCCGGAGGCGCCGCCAGTGACGATGAATACCTTGCCTGCGATTTCCATACGTGTTCCTTTGGGGAATTGGTTAACGTTGACGTAAACGTTAATTGTCAGGCAAAAACAAAGCCGCGATCAAGCGGCTTTGGATTCGATGTTTGAAGGCCTTGCTGCCTTCGCAACAAGGGCTCAGCCCAAGGCTTCCAGTGCGCGCTGGGTGATCTCTTCCACCGTGCCGATGCCGGCGATGCAGCGGTACTTGGGTGCATTCGCGTCGCCGGCGGCAGCCCACTTGGAGTAGTAGTCCACCAGGGGGCGGGTTTGGGCTTGGTAGACCTCGAGGCGCTTGCGCACGGTCTCTTCCTTGTCGTCTTCTCGTTGCACCAGGGCTTCGCCGCTGATGTCGTCGACGCCTTCAGCCTTGGGCGGGTTGAACTTGACGTGGTAGGTGCGACCCGAAGCCACGTGGACGCGGCGGCCGCTCATGCGTTCGATGATGGCGCTGTCAGGCACGTCGATTTCCAGCACCAGATCCAACTTCACGCCGGCGGCCTTCATGGCGTCGGCCTGGGGAATCGTGCGCGGGAAGCCATCAAACAGGAAGCCCTTGGCGCAATCAGCTTGGGCAATGCGTTCCTTGACCAAACCGATGATGATGTCGTCGCTGACCAATCCGCCGGCATCCATCACTTTCTTGGCAGCCATACCCATTTCGGTTCCTGCCTTCACGGCGGCGCGCAACATGTCGCCGGTCGAGATCTGCGGAATCCCGAATTTTTGGCAGATGAAGGCGGCTTGGGTGCCTTTGCCGGCGCCGGGGGCGCCCAGAAGAATCAGTCGCATGGGTCTCCTTGGTACTTTCAATGCTTTCGATGCATACGATGCCTGAACCTGAGGTCGAACGCTTCGTTCAGGGCTTGGGACTACCGCACGCGACACGCCCCGTTTTGGCATCGAACAAGGCTTGCTGCAAGCCTTTCCAACAGCGGGCGAGGATAGCACGCGCAAGCCTACGCAGGACTGACGACGGGTCAGTTGATACCCCTGTGTAACCCTAGTGTGGCGCGTTCAGTTGCGGGGTGAATTTGCGGCGCGAATGGCCGCGCGCACCCGCTCCAGATCTTCTGGCGTGTCGACACCAGGCCCGGGCTTTTCGGCGCTCAGATGGACCGCAATGCGTTCCCCGTGCCAGAGCACGCGCAATTGCTCCAGCGATTCGATCTGCTCCAGCGGGCTGAGCGCCAAGCTTGGGAAGCGGCGCAAAAAGCCGGCGTGATAGGCATACAAGCCCACATGTCGAAGTGCCGAGCCGGCTTGTGTTTGCGGGCTGTTGGCACTGGTGGTGCCATCACGCCACCAGGGAATGGGTGCACGCGAGAAGTACAGGGCCAGGCCTTGCGCGTCGGTCACCACCTTCACGACATTTGGGTTGCCGAAGTCGGTAGCGTCTTCCAGTGCATGTGCCACCGTGCTCATCACGCAATGCGGTTTGGCCGCAAGAAGGTCCGCGCAAGCGTCGATCATGCCTGGCGCAATCAGCGGCTCATCGCCCTGGACATTGACCACCAGGTCTTGGCCGTCGAGGCCCAGCAGTTCACAGGCCTCGGCCAAGCGGTCGCTGCCTGACACATGATCGGCGCGGGTCAACACCGCCTCGATGCCATGCTGGTCGCATGCTTCCAGCACCGCGCTGGCGTCGCTGGCGACCACCACGCGCTGCGCTTTCGACAAGGCCGCACGCTGTGCCACACGCACAATCATGGGCAGGCCCTCGATGTCTGCCAGCGGCTTGTTCGGCAGGCGCGTGGAGGCGAGTCGGGCCGGGATGATGACGCTGAAGCTCATGCGGGCGCGCTATTGGATTTTTCTGCGGCACTGGTCATGCTGGCCACGGCGGCTGCCACTTCGGCGGCCTTTTGGGCTTGCGCTTCGGCGGCAGCGTCATAGGTGCGCGCCTCGTTTTCCAGCATGACCGGAATACCGTCGCGGATTGGGAAAGCCAGCCGGTCGGCATGGCAGACCAACTCGCGTTCGGCGCCTTGGCGCAGCAGCTCCAGCGGGCCCTTGCAAATCGGGCAGACCAGCATGTCCAACAATCGGTTATCCATTTTCTTTGTCCTGAGGCATTGGCTTGTCGAGCAGCTTCATGCGGAGCAACTGCGACTCCAAAGCGTGCCAGAAAGCTTGTTCGGGTTGGAAGTCTAGCGTCACCACCCACACCCGTGTCCCTTGGCAACGCTGGGGCGGCAGTTTGACCGCGTCTTTTTCCGTCAGCAGCACATCGGGGGTGTTGATGGGCCAGGGCAGCTCGACGAAATCGAAGTGATCCGGCAGCGGCAGGGGGGCAAAACTCAGGCCTTCGGCGCTCAGCATTGCAAAAAAACGCTGCGGATGGGCCATGCCTGCCGTGGCGATCAAGGGGCGCTCGCGCAAACTGTGCAACTGACTCAGCGACGCAGGCTGGCCCTCCCACCAGTTCTCGAGGCTCACCGCGCCCGCCAATCGGCGGTGAGCCATGAAGCCTGGCAGCGTCGTGCTTGGCAGGGGGGCGTTGTAAAGCACCAGTTCCTCGGGCTTCAGTTGGCAGGTGGGCGGCTGGCGCAAAGGCCCTGCGGGCAATAAACGACCATTGCCCAAACCGCGCTCATCAAACAGCAGCACGGCCAGATCGCGCGGCAGGCGCAGGTGCTGCAAGCCATCGTCGCTGATCAGCAGATCCAAGTCGGGATGTGCAGCCAGCAAGGTTCGCGCGGCCTCGACACGGTCGCGGCCCACCGCCACCGGCGCACCGCTGCGCAAGTGAATCAGCAGGGGCTCATCGCCCACCTCGTGGGCTTGGTGCTCGCGCTTGACCAAGAGGGTCTCTTGGGTGCTTCGGCCATAACCTCGGGACACCACGCCTGCCCGCAAGCCAAGCCGCTGCAGATGCGCCAACAGGGCCAGGGTGCTCGGCGTCTTGCCGGCACCGCCCACGATCCAATTGCCGACCACGATCACGGGCACCGGAAGCTGGGCCGTCCGCAGGTAACCGATCTTGTAGAGCAGCCCTCGCAGTCTCAGCAGCCCGCCATACAGTCCGGCCAAGGGCCGAAACAGTTGAGCCAAGGGTCCGTTGGTGTACCAGGCTTGTTGCAGTCGATCCGCAAAACTTGCGGCAGGCCCGGGGTCTGCGCCAGGGCCCTTGGTCTGGTTCATCGAGAGAACGGGCTTATTGCCCTTGAGCCTGAGCGGCAAAGGTCAGTTTGGACAGGCCCGCGCGACGCGCGGCATCCATGACGTTGACCACGGATTGGTGTGCAGCGCTGGCGTCCGCCGACACAATCACCACGGTATCGTTTTGGCCGGCAGCGGCTTGCGCCAGCGCCGTGCTCAAGAGTTCAACCGATCGGCCCTCGACCGGCTGGTTGTTGATCACATAACGGCCATCCGCCGCGACCGCCACAACAATTTCTCGGGGTCGGTCTTTCATCTTTTCCGCATCGGCCACCGGCAGCGTGACTTGCAACTCGGTAAACTTGGCGTAGGTGGTGGACAGCATCAGAAAGATCAACACCACCAACAAGACGTCGATGAAAGGGATGAGATTGATCTCCGGATCTTCGCTGCGGCGTTGCCTGAACTTCATGGTGTCTGTTCTTCGTTCTGGTCAGGCCGTGAAGCGTTGCAAATGACTCATCAGGCGCTCGCTGGACTGCTCCAGTTCCAACACGTACTCATCGACCCTGCCGCGGAAGTAGCGGAAGAACATCAGGGCAGGGATGGCCACGATCAATCCAAATGCGGTGTTGTAAAGCGCGATCGAGATGCCGTGTGCCAACTGCGTCGGATTACCGCCGGTGGGGCTTTGGCTACCGAAGATTTCAATCATGCCGACCACGGTGCCCAGCAGCCCCAGCAAGGGTGCTGCCGTCGCAATCGTGCCCAGGGTGTTGAGGTAACGTTCCATTTGATGGATGGCGCGGCGTCCGGCCATTTCAAACACCTGTTGCAACTGGGCGGCGGGCAGGCGAGGGTCAGCGGTGACGGCGCGCAGTCCGGCGGCCAGCACTTGCCCCATCAGTGAATGCTCGGCCAAACGATTCACCACATCCGGGGTGGGCAAGCTTTGGCTGGTGATGCCCAGCACTTCGTCGAGTAGGCGTCGCGGTGCCACCCGACTGGTGCGCAAGCTCGAGAAACGCTCAATGATCAAGGTGAGCGCGATGACCGAGCAGATCAGTAAGGGCCAAATCGGCCAACCGGCGGCTTGTATGATCGAAAACAAGGATGACCCCTGGTGAAAGTGAATTGGCGATCAGACCCTTTGAAGGGCCTCCTTGGGCAGCCGTTGGGTACCCTGCGGAAGAGAACTGCGCGCGATTATGTCCTGAACTGAGGGTCAATCCAGCGGGAGTTAGCCCAGGCGGCTTGTGGCACCGTTTGGCGGGCCCTTGGGGGCTTTGACCCCGGCCCGAATAATCCACTTTCGCTGTGGATAACTTTGTGGGCAAGCGGTTCGGGTGCTGCGCCAGCCCCCGAAAAATCAAGGCTTTGGCTACATTGCCTCATTCTTGGGCAGGAAAAATAACTTGAAAAACAAGCGTTTATATGCGTGTGACGCAGGTGTGACGGGGCGAATGTCTGTTCGGCCCAGGATTGGCGCGCCTGTGGACTTCCGGACCCGCGCCGTTATTGGGCTGGCGCATGAATGAGGCCTTTCAGCCCGCGCCGCAGCGTCGTGTCTGGGGTGTTGCCGCGCTTTTGTTGGCGGTCAGCGACAGCTTGTCGGCGCGCTTTTCGGTCTGCGTGGTCGGGGGCGAGTTGTCGGGCTTTACCCGAGCCGCGAGCGGGCATTGCTACTTCAGTTTGAAAGACGCGGACGGGCAACAGGCGATGCTGCGTTGTGCCATGTTCCGGCGCGCAGCCAGTCTGCTGGACTTCTCGCCTGCGGACGGCGCCCTGGTCGAGATGCGCGGGCGACTCACGTTGTATGAGCCGCGGGGCGAGCTGCAGTTCGTGGTCGAAAGCATGCGCAGGGCTGGTGCCGGCGCGCTCTATGAGCAATTCCTGCGCCTGCGTGCCAAGTTGGAGGCGGCGGGCTTGTTCGACCTGTCGGCCAAGCGGGCCTTGCCTGCATTTCCGAGGCGGCTCGGTGTTATCACTTCGACCGTAGGTGCGGCTTTGCATGATGTGCTGACCGCCCTGGCGCGGCGCGCTCCGCACGTCGAGGTGATCATCTATCCGAGCGCCGTGCAGGGAGAGCAGGCGCCTCCTGCCTTGGTGGCGGCGCTCCAGGTGGCCAATGCGAGGGCCGAGGTGGATGCGCTGCTGTTGGTGCGCGGCGGTGGTTCCTTGGAGGATTTGTGGGCGTTCAATGATGAGCGGGTGGTCCGCGCGGTGGCGGGTTCAGCCTTGCCGGTGATTTGCGGGGTCGGGCACGAGACCGATGTGACCCTGTGCGACCTGGCTGCTGATCTGCGCGCGCCGACGCCCACGGCTGCGGCCGAGTTGGCCGCGCCTTCCCGCCAAGCCAGCTTGGACGCCTTGAGCGCTTTCTCTGCCGCATTGACACGCCGGGTCGAGCAGCGGCTGGACATGGTGGCGCAACGACTCGACCGTCTGGGCATGCGTTTGGCGAGGCCGACCGAGATCTTGAGTCGCCAACGGCGTCAGCTGGCCTTGCTCGCGCAGCGATGGGGTCAGGCCTTGCCCAAGATGCAGGCCATGCAGGCGCAGCGCCTGAGCAGTCTGGAGCAACGTTGCCGTCATGCCGCGCCCGCCAGCTTGCGGGCGCAGGGCTTGCGCCTGGAGGCCTTGCAGGCGCGTTTGTCGGCCTTGGATCCGCAGCGCGTGCTGGCACGGGGTTATGCCTGGCTGGATGATGGTCAGGGGCGGGCCCTTAGCTCGGTGGAACAGTTGCTGCCCGGGCAACAGGTGCATGCGGTGCTGGCGGATGGCGAGGCGCAGTTGGAGGTGTTGGCTACACGGGGCAAGTCAGCAAGTCCGCCCCCGAGTAAGGGCTCGCGCACCAAGGGGATTGCAAAGACCTAGAATCGCGCCCGAACCGCCGGGCTTCGCCCCACCTTTTTACGCACTGAGGAGTTGACATGGAACATACCCTTCCCGCCTTGCCCTATGCCAAGGATGCCCTGGCCCCGCACTACAGCGCCGAAACGCTGGAGTTCCACCACGGCAAGCACCACAACGCTTATGTGGTGAACCTGAACAATCTGCAAAAGGGCACCGAGTTTGAAGCCCTGTCGCTGGAAGAAATCGTCAAGAAGTCCAGCGGCCCGATCTACAACAACGCCGCCCAGATCTGGAATCACACCTTCTTCTGGAACTGCATGAAGCCCAATGGCGGCGGCGCTCCTACCGGCGCTTTGGCCGACGCGATCAATGCCAAGTGGGGCAGCCTGGATGCCTTCAAGGAAGCCTTCACCAAGAGCGCGGTGGGCAACTTCGGTTCCGGCTGGACCTGGCTGGTGAAGAAGGCCGACGGCAGCCTGGACATCGTCAACACCGGCGCCGCCGGCACGCCGCTGACCACTGCCGACAAGGCCTTGCTGACCATCGATGTGTGGGAGCATGCTTACTACATCGACTACCGCAATCTGCGCCCCAAGTTCGTCGAAGTGTTCCTGAACAACCTCGTCAACTGGGACTTCGCTCAGGCCAATTTCGCCTGAGTTTGAGTCGATGATGAAAGGCCGGTCTTGGACCGGCCTTTTTGCTTTTTTGGATGCTTTGTCTCGGGTTTCACCGAGTTGCTGTCATGCGAGTATTGCTGGTCGAAGATGATGCGGCGCTGAGTTTGGGCGTGACCCGGGCGCTTGAGCGTGAAGGGTGGCAGGTGGATAGCCTGGCCGATGGGCGGCAAGCCTTGACGCCGGGTTTGGTCAATCAGTTTGAATTGGCCGTGCTCGATTTGGGCTTGCCCGGCGCCGATGGCATGACGGTGTTGCGGGCCTGGAGGTCGGCAGGCGCCAAATTGCCCGTGCTGCTTTTGACGGCGCGCGATGAGTTGTCGGACCGAGTGGCGGGTCTGAATGCGGGAGCCGATGACTATCTCGTCAAGCCGTTCGACTTGCCGGAGCTGATTGCGCGTCTGCGCGCGCTGAAGCGCCGCGCCGAAGGGCGCGTCAGCGAGGTGCTGCGCTTGGGCGACTTGAGCATGGATCTGTCGCACCGGGAGCTCAGCCACAAGGGCGACCCCGTCTATCTGAGTCCCCGTGAATTTGCCTTGACCGAGATGTTGATGCAGCGGGTGGGCCGGGTCGTCAGCAAAGATGCCATCGTGGCACGGCTGTCCAGTTGGGAGGCTGATTTCAGCGAGAACTCGGTGGAGGTGTACGTCCATCGTTTGCGCAAGCGCTTCGCCGAGTTGGGTGTGGTGATTCGTACCGTGCGTGGATTTGGTTATGTGATGGAGTGTGGGGCTTCGGCGTTCTCAGGCGATGGTGAACGAGCGATCTGAGTCGGGCCGAGGCTCGCCTCCCTGGCCGCGGCCCTTGAGCCTGCGTCGGCAATTGCTGGCGCCTTTGGCCTGGATTTGGCTTTTCGGTCTCTTGGCCTCCGCGGGTGGCGCTTATTGGTTGGCCACTGCCAGCGCGAATGCGGCGTTTGACCGCGGCTTGCAGGACGAAACTGCGGCCTTGGCCGCCCGCGTGACCTGGTCGGACCGCGGGGCCTTGCTCGACGTCAGCCGCCAAGCCATGGAAACCATGGGCTGGGATGCCGAGGGTCGCAACAGCTTTGCGCTGCTGGACGAATCGGGGCGCGTGCTGGCCGGTGATTCGGAGCTGCCTCGGCCCGATCTGCGGCATCAGAGCTTTTCTCGACCCGTTCTTTTTGATGGAGTGTTCCAGGGCGAGAGGGTGCGCGGCGCTCAGTTCTCCTTGACCTCGCCGATGTTGGATCGCTCGGTATCGGTCATCACGATCGAAAGCCGGCACAAGCGGGCGCGGCTGGTGCGCGATGTGCTGCTGGCCATGGTTGCTCCGACCCTGGTGATCGCTCTTCTGACGGTCACCTTGTTGGCCTGGGGTATCCGCCGTGGACTGGCGCCTTTGCGGCAGGTGGCGCGTGAGGTGGAGCGCCGTGCGCCCAATGATCTTCGGGCGCTTCCCATCGAAGGCGTGCCTGCCGAAGCCGCTCCTTTGATTGAGCGCATCAACAGCTTGTTGGCCGATGTGCAGGCCTCGGTGCAATTGCAGCGTCGTTTTGTCGCCGATGCGGCACATCAACTGCGAACGCCGGTGGCAGGACTGCGGGTGTTGACCCAAGAGCTTGAGGCGGAGTTGGAGCAGTGGCACCGTGCCGAGCAGAGCCTGTCTTCGGGTCCAGAGTCGGCGGGACGAACGGCCGCAGTTGATGCTCCGGCGTGGCAGCCCTTGATGAGTGCTTTGCTGCGCTCCAGCGACAGCTTGGCGCGCTTGATCGGGCAGTTGTTGAGCCTGGTTCGCTCGCAGGGGGCGCAACTCGCGTCAGCGAACCAGCCGCCTGTGGATATTCGGCCGGTGCTTCGAGAGGCCGCGGAACCTATGGCTTTGAGAGCGGCACGCATGGGGCGCAGCCTATTGCTGGACATGCCCGAGCACCCGGTGCTGGTGCGGGCCGACCCTTTATGGCTGGGCGAGGCGCTGTCGAATGTGTTGGACAACGCGCTGCGCTATGGCGGACCCAATATCCGCGTCCATGTGCAAGAACTCGGCGATGGAACGCAGGTCGATATCGAAGACGATGGTCCCGGCGTGGCGCCGGCTGATTTGTCTCGATTGGTGGAACCATTTTGGCGCGGTGAGCGTGCCGATGTGCGGGCCGATGCGCGGATGGAGGGCCCGCCGATGGATGCGACGGGCGCAGGCCGTGCTGTGATAGGGGAGGGGGATGGCGGGACCGGATTGGGCTTGGCCATTGCGCATGAGGTGATCCAGCGCTTGGGGGGGCACTGGACGGCTTACACCCGACCGGATGTGCCTGGTTTGCGGATTCGCTGGGTGCTACCGCCCTGAACCTATCGTCATAAACCGGCTATCGCAGTGAGGTCGGCCGCCGTTGTCAAGAGCCTGAAGTTCACTCTGGTGTTTTTGCCAGTTGCTCGGGTCTTGATCTATATCATTTCGTCCTGCAGCGAGTTCACCTAGATTACGTTGCCGCTCGCCCTGCATCATGACCTCAGCCACGAACCGAATCAGCCCTGCCGCTGCAAATTCTTTTGCGGGCGCAGTGCTGCCCGATGATCCCGCTTTGTTGGCCCCATTCACCCGCTGGTTGCGCGGTGGAGCCGCGGTCGAGCAGGGCGATGGAACGTTTGTGCGTGTAGCCGAGCCTGAGGCGGTGGCGGAATCGCAGTTCCAGCTCTCCGGTCTGCACTGTGCCGCCTGCGCCGGCATCATTGAACAGGCCTTGAGCGAGTTGCCGGGTGTGCAAAACGCGCGGGTCAATGCGGCCAGCGCTCGATTGACCTTGCGCTGGCAGCCTGCCCGAAGCAACGTGGCCCAGGTGATTGCCCGGATTGAGCGTGCCGGTTATGGCGCGGCGCCCGATGTCGCTGCGCCGGCGCGCCATTTGCGGGAGCGCGAGCATCGGCAAGCGCTCTGGCGCCTCTTCGTCGCCAGTTTTCTGATGATGCAGGTGATGATGATGGCAGCGCCGTCCTACTTCGCCGCGCCCGGGGAAATCAGTCCCGATCTGGTCAGCCTGCTGCAATGGGCCTGCTGGGTGATGAGTTTGCCGGTTTTGTTTTTCTCGGCGGGGCCGTTTTATCGCGGGGCCTGGCAGCAGATCCGGGCCGGGCGGTTGGGCATGGATGTGCCGGTGGTTCTGGGTTTGACGGTTACTTTTGTGGCCAGCAGCGGTGCGCTGTTCGAGCCAGGCGGCTTCTTCGGCGATGAGGTCTTCTTTGACTCGCTCACCATGTTTGTGGCCTTTTTGCTGGGGGGGCGCTATCTGGAGTTGCGGGCGCGCCATCGGGCCGCGGCCGTGCTGGAGGAGGCCACGAATCGGCTGCCGGATGCGGTGGACCGCATCTTGCCGGACGGCCGTGTGGAGCGGGTTGCGCCGAGTCGTTTGCGTGCCGGTGACTTGGTGCGCGTGGTCGCGGGGCAGGCCTTTCCGGCGGATGGGGTGGTTGAGCGCGGCAGCAGTGCAGTGGATGAGTCGCTGCTCAGCGGTGAGTCCTTGCCGGTGGCCAAGGCCGAGGGCGATGAGGTCGTGGCGGCCAGCATGAATTTGCAAGCGCCGCTGGAATTTCGTGTGCAACGCGTTGGCGCTGACACGCGCCACGAGGCCATCGTTCGTTTGATGCGCGAGGCGATGACCCAGCGGCCCGCCGCCATGGAGATGGCGGACCGCGTGGCCGGGCCTTTCATGTGGGCGGTGTTGTTCTTGGCCGCGGCCGGGGCTTTCGCTTGGCATTTCATTGATCCGGCGCGCTCGGTCTGGGTGGCCGTTTCGGTGCTGATCGTGACTTGCCCTTGCGCCTTGTCTCTGTCCGCGCCTTCGGCTCGTTTGGCGGCCACGGCGGCTTTGGCCAAGCGTGGTTTCCTCTTGGTCAAACTGGATGTCTTGGAGACGCTTTGCCGGGTGGACACGGTGGTGCTCGACAAAACAGGGACCTTGACCGAGGACCGCATGGAGCTATTGGACGTGTGCTTGGCGCAGCAGGGCGGTGAAGCGGCTCGGGCTGCGAGCGCATCCAAGTCTGAGGCCGATACGCTGTTGCAACTGGCGCGGAGTTTGGCTCGGCACTCCCACCACCCCTTTTCACGCGCCCTGCTTGAGTCGCAATCGGCAGTGGTCGGCGCTGACCCCTGGCAGCAGGTCAAGGAGCTTGCGGGTTCGGGTCTGCAGGCGCAGGACGAACATGGGCAAGTCTGGCGTTTGGGCGCGCCGGCTTGGGTCGCTGATGGAGCGGGCCTGGAGGGTCAGGTCTTGCCTGCGGATGTGCAATTGGCTTTCGGGCGGCAGGGTGCCGTGATTTGGCTGCGCTTTGGCGAGGTTTTGCGTGCAGACGCCGTCGAAGCGATCGCGGAGCTGCATCGTCAAGGTCTGCAAACAGTGTTGCTCTCAGGCGATGCGCCTGAGCGGGTGAGTCGCTTGGCACGGGCAGCGGGCGTGCAGCAGGCGCAGGGCGGTGCTACGCCGGCCAGCAAGCTTGAGCGCGTCGCGCAGATGCAGGCGCAGGGGCGCTGCGTTTTGATGGTCGGCGATGGCATCAACGATGCGCCGGTGTTGGCGCGTGCGGATGCCAGTGTGGTGATGGGGCAGGGGGCCATGCTGGCCCGCGCCAGTGCGGATGCGATGCTGCTGTCCAATCGCTTGGCCGATCTGGCGGCAGCGCGCGTCTTGGCTCTGCATGGTGCCCGTGTCATCAGGCAAAACTTGGCTTGGTCCGCTACCTACAACGCCGCGTGCATTCCCTTGGCTTTGGCTGGATATCTGCCCCCTTGGGCTGCAGGGCTGGGCATGGCCTGCAGTTCCCTCTTTGTGATTCTGAATGCCCAGCGTTTGGCATTCATCAAGCCGTGAAGACCTGCGCATGGAAGTGATGTATCTGTTGATTCCCGTTTCGGTCGTTTTGGTCCTGGTCATCGTCGGGATTTTTGGGTGGGCAATTAACAACGGTCAGTTGGAAGATTTGGAGCGCGAAGGGGGGCGAATCTTGGAAGAAGCTCCCGAGGTTGACCAACATCAAGTTTTCACTCGTGACGGTCGCGAAGAATCGCCTCCGTCTAACTAGAAGCTGCAAGGAGCCAAACAAATGGCAAATACTGCTGCGCCGGTCATGTCGACCGGAGGCGTGTACGAAGACGGAGTGGTGAGGGCTTTTGCGCTCGCCGCCGTTCTATGGGGTGTTGTGGGCATGTTGGTAGGAGTGGTGATTGCCGCTCAACTGGCTTGGCCCGAGCTCAATCTGGGCATTCCATGGCTCAGCTACGGTCGATTGCGACCTCTGCACACCAATGCGGTGATTTTTGCTTTTGGTGGCTGCACCTTGTTCGCGACCGCCTACCACGTGGTTCAACGCACCGGCCAGACGCGCTTGTTCGCGCCCGCCTTGGCCTGGTTCACCTTTTGGGGCTGGCAGCTGGTCATCCTCTCAGCTGCGATCACCTTGCCCCTGGGTATGACCAGCGGCAAGGAGTATGCCGAGCTGGAGTGGCCGATCGACATCCTGATCACACTGGTCTGGGTTTCGTATGCGGTGGTCTTCTTTGGCACCGTCGGCACCCGCAAGGTCAAGCACATCTACGTGGCCAACTGGTTCTTCGGCGCCTTCATCCTCGCCGTGGCCCTGCTGCACTTGGTGAACAGCGCAGCCATCCCGGTCAGCATGTTCAAGAGCTACTCGGCCTACGCCGGTGTGCAAGATGCGATGGTGCAGTGGTGGTACGGCCACAATGCGGTGGGCTTCTTCCTGACCGCAGGCTTCCTGGGCATGATGTACTACTACATCCCCAAGCAAGCGGGTCGCCCGGTCTACAGCTACCGTCTGTCCATCGTCCACTTCTGGGCGCTGATCTTCACCTATATGTGGGCGGGCCCACACCATCTGCATTACACCGCGCTGCCTGACTGGGCGCAATCGGTGGGCATGGTGTTCTCGCTGGTGCTGCTGGCTCCGAGCTGGGGCGGCATGATCAACGGCATCATGACCCTGTCGGGCGCATGGCACAAACTGCGTGACGACCCGATTCTGAAGTTCCTGATCGTGTCCCTGTCTTTCTACGGCATGTCCACCTTCGAAGGCCCGATGATGTCGATCAAGACAGTCAATGCGCTGAGCCACTATACCGACTGGACCGTGGGCCATGTGCACTCGGGCGCCTTGGGCTGGGTGGGCTTGATCTCCATGGGCTCGCTCTACTACTTGATCCCACGCATGTTCGGTCGCACCGAGATGTACTCGAAGAAGGCGATTGAGCTGCACTTCTGGGTGGCGACGCTGGGCATCGTGCTCTACATCGCCGCGATGTGGATTGCGGGTGTGATGCAGGGCCTGATGTGGCGCGCGGTCAACCCGGATGGCACCTTGGTTTACACCTTCGTGGAAAGCGTTAAGGCCACCTATCCCTTCTATGTGGTTCGTCTGCTGGGCGGTTTGCTCTATCTGGGCGGCATGCTGGTGATGGCCTGGAACGTGGTGAAGACGGTGCAGGTGGGTCGTGTCGTCAAGGCACCGATCCCAACCCTGGTCAACGCCTGATTCGCTGAACGCGAGAACGAGGAGAAATTTTTATGGCATCCACAGAACACAAGGCCAGCGGACATCAGCGCATCGAGACCAGCAATTTCTTGATGATCGTGCTGACGCTGGTGACCGTGCTCGCCGGTGGCGCGGTTGAAATCGTGCCGCTGTTCTTCCAGCGCTCCACCACTGAAGCGGCGCCGGGGCTCAAGCCCTACACCCCGTTGCAGTTGGCCGGCCGAGACGTTTACATCCGCGAGGGTTGCTACAACTGCCACTCGCAGATGATTCGCCCCTTCCGCTCGGAAACGCTGCGTTACGGCCACTACTCCACCGCAGGCGAGTTCGTCTATGACCACCCCTTCCAGTGGGGCTCGAAGCGCACAGGCCCTGACCTGCACCGGGTAGGCGGCAAGTACAGCGATGAGTGGCACCGCATCCATTTGATCAACCCCCGCGATCTGGTGCCTGAGTCGAACATGCCTGCCTACCCCTGGCTGGCTAACGCGCCGCTCAATCCAGCCGAAATGGCGCCAAAGCTGAAGGCTCTGCGCACCATTGGCGTGCCTTATACCGATGCTGACATCGCGGGCGCCGCAGAAGCTGTCAAGGGCCGTACCGAAATGGACGCCGTCGTGGCCTATCTGCAAGTGCTCGGCACTGCGCTGAAGTAAGCGCAAGGAGACTCAGCAATGGATATCAACGTTTTGAGAATTGCAGTGACCGTGGTGTCGCTGCTGGTGTTCCTTGCCATCGTGGCCTGGGCCTATTCCAGCCGCAACAAGGCACGCTTCGATGAACTGGCAGGCATGGCGCTGCAAGATGAAGCCGATGGGAGGCCTCAATGAGTGATTTTTTCTCTGATGGTTGGTCCCTGTTCGTGGCGGGTGTCACGATCGCGGGTCTGTTGTTCTGTATTGTTTTGTTGTTGATCGCGGCGCGTCACCGCGTCATGGCCAGTGACAACAGCACCGGACACGTGTGGGACGAAGACCTGCGTGAAATGAACAATCCGCTGCCGCGTTGGTGGGCGATTTTGTTCGTGTTGACCGTGGTGTTCGCCGGCATCTACCTGGCCATGTACCCCGGCCTGGGCTCCAACAAGGGTTCCTTGAATTGGAGCAGCAAGGGCCAATACGAGGCCGAGCAGAAGGCCGCTCACGAAGCCATTGCCAAGGTGTACGCCGACTTCCAGGGCAAGACGGCCGAGCAACTGTCACAAATGCCTCCGGCGATGGCTATTGGTGAGCGCTTGTTCGCCAACAACTGCGCGGGTTGCCACGGCTCGGACGGCAAGGGCAGCAAGGGCTTCCCGAACTTGACCGATGGCGACTGGATGTATGGCGGCGATCATCAAACCATCATCAAGACCATCGCCGAAGGCCGCAACGGCGTGATGCCTCCGATGGCTGCTGCTGTCGGTGGTCCGGAAGATGTCAAGAACGTGGCTAACTACGTTTTGAGCCTGTCTGGCAGCGCCCATAACGCCATCGCCGCACAGCTGGGTAAATCGAAGTTTGGTGCCTGCGCGGCCTGCCATGGCATGGACGGCAAGGGCAATCAAGCCTTGGGTGCACCCAATCTGACCGACAAGATCTGGCTGCATGGCTGGGGCGAAGAGGCGGTCATCAACATCATCAACCAAGGTAAGACCAATATGATGCCGGCCCATGCTTCGCGCTTGAGTGCTGAGCAGATCAATGTTTTGGGTGCCTATGTGTGGGGCCTGTCTCGTGGTGCTTCGGCGACCACGGCTCAAGCTCGCTGAGGTCAATGGCTGTTTGAATGACTGATATAGCGTCCAAGCAGCGCGGCACGGCCGCGCTGTCCAAACCAGGTCCCGATGGTGATGCGGTGATCGAGATCGTGTCGCTGTATGCGGCACAGAAGAAGATTTATCCGCGCTCGGTCAGTGGCCTGTTTTCCAACTGGCGTTGGGGCTTGGTTTGGTTCACGCAACTCTTGTTCTACGGCCTGCCTTGGCTGGATTGGAATACCCGGCAGGCGGTGCTTTTTGATCTCGCCAGCCGGCGCTTCTACATTTTCGGTTTGGTCCTGTATCCGCAGGACTTCATCTATTTGACGGGCCTGCTGCTGATCTCAGCCTACGGCCTGTTCCTGTTTACTGCCGTTGCAGGGCGGCTTTGGTGTGGGTTTGCCTGTCCGCAAACCGTCTACACCGAGATCTATATGTGGATCGAAAAGCAGTTTGAGGGTGATCGACAGGCACGCATCAAACTGGACAACGGTCCTTGGAATTTCAACAAAATCTGGCGCAAGAGTGGCAAGCAGTTCATCTGGATTGCCTTGGGCTTGTGGACCGGATTTTCCTTTGTGGGCTACTTCACGCCGATCAAAGAACTGTGGGCCGAGGCATTTACCCTGGGCTTTGGACCCTGGGAGTGGTTCTGGGTTCTGTTCTACGGTTTTGCGACCTATGGCAATGCAGGCTATATGCGCGAGCAGGTCTGCAAGTACATGTGTCCGTATGCGCGCTTCCAAAGCGCCATGTTTGACAAAGATACGCTGATCATCAGCTACGACGCTGAGCGCGGTGAGCCGCGCGGGTCGCGCAGTCGCAAGGCCAGTGCCGATGAAGTCAAGGCCGAGGGCAAGGGTTCCTGCATTGACTGCACCTTGTGCGTTCAAGTCTGTCCGACGGGCATTGATATCCGCAAAGGCTTGCAGTACGAATGCATCGGTTGTGCTGCGTGTATCGATGTTTGCGACGACGTGATGGATAAGATGAACTATCCGCGCGGTTTGATTCGCTATGACACGCAGAACGGACTGGCTCAGCACCTGAGCAAGGCGCAGAAGTTGCGGCGCATGTTCAGGCCTCGCGTGGTGATCTACACCGTGGTCTTGCTGCTCTTGACCTCGGCTTTGCTCGGCAGTTTGTTATTCCTGCGCAGCCCGGTGAAACTCGATGTGGTGCGCGACCGAGGCGTGATGGCTCGCTTGGTGGAAGATGGCTACATCGAAAATCTGTACCGGTTGCAGATCATGAATGCCTCGGAGCAGGTTCGGAGTTACTCGGTCACGGTGAGCGGCATGGATCAAGTGGCACTGGCCAAGCCGGTGGAGATGACGGTGCAGCCCGCCGAAGCGCGCTGGGTTGCGGTCGCCGTACGGGTGCCGCCCGAGGTGGCAGCCAAGGCTGGCAGCGGGGCTCACGCGATCCAGTTCCAGTTGAACGGCGCTGATGTGGCCGGCTCTGTCACCACGAAAGGTTTGGCCGTGCAAGAGAAATCAACATTCGTGGTGCCGCGCTGAGCGGAGCCTTTGAAAAACATCGCTGAGACGGAGACACAGTATGACAACGCACCAAGATCAAAGCACACAGACCTTGAGTACGTCCGAAGGGGGTAAGCCCAAGTCCTGGTGGCGAGAGCCGATGATGTGGCTGGTGGTCGGCGGGCCGGCCGTGGTGGTCGTGGCCAGTTTCGCCACCTTGGGCCTGGCTTTGAGTCACCCTGATCCGGTGTTGCAAGAAGAGGTGGCGTCCAACAAGGCCAGCGGCGCCAAGGCCCTTTTGCCAGCGCGTGAGGCGCGCAATCACGCTGCTACAGGTGGGCAATGAGCCCGCTCGTCGACTCCCCAATTGCCGGTTCGCCTGAGCAGGGGGGCGACGGCAGCAGCCGACTCAGCCGTATGGCGATGGCGGTGGTCTGGCCTTCTTTTTTGATGGCCGGTGTGATCGAGGCTTTGGTGTTCGCGGTTGTCGATCCGAGTGATCTGACTTGGTTTGGGGGCGCGTCCATGGATCTGCCCCGTCAAGCGATCTACACCTTGAGCTTTCTGATTTTCTGGATGGTCATCGGCCTGAGTTCTGCGCTGAGCGTGCTGTTGGCCGATTTGCCCAATCAGGCCGAGAACCCGCATCCGCGAGCCTGGCCACGATAACCCTTTTGATGTTCAAGGGCGCCAAACGCCCTTGGGCTCAGATCAGCAGGTGCTGTTGTTCACCAGCTTTTGCAGGCCGGCTTGGTCCAAGATGCGCAGATGGCGCTGCTTCACTTCAAGCAGCCCTTCATCTTGGAACTTTGAAAAAGTGCGGCTGACGGTCTCCAGCTTCAGGCCCAGATAGCTACCGATTTCTTCACGCGTCATCCGCAGCACCAGGGCTGCGGCCGAGAAGCCGCGGGCTTGTAGACGTTGCGTGAGATTCAGCAAGAAAGCGGCCAGGCGCTCTTCAGCCCGCATGCTGCCGAGCAGCAGCATCACGCCGTGGTCGCGCACAATTTCGCGACTCATGATTTTGTGGAACTGACGCTGCAAGTCTGAGAACTCGCGGGACAACTCTTCCAGCTGTTCATAAGGGATCACGCAGACCGAGGAATCCTCGAGTGCGACCGCATCGCAGCTGTGCCGATCGGTGCTGATCCCATCCAGGCCGAGCAACTCGCCCGCCATCTGAAAACCCGTCACCTGGTCGCGGCCATCCTCTGAGGCCACACAGGTCTTGAAAAAACCCGTGCGTACTGCGTACAAAGACTGAAAACTGTCGCCGCTGCGAAACAAGGTGTCGCCGCGATTGACCTGGCGCCGTGTTGAGACGAGTTGATCAAGCTGAGCCAAATCATCGGAGTGCAGGCCGACAGGCAGGCACAACTCGCGCAAATTGCAGCTGGAGCAAGCAACCTTCAGCGGTTCGATCTTGATCGGCAGGGAGGCGTTCATCATGGGCCTTGTATCAAGGCGGCTTGGGGGCCGGTGGGCGGCCTCGTCAAGCCGTGAGGCCGAAGACGAGTCCTTGGAGAAATGCGAAGGTCTAGCGGACATGAGCATGATGCACCTCAAACGATGCAGCATTGTTGGTGTGGACAAGCGCGGGAAGTTTGATCCTGATCAAGTCTACAGCCGCCTAGCTTGGCACAGTGTGCGGCATGGTACAGAACATTCATGCAGCGCCCGCCAAGGCTCCAAGCGCGGCCATGCCGCCTGTCAACATCAACGAAGATTTGTTGCGTCGTTTTGACGTTTCTGGCCCGCGCTACACCTCGTACCCGACCGCCGACCGCTTTGTTGAGGCCTTCACCGCTCAGCAGTATGAGCAGGCTTTGTCCCAGCGCGCCAGCGGTTCTTTGGTTGGCGGTGCGACGCCCTTGTCCCTGTATTTACACATTCCGTTCTGCGAATCGGTTTGCTATTACTGCGCGTGTAACAAGGTCATTACCAAGCATCACGACAAGGCGGCCGAATATCTGGCGGCACTGATCACCGAGATGGATCTGACTTTGGTTCATCTGGGGCGCGGCGCCTCGGTCTCACAACTGCACCTCGGCGGTGGCTCGCCAACCTTCTTGAGCGATGCGGAGTTGACGCAGTTGATGCAGGCCTTGCGTGAACGCTTCAAAGTCGCGGCCGGCGCTGAGGTGTCGATCGAGGTCGATCCCCGCACGGTGACGATTGAGCGATTGAAGCACTTGCGTGAGCTCGGCTTCAATCGCCTCAGTTTTGGTGTGCAGGATTTCGACCCGCATGTCCAAAAGGCCGTGCATCGGATTCAAAGCTTTGAGAGTGTCGCGGCATTGATGGCGGCTTCGCGCGAGCTGGGCTTTGAGTCCACCAATGTGGATTTGATCTATGGTTTGCCCTTGCAAACCCCGGAGTCCTTTGCCCGCACCATCGAACAAGTCGGCGCGCTGAAGCCCGATCGCATCGCCTTGTATGGCTACGCGCACTTGCCGCAGCGCTTCAAGCCACAGCGGCGCATCGATGCGACTCAGTTGCCGCCGGCAGGTGACAAGGTTGTCATGCTGGCTGCGGCCATTGCCGGTTTTCAGGCCCATGGTTACAGCTATATCGGCATGGACCACTTCGCCTTGTCCACTGATTCGCTGGCCGTGGCCAAACGCCAAGGTCGCTTGCATCGCAACTTCCAGGGTTACAGCACGCAGCCCGACTGTGACTTGGTGGCCCTGGGCGTTTCGGCAATTGGCCGCGTCGGCGCTTGCTACAGCCAGAACGCCAAGACCCTGGACGAGTACTACGACGCTTTGCGTCAGGGCCAGCTGCCTGTCAATCGCGGCCTGGCGCTGAGTCGCGATGACATCGTTCGGCGTGCCGTCATCATGTCCCTGATGTGTCAGGGGCGCTTTGAGTTTGAGTCGATTGCCTTGGCGCATCTGGTGGAGGTGAAGGCCTATTTCAAGCCCGAACTGGCGCGCATGGACGAGCTCGCACAACAAGGCTTGGTCGTCGTCGAGCCCGATGCGATTCAAGTGACGACCATGGGTTGGTATTTTGTGCGGGCGGTGGCGATGGTGTTTGATCGCTATTTGCAAGCGGACCGGAGTCGCGAGCGATTCTCTAGAATCATCTGATGCTTGATCTTGCACTTGCTGGCTCGGCCCTGATGATGGGTTTGGCCGGCACTCCCCATTGCTTGGCCATGTGCGGCGCTGCCTGCACCGCTGCAGGTGGGCGGTCGCCCTTTGCGTTTCAGTTGGGGCGTTTGGCGGGTTACAGCTTGGCTGGTGCGCTTGCGGCGGGCAGCATGCAGGTTTTGAGTCAGCTGGGGCAGTCCACGGCCTTGTTGCGGCCGGTTTGGGTCTTGGTTCAGGTGGCCGCTTTTCTTTTGGGAATGGCGCTCTTGTTGCGCGGCCGCCAACCTGCTTGGCTTGAGCGTTTAGGGCAAGATGTTGCCCGCCAGGTTGAAGTTCCCGTGAGTGGTTTGAGGCGTGGCGGGCTGAGCCTGGCCGGCACCAAGCGAGTGGCCACCGCAGGCTTGGCAGGAACGGCTTGGGTGGCTTGGCCCTGCGGCCTCTTACACTCGGCGCTGCTGCTCTCTGCTTTGGCATCTGGCCCTGTCCAAGGCGGTTTGGTGATGTCGGCTTTTGCTCTGACTTCAGGGGCTGGGCTGGCTTTGGGTCCCTGGTTACTGAGCCGGCTGCGCCGCAGCGGCACTGACGGCGCAAGCGCCGTGCGCCTGTCGGTGCGACTCGGGGGCCTGGGCTTGGCCGTGGGCTCGGCCTGGGCTTTGGGCCATGGTGTGTGGGATCAGGTGGTCGCGGTCTGCAGTCAGTGGACCTGATTCACTGCATGAGTTTTCAAAGACTTATATAAGACTTGAGTCCGCAGGCGGCGCCGCTGACTTAGAATCGGCGCCCTAATCGTTCCACTCCTTGGGCCAGAAGATGGCCGATCTGGAAAGCACATGACAACATCGCAGCCGACCATCATCTACACCCTGACCGACGAGGCCCCGCTGCTGGCGACGGCTTCGTTCCTGCCCATCGTGCAGGCCTTCACGGCGCCGGCAGGCGTTCGCGTCGAGACCAGCGATATCTCCGTGGCCGGCCGCATCCTGGGTCAGTTCCCGGAGTTTCTGAGCGAAGAGCAGCGTCAGCCCGACCGTCTGTCGGAGCTGGGCAAGCTGACCCTGAAGCCTGAAGCCAACATCATCAAGCTGCCCAATATCAGCGCTTCGGTGGCGCAGCTGAAGGCGGCCATCAAGGAACTGCAAGGCAAGGGCTATGCGATTCCGGACTACCCGGAAAGCCCCAAGACCGACGAAGAAAAAGACATCCGCGCCCGCTACGGCAAGTGCATCGGCAGCGCGGTGAACCCGGTGCTGCGTGAAGGCAACTCCGACCGTCGCGCGCCCAAGGCCGTCAAAGAATACGCCCGCAAGAACCCGCACAGCATGGCCGATTGGAGCCAGGCTTCGCGCTCGCATGTCTCGCATATGCACGGCGGCGATTTCTATCACGGCGAGAAGTCCATGACCATGGACCGTGCCCGCAATGTCAAGATGGAGCTGATCACCAAGAGCGGTCAGACCCTTGTGCTCAAGCCCAAGGTGGCGCTGCTGGACCGTGAGGTCATCGACAGCATGTTCATGAGCAAGAAGGCGCTGCTGGATTTCTATGAGAAAGAAATCGAAGACGCGCGTCAGACCGGCGTGATGTTCTCGCTGCACGTCAAGGCCACGATGATGAAGGTCTCGCACCCGATCGTGTTCGGTCACTGCGTGAAGATCTTCTACCGCGAGGCCTTCGATAAGCACGGCAAGCTGTTTGAAGAACTGGGCATCAACGTCAATAACGGCATGGTCGATCTGTACAACAAGATCGCCACGCTGCCGCAGAGCAAGCAAGACGAGATCAAGCGCGATCTGCACGCCTGCCACGAGCACCGCCCCGAACTGGCCATGGTCGATTCGGCCAAGGGCATCACCAACTTCCATTCGCCCAACGACATCATCGTTGACGCGTCCATGCCCGCCATGATTCGCAACGGCGGCAAGATGTGGGGCGCCGATGGCCGCCTGAAGGACGTCAAGGCCGTGATGCCGGAGTCGACCTTCGCCCGCATCTATCAGGAGATGATCAACTTCTGCAAGTGGCACGGCGCCTTCGATCCCAAGACCATGGGCACGGTGCCCAATGTCGGCCTGATGGCCCAGCAAGCCGAAGAGTACGGCTCGCACGACAAGACCTTCGAGATCTCCGAAGACGGCGTGGCCAACATCACTGATCTGGACACCGGCGAAGTGCTGATGAGCCAGGACGTGGAGCAGGGCGACATCTGGCGCATGTGCCAGTGCAAGGACGCAGCCATCCGTGACTGGGTCAAGCTGGCCGTCAATCGCGCACGCAACTCCGGCATGCCGGTGGTGTTCTGGCTGGATCAGTACCGCCCGCACGAGGCGCAGCTGATCACCAAGGTCAAGATGTACCTGCACGAGCACAACACGGCCGGTCTGGACATCCAGATCATGAGCCAGGTGCGTGCCATGCGCTACACCCTGGAGCGCGTGATCCGCGGCCTGGACACCATCAGCGCCACCGGCAACATCCTGCGCGACTACCTGACCGACCTGTTCCCCATCATGGAACTGGGCACCTCGGCCAAGATGCTGTCCATCGTGCCGCTGATGGCCGGTGGCGGCATGTACGAAACCGGCGCGGGCGGCTCGGCGCCTAAGCATGTGCAGCAGCTGGTGGAAGAAAACCATCTGCGTTGGGACTCGCTGGGTGAGTTCTTGGCCCTGGCCGTCAGCCTGGAAGACCTGGGTCTGAAGAACAACAACCCCAAGGCCAAGCTGCTCGCCAAGACGCTGGACGCGGCAACTGGCCAACTGCTGGACAACAACAAGAACCCCAGCCCCAAGACTGGCCAACTGGACAACCGCGGCAGCCAGTTCTACCTGTCGCTGTACTGGGCTCAGGCCTTGGCTGCGCAGACCGAAGATGCTGAACTGGCTGCCAAATTCGCGCCTTTGGCAAAGGCTCTGGCCGAGAAAGAAACCGTCATCGTCGCCGAATTGGCTGCGGTGCAAGGCAAGCCTGTTGATATCGGGGGCTACTACAAGCCCGATGCAAACAAGCTGGCTGAAGTGATGCGCCCCAGCGCCAGCTTCAATGCTGCTTTGGCAACCGTGCTGGCCTGATTTGGGCTCGGCCAAGAAGATCTTCGATTGAGTTTCTTCTCTCGCTCAAACTGAAAAAGCCGGCGCCAAGCGTCGGCTTTTTTCTTGGTCCGTTTTGCTGATTAAAGTCGCTAGAATTTTTTGAGTTTCGAGCGACGACATCTCGTCTTTTCCGGAGAACTTCTTCCATGTTCCAGCATATCCAGATCCCTGCGCAGGGCTCCAAAATCACCGTCAACGCAGATCACACATTGAATGTGCCCGATCAGCCCATCATTCCCTATATCGAGGGTGATGGCACCGGCTTCGATATCACGCCGGTGATGCTCAAGGTGGTCGATGCCGCTGTGGCCAAGGCTTATGGCGGCAGTCGGCAGATTCAATGGATGGAAATCTATGCCGGTGAGAAGGCGACCCAGGTGTACGGCCCGGACGTCTGGCTGCCGGCCGAGACCTTGGAGGCGCTGAAGGACTATGTCGTGTCCATCAAGGGCCCGCTGACCACGCCCGTGGGCGGCGGCATCCGTTCGCTGAACGTGGCCCTGCGCCAGGAGTTGGACCTCTATGTGTGCCTGCGACCTGTGCGTTACTTCCCTGGCGTGCCTTCGCCAGTGAAAGAGCCGCACAAGACCGATATGGTGATCTTCCGTGAGAACTCGGAAGACATCTACGCCGGCATTGAGTTTGAAGCCGAGAGCGAGAAGGCCAAGAAGCTGATCAAGTTCCTGCAAGAGGAAATGGGCGTCAAGAAGATCCGTTTCCCCGAAACCTCGGGTCTTGGCGTCAAGCCGGTTTCGATTGAGGGCACCGAGCGTCTGGTGCGCAAGGCCATTCAGTACGCCATCGACAATGACAAACCCAGTGTGACCATCGTGCACAAGGGCAACATCATGAAGTACACGGAAGGCGGCTTCCGTGACTGGGCCTATGCGCTGGCGCAGAAGGAGTTTGGCGCCGAACTGATCGATGGCGGCCCCTGGTGTCGTCTGATCAGCCCGAAGAGCGGCAAGCCCATCACCATCAAAGACTCCATCGCCGACGCCTTTTTGCAGCAGATTCTGTTGCGCCCGGCCGAGTACTCGGTCATCGCCACGCTCAATCTGAACGGCGACTATGTGTCGGACGCACTGGCAGCTCAAGTCGGTGGCATCGGCATCGCCCCGGGTGCCAATCTGAGCGACTCCATCGCCATGTTCGAAGCCACCCACGGCACCGCACCGAAGTACGCCGGCAAGGATTATGTGAACCCCGGTTCTGAAATCCTCTCGGCCGAAATGATGTTGCGCCACATGGGTTGGACCGAGGCGGCCGACCTCATCATCGAATCGATGGGCAAGGCCATCCTCAGCAAGAAGGTCACCTATGACTTCGCCCGCTTGATGGACGGCGCGACTCAGGTGTCTTGCTCAGGCTTCGGGCAGGTCATGATCGACCAGATGTAAGTCGGTTCGGCAGGTCATGCAAGTCAGTCGATTGCATGAGGGCTCAGCCGAAAACCAAAAGAAAAGGCCCGCAACACCGCGGGCCTTTTTCTTGAAGCGTGCGTGATTCAAGAGCCCTTTAGGCTGCCTCGGTCAATTCCGCGTGGGTGCTTTGCTTCATGCCATCGATTGGCATGATGTTTTGGGCCAGCTGGCCTTTCGGTCCATCAACCAAGTCGAAGTTCACGCGACCGCCTTGTTGGAGTGTGCGAAAGCCTTCCATCTGGATGGCCGAAAAATGTGCGAACACATCGGCGCCGCCTGCTTCCGGCTCGATAAAGCCAAACCCCTTGGCGTCGTTGAACCATTTCACTGTTCCTGAGGCCATGTCAGACTCCTTCCTCATTTCTGCTGTGCTTGCTTTGTTATGCAGTGCTTCTGCACGCGGCGGATTGTTGAAGCGGCTCCGGACTGTGTCAATTTGGGACCTGCCCGAATGGGGTCGACCCTGATGAAGATGGAGTGTTTGAAAAAAGAGATGACCTTGCCTCAATTCAATGCTTGCAATTGCCGGCTTCGGCGCAAGATGCATTTGGTGGCCTGAGCGAGTCTCTGCGTCTCAGGCCCTCAGTCGATAGAATCAATACATGCCAGATCTTCCCCGTCAACCCCCCGTGCCGCCGGCCGGCCCGCCTGGTCGAGATGACTTCGACGGCACCACCACCGTTGAGCGTCTGACTCAGAAAACCGAGCCACCTCGGCTGTACCAAGTTCTGCTTTTGAACGACGATTTCACGCCGATGGAGTTCGTCGTCATGGTCTTGCAGGAATATTTTCGCCATGACCTGGATACTGCGACCCAGATCATGCTCAAAATCCACCACGATGGGCGTGGGGTCTGCGGCGTCTTCAGCAAGGACGTTGCAGCGACGAAAGTCGAATTGGTGCTGGCAGCCGCAAGGCGAGCCGGCCATCCTTTGCAGTGCATTATGGAGGCCGCATGATTGCGCAAGAGCTTGAAGTCAGCCTGCACATGGCGTTCGTCGAAGCGCGCCAGCAGCGCCATGAGTTCATCACCGTCGAGCACTTGCTGATGGCTTTGTTGGACAACCCTTCTGCGGCCGAGGTGCTGCGTGCTTGCTCTGCAAATCCCGATGATTTGCGCAAGAGCCTGGCGCAGTTCATCAAGGAGAACACGCCCACCGTGGGTGGGGCCGATGAGGTGGACACCCAGCCCACGCTGGGTTTCCAGCGCGTGATTCAGCGCGCCATCATGCATGTGCAGTCCACCGGCAGCGGCAAGAAGGAAGTCACTGGCGCCAATGTGCTGGTAGCGATTTTTGGTGAGAAGGATTCTCACGCGGTCTACTACCTGCACCAGCAGGGCGTCACGCGTTTGGATGTGGTGAACTTCATCGCCCACGGCATCAAAAAGTCAGACCCGCCTGAAACGCCCAAAGGGCAAGAGGGTGGAGGTTCCGCCGAGGGAGAGCGCGATGAGGCCGAAGGCCAAGGCAAGGGCTCGCCGCTGGAACAGTTCACCCAAAACCTGAATCAGCAGGCCAAGGACGGCAAGATCGATCCATTGATCGGCCGTGAATTGGAAGTCGAACGGGTGGTGCAAATCTTGTGTCGCCGCCGCAAGAACAATCCGCTGTTGGTGGGCGAGGCTGGCGTTGGCAAGACCGCGATCGCCGAGGGCTTGGCCTGGCGCATCACCGAAGGGGATGTGCCTGAGGTCTTGGCGGAGGCGGTGGTCTACTCTCTCGACATGGGTTCCTTGTTGGCGGGCACTAAGTACCGCGGTGACTTTGAGCAACGCTTGAAGGCGGTGCTGAAACAACTCAAAGAGCAACCTAATGCGATTCTGTTCATCGACGAGATCCATACGCTGATCGGTGCGGGCGCAGCCTCGGGCGGTACGCTCGATGCCAGCAACTTGCTCAAGCCGGCCTTGTCCAGTGGCGCGATGAAGTGCATTGGTGCCACCACCTTTGGTGAGTACCGCGGCATCTTTGAGAAAGATGCAGCGCTGTCTCGTCGTTTCCAGAAGGTGGATGTGGCCGAGCCGTCGGTGGAGCAGACGGTCGAAATTTTGAAGGGTTTGAAGTCGCGCTTCGAAGAGCATCACAGCGTCAAGTACGCGCTGGGCGCATTGCAGGCGGCGGCCGAGTTGTCGGCCAAGTACATCAATGACCGCCATTTGCCGGACAAGGCCATTGATGTCATTGACGAGGCCGGTGCAGCTCAGCGCATCTTGCCGAAGAACAAGCAGAAGAAGACCATCACACGCAACGAGGTCGAGGATATCGTCGCCAAGATCGCGCGAATTCCGCCCGCCTCAGTGTCGAGTGATGATCGAAGCAAGCTCAAGACCTTGGATCGCGACTTGAACAGTGTGGTCTTCGGCCAAGAGCCCGCGATTGATGCGCTGGCCGCAGCGATCAAGATGGCACGCTCGGGTCTGGGCAAGCCGGACAAGCCGATCGGCAGCTTCTTGTTCAGCGGCCCGACGGGTGTGGGCAAGACCGAGGTGGCCAAGCAATTGGCCTACATCCTCGGTATCGAGCTGATTCGCTTCGATATGTCCGAGTACATGGAGCGTCATGCGGTCAGCCGCTTGATCGGCGCCCCCCCGGGATACGTAGGTTTTGACCAGGGCGGGCTGTTGACCGAGGCCGTCACCAAGAAGCCGCATGCGGTGCTCTTGCTTGACGAAATCGAGAAGGCGCATCCGGATGTCTTCAACGTGCTCCTGCAGGTCATGGACCACGGTTCCTTGACCGACAACAACGGACGCAAGGCCGACTTCCGCAACGTCATCATCATCATGACGACCAATGCGGGCGCCGAGACGATGAACAAGTCGACCATTGGTTTCACCAACTCGCGCCAGCAAGGCGATGAGATGGGTGACATCAAACGCTTGTTCACGCCCGAGTTCCGCAATCGCCTGGATGCGATCGTGTCCTTCCGCGCGCTGGATGAGGAAATCATCATGCGCGTGGTCGACAAGTTCCTCTTGCAATTGGAAAGCCAGTTGCAAGAGAAGAAGGTCGAGGTCACGTTCAGCGATGCGCTGCGCAAGCATCTGGCCAAGAAGGGCTTCGACCCGCTGATGGGCGCACGTCCGATGCAGCGCTTGATCCAGGACACGATTCGTCGTGCCTTGGCGGACGAGTTGCTGTTCGGCCGTTTGGTGGATGGTGGCCGTCTCGGTGTTGATATCAACGAGGCCGGTGAAGTGCAACTCGAGATTCAGCCCTTGAAGGTGCGCGACAACAAGCCCAAGGCCGAGCCGGCAACGGCCACTTGATTGAATTGCGGCCGGTGCTGCTGCCTGAAGGAATCACAGGCCCCGCGTGGGCCTGTTTTTTCGTCTAAGCCTGAGCCCCAATGTCTTGGCGGAAATAGCCGGCCAGCAGTTGGTACAACTGGGGCTGCTCTGCGCGCAATTCGTAGGGTGCGACGAAGAAGGCTTCGACCGCCACCGCGAAGAACTCCTCCGGGCTTTCCGCGCCATAAGGATCGATCAAGGTGTGTTCACCCGAGTCGACGCGAGTGCAAAAGTCCTGCCATTCTGCGTTCAAGACCCGCGACCACTGTTCGCGAGCAGCACGATTGGCGAGAGGAGGAACTCCATCGGCAAGACCATCTTGCATGTCGATCACATGGGCGAACTCATGAATCACGACATTGAAAATGCTGCCTTGGGCATCGACGGCCAGATCCAGGCTCGGGTCTATGGCTGACCATGTGAGCATCAAGGGGCCGCCTTCAAGCGTCTCTCCGGCCAGCGCCTCTTCGAACTCATGGACGATGCCATCCTCATCCATGAACTCGCGCTGTGCGACCACCTCGTCGGCATGCATGACGATGCCGACAAAACCTTGGTAGCAGGTCAAGCCCAGTCGCAGTACTGGCAGGCAAGCCTGTGCAGCTACCGCCAGTGCGACCTCATCGCTGACTTCAAAGCCGCCAGCGCCATGAAACTCCTTGCTGGCCAGGAACAGCGAGCATAAGCGACGCAGCTTTAACAAATCCTCGGCGCTGCGCTGAGCGAGGAAGGGGTAGCGTAGCAAGGTCAGTTGCCACAGAGGCTCTGGAATGGCGTGGCGCTTCAAGGCGCGCGCCTCTTGTCGATGCGCCCAGGCGGCGCTGAGTCGGCGCCACATCAGCCCAGAGCGATGCGCCGAAGGCCGGTTTGACGAAGGCGCAGCACGTCAGCGCGGGGTTCCTTGGCTTCAAAGTCCCAATCCGACAAGACATGACGCTGCATACCGGGCACCAGCTCATGGCAGGCCGGCCTATGGGTGTGGCCGTGAATCATGCTCTGGCATTGGGTCGCGTGGAGCCAGTCGATGCAGGCTGGGTTGTCTAGGTCGACCCAGGCGTCTTGCATGGCCTGTTGGGCCTGGCTGCCATCGCGCATCTGTTGGGCAATGGCGCGCCGTTGCGCTAAGGGCTGAGCCAAGAATTGGCGCTGCCAGTTGGGGTCTCGCACCTGCTTGCGAAAAGCTTGATAGGCTTGGTCCGACAGACAGAGCGCATCACCATGGGTCAACAGCCAGCGCTGACCGAAGGCGATCAGCACCGTTGGGTCGGCCAAGGCTTGGATGCCACAATCGGCCAGCATTTCAGGGCCGACCAAAAAATCGCGGTTGCCGGCCATGAAGCCCATATGCAGGCGCTGGCTGGCGGCGCGCAAGAGCTGGACGCATCGCGCTTCAAACGGATCAAAGCGTGCGTCGTCACCCACCCACACCTCAAAGATGTCACCGAGCAAGAACAGCGCATCGGCGCTGGTTTCTTGCAAGTGCGCCTCAAGCGCCTCCAGCGTGGCGGGGGTTTGAGGCGAGAGGTGCAGATCGGAGATGAATTCGATCCGGCGCCATTCGGGGGGCGCCATCAATTCATCAAAATGCAGTGGAGGGTTGGCCTCCACTGGCCCGGCATCAGGCAACTTCAACAGCGCGCTCGATCACCACGTTTTCCAGCGGCACATCGTCGTGTCCGCTGGCGCGACCGGTGCGAACCTTCTCGATCGCATCGACCACTTCCTTGCCGCTGACGACCTTGCCGAAGACGGCGTAGCCCCAGCCCGAAGGGGTTTCGGACTTGAAGTTCAAGAAGCCATTGTTGGTGGTGTTGATGAAGAACTGGGCAGAGGCCGAGTGCGGCGCGCTGGTGCGCGCCATGGCCAAGGTGTAGTGTTCGTTGGTCAGGCCGTTATTGGCTTCGTTCTTGATCTCGCCGGTTGTTGGCTTTTGCTTCATGCCGGCTTCAAAGCCGCCACCTTGGATCATGAAACCCTTGATGACGCGGTGGAACACGGTGCCGTTGTAGTGGCCGCTGCGCACATAGGACAGGAAATTCTCTGTGGTCACGGGCGCCTTGGCGTCATCGAGTTCGATAACGATCAGGCCATGGTTGGTGTGCAGTTCGACGGTTTTGCTCATTTCTTGGGCTCCACGGTGGCTTTGTTGATGATGATGGGGGTCAGCGGCACGTTTTGTTGGCCGTTGCGGTCACCGACCGCTTGTGTACGAATCTTGTCGACAACATCCATGCCCTCGGTCACCCGACCAAACACAGCGTAGCCCTGGCCGTCGCGCGCGTTGTCCGCGTCAAGGAAGGCGTTGTCGACGGTATTGATGAAGAACTGCGAGGTGGCCGAATTGGGGTCATTCGTGCGAGCCATCGCGATGCTGCCACGCAGGTTCTGCAAGCCATTGCGCGATTCCAGGGGAATCGGCGGCCGTGTCGGCAATTGCTTCATGTCCTTGGTGAAGCCGCCGCCTTGGATCATGAAGTTCTCGATCACGCGGTGAAAAATCAGACCGTTGTAGTGGCCGGCTTTCACGTAGGTGACAAAGTTTGCGACCGACTTGGGCGCCTTTTCTGCATCGAGTTCGATGCGGATATCTCCCATGCTGGTGCTCAGCTTGACGGTCTGCGCATGAGTTGCAGAGCTCAATATCGCCATGCCGAGGGTGAGTCCAAGGCTGAGGCCGAGTTGCTGCCAACGAGAGGGAGATGACTGGGTTGGAGTAGCGTTCATGTTTCTCTTCTCGAGAATTGAAAAATCGGGTGGGTTTCAAGCCGTGCGGGATTGTCGCCCAATCATTTCATGGCCGAAGCTTCGCTTGTTGCGGGGCTCAGGCTGAGGCTCAGCAGTTCTTGGGTTCGCTTGAGTTTTTGAGTCAAGGCTGGGGAGGGCGCAGTCTGCGACTGCTGCGCGCGTTGAAAGGCCCGAGCGGCCTGACGCAGCAGGACGTCCCCCAGGTTCTCGAGCGCTTGGGTATGGCTCGGTTGAAGGCGCAGCGCCTGTTCCAGGTCTTTTTGGGCTTGGTCCAATTCGCCCTTCGCGGCGTGAATCACGGCCAAATTGTTGTAGGGGTCGGCGATATCAGGGAAATCTTGGGTGAGTGCAGTAAAGAGCTCTTGCGCGGCGGCTTGTTGTCCCAAATCCATTTGCATGACGCCCAAGGCGAAGCGAAGCTTCAAGTCATTGGGAGTTACCTTCAGCGCCTTCTCAATCGTGCCCATCGCTTGGCTGCGGTATCCGGCTAACCATTGACGTTGTGCAATGTCTAACTCGGAGGCCTGCGCAGTGTTTGCGGCAATCAGCAGCGCCAGTGACAGCAGGCAGCGCTTGGGCTTGAGATTTTTGCGGCTTGGCATCAGGTTTTTGCTGGCTTGATTTCGCCCGGAGTGCCTGCTTGGAGCACTTCCGATTCGGCTTGGGGGTGGGTCATCGCGGAGGCGGGTGGACTGGGTCAGCCGCTATACTGAGCGTCATTCTACGGTGCCCCGCCCGAAGTCGGACCGCTCGCGGGGCTGGCATGGTGGACTGGCGCTGATGTCCTTCCCGTGAACCGCAGTTGATGGTTTCGGTCGCAAAAAGCTGATGCCTCAGGCTCTGCATGATGCGCCGAAGCAAGCCCCCCATTGCTCCATGTCTCTTCGCATCTACAACTCCTTGAGCCGTACGGTTCAGCCCTTCACGCCGCTTGAGCCGGGCCATGCCCGCATGTATGTGTGCGGCATCACCATTTACGACCTCTGCCATGTCGGCCATGCCCGCATGATGGTGGCCTTCGATCTGGTCTACCGTTGGCTGCGCGCGAGTGGATACAGGGTGAGCTATGTGCGCAACATCACCGACATCGACGACAAGATCATCCGTCGCGCCCTGGAGCGTGGCATCCCGATCCGGCAATTGACCGAGGAAATGGTCCAGGCCATGCATGCGGACCTGGACGCGCTGGGTGTGGAGCGCCCGACCCATGAGCCGCGCGCGACTGAGTACGTGCCGCAAATGCTGTCGATGATTGGCAAGCTCGAAGGCAAGGGCCTGGCCTACCGCGCCAGCAATGGCGATGTGAATTACTCGGTGCGTGCCTTCCCTGGCTACGGCAAGTTGTCGGGCCGGTCGCTGGATGATTTGCGCGCTGGTGAGCGCGTGGCGGTGGACGATGGCAAGCAAGACCCGCTGGACTTCGTGCTTTGGAAGGCAGCCAAAGTTGAAGAGCCTGAGGACGCCAAGTTTGCTTCCGACTATGGCCCGGGTCGCCCGGGTTGGCATATCGAATGCTCGGCCATGGCTTGCGCTTTGTTGGGCGAGCAGTTTGACCTGCATGGTGGCGGCGCGGATTTGCAGTTCCCTCACCATGAAAACGAGATCGCGCAAAGCGAAGGCGCTAACGGTGTGGGCCCGGCGAGGATCTGGGCGCACAACGGTTTGCTGAATGTGGATCATGTGAAGATGTCCAAGTCCTTGGGCAACTTCTTCACGATCCGCGAAGTGCTGCAGCGCTATGACGCGGAGACGCTGCGTTACTTCATGCTGCGTACCCATTACCGTAGCCCGTTTAACTTCAGCGATGTGAACCTGGATGATGCGCGCAACTCGCTGCGGCGTCTGTACACTGCCTTGGATGGTTTCGATCTGCCGGTCGATACGGCGGAGATCAATTGGGCTCACCCGCAAGCTGCGGTTTTCCGCGCCGCCATGGATGACGACTTCAATACCCCTGGTGCGGTGGCGGTTTTGTTCGAGTTGGCGGCCGAGGTCAACCGCAGTCGCTCGCTGGCCGATGCCCAGTTGTTGAAGCAACTGGCGGGTGTGCTTGGCTTCCTTCAGCAACTGCCAAAGGACTATTTGCAAGCCGGCAGTGGTGTTGACGAGGCCGCCATCTTGGCGCAGATTGCTGCTCGCGCGGCTGCCAAGGCTGCGCGTGACTTCGCTGCAGCCGACCGCATCCGCGACGAATTGTTGGCGCAAGGCATTGCCTTGAAGGATTCGCCCTCCGGCACGACCTGGACGCGGGCTTGACGTGGCGCGTTCGTCGGCGACCGGGGTGACCCCGGACTATTGGGACGAGGCTTGCCGCCATTTGGTGAAGCGTGACCGAGTGATGAAAAAACTCATCCCTCAGTTTGGCGAAGCTCGGCTGCAGGGGCGCAGCGATGCGTTCACGACCCTGGCACGCTCCATCATCGGCCAGCAAATCTCGGTCAAGACGGCGCAGGCGGCCTGGGAGAAGTTTGCGGGGCTGATGGCCGGTTCGTCGATGCGTGTACAGCCCGCTGCTGTATTGGCTTTGCCTGAAGGCGCATTGAAGGGCATTGGCCTGCCGGTGCGAAAGATCGAGTATCTGAGCGATTTGGCCCAGCATTTCGAGGCGGGGCGAGTGCATGTGCGTCAGTGGACGCAGATGGATGACGAAGCCATCATCGATGAGTTGGTGGCGATTCGCGGCATCGGTCGTTGGACGGCTGAGATGTTTTTGATCTTCCATCTGACCCGACCCAATGTGCTGCCGCTGGATGACCCGCGCTTGCTCAAAGGCATCAGCGAAAACTATTTCTCGGGTGAGCCGGTTTCTCGGGCTGAGGCCCGTGAATTGGGGGAGGCCTGGGCGCCTTACCGCTCGGTAGCCACATGGTACATTTGGCGTAGCCTCGATCCGCTCCCGGTGGAGTAGACATTCCCCCTAGCCGGGCGGCCTTTACAATAGGTAGTCCGGTCCAGGACCTTCCTCACTGACCAAGAATCGCAGGATGAGCAAGAAACATTTTCTCGAATTCGAGCAGCCCATCGCCGAGCTCGAAACCAAGATCGAAGAGCTGCGCTATGTGCAGAGCGAGTCCGCTGTCGATATCTCGGAAGAGATTGACCGGCTCAGCAAGAAAAGCCAACAGCTGACCAAAGACGTCTACGCCAATGTGGCGCCCTGGCAGGTCTACCAAGTGGCCCGCCATCCGCAGCGCCCACAGACGCTCGACTACTGCGCCGAGGTCTTCACCGATTTCCAAGAGTTGCATGGTGACCGTCACTTTGCAGATGATGCTGCGATCGTCGGCGGCTTGGCTCGTTTCAATGGCCAAGCCTGTATGGTTGTCGGCCATCAGCGTGGCTCGGACGCCAAAGAGCGCACCCTGCGCAACTTCGGCATGCCGCGCCCAGAGGGCTATCGCAAAGCCCTGCGCCTGATGAAGTTGGCCGAGAAGTTCGGTTTGCCCGTCTTCACCATGATCGACACCATGGGTGCCTACCCAGGTATTGGTGCCGAGGAGCGGGGTCAGTCGGAAGCCATCGGCCGCAATATCTTTGAGATGGCGCAGCTGGAAGTGCCCATCATTGCCACAGTCATCGGCGAAGGCGGCTCCGGCGGCGCTTTGGCCATCGGTGTGGCGGATCAGGTCTTGATGCTGCAGTTCTCGGCCTATTCGGTGATTTCGCCTGAAGGTTGCGCCTCGATTCTTTGGAAGTCTTCCGAGCGTGCGCCCGAAGCGGCCAGCGCGCTGGGCATCACCGCCCATCGTTTGAAGGCCATGGGCTTGATCGACAAGATCGTCAGCGAGCCGGTCGGCGGCGCCCATCGCGACAACAAGCAGATGGCCTCTAACCTCAAGCGCGCGCTGGGCGAAGCCCTGCGTCAGGTCAGCGACCTGAAGCCCAAGGAATTGCTGGAGCGCCGCTATGAGCGCCTGCAGGCCTATGGCCGCTTTGGCGATACCAAGAGCCGTTGAACCCTGGCTTGAGCCGTCCCTGAGTTGTCCTTGAACCGCTGTATTGCTGTTGCTTACAGCGGTGGACGCGACTCCACAGCGCTGCTTCACACGGTGGCTCGTCAAGCGCTGGTTCTGAATCAAGAGCAGGGCGCCGGCATCGCAGTGTTCGCCCTGCATGTGCATCACGGGCTCAGCCCAAATGCTGATGATTGGCTTGCGCATTGCCAAGCGCAATGTGAGGCTTGGGCCGAGAGCGGCCTGCCTTTGCGCTTTCGCGCGACGCGCCTGAAGGGCGCTCCCTCTCCCGCACAAAGCGTCGAAGCATGGGCCCGCGAGCAGCGCTATGCTGCACTCAGCGCCATGGCCCATGAGGCCGGCGCGACCATGCTTTTGCTGGCGCATCACCGGCGCGACCAGGCTGAGACTTTGCTTTTGCAAGCTTTGCGTGGCGCGGGCGTGGCAGGCTTGGCCGCCATGCCTGCTCAGCAGTGGCGAGACGAGGCACTGTGCTGGGCGCGACCCTGGCTCGATCAGCCGCGCGAGGCGGTGCAAGCCTATGTGCAGCAGCATGCGCTCAGCCACATCGAAGACGACAGCAATCAAGACACACGCTTCGCGCGTAACCGTTTGCGCTTGGAGGTTTGGCCCGCGCTGTTGCAGGCCTTTCCGCAAGCCGAGGCCAGCTTGGCGCGAGCCGCCACATGGGCTCAGCAAGCCGCAGCCCTGCAAGATGAGGTGGCCCAGGGCGATCTCGACGCGCTGGCGGATGGACTACCAGGCCTCAGCTTATCCGCGCTGTTCAAGCTCAGCGAGCTTCGCGCGCGCAACGCCTTACGCGCTTGGTTGGCCGTGCAAACCCGTCAGATCGCCCCAGCCAGCCTTTTGCTCCGCTTGGCGCTCGAGTTAGCAGGAGAGGGGCCCGGGACATGGCCTTGTGCTGGCGGACTCTTGCGGCGGTATCGCGGGCGATTGAGTTGGCAGGCGAGTTCTGACTGTGTTGCATCTGAAGCCTTGGGCTCAATTTCGCTGGACTTGTCCCAGCCGGGAACTTACCCGCAGCCGAACTGGGCGGGGGCCTGGCGGGTGGAGTCAAGCCCGAGTGCAGGTGTCTGCCCCGAATTGTTGCGCGCCTTGACCATGCGCTCACGCAGTGGCGGCGAGCAGTTTCAACGTGCCCCGAACAGTTGTTTGCGCAGTCTCAAAAAAGCCTATCAAGAGGCCGCCGTGCCGGCCTGGCAGCGCAAGGGGCCGCTCTTGTTTGTCGGAGCTGAGCTGGTCTATGCCCCTGGCTTGGGCCTGGATGCGCGTTGGCTGGCCAAGCCGGGCGAAACGGCCTTGAGCTTGGCCTGGAGGCCCGATTCCATGCTTGTTTGGTAACTCAATTGATCGTCATATTGCTGCAATGCAGCAGCTAGAATCGAGAGTTGCGACCGCGGCGCAGCTTCACCCGACCGGGACTTTGACCCCCCGCGCAAAAACTATCCTATGGCTTTGATTGTTCACAAGTACGGCGGCACCTCAATGGGGTCGACCGAGCGCATCCGCAATGTTGCCAAGCGTGTCGCCAAATGGGCGCGTGCGGGCCACCAAATGGTGGTCGTGCCCTCGGCCATGAGCGGCGAAACCAACCGTTTGCTGGGTTTGGCGAAAGAGCTGTCGCCGTCTGTCGGCAGCCCTGAACTGAATCGCGAACTCGACATGATTGCTGCCACAGGCGAGCAAGTGTCGGTGGGACTGCTGGCGATTGCTTTGCAAGCCGAAGGCCTGGAGGCGGTCAGTTACACCGGCTGGCAAGTGCCCGTGGCGACCGATTCCAGCTACACCAAGGCGCGTATCGAGAGCATTGATGACACCCGCGTGCGTGCCGATCTGGACGCCGGCAAGGTCGTGGTCATTGCGGGCTTCCAAGGCATTGACGAAGACCACAACATCACGACCTTGGGGCGTGGTGGCTCGGATACCTCCGCCGTTGCGATCGCAGCTGCGATGAAGGCTGCTGAATGCCTGATTTACACCGATGTGGACGGCGTCTACACCACCGACCCTCGCATCGTGCCCGAGGCGCGTCGCCTGCACACCATCAGCTTTGAAGAAATGCTGGAGATGGCCTCGCTGGGCTCAAAGATTCTGCAAATTCGCTCGGTTGAATTTGCCGGCAAATACCGGGTGCCCCTGCGCGTGCTGTCGAGCTTCACGCCCTGGGATATCGCCATCGAAGAAGAGGCCAAGTCTGGCACGCTGATCAGTTTTGAAGAGGACGAGAAAATGGAACAAGCCGTCGTTTCGGGTATTGCCTTCAACCGCGATGAGGCCAAGGTGACGCTCTTGGGCGTGCCCGACAAGCCGGGCATTGCTTTCCAAATTCTGGGTCCGGTGGCCGATGCCAATATCGACATCGACGTCATCATTCAAAACGTCTCGCATGACGGCAAGACCGATTTCAGCTTCACTGTGCACCGCAACGACTATGCGCGCACCATGGAGTTGCTGGAGAAGACCGTGGGCCCGGCAACGCAGGCCTCCAAGGTCATGGGTGATGCGCGCATCTGCAAGGTGTCTATCGTCGGCATCGGCATGCGTTCGCATGTGGGCGTGGCGTCCAAGATGTTCCGCGCGTTGAGCGAAGAGGGCATCAACATCCAGATGATTTCCACCAGCGAGATCAAGACCAGTGTCGTGATCGACGAGAAGTACATGGAGTTGGCCGTGCGTGCTTTGCACCGCGCTTTCGAATTGGAACAAATTTCTGCCTAAGTCTTGAAAGGCCTTGAAAACTTAGTATAGAATTCAAGGCTGCGCTGGAGTCGTGACCGAGTGGCCGAAGGTGCTCCCCTGCTAAGGGAGTATGTGGGCAAAACCTGCATCGAGAGTTCGAATCTCTCCGACTCCGCCAAGTAATGCGAAACCCTTGATCTGCAAGAGAAATCTTGTGAATCAAGGGTTTTTGCTTTGGGGCTGGACAATACGAACTGCCCGGCCTGTGCCGGCACAATGGTCGCTCGCCGAAAAAAAGCCGATGGCCTGACGCCTTAGCTGCGTGGAGGCAATTGAAGAGCTTCGTTTTCGCGCTGCTGCGCGAGTGCCATTAGCCGTATCAGGCGCCCTCGCGCTTAGTCCGCCATCACAAAGAAACATGCTGCTCAGCTGGGCCGAACAAGCGAGGGTGACCGCCCGGTCCTGTTGATTGAGTTTCCAGCATGGAGGGAATGGAGGGCATGGGGTGCGAGGTTGGGAAACCAAGCCACGTTCAGCACTGATACCGCCGGCACTCCTGTCACCCAGGGCATGCTTGCCCTGGGCTTGTCAAGGGCACAACTCACATGCCTGCGTAGTTGGGCCCGCCCCCGCCTTCAGGGGTCACCCAAACGATGTTTTGGGTGGGGTCCTTGATGTCGCAGGTCTTGCAGTGCACACAGTTCTGCGCGTTGATTTGCAGCTTGTCCTGGCCGCTCTCTGTCTTGATGAACTCATAGACGCCGGCAGGGCAGTAGCGGCTTTCAGGCCCGGCAAATTGGGTCAGGTTGATGGCGACAGGCACATCGGCGTTTTTCAAAGTCAGGTGGGCCGGCTGATTCTCTTCGTGGTTGGTGTTGGAGACGAAAACCGATGAGAGTCGGTCAAAGGTCAGTTGACCATCGGGTTTAGGGTAGTCAATCTTTGGGCATTCCGCGGCAGGCTTCAGGTAGAGATGGTCGGCTTGCGTGCGGTGGAGAGTCCAAGGCGGGCTCGAGATGCCGAGTTTGGGCAGCAGCCATTGCTCGATGCCGGTCATCAAGGTGCCCACGGTGTTGCCCCTTTTGAACCATTGCTTGAAGTTGCGCGAGCGATCCAGTTCGGCGTGCAGCCAGCTCTGCTCAAACGCGGCCGGGTAGGCCGTGAGTTCATCATGTTGGCGCCCTGCGGCGATTGCGTCAAAGGCCGCTTCGGCGGCCAGCATGCCGGTCTTGATGGCGGCGTGGCTGCCCTTGATCCGGGCAGCGTTCAGATAGCCTGCATCGCAGCCCACCAAGGCACCACCCGGGAACACCGTTTTGGGCAGAGACAGCAGACCCCCGGCAGTGATGGCGCGTGCACCATAGCTCAGGCGCTTGCCGCCTTCCAAATGAGTGCGGATGCTGGGGTGAGTCTTCCAGCGCTGCATCTCTTCGAACGGGCTCAGCCAGGGGTTCTTGTAGTCCAAACCGACAACGTAGCCCAGGGTGACTTTATTGCCTTCCAGGTGATACAAGAAACCGCCACCATAGGTTTCGCCGTCCATCGGCCAGCCCGCCGTGTGCACCACCAGGCCGGGCTTGGCCTTGTCCGCCGGGATTTCCCACAGCTCTTTGATGCCGATGGCATAACTCTGTGGGTCCCGACCTGCATCCAGTTCAAACTTGCTGATCAACTGCTTGCCCAGATGGCCCCGTGCACCCTCGGCGAACACGGTGTACTTGCCGAGCAACTCCATGCCCAGTTGGAAGCCTTCGTGGGGCTCGCCCTCTTTGCTAACGCCCAGACTCCCGGTGGCAACGCCGCGCACCGAGCCATCCTCGCCGTAGACGATTTCGGCTGCGCTGAAGCCCGGGAAGATTTCAACGCCCAGGGCTTCGGCCTGCTCGCCCAACCATTTGGTGACTGCGCCGAGAGACACCACATAGTTGCCATGGTTGTGGAAGCACTCCGGAATCAACCACTGAGGCGTACTCTTGGCACCGGTCTCGCTGAGGAACAACACCTCATCGGCACTGACGGGCTGATTCAAGGGGGCGTTCAACTCCTTCCAGTTCGGAAACAGCTCGGAGATCGCCCGAGGATCCATCACGGCACCCGACAGGATGTGGGCGCCGGGCTCAGAGCCTTTCTCAAGCACCACCACCGAGATCTCTTGCCCTTTTTCCGCGGCCAACTGCTTCAGCCGTATCGCTGTGGACAGGCCGCCAGGGCCGGCGCCCACCACCACCACGTCGTATTCCATGCTTTCGCGTGGGCCGTATTGAGCGATCAGTTCTGCGCTGGTCATGGGCATCCTTAAGGCTTGTTAGGTCGGGCTTGTGCATTGCCCGCTGATTGAGAGTTGGGGCGCATTCTACTGGTGCTCATTAAAAAACGAACGGTCGTGCTTTTCTGCTTGGGGAGCTCAGTCTAGGGGCCTGCAATGACGCCTCTGCAATGGGCAATCCAGCCAAGGGGCTTGGCCAAAGAATTAGGGGCTGGGTGCTGGGAGATTCCCGGCAGTTTCGGAGTCGCGTGCTAATCTCCCCGGCAGCCTTGTGAGGATTTGATCTATGAGCTACAGCATTGATTTGTCGGGCCGGGTGGCCTTGGTGACCGGGGCCTCCAGTGGTCTTGGCGCCCAATTTGCCAGAACCTTGGCACAAGCGGGGGCCTGCGTGGTTTTGGCCGGACGCCGAATTGAACGACTCAAGACCTTGCGCAGCGAGATTGAAGGCAAGGGCGGTGATGCCCATGTCGTGATGCTCGATGTGACCGATCTGGACAGCATCAAGTCGGCGGTGGCGCATGCGGAGACGGAGGTCGGAACGATTGACATCTTGATCAATAACTCCGGAGTCAGTCGGACCCAGAAGCTGACCGAGGTGAAGGCGGATGACTTTGACTTCGTGATGGATACCAATGTGCGCGGCGCATTCTTTGTTGCCCAAGAAGTGGGCAAGCGCATGCTGGCTCGCGCCAGTGGCAATGCGCCGGGTACCTTTATCGGCGGGCGAATCGTCAATATCGCATCGATGGCAGGCTTGCGGGTGTTGAGCCAGATCGGCGTGTATTCAATGAGCAAGGCTGCCGTCATCCATATGACACGTGCGATGGCGCTGGAGTGGGGCAAACACGGCATCAATGTGAATGCGATTTGCCCGGGCTATATCGATACCGAGATCAATCACCATCATTGGTCGACCGAGCAAGGTCGCAAATTGGTGGAACTGCTGCCGCGCAAGCGTGTCGGTCAGCCGCAAGATCTGGATACCTCGTTGCTGATGTTGTGTGCCAATGAGAGCCACTTCATCAATGGGGCTGTGATTCAAGCTGACGATGGTTTTGGGGTGTAACGCTCAATGACGCTGCGAACTTTGACTGCGCTGGAAGCGCGAGTGCTGGCCGTGCTGGTGGAGAAGGAATCCACGGTTCCAGACAGTTATCCCTTGTCCTTGAACGCCTTGACCCTGGGTTGCAACCAGAAGACGGCGCGTGATCCGGTGATGAGTGCCAGTGAATCCGATGTCTTGCTGGCGCTGGAGGAACTCAAGCACATGCACCTGGTCAATACCGTCAGTGGGAGTCGCGTGGTGCGGTTTGAGCACAACGCGGCACGCGGTTTGGGCGTTCCGGGTGCTGGCTTGGCCATCCTGACCTTGTTGATGCTGCGGGGCCCCCAGACCACGGCCGAGTTACGCATGAATACCGAGAGGCTGCATCGCTTTGCCGACGCCTCATCGGTCGAGGGCTTTCTCGAGGAGCTGGCTGAGACCAAGGAATCGAGACCCGCATTCGTCACCAAACTGGCGCGCGCACCGGGGGCGCGCGAGTCGCGCTGGGCGCATTTGTTGTGCGGGGAGGTGGTGCAAGAACATCCGGCTGCAGCGTTGCCGCGCGATGAGGAGTTGGCCTTTTTACGCGCTGAGCAGCAAAGAATGAACGCTGAGTTAGAGGCCTTGAAGGCGCTGGTTCAGCGCATGGCCGCTGAGTTGGGGATCGACAGCTGAACGCGCCCGTCAGCGTGCACCTTAGCGCGCACCCAAGAGCGGCATCAGCTGCCTCCACAGCTCATTTCCCCTCAGCCCGTTGCTCATGAGGATGAAGCCACTCCCACGGCTGGGGGAAAACTGGCAATAGTTGCGAAAGCCGGTGCTGTTGGTGCCGGTGTGATAGGCGATATCGCCCTGAACATTGGTGTTGATGGCCCAGCCTAAACCCCAGAACACGGTCGGCCCTTGTTGGAGGCCGGGCCGCTCGATCGGTTCGCGATCGGTGGCGATGGTGACGTGAGCAAGCATGGCTTGTATCGAAGCGGACTTCAAGGCATGGGGTGTGTCATGGCTCGGCCTCAAGAGCTCGGCCACAAACATGGCGTAGTCGGCCGGCGTTGTGTACAGCGTGTAGGCGGCGTTGGCGTCTTGGTAGTCTTGTTCGGGCAAGACCTGGCCCAGTTCATCGTGACCTCGGGCTCGCAAACCCATCAGTTTCGGCGTGAGTGAGAACGCGCTGTTGCTCATGCCCAGAGGCTTGAACAGCGCTTTTTCGGCCAGGGCTTGCAGCCCAGTACCCGTGATGTGCTCGATGACCCGCTGAAGATAAAAGTAAGCTTCGCCGGAGTAGAGAAAGCGGTCTCCGGGCTCGTGGGCGAGTTGCAGGGTTTGGAGCGATTCATCGGCGGCGCTGCGCCAATTGGGCAGGCCGGAGCGGTGCGACAGCAGCATTCGGGCCGTGATCATTCGCTGCCCGGTTTGCGGTGGCCGCCAAAGCTCTTGCGGCAGATAGTCGAGAACCGGGCGATCGAGTTCGATCTGCCCGGCTTGAACCGCCTGCAAGACCAGGTAGGCGAAGAGCGGCTTGCTCAAGGACGCCGCTTCGAACACGGTGTTGGCCTGAACCGGGCGCTCATGGCCTGCCTCGCATTGGCCGAACTGCCCTGACCAAGCGAGCTTGCCTTCATGGAGCAGGGCCAAACTGGCGCCCGGCACTTGCAGATCCTGCAGCAATGAAGGCATGCTTGCTTGAAGCCGATGGATCAAGCCGCTCAAGCTGTCTGCCATCGGGGTGTTGGGGGCGACGCTCTCGCGGCCAGGGCGATCCGCCGCCATTGCCGTTCTCAAGCCTGTTGCGGGCTCAATCAGCAGGCTGCTCAGCCAAGCCAGCGCTTGGCGACGCCTCGTTCCGTCAACGGAATTGATACTGCGCACTGAGGTAGACAAATCGGCCCCGAGGGTCGGTATAGCTGGGGTCATAGCCCGAGATGAAGTGATAGGCCTGGTTGGAGTAGGGCGGGGCGGTGTTCAGCAGATTTTTCACGCCCGCCCGAAGCGTCAGCGACTTGCTGGCCTCCCAGGCGCCAGCCATGTCCCACAGGGAATAGGCCTTGACCTTGTTCGCTCCCACCATCGTGCCTGAATTCGTGTCGATGGCGGAGTTTTGATCCGTGTAGCCGCTGGAGTAGGTGTTGCCCACGGCCAGGCTCCATGGGCCATAAGTCCAGTCCAGGCTCAGGCGATGCCGCCAGCGTTGCACCGCGCCGGTGGTGACGAATTTGCCCAGGTCACTGACGAAATCATCACCGAAGCCGGTCTGCTTCTCAGACTTCAGCACCCAGGTTCCCGCCATCTTGGCGCCCCACTGGCCGAGGGGGCTCGTCAGGCGCCGCACTTCAAAGCTCAGGTCCAGCCCCGAGGAGCGTTGCTTGCCGCGGTTTTCTTTGCGCAACTCGATGAAGCAAATCTCGTAGTCATCGGGGTCGTAGTCGCAGCCCTGAATGCCTTCGTCCATGTTGTAGCGATGAACCAGCGCGCCGTATTTGCCCAGATTGCCCAGGATGATGTCTTCACCAATCGTGCTGATCAGGTTGGTCTTGGCGATGTTCCAGTAGTCCAGGCCGAGGCTGACATCTTTGATCGGCTCGAAGACCATGCCCATCGAGAACTGCTTGGATTTCTCGGGCTTCAGATTCGGTCCCGAATAGATCACCGTGCTCCAGTTGTTGGCGCAATCGCGCAGATCGTTGCCATTGGCCGCGCAGTAGACCGGGTCGGGCAGCACCGAGGTGCTGCTTGATTTTGGCGGCCGGTACAGATCATTCAAGGAGGGCGCGCGGAATCCGGTGCCGGCCGACGCTCGCAGCACCAGCTCTTTCGCCGCTTGATACCTCAAACCCAGCTTGGGGTTGCTTGTGCCGCCGATGTTTTGGTAGTTGTCATGCCGCAAGGCGAATTGCAGCTCTAGCTCTTTGCTGAGCGGCGCGACCAGTTCGCCGAACACGGCCCAAACGCGCCGCGAGCGTTTGACGAACTGCGAGTCACCTGGCGTCCAGTCCTCGTTGATATTGTCGGAAAGCAGCAGCTCAGACGCTTTGGAGTCGGTGGACTCATGGCGCAGTTCCGCGCCCAGAGCCAGTGCCAAGTTCCCGCCGCCGAGCTTCATCAAGCTGCCGCTGGTTTTGAAGTCCAGCGAGCTCATGGCGCCGCGTGCGCTGCGCACTTCGTCGTTCACTTGGATGCTGTTCAGATAGGCTTTCCCCGCAGCGCTGGAGGGACCAAAGGGGTTGACGAGTCCGCGACGAAACCCGTCGATCAGTTCCTCGTACAGCAGGTAGCCGCTGGCATCACGCTCGGCCACCTTGTTGACGCTGTGATTGAGGCCCCAGTCGTAGTCCCAACTGCCGAGCGAGCCAGACATGCCGAGGACCACGCGTTCGGCCCTGCTGTTCAGTGCGGTCTTGCGATTGCCCGCTTCCAGCAAGCGCGCGCGGATCTCGACGGCTTCACCGGGGAGTGCGGTGTCCAAACCTGGAATCAGCGCGGTATCCAGCTCATTGGCTCGGCGCAAGCGGATGCGTGAGGACGTGCCGACATAGTGGGTCTTGGCTTCACTGAGGGCCAGTTCGACAAAGGCTTGATGCTTGTCACCCAAGGCCAAAACACCGCGACCCAGAAAGCTGAGTTTTTTGGACTGAGGATAAAGCTCAAGATCGCGCATGTAATCGAAAGTGCAGCCATCCGGGCCGCCGATGCCGTCGACCAGATTCAGCGAGTGCGGGGGATTGCACTGGGGAGCACTGAGATTGATGGTCTTGGTGCTGGGTACTCGCCCGTTGATCTTGAAGCCTTGGTTTTGCAAGGCCTCCAACTGATCCGATGACAAGAAGATGTTGGCCGGCATCGGGTAGCTGGACAGCAGATGGGGCAGGCGCTGCGGGATCTGCAGCTCACCGATGAACTTGCGTTGTGAGGTGTTCAAGGCATCGGTGTGCTGGATGTCGAAGACACCGAAGAGGTTGAAACGATCGCGCGCGAGATCGCCGAATCCTGCGGCCAGCGAAGCGGTGCGCTTGCCGGCCCCGCCTTCCTGGCTGGCACCGACATAGGCGTCCAAGTCTAGTCCTTGGTAGTCCTTGCGAGTGATGAAATTGACGACACCGCCGATCGCATCGGTGCCGTAAATGGCGGAGGCGCCGTCCAGCAGCACTTCCACACGTTCGATGGCCGCGCTGGGAATATTGTTCAGATCCACGCCTGCATCGTCGCCGGGCGAGGCGAAATTGGCCATGCGCCGGCCGTTCAAGAGCACCAGGGTGGAGGAGGTGCCGAGTCCGCGCAAGTTGGCGGAGTTGAAGCCCATTTGATCTCTGGAGCCGCCGTTGGCGATGCTGACCCCATCGGTCAGGTTGTTGCTGGCGGCGCTGAGGTTGGCGATCAACTCCGCGGCGGTGGTGATGCCCGCCTTGACCATATCGGCGCGGGTGATGATCTGTACGGGCAAGGCTCCTTCGGCCTCGATGCGCTTGATGGCGGAGCCGGTGACTTCGACACGCTCGAACTTTTTGACCCCCGCGCCGGCATCTTGCGCCAAAGCGGGCAGGCAGGCCAGGCCGACCAGGCCCAGCATCAAGAGGTGCACGGCGGCTTGAGTTGGCTGGCGCAAGAACCGACCCCGCAGCCGCCTTGGCCGAGGGCCGGTGTTGAGGGCTGGCCATCGCTGCGGATTGATATTCATGCGGATCTCCCGGTGGGTACGCGAGCCTTGACCTCGCCGGATGACAGCTCCTGCCTTGCCGAAGCAAGCGGCTGCATCCAATCGGACCAGTCTAGGAAGTCCATGGCACTCTTCCAGCGAGGGTTTACTCGCACAGTCGTATCCGCGCAACTTGAAGTTAGGTCTTTGCTCAGGCCTGCCATAGGGGGGCGAGTGAACCAAGACGTCTCTCACACCTGCGGGGGGGGATGGGGAGGCTGAGGGCTGGGCTACCATCATTTGGGCCGGGCTGCTGTTGCGCTCGCATCGATAAGAAGTGAGGCCAGAGATCATGCTCAAACTGCTGCATTCCCGCTCCCAAGGCCGCGCCCCTTGGCCCGCTTGCCTGGGGCTCGGTGTGCTTCTCCTGGCCAGCGCCCAAGCTTGGGCGAATCCTGCGGCAGCGGCCGGCGGGGCGTCAGCCTCGCATGCCGCGCAGGGCGCACGAGTGCTGCAGCCGCCGGCTAAACCCGCCCCTGCTGCCCCGTCGTCATCGAACCCTGCGACCCCATCGGCTTCGGCCAAACATGACGTGGCGGTGCGCGGTTATGCGGTGCCGATAGGCGGGGCCTTGAAATCTGATAACGAGGAGGTCTGGGGCCGCATCGTGGCCTTGGCCGGCGGCAAGGGCGCGCGCTTCGTGGTGTTCGGAACAGCCTCGGAAGACCCTGAAGCCAGCGCCAAGCAGGCCATCGAGATGCTGCACCGGCGCGGCGCGGTCGCCGAGGCCTTGCCGGTCGCGCCCAAGTTCGGTTGGGTCGACTTGAACAAGGTGGTGCGTGATCCCGCTTTGATCAACAAGGTAAAGAATGCGCGCGGCGTGTTCTTCACCGGCGGCTCTCAAGAGCGCATCGTCGATGTCTTGATGCCCGGCGGGCATGCCACGCCGATGCTGGAGGCGATCTGGGAGGTTTACCGCAAGGGCGGTGTGGTGGCGGGTACCTCGGCAGGTGCGGCCATCATGAGCACGGTGATGTTTCGTGACGCGCCCAGTGTCATCAACATCATGAAAGGCAAATGGGTTGAGGGCAAGCAAATCGACCGCGGACTTGGCTTCGTTGGACCTGATTTGTTCGTCGATCAGCACTTCTTGAAGCGGGGCCGCTTCGGCCGCATGATTCCCTTGATGATGGCCAAGGGCTACAAGCTGGGGCTGGGGGTGGACGAGAACACCGCCGCCATCATTCATGGGGACGAAGTGGAGATCATCGGCGGCAAGGGCGCGTTGTTGGTGGATCTGAACGATGTCAAGACCGACCCCACTTTGGGTGCTTTTAATTTGACCCAGGCGCGCTTGAACTACCTGGATCACGGCGATCGCTATAACTTGAAAACTCGGCTGACCCTGCCTTCCGCCGTCAAGCTGCGTGGTGACAAACTGGATCCCAGTTCGCCCGACTACAAGCCTTACTACACCGAGCCGGTTTTTCACCTGGACATGCTGGGCGACTCGACCATCTCCAACTCAATGAACTACCTGATCGACAGCCGTTTCGCGGAGATCCGGGGCCTGACTTTTGATGCCGCATCCAAGGCGGGCGACCCGGTGGCCGAGTTGGGTTTTTTGTTCCGTATCTACAAAGGGCGCGGCAGTTTTGCTTGGAGTACCGATGAAAACGGCCCCGAGGAATACACCGTGATCAATGTCTACCTGGACATCACACCGGTGCGCATGCCGATCCCGATCTACAGCACTTGGCCAGGCCCAGGGCGCAGCAGCCCGCCCGCCGGCGAACGCGACGGCGCACAGTAGACCTTACAAGCCAAAAGAAAAGCCAAGCCGGTCAGGGCTTGGCTTTTTTGTGCCTTGCTCAAGATTCAGAGCAAGGCCGCCGAGGGCAGACGCTGGGGATCAGCGGAAGGAGTAGCTCAGGCTGGCATAGAAGGAGCGGCCGCGCGGGTCACCATAGGTCGGATCCCAGGTGACCTGGAAGTAACGCGACTGGTTGGTGAACGGCGGGGCGGTGTCGGCCAGATTCAAGATGCCGGCACGCAGACGCAACTCGGGCGAGAAGCGATAGCTGCCGCTCAGGTCCCACAGCGAGTAGGCCTTCACGTCGCGGTTGTTCCACTCCGGCGCCGCCAGGCCCTCGACGTTTTGGTCGCGGTAGCCCGACAAATAAGTGTTGCTCAGCGACAGACCCAGGGCACCGAAGTCCCAGTCGGCTGTCAGCTTGTGGCGCCAGCGTTGCAACGCCTTGTCGTCACGGAACTTGCTCAGGCCATCCACCATCGGGGAGCGTGGGTCGGTCTGGTACTTGTATTCGGTGATCAGGGTGCCCGAGGCGCTCAGGCCGAAGCGGCCCAGGCTGCTGGCTTCGCCGCGCCAGTTGATCGCCAAATCGACGCCCGAGGTGTTGAGCTTGCCGCGGTTCTCTTTCTTGACCTGGATGTAGTTGACGAAACCGCCTGAGTCGCGGACCACGATCTTCGGATCGTTGTAATAGACCGGGTTGGTGAAGATGGTTTCCTCGCCGATCTCCGAGATGATGTCGGTCTTGCGAATCGCCCAGTAGTCGATGCTGCCGCTCCAGGTCCGCGAAGGTTCAAATACCGCGCCGATCGAGAACTGCTTCGATTTCTCGGGCTTCAGCTCAGGATTGGCCGAACGATCGATGGGCAGTTGCGTGGTTTCGCCCGACACGGGGTCCCGGACGAAGCTGGCCGTCACGCCCGCGCGCAAGGGCAGGAACATTTCAGAGATCGAGGGCGCACGGAAACCGGTGCCGTAGGACGTGCGCGCCAGCAAGCTCTTGGTCGGCCGATAGCTCAGGCCAATCTTTGGGTTGGTGGTGCTCAGCTCGGGCGAACTGGTCTTGGTGCGCTCGTCATTCACGGCCTTGTAGCGATCGTGTCGGATCGCGAACTGGGCCTCCAATTCCTTGGTGAACGGGGCGCTCAGTTCGGCGAAGGCACCCATCACATCGCGATGGTTCGAGGTGTCGGCCAACAAGGCACCGGAGCTTGAGCGGTCACCCACCGTGTCATTGGCCTTCAGCACATCGCTGGCCGAGAACTCCGTCTTCTCGCGGCGGATTTCGGCGCCCAAAGCCAGTTGCAGGTCACCGCCGCCCAAGGCGGTCAAGGCGCGGGTCAGCTTGCCGTCGAGGCTCTGGGACGTGCCTTTGGCGATGCGTGCGCCGCCGTCCACGCGAATCGATTGCATGAATGCCCGGCCAGCCTCAGCATTGCCCGGTTGGAAGGGGTTGTACTTGCCGGTCTTGATGCCATCGAGCATCTGAGTGAAGGACACCCAGCCGTCGAGATTGGTGTCGGTGGCCTTGTTGACGCTTTGGTTCAAGGCCGTGTCGTAGTCCCAGTCGCCGAGGCGGCCGTTGGCGCCAATCACGATGCGGCTGGCTTCGCTTTCGACGCGGCTGGTGCGTTTGCCCGCATCTTGTAGGCGGAAGCGGAAGGCCACCGGTGTGGTGATGCCGGTCACGGCTTGCAAGGAGGCTGGCAAGGTGATGCCGCGTGCCGTGGTGATGCTGGATGAGGTGGCGGGTGATGCGGCGTAGTCGGTCTCGGTCTTGCTGAACAAGGCTTCAGCAAAGAGTTGGTGATCATCGCTGAGCTGGAAGGTCGCCCGGCCGATGATGTTGGCCTTGCTGGATTCGGGATAAATCTCGGTATCGCCCATGTAGTTGTAGGCGCAACCTTCAACGCCACCCAATGAAGCCGGGGAGACCGAGTTCGGATTGCTGCCGCCGGTGCAAGAGGCCTTGGCGAAGTTGACCCGCCGGGCCGAGGAGCCCGGCACCTTGGGTGCCCAAGTGCCGTTGGCGCCGCTGCCTTTCAGCGCGGTGTTCGGATTGGCCAGCACGAAAGCGTTCAGGTCGCGCAGCTGTGTCGAGGTCAGGTCGACGTTGGCCGGGAAGGGGTTGCTGGACAACTGCGGTGCCAAGCGGCCGGGCAGGTCATATTCCTGAATGAAGTCGCGCTGTTGGGAGTTCAGGGATTCGAGCTTTTGAACGTCGATGGCGGCGAAGACATTGAAGCGATCGCGGCTCAGGTCACCATAGCCCGCTGAAGCCGACACCGTCTTCTTGCCGGCGCCCCCCTGCTGGGTGCCCAGGACATAGGCGCTCAAGTCCACGCCTTGGTAGTCCTTGCGGGTGATGAAGTTGATCACGCCGCCCATGGCGTCGGTGCCGTAGATGGCCGAGGCGCCGTCTTTGAGCACCTCGACGCGCTGGATCGCGCCGGCCGGAATATTGTTCAAGTCCACTCCGGCGTTGTCGCCCGGCGTGGCGAAGTTGGCCAGCCGACGACCGTTGAGCAGCACCAAGGTGCTGGAGACCCCCAGGCCGCGCAGGTTCGCGCCATTGAAGCCGCGCTGGGCGCCGGCTTGATCGCTGATGCTGGCGCCGTCGGTCAAGCCGCCGACATTGGAAGTTATCTTTTGCAGCAATTCGGCTGCAGTGGTGACGCCGGATTTGTCGATGTCGGCGCGCTTGATGGTCTCAACCGGCAGGGCGGTCTCGCCGTCAATCCGTTTGATGCTGGAGCCTGTCACTTCAACGCGCTCGAGCTTGGCTTCTTGGGCTTGCACTTGCAGGGCCTGCGCGGCAAGTAGCAGCATGGCGGCTCGACTCAGGCTTTGCAGCTTGAAAGAACGATCGGCCGACTGGCGGCGCTTGGCGGGGTGTGTAGTCATGGTTTGGCCTGGTTCGCTAGGAGTTGGGGGAGGAGTGAATGAACGCTGAAGTGACGGGCTCGGGGCGCTGGTTTGGCAATCGCTGCCGGGGGCTGTGCAAGCCCCGATACCAGCAGCCCTCGTGTCCGGCTTGTGATCACTCTAGGAGCGGCGCCGATGACTTGCCTATGGGGTTTTGGTGGCTTGGTCCGATTTGCGCAAGTCCGTGTCGCTTGGTCGCAAACCCCCGATCAACAGCCGCAACAGCGCTTGCAGCGTTGCGACATGCACTTGCGTTGCGGGTTCATTCGCTGCACTTTTGGGGCCTTACCCGCTGTTCAAGCCCAGGCGGCTTTGCCAGACTCTTCGCATCCCATTTCGCCAGGGCTGACTGCTGCAGCATGCTTGCGCTGGCTCAAGCCCGGTCCTCTTCCTCCCCCTCTTCGTGAACTGAAACCTATGTTTGTTCAAAGAAAAACTTCTCGACCCTCGCTGGATGGCGCTCCTGCGGCAGGCCTGTCGAAAGTGGCGGCCTCGCTCTGTATCGGATTGGCATTGGCCTTGTCGAGCGGGCCGGCCATGACGGCGACGCCCGAGCGAGGCGCCCTCGTCATCATGGGTGGCGCCCTCAAGTTTGATAACACCGAAGTCTGGAAGCGCATCGTCGATGAGGCCGGCGGCCCTGGGGCCCGCTTCGCCGTGTTCGCCACCGCTGCGGCCAACCCCGAGCGCAGTGCCGAGCAGATCATTGCCGCCTTGAATGCGCAAGGCGCGCGCGCCGAAGCGATTCCCGTCGCACCGCGATTGAAGGGCGTGGACCTGCAGGCCAACTTGAAAGATCCGGCGCTGTTGAGCAAGGTCTCCGCCGCACAGGGCGTGTTTTTCTCGGGGGGGGCTCAAGAGTTGATCGTCGATACCTTGCAGCCCGGTGGCCAGCCGACCGAGATGCTGAAGGCCGTTTGGTCGGTGCTGAATCGCGGCGGTGTTGTGGCCGGCACCAGTGCTGGGGCGGCCATCATGAGCAGCACCATGTTCCGCGATGCACAGGATGTGCTGCATGTGATGAAGGGGCATCTGCGCGTCGGCAAAGAGGTGGACCGGGGTCTGGGTTTTGCCGGCCCCAAGCTGTTTGTGGATCAGCACTTTCTCAAGCGGGGTCGCATCGGTCGCTTGCTTCCGCTGATGCAGGCCGAGGGCTATCAGCTGGGGATTGGCGTCGAGGAGAACAGTGCTGCCGTATTGCGTGCCGATGAGATCCAGGTCTTGGGCGGCAAGGGCGTGCTCTTGGTCGACCTGAGTCAAGCCAGCAGCGATGCCAAGCTGGGCGCCTTCAACATCCGCAATGCGCAACTCAGCTACCTGGATCGCGGCGATCGTCATCATCTGAAGACCGGGGTGACGACGCCATCACCCGCCAAGCTGGCCGGCCATGCGATTGATCCGACGGGCAAGGACTTCAAGCCCTACCACCACAAGCAAGCGTTCTATATGGACATGCTGGGTGACACCACCATTGTCAACGCCATGGGGCAGTTGCTCGACAGCCCTTATCCAGAAGTGTTGGGCGTGGCCTTCAATGGCCGCAGGCTCAAGGATGATCCCCAGCCCGACCTGGGCTTTGAGTTCCGGCTTTACAAGGGCGAGGGCACGCGGGGCTGGTACAGCGGCGCCATGGGCGGCGAGGATTACACCGTCTTGCGCATGCGCCTGGATGTCCAGCCGATTGTGATCAAGCGGCCTTTTTACACCGCGCTGGAACCGGTGCGCTGATCGGCCTTCGGGCTGACAGCGTTCGCGCCGGCGTCGGGTGGGCTTGAAGTTCACGCAAGACCTCCCGGCTGGCCGCCCCAATTTTCTCGAAACTTTTTGGCCCGTCTCATGCCTTCAGGGCGTGAGGTGAGCCTTGTCATGACTGGAACACGCCATGCGTACCAAGCTACATGCCCTTCAGCCGGCCAGCGCGCCCATTCAACGGCAGCTGCGCAGCCTTCACTTCGGTCGCGCCAGCAGCGGGCGCAAAGCCTATATCCAAGCGTCTTTGCATGCCGATGAGGTGCCGCCGATGTTGGTGGCCCAGCACCTGATCACGATGCTGCGTCAGATCGATGCTGCCGGCTTGATCGAAGGCGAAATTGTGCTGGTGCCCATGGCCAATCCGATCGGCCTGTCACAGGAAATGCAAGGCAGCTTGTGCGGACGCTTTGATCTGGCCACCGGCATCAACTTCAATCGCCACTACCAGCACCTCAGCGCTGCGCTGATCCCGCTGCTGGAGCCCGTCTTGAGCGCAGATCCCGTTCACAACACCGTGCGGGTTCGAGAGGCCAGCCTGTCACTCTTGAACGAACGTGCCGCCTCGCCGACCCTCACAGAAACCGAGCGACTCAAGCTAACCCTGCAGATCCTCGCCACCGATGCCGATCTGGTGCTGGACCTGCATTGCGACACCCAGGCCGTCATGCATGTCTACACCGGCACACCGCTGGCCGAGGCGGCGCGTCCCTTGGCTCAGCTTTTGGGGGCTCAAGCCTTGCTGGTGGCTCTTGATTCCGGTGATCAGCCTTTCGATGAAACGGTCTCTCGCAGCTGGTGGGAACTGGCCGCGCATTTCGGGCCGGAGCGACCGATTCCGCTGGCTTGTTTTGCCGCCACGGTGGAGTTGCGCGGCGAGCAGCAGGTCGACGATGGCCTGGCGCGAGACGATGCATTGGCGCTCTTGCAGTTTTTGCGCCTCAAGGGCCATTTGGCGGAAGGGCCCGCCTTGCCCTTGCCGGCCCTGGATTTGGCCTCCCGTCCCTTGTGTGAGCCCACGCCCTTGGAAGGTGTTGAACCCATGGTCGCGCCGCACCACGGCATCTTGCTGTTCTTCAAATCGCCGGGCGACGAGGTCAGCGCCGGCGAGAAAGTCGCGGAAGTGGTGGACCCCTTGACCGATCAGCGCACTCCCTTGTGCGCCCGTTTTGCTGGACGTTTGTTTGCCAGGGTGAGTCGACGTTATGTCAGCGCCGGCATGCGGGTCTGCAAGGTGGCGGGGCAGCAAGCCTTCCGCAGCGGCAAGTTGTTGTCTTTGTAAAGCCTGAACGCAATAAGATTGCAGACCCATGTCCAAACTGAAATTCCCCAACACCTTTGTACTTTTGTTCGGCCTGCTGGCGCTGATCGCTTTGGCGACCTGGCTGGTGCCCGGAGGTCAATACGAAACGCAGATGATTGACGGCAAGAAAGTCATCGTCGCCGACTCTTTCCACGCTGTGCCCAGCAAGCCGCAGGGTTTCGCGGCCCTGATGACGGCGCCGATCAAGGGCTTTGTCGAAGCCTCCTTGATCATCGGTTTTGTGCTGATCGTGGGCGGTGTCTTCTCGGTGCTGCAGCGCACCGAGGCGATTGACGCCATGATCAAGTCGGTGGCCAAGGCGCATAAGCATTCCGCCTGGGTGCGTGCGGGCTTGATCCCGGTCTTCGTGACCTTGTTTTCGCTCGGCGGCGCCACCTTCGGTATGGCTGAAGAAGCGATTCCCTTTGTGTTGATCTTCATTCCGCTCGCTTTGGCCTTGAAGTACGACACCATCGTCGGGGTTTCGATTCCCTTTGTCGGTTCGCAAATTGGTTTTGCGACCGCCTTCTTGAATCCCTTCAATGTGGGGGTGGCGCAAAGCATCGCCGGTGTTCCCATGTTCTCGGGCATTGGCTTTCGTTTTGTGTGCTGGGCGATCTTTACCAGCCTGACCATTGCGTTCTTGATGTGGTACGCCGCGCGCATCAAGCGCAATCCCAGCTTGAGCCCTTGCTTTGAGATGGATGAGGAAAAGCGCAAGCACCTCAACACCGCTGACTTCGAGAACTTCGCCGGCATGACCGGCACGCACAAACTGGTGCTGGCCGTCTTCGTCGGCGCCTTGGGCGTGATGATCACCGGTGTGGTCAAGTTCGGCTGGTACATCGAAGAGATCGCCGCCCTGTTCTTGGTGATGGCCATTGCCGTGGGTGTGATCGGTCGCCTGAATGCCGAGGAGTTTATGGCCAGCTTTTTGTCCGGCGCCAAGGATCTGGTGGGCACCGCCTTGGTGATCGCTCTGGCCAAGGCCACCGTGGTCTTGATGCGCGACGGCCAAATCATCGACACCTTGCTCAACGCGCTGGTGCCCTTCGTCGAGTCCAGCAGCCCGATCTTCTCGGCGCAGAAGATGTTCCTGATCCAGTCGGTGATCAACTTCTTCATTCACTCCGGCACCGGTCAAGCCGCATTGACCATGCCCATCATGGCGCCGCTGGCGGATTTGGTCGACGTGAGCCGGCAAACCGCCATCTTGGCCTTCCAGTTCGGTGAGCTGACCACGCCCGTCATTCCGACCTCGGGCATCACCGTGGGCGTCTTGGCCTTGGCTGGCATTCCCTGGACCAAATGGGCGCGCTGGATGCTGCCTTTGCAGCTGATGTACCTGGTGGTGGCACTGGCCTTGCTGGCTGTTCCCTCCATGATCAACTGGCAGTGAGGCCTGAGTCCATCATGGGCCCGCCTGAAGCCCTGCTGCATCCATTAAAGTGCAGCGGTGAATCGAATGGCTCATCCTCCTAGCGCTGGCGCCGCGGCACTTTTGACGCCGCCGCCGGCCTTGCCCGCCCAGGCGCCAGAGCTGCGCGCCTGCGGGCTTTTGCTTTTGGACGGGGTGCGCTTATTGCCCTTGGCCGGGGTGCTGGAGGCGCTGGAATGGGCCTCCCGTTTGCAAGTCGAGGCGATTTATCCCACCACGTTGCTAAGCCCCTCGGGCTTGCCGGTGCAGTGTGGCGCGCTTGAACTGCGCACCGAGGCGCTGACGCTGGGCTTGCCCTGGCATGTCGTGTTTGTTTGCGCGGCCGAGGGCAGTGAAGCGTCGCAAGAGGTCTTGCAATGGCTGCGCGAGCAGGCGCTCGCCGGTGTCGCGCTGGCCGGTGTGGATGGCGGCAGCGCCATCTTGGCGGAAGCCGGCCTGCTCAACAATGAGCGTGCGACGGTGGACGGGCATTTGCTGGAGGCCTTGCAAGAAGACTTTCCCGATGTGGTCTGGAGTGGCAACGTTTGGGAGATGAATGCGCAGGCCAACCGACTCAGTTGCGCCGGCGGCAGCGCCAGCCTGGATTTGTTGATCGCCTGGCTGGCGCGCAGCCATGGCGAGCGACTGGCGCAAGACCTGACCCTCAGCCTCGGCGTCGAGCGCCCGCGCGGTCGGGATGAACGCCAGCGCCGACCGTCCAGCGATCAACGCGGCGGCAGCCCCAAATTGGCCGAGGCCTTGAGTCTGATGGAGGCCAATCTGGCCGAGCCGCTGCCGACCGAAGAAGTGGCCCGCCTGGTCGGCGTCTCGCGTCGTCAGTTGGAGCGCCTGTTCAAGCAACACCTGGACGCCTTGCCCTCGCGCTACTACCTCGAGTTGCGCCTGAATCGGGCTCGCCGGCTCTTGCAGCAAAGCAGCCAGTCGATTCTGCAGATTGGACTGAGCTGCGGCTTCTCGTCCGGCCCCCATTTTTCAAATGCCTACAAGGCGCATTTCGACAAGACACCGCGTGATGAGCGCAGCCAGCGCGCCGCGGCCTGGCGTCGCCCCGCAGGAGAGCCCCCCTCACCATGACCCATCCTCACCAGCTTGTTTTGCGCCCGGTTGCGCCCAGTGATTTGCCCGCACTCGAGGCCATCGCGGCGGCCACCGCGCATGGCATCAGCTCCCTGCCCAGCGACAGCAACAAACTGCGGGAGCGCATTGAACGCTCGGTCGAGTCTTTCAGCAGCCCTGATGACGCCAGTGGCGAAGAGACTTATCTGTTCGTGCTGGAGGATTTGTCGCGCGGCCAGGTGGTGGGCACCAGTGGCATCGCCGCCAGCGCCGGCTTTCATGACCGTTTTTACAGCTATCGCAATGAATTCGTGGTGCATGCCAGCGCGGCTTTGGGCGTCAGCCAGCGCATGCATACCTTGCACTTGTGCCATGACTTGACGGGCTACACCCTGCTGACCTCGTTCTTCATTGCGCCCGAGTACGCACAAGGCTTGGCACCTCAACTGCTGTCACGAGCCCGACTCTTGTTCATCTTGCAGTACGCCGAGCGATTCAATGAGCGCATCGCGGCAGAGAATCCGGGTCTGGCCGATGAGGAAGGCCAAAGCCCGTTTTGGGATGCGGTGGGGCGGCGCTTTTTTGACATGGACTATCCACAAGCAGAAACCGTGACCGGTGGACGCAGCAAGGCCTTCATCGCCGATCTGATGCCCCATTCACCGATCTATGTGCCCTTGTTGCCCGAGGCCGCTCAGTTCGCCATCGGCCAGTTGCATCCGGTGGGCGAGTTGCCGTTTTCGATCCTGCAAGATGAGGGTTTTGATGCCGACACCTATATCGACATTTTCGATGGCGGTCCGACGGTCGAGTCGAGCCTGGGCCTCTTGCGCAGTGTGCGCCAGGCGCGACGCCTGACGCTGCAAGGCGATCTCTCGGAGCCGGCGCAGCCTCGGGCCGAGCTTCAAGGGCAGGGGCCTTTGTCCCTGCATATCGTGGTCAATGCGGAGCGAGCCGGTTTCCGCGCCGTGCTGGCGGAGCTGCCGATCAAGGCTGCGAGTCTGCCGCGCGGGCATGAGGTGCTGCAGCGGCTGGGTGAGCGCCATTCATCGGCCGAAGCCCTGTGGGTCACGCCCTTGGGCGCAGTGATGAGTGAGCGAGGTGGCGCATGACAGACCCTGTGGCTTTTGAGGTGGCGAGCTTGACGCTGCGCGGCTGGTGCGCCGCTGACGCGCAGGCTTTGCACGCCTGGCGCAACCAGGCCGGCCGTGCGCTGCGCTTGCCGGCCGAGGTCCCCGCGGATGGCCCGGAGATGAACGAGACCTGGCTCTTGCTGGCCGAGGTCGGCAGCAACAGGCCGCTGGCTTGTCTACGCCTGGTGCGGCGCTTGGGGATGAGCCTGCCGCGCTACAGCTTTCATCTGGGCCGTGTGGTGCACGCGGCTGCTGAGTTGGGCTTGTTCCGTGCGCAAGCGACGTTGCTGCTGGGCAATGACCACAGCGGAGAGAGCGAACTGGCCGATCTGGCTTGTGCGCCCGACTTGGATGAGCCGACTCAGCAGTCCTTGTTGGCGCGTTTGATTGCCGCCGCCTTGCAGCGCATCGCACAGCAGGCCGGTCAGGGGTTTGGCACTCAGCTGGTCGTGGAGTTGGCCGGGCCGCGGGAGGCCGGGACGGGCGCTTCACCGTTCTGGCAAGGCCTGGGCGCGCATTTCTATGCTGGCGAGCCCGAACTGGCGCAGCAGCGTTGGGGAGAGGCGTGGTGCAGCCATCTCGCCGCTTTGCTGCCGCGGCAGACGGTGTATCTGTCCTTTCTCAGCCCAGCAGCGCAGGCCGCGGTGGGGCAGTTGGGCGCACCCGCCCGGCCGGCCGCGCAGGCTTTGGCGGCTGCGGGCTTCGGCTTTGCGGATCACATCAGCATCGACGACGGTGGGCCGGTCTGGGCATTGCGGCTGCCGGGCGTCGCAATCGCCTGAGGCGAGTTTGGGCACCCTGTTCGGCCGGGTGAAGGGCCGAACCCTTGAACAGTTGAGCAACTGAACAGCGGCGATCTCACCAAATGCGGATGCGTTCCGCCGCCGGCTTGTGCATCTTGTCGCCGGGCTTGGTCTCAAAGGCCTGGTGGAAGCCGTCGTGGTTGATGGCCGTGCCATTGGCGCGGAACTCGCCGGGTGAGTGGGGGCCCGTGGTCAGCATTTGCAAGGCGCGCTCTTCACGGGCCTTCTCGCGCCAGATTTGCGAGAAGCCGAGGAAGAAGCGTTGCTCACCGGTGTGGCCGCCAATCACAGCCGAAGGCTTGCCGCCCAGCGAGCGCTGATAGGCCTTGTAGGCGATTTGCAGGCCCGACAAGTCGGCGATGTTTTCGCCCAAGGTCAGCTTGCCATTGAGCGTTTTGCCGGGGATGGGCTCGTAGGCGCCGAACTGCGTCACCAAGCGGTCGGCAATGCCTTCGAAGGCTTTGCGGTCGGCCGGCGTCCACCAGTTGCGCAACACGCCATGGCCGTCGTACTGGCTGCCCTTGTCGTCAAAGCCGTGGCTGATTTCATGGCCGATCACCGCGCCGATGGCGCCGTAATTGACCGCGTCATCGGCATTCATATCAAAGAAGGGCGGCTGCAGAATCGCCGCCGGGAACACGATCTCGTTGTTCAAGGGGCTGTAGTAGGCGTTGACGGTTTGTGGGGTGAGCCACCATTCGGCGCGATCCACCGGCTTGCCGGCCTTGGCGATCATGCGGGCCCACTGGAAGCTGCCCGAGCGCTCGCTATTGCCGAAGGCATCGCCGGCGCGCACTTCCAGCTTGCTGTAGTCGCGCCATTTTTCGGGGTAGCCAATCTTGGTCACGTATTTGGACAGTTTGTCCTGCGCCTCGGCCTTGGTTTGGTCGCTCATCCAGTCCAGGCTGTCGATCGAGTCTTTGTAGGCCGCCATCAGGTTGTTCACCAGCGTCTGCATGCGGGCCTTGTAGGCGGGTGGAAAGTGGCGGGCCACATAGAGCTCGCCCAGCGCTTCGCCCAGCGCCGCATTGGTTTCGGTGGTGGCCTTTTGCCAGCGCGGCAATTCGGCCTTGGCTCCCGTCAAGGCTTGGCCTTGGAAGGCGAACTTGGCGTCGCGCAGCGGCTTGGGCAATACCTCGGCATGGGTGCTCAGCGCATGCAGGCTCAGATAGAGCTGCCAGTCCGCCAGCGACTGCTCGGCCACGAGTTGCGAGATGGCCGCAATGGCGCTGGGTTGCGAGACCGAGAGGCTGGCCGTGTCGCCCAGGCCGGCGTTCTTCATGAAGCCGGCCCAGTCAAAGCCCGACGCCAGCGCAGCCAGTTCAGCCGGCGTCATCGGGTTGTAGGTTTTGACTGGATCGCGGTTGTCGACCTTGTCCCATTGCACCGTGGCAATGCGTTCCTCCAGGGCCATGACGCGCAGGGCTGCGGCCTCAGGCTGTTTGTCGCCGAGTTGGCTGGCCAAGGTGCTCAGATAGAGGCGATAGGCCTCGCGCGCCTTCATCATGCGCGCATCGTCCTTCTTCAGGTAATAGTCGCGGTCCGGCATGCCCAGGCCGCTTTGGCTCAGGCGAACGCCATTGATCAAGGGCGTCTTGGCATCCGCCATGACGAAGACGCGCACGGGCGAATTGCTGCGCATCTGGTTGGCACCCAGCCAGGCGGCCAACTCGGCCTTGGACTTGATGGCCTGGATGCTGGCCAGCAGCGGCTGAATCGGGGCCAGGCCGCGCTTGTCGATGCTCGCGGTGTCCAGATAGCTGCTGTAGAAGGCCGCAATTTTTTGCGCATTGCTGCCGGCGGCCTGGGGCTTGGCGGTGAGTTCGTCGATCAACTGGCGCACTTGCGCGTCGGATTGGTCTCGCAGCAGCTCGAAACTGCCATAACGCGATTTGTCGGCGGGGATCTCGGTGTTCTTGATCCAACCGCCATTGACGGCCCTGAACAAGTCGTCTTGAACGCGCACGCTGGGGTCAAAGCCCGATCGGTCCAAGCCGGCTTGGGGCGTCGGTGTGGCGGCGTGGCTGGCGCAAGCGATCTGGATCAGCAGGGCGAGCGCGGAGAGCTTTTGGATGGATTTCATAGCGGCACGACAAGGGGGTTGAAAGAGGACAGGGTCCGCGCCCGATGGGGCTTGGGCTCCATCGGACTCGAGGGCTGGGGCATCTACCAGATGCGGATGCGCTCCCCGCTGGGCTTGAACAGCTTGTCACCAGGCTGGGTGCCAAAGGCCTGATGGAAACCGTCGTGGTTGACCACGCCGCCATTGGCTCTGAACTCGCCGGGTGAGTGGGGATCGGCGGTCAGCTGCTGAAGCATGCGCTGCTCTCGCACCTTCTCGCGCCAAATCTGGCTGAAGCCGAGGAAGAAACGTTGCTCGCCGCTGTAGCCGGCGAGCACCGGCGCGGGCTTGCCGCCGAGTGAGCGCAGGTAGGCTTTGTAGGCGACCTGCAAACCAGACAAGTCCGCGATGTTCTCGCCCAAGGTGAGCTTGCCGTTGACCTTCTTGCCGGGCAAGGCCTGGTAGCCGTCGAACTGGGTCGCCAAGCGCTCGCCCAGGGCATGGAAGGCCCGGGCGTCGGCCTCGGTCCACCAGTTGCGCAGCATGCCGTCACCGTCGTACTGGGCGCCTTGGTCGTCAAAGCCGTGGCTGATTTCATGGCCGATCACCGCGCCAATGCCGCCGTAATTGACCGCATCATCGGCATTCAAATCGAAAAAGGGCGGCTGCAGAATCGCGGCCGGGAACACGATTTCATTGACGCTTGGGTCGTAATAGGCGTTGACGGTTTGCGGCGTCATGCCCCATTCGCTGCGGTCCACCGGCTGGCCGGCCTTGGCCACTTCGCGGGCCCAGGCGAACTGAGCCGCGTGCAGGCGGTTGCCCAGGGCGTCGCCGGGCTTGACCTGCAGGGCGCTGTAGTCCCGCCACTTGTCTGGATAGCCGATCTTGACCGTGTATTTGGAGAGCTTTTCTTGCGCGGCCTTCTGGGTGGCGGGGCTCATCCAAGTCAGGCCTTGGATCGATTCAGCAAAGGCCGCCATCAAATTGGCCACCAGCTCCTGCATGTGAGCTTTGTGAGCGGGGCTGAAATGTGCGGCCACATAGAGTTTGCCGACCGCCTCGCCCAGCGCGTCGTTGACCGCGGCCGTGCCTTCTTGCCAGCGCGGCAAGGGCGTCTTGCTGCCGCTCATGGCCTTGCCGTGGAAAGCAAAGCTGGCCTCGCGGAAGGGCTTGGGCAGGACCTTGGCATTCGCGTCAAGCGTGTGCAGCTTGGCATAGAGCTTCCAGTCGGCCAGGGAGGCCTCACCGAGGAGCTTGGCGATGCCGATGGTGGCGCTGGGTTGGGTCACCGAGAGTTTGTCGATATGGCTCAGCTGCGCGGCGGCAAAAAAGCTGCTCCAGTCAAAGCCCGGCGCAAGGGCGGCCAACTCGGCCGGCGTCATCGGGTTGTAGGTCTTTTGCACATCGCGGTTGGCCACGGCATCCCAGTGCTGTGCGGCGATCTGGTGCTCCAGGGCCAGCACGCGCCGCGCGGCATCGCCGGGCTGCGGCTCGCCGCTCAAACGGGCCAGGGTGCTCAGGTAGCGCAGATAGTCGGCACGCGCCTTGACCATGCGTGGGTCGCTGCGATTGATGAAGTAGTCTCGTTCTGGCAGCCCCAGGCCGCCCTGGTAGGTTTGCACCCGGTTCAGCAAAGGCTGTTTGGCATCGGGGGCGATGAACAGATTCACCGGGGTGTTCAGGAGGCCTTGCTGTCGACCCAGCCATGCAGCCAGTTGCTGGCGGTCTTGAATCGCGGCGATCTCCGTCAGCTGCGGCTGCAAGGCCTTCAGACCCGCGCGGTCGATGGCGGCGACGTCCATAAAGGCGGCATAGAAGGCACCAATCTTTTGCTCATTGCTGCCTGTCGCTTGGGGCCGAGCGGCCAGCTGTTCGACGATGGCGCGCACATGGGCATCGGCTTGGTCACTCAGAATCTCGAAGCTGCCGTGAGAGCCTTTGGATGCGGGGATCTGGGCGCTTTTCAACCAGCCGCCGTTGACCGCCCGGAACAAGTCGTCTTGCACGCGAACCTTGGGGTCGAACTGGGTCAAATCCAGTCCCGGCGCTTCCGAGGCCGCCACGCTGGCGGCGCTATTTCGATCCAGGTCCTGGGCGGCCACTGGAAGGCTTAGGCCCGCGCATTGCAGTGCGAGAACCAGAGTGCAGAGTTTGAAAGTTCGCATGTGAAAAAGGCAAGTGGGTGATGCGCGCTTGATTTCGGAGCAGGCAGCTGGCGCTGTTGTCCGGCCAAGGCGCAAGGCCGACGAGCGGGCCGACCGTCCGAACGAGAGCAAGGCTTGTAAGCCTAATGGCCAGAGGTCATGGTGTCGAAAGTTAGACCTCCGTGCTTTCCCGAATTGTCTGGCGCTTAGGCGCCTGTTGTCGCTCGGAGGCGACGACGCGCAGACACTGATTCAAAGCCCCGCTTCGACGCTATGCTCCATTCATCAGAGATGGAGCAGTGAATGGCGCAAGTCGAGTCTGCGTCCGAGGACGGCGCTGCAACTATTCGCATCAATTCCCCCTCGCTCAGCGCCGGCCGCGAGGCCGATGGGCGAGGCGTGGTCCGAGTGCAGGGGGACTGGAGCCTGCTGCCACTGCGTGAGTTCTTTGAACCCCTGGCGGCGCAGGCCGCTGCGCTGGCCTCCAACTGTGAACGCTGGGATCTGAGTCTGCTGGACCGGCTCGACAATGCCGGGGCCTTGCTGCTGTGGGGGGCCTGGGGCAAAAAACTGCCTGCCGATATGGTCTGGCGCCCGGAACATCAGGCGATGTTTTCGAAGCTGGTCGTGTCCGCGCCGCCTCGGCCGCAAAAGCGGCGCATGCCGCCCAGTGTGGATGCCTTTGGCCGCGATCTTCTGCTGCTGGTCGAGCATCTGTTGGCGGCCACCCGTTTGCTGGGGCAATTGGCGCTGGACTGTCGGCATTTGTTGCGGCATCCGAGTCAGATCGCCTGGCGCGATACTTCAGCGCATATCTACCGTACCGGTGCACAGGCCTTGGGCATTACCGCGCTGGTGGGTTTTCTGGTCGGCATCACCTTGTCTTATCTGACATCGCGCCAGTTGCGCGAGTTCGGCGCCGACATTTATGTGATCAATATTCTGGGGCTGAGCGTGTGGCGCGAGCTCGGCCCTTTGTTGGCCGCCATTTTGGTGGCGGGACGCAGCGGCTCCTCGATGACGGCGCAACTGGGCGTGATGCGGGTGACGCAGGAGTTGGATGCCTTGTCGGTGATGGGGATCTCGCACACCATCCGGCTGGTCTTGCCCAAGATGGCGGCCTTGTCGATTGCCATGCCCTTGGTGGCGCTGTGGACCAGCGGCATGATTTTGGCGGGCGGCATGGTGGCCGCACATGCCACCTTGGGCCTGGAGTACCAGCAGTTCATCGACGGCATTCCCGCCGTCGTGCCGGAGGCCAATCTGTGGCTGGGTTTGGGCAAGGCCCATGTGTTTGGGCTGTTGATCGCTTTTGTGGCTTGTCACTTCGGTCTCAGGATCAAGCCCAATAGTGAAAGCCTGGCGATTGGCACCACCAGTTCGGTGGTCAGCTCGATCACGGTGGTGATCATTGCGGATGCGGTGTTTGCCATCATCTTTCAGGAGTTGGGCATCTAGATGGACGCACAACAGCCCTCAGGTGCGGAGGCGCCGGTGATTGAGGTGCAAGCCTTGACCTCGGTCTTGGGGCGGGTGGTGATTCATCGCAATCTGAGCTTGACCGTGAAGTCCGGCGAGGTCTTGGCCATCATTGGCGGCTCGGGCAGCGGCAAGACGACCCTGTTGCGGGTGATGTTGGGTTTGTTGCGGCCTGCAGCAGGTAGCGTGAAGATTTTCGGCCACACCCTGCATGACTGCGATGCGCAGACGTTGGCCGAGGTTCGCAATCGCTGGGGCGTTTTGTTTCAGCAAGGCGCGCTTTTTTCGGCGCTGAGTGTTTTTGACAATATCGCGCTGCCCTTGCGTGAGTTGAAGGCGGTCCCCCCGCGCTTGCTGAGCGAGTTGGTGATGTTGAAGATTCATCAAGTGGGCCTGAACCCTGCGGATGCGCTGAAGATGCCGGCCGAGTTGTCGGGCGGCATGATCAAGCGGGTGGCGCTGGCGCGGGCGCTGATTTTGGATCCGACCCTGCTGTTCTTGGACGAGCCGACCGCCGGGCTTGATCCGGCCAGCAGCAAGCGTTTTGTCAATCTGATCGAGGACTTGCGCAGCGAGATGAAGCTGACCGTGGTGATGGTGACCCATGATGTGGACACCTTGTTTGCCCTGGCGGATCGCATCGCGGTCTTGGCCGAGCGTCATCTGGTGGCCATCGGCAGCCTGCAAGAAGTCGTCCAACTGCCGCACCCCTTCATCCAAGAGTTCTTTCTTGGCCATTTGAACGAGTGCGCCGAAGACCAGATCCGCACGTACCGCGCCAGCTTGCGGCAAACGCCACGGGCGGCGTGAGCACAGGCTGCTGAACACCGATCACGACAAGGAGTTGCCATCATGGAAAACCGAGCACATGCCCTGGCCACCGGGATCTTCATTTTGCTGCTCGGTGCGGCGTTGGCGCTGGTGGTGGCCTGGTTTCAAGGTGACCGGAGTGAGCAGGTCAACTACACCATCGTCTCGCGCAGCGGCGTTCCGGGTCTGAATCTCAAGGCGGCGGTGAAGTTGCGGGGGGTGATGGTCGGCAAGGTCGAGAAGATCGACTTTGATCCTGCCGATCCGCGACAGATCTTGATCACGATCCGCGTGGCGAAAGACGCCCCCTTGACCCAGGCGACCCAGGCGCGTCTGGGCTATCAGGGCATCACGGGCTTGTCCTATGTGGACCTGTCGGAGCCGCAAGGGCAAGACCTGGCCCCAAGGCTCAGCGCCACATCACCGCCGCTGCAACTGACGCCGTCTTTGTTGGATCAGCTCAGCAGCTCGGGCCCGCAGTTGATGGAGCGGCTCAGCGAGGTGAGCATGCGGCTCAACACCCTGTTGGGGGATGACAATCAAGAGCGTGTGGCGAGGGCTTTGGCGGGTGTCGGGGCCGCAGGGGAGGGCGCGGCCCGCCTGAGCCAGGCCTTGCAACCCACGGCCCTGGCCCTGCCGGCGCTGACACAGCAGTCTCAGTCCCTGTTGAAAGACGCCAGCGCTGCGATGCGCAGTTTTGAGCTCATGAGTGCCCAGTCCACCCTCTTGGTTCAAGACTTTCGCGAGCGCAGCCTGGACTTGCAGCGCCTGGGGCAGGCGGCCCTGCAGGTGCAGACGACGATGAAAAACCTGGAGCTGGCGATGGTGGGCCCGAATCGTGTGCGTACGCAGGCCTTGTTTGATGACTTCAGCCAAGGGGCGAGAGCGGTCGAGCGCGCGGCGAATGATCTGGGTGAACAGCCGCAGAGCTTGATTTTTGGTCGGGCTTCGCCGCCGCCTGGGCCCGGTGAATCGGGCTTTGAGGGTCGTGCTGATCTTCAGTCCGATGCACGTCAGACGCGGAGGCCTTGAGATGGTGCTCTCCCTCATTCCAGTTTTGACGCACGCTCGCCCGCTTGCCCTGGCCGTTGTGCTGGTCTTGTATGGTTGCGCCTTGAATAAGGCCGAGCCTGTGGCCGTGTTCGATCTGGGGCTGCCGCAGGCTTTGGCGACGTCGTCAACTGCAGCGACGCCACCGAGTCTTGCCTTGCCGGCGCTGCAGGTGGTCGATATCGCGGCGCCCACTTGGTTGGCCACAACCGGTATTGCGTATCGACTTGCGTATGCCGATCCTTTGCGCCGCGAGGTCTACCGCGACAGCCGTTGGACGGCGCCGCCGGCTGCCCTCTTGACCGAGCGTTTGCGCCAGCGCCTGGCGATTGAGTCGCAGCAGCAGGGGCAAGCGGGGGCTGGCCAGAGCATTCCATTGCGCTTGGCTTTGGAGGAGTTCGGGCAGAGCTTCGCGGGGCCCAGCCAGTCGCAGGTGCGATTGCGCGTGCGCGCCCGCTTAGGCGATGCAGCGAATGCACCGCAGCGGGTCTTCGAGGTACAGCGCCCGGCGGCTTCGGCCGACGCCCAGGGTGCGGTGCAAGGCTTGAGTCAAGCCAGTGAACAATTCTTGGAGGAACTGCTGGAGTGGCTGCGGCAGCAGCCGCGCCCATCGGGCGAATCGCGGCCTTAACTGGTCGTGGTCGTCGCGGCGCCCATGCGCTCGATGCGACGCAACACAAAGGCGACGGCCAGATCGGACTCTGGCCGCAGACGCTGGCCAATATAGAGCTCCTGGCGGCGCTCGGCGATCTGGGTGCTGAGGCGATTGAACATCACCGCAAGAGGATCCAAGCCCTTGGCTTCGGCTTTGTGGATGGCCTGCCAGAGTTGATGCATGGGATGCGCGCTCAAGGCCACGGAATGGGCCTGCACCACCCGCAGGCGGCCTTGCACGATTTGCTCGCAGCGGCCAAGCCAGGTGCGCAGCGCGTCGACATTGCCGCCATTGACGCGTACCGGGTCTTCTCCTGCAGCCAGCAACAGCACTTCAAGCTGCGCCCGGTTCTGGGCTGCGTAGGCTTCGTTGACTTGCATCATGCCTTGTTCGCGGACGCGCCGGTCTTGATCGTCGGTGGCGAAATCCGGGTGCAGGCGCATGGCCGCGCGGCGGTACAAGGTCTTCAGGCTGGGCGCTGCGATTTCAGTCCAGGTGCCAGCCGGCTCGGGCGGAAGTGGGGTGGAGCCCGGCAGTTGGGGCAGCACCGGCATGGCGGTGGCTTGCGGTGCCAGCGGTGAGCGGGCGGCGATGCCGTTGCGCCTGAGTGCCTCGGCCAGGCCGCTGGTGGCACAGTGCAGCTGCGACTCCAGGGCGTCCAACTCCAGATAGGCGGCGCCCAGGGCTTGGACATAGCGGTCGCAAAACGCCTGGACTTGGCCGCGCAGATCCACAAAGCCCTGTTCCTGCACCCGCAGGTAGCGCTGCAACTCGCCCAGTTGCGAGCGGCGGCGTTCCAGCCCAAGCCTCGCAATCACCGTGTTTGTCATGAGCTTCAGAGTCCCCCGTGTCTGGGCGCTATTGTGGCGTGAGCCAAGGCGGCGCGAAAGTAGAAACAGCCCGCAGGCGGGCTGTTTTTTCCTCAAGCTGGCGCTTCAAGCTCAGGGTTGAGAGGCCGGTGCGGCCGGCAGAGCCGCGCTGGCGGCGCTGGCCGCTGTCGCGTTGGGTACGGAAGCCGCGGCAGCCGCCGCTGGGGCCGGCTTATGGGCGACGGTTTGCATCGGCAGCAGTGGCACGATCAGCAGGGCGACGATATTGATGATCTTGATCAGCGGGTTGACGGCTGGGCCGGCGGTGTCCTTGTAGGGGTCACCCACGGTGTCGCCGGTGACGGCGGCCTTGTGCGCTTCAGAGCCCTTGCCGCCATGGTGGCCGTCTTCGATGTACTTCTTGGCGTTGTCCCAGGCGCCGCCGCCGGTGCACATGGAGATGGCCACGAACAAGCCGGTGACGATGGTGCCCATCAAGAGGCCACCCAAGGCGGCGGGGCCAAGCACGAGGCCCACGATCACCGGCACCACCACAGGCAGCAGCGAGGGGATGATCATTTCCTTGATGGCGGCGGTGGTCAGCATGTCGACCGCGGTGCCGTACTCGGGCTTGCCGCTGCCGTCCATGATGCCCTTGATGTCGCGGAATTGGCGGCGCACTTCCACCACCACCGCCCCAGCGGCGCGGCCCACGGCTTCCATGGCCATGGCGCCGAACAGATAAGGGATCAGGCCGCCGATGAAGAGACCGACGATCACCTTGGGGTCGCTGAGATCAAAGGCAATGTGCATGCCGCGCGCTTCCAGCGAATGGGTGTAGTCAGCGAACAGCACGAGGGCGGCCAAGCCGGCCGAGCCAATGGCATAGCCCTTGGTGACGGCCTTGGTGGTGTTGCCCACGGCATCCAGCGGGTCGGTCACGTCGCGCACGCTGGCCGGCAGCTCCGACATCTCGGCAATGCCGCCGGCGTTGTCGGTGATGGGGCCATAGGCATCCAGCGCCACCACGATGCCGGCCATGCTCAACATCGAGGTCGCGGCGATGGCGATGCCATAAAGTCCGCCCAGCTGATAAGCAGCCAGAATGGCGGCGCAGACGAACAGCACCGGCCAGGCAGTGGAGCGCATCGACACACCCAGGCCCGCAATGATGTTGGTGCCGTGGCCCGTGGTGGAGGCTTGCGCGATGTGCTTGACCGGCGAGTACTGCGTGCCGGTGTAGAACTCGGTGACCCAAACCAGGGCGGCGGTCAATACCAGGCCCACCGCGCAGGCGCCGAACAGGCGGATGCGGGTACCGGCGCCGAGGGCGTCATCCGGCATCACCGCGTTGGTGACGAAGTAGAAGGCAATCAAGGACAGCACACCCGCCACGGCCAAGCCCTTGTAGAGCGCCGGCATCACGTTCTTCATGCCCGGCGAGGCCTTGACGAAATAGCAGCCGATGATGGACGCAATGATGGAAACACCGCCCAGCATCAGCGGATAGAGGATGGCGGCCATCGGTGCGGCAGTGACCATCAACGCGCCCAGCGCCATGGTGGCGATCAGGGTCACGGCGTAGGTCTCGAAGAGGTCGGCAGCCATGCCGGCGCAGTCGCCGACGTTGTCCCCCACGTTGTCGGCGATCACGGCCGGGTTGCGCGGGTCATCCTCGGGGATGCCAGCTTCCACCTTGCCCACCAGGTCAGCGCCCACGTCGGCGCCCTTGGTGAAGATGCCGCCACCCAAGCGAGCAAAGATCGAAATCAAGGAGGAGCCGAAGGCGAAGCCCAGCAAGGGCTTCAGCGTGGTGGGATCGAACTTCTCACCGCCGCTGAGGAACCAGAAGAACAGGCTAACGCCCAAGAGCCCCAGACCCACCACCAGCATGCCGGTGATGGCGCCGCCCTTGAAGGCGACATCCAGCGCCGGGCCAATGCCCTTGGTGGCCGCCTGCGCGGTGCGCACATTGGCGCGTACCGACACATTCATACCAATGAATCCGCAAGCGCCCGAGAGCACCGCACCCAGCACGAAGCCAAAGGCCGACATGGCATCCAGAAACACCGCAATCAGAATCGTCAGCACCACACCGACCACGGCAATGGTTTTGTACTGCCGGGCTAGATAAGCGGCCGCACCCTGCTGGATGGCCGCGGCGATTTCCTGCATGCGGGCATTGCCCGCATCCTGACTCAAGATCCAACTTCGTTGAATGAAGCCGTACAAGACAGCTGCCAGGCCACAGGCCAGGGCGAAATACAGCGCCAAACTCGTCGACATGTACATGTCTCCTTTTGTTTTATCTGCCGTTGGTGAAGTGCGGATGCGGCCGGCTAACGGGATCAGCCCACGGTGAGTGGGTCTGCACGCAAGACGCGGGACGCTGGAATCGATGCTACGAGAAGGCAAGCCGGCAGCGCAATTGCGATTCGTGGGTGTTTACCCAGTGAATGCGGGTAAACGATGCGCTAGGTCAAGGCAGTTTTCCGGCCTGCGCGCCAGGCGCCCGTCAGTTTTGGGCAAGGCCTGCCCTTAGAATCCGGGTTTCCCCTCGTCGAGCAAATTCACTATGAGCCTGCACAACGTCACTCCCGGCGCCAAAGCGCCCGAACAGTTCAATGTCATCATCGAGATTCCGATGAATGCGGACCCGATCAAGTACGAGGTTGACAAGGAAACCGGCGCGCTGTTTGTCGATCGTTTCATGACGACCGCGATGCACTACCCTTGCAACTACGGCTACATCCCCCAGACTCTGTCGGACGACGGAGATCCGGTGGACGTCTTGGTGATCACGCCCTTCGCGTTGACCCCCGGTGTGGTGGTGACCTGCCGCGCCATCGGTGTCTTGAAGATGGACGACGAAGCGGGCGGCGACGCCAAGCTGCTGGCCGTGCCCATCGACAAGATCTTGCCGATGTACCAGCACTGGCAAAAGCCTGAAGATGTGAACCCGATGCGCCTGAACGCCATCAAGCACTTCTTCGAGCACTACAAGGATCTGGAACCCGGCAAGTGGGTCAAGGTTCAAGGTTGGGAAGGCCCTGAAGCCGCCAAGGCCGAGATCGCTTCCGGCATCGCTGCCTACGCCAAGGCCCAGCAAGCCTGATCCGTTGCACCTCATGTGCAGACAAGAGCGCCCCGCGTGAGCCGGGCGCTCTTTTCCATTTCAGGTGATGTCCCGGCGCGTGGTGTAAGTCCACAGCCCGGAGAGGCTGAGATG
>NZ_JBMLSK010000281.1:0-10370 GCF_049240545.1 Roseateles sp. | reverse complement strand
TGGCGGGCCAGGTCAGCCGGGTCGAGCCGGGTGCCTTCACCAAGGTTTCGGCGCTGGGTGTGGAAGAGCAGCGCGTGCGGGTGCAGATCGCCCTGAGCAGCCCGCTGGCGCAGCGCCAAGGCCTGGGCGACGGCTACCGCGTCGCGGTCAAGGTGATGACGCGCCGCCAAGACGGTGCGCTGCTGGTGCCGGTCAGCGCCGTGTTCCCGCTGCCGGGCGCCGAGCCGGGCCGGCATGCGGTGTTCAAGGTCGAGGGGGGTCGAGCCCGTCTGAGCGAGGTGCAACTGGAAGCGCGCAACAACCAGATGGCCTGGGTCACCCAAGGCCTGACGGCCGGCACTTCGGTGGTGGTGTATCCGCCGCAGGGCTTGCTGGATGGGTCAAAAATCAAGGCCCGTTGAAACATCCGCCGCAAACGCAAAGCGGGCTGGCAGCTGGACGGCGACCTTAGCCCTTCTTGCTGCCCAGCACCTCGGGCGTGGTGACGCCCATGGACACATAGAGGCTGGTCAGCCCTTCCATGCCGATCTCGGCCGGGCGCACCCAGTCTTGCGGCAGGTAGAACAAGCCACCGCCCACCGGCACCGGCGCGGTGGGCACCAGCACGGCCAGGTAAGCGATGCCGCCAATGTCCACCGGCTCCGGGCTGGACAGCAGCCCCAGCACCAGCGCGCCGCCCTCGGGCTTGACGCCGCCGAAGTGGCACCACACCGGCGCCATCGCCCGCACGCCGGCCTCGTCGCGCTTGGACATCATCTCGATCATGCGCTTGAGCAAGTCGTAGACGGTGCTGATCACCGGAATGCGCGCAATCAAGCTTTCCAGCAGCGCCTTCACCCGCCGCTGCAACTGCGTCTCCACCAGCAGGCCCAGCAGATAAACAAACACCAACACCACGCCCAGGCCAATCAAGTAAGCCGCAAACGGCGACTCGGTCAGCGGCAGCCCCAAGCGCCCCAGCGTGTGGCCCAAGACACTCTTGGGCCCCAGATAGTCCATCAACAAAGACATCACCCAGCCCAGCAGCACCAGCGTGGCCACCAAGGGCAGCACGGTCAGAAAGCCGGTAACAAAGGTGCGCAGGACGTGACGGCGAGCTTGAGTGGCGAAGGGTTGAGGGGTGGGCATGGGAGGCAGACGGTTGGAAACAAAACTGGGGGCATCATGCCAGCAGGTGTGAGGTGCGTTAGTGCTACTGCCTAGACCTCACTGCTGAGTCCTAAAGCCAAAGCTTCAGCGATCCCACGCCTGCCGGCGAGACGAGCCGGAGGCGGGAGCATTCGGGTTTAGGTCTTCACAGCAAGGCACGCTCAACTCAACACTACGACTATCCGCCGATATAGCCTGTTAGGATAGTTATACCAAGCGGGTTGCGATTGTTCTGGATTGAAATTTAAGGCCTCGCCTAATCTACCGCCTGAAAGTGGCAAACCACTGAACTTCAATAGACAAACACAAATAAATAATGGACAAAATTACAAAATCGCTTCTTGACACGTTTTCAACTCAAAACGAGCTCAACAAACTCAAAGAACCAATCCAATTTGAGCATTTTTCAAACTATTGCATAACATCAAAGCTCAATCGAACAAGCTTTGATCTTGACGATATACATACTGGCAGCGGCGGAGACTGCGCTATTGATGGACTATTTTTGAACGTAAACGGAAAAATCATTACCGATGCGGACGAACTTAAGGAGTTAGTTGAAGCCGCTGGTCACTTGGATGCCGAGATAGTTTTCATCCAATCAAAAACCACGTCGTCATTCAACGGCTCCGAAATTGGGTCCTTCATACATGGGGTAAAAGATTTCCTTTCCGACGAACCAAAACTAGTACAAAACGAAAAAATAAAACTAATGAAACTTCTATGGGATGAAACCATATCACTTTCATCCCACATGATTAACAGAAGACCCCACTGCAAACTATTTTACGTATGCACGGGAAAATGGGTAGATGACCAGAACTTAAAGGCCATTATTCAAAACGGAGAATCCGAGCTAGATTCCATTGGATTTTTTGACGACATAAGGATATCGCCATATGGCGCCAACGAAATACAAAAGCTATATCACGAAACAAAGAATAAATTATCAGCAACAATAAACTTTCAAAACAGAATTACCCTACCAGACATCAAGGGAGTCAAGGAAGCCTACCTAGGAGTTATCCCATTTGGTGAATTTGTCAAACTAATTCAAGATGAAAATCAAACCATTCACAATATATTCGACGACAACGTCCGCGACTTTCAAGGAGAAAATGCAGTAAACAAAAAGATTAAGGGAACCCTTACCAATGGAGACTTTGATCTATTTTGCGTCTTGAATAATGGCATCACGATTGTCGCGACATCAATAACTCCAGCAGGGAATAGATTTACACTCAGAGATTATCAAATTGTTAATGGCTGCCAGACCAGTAATGTACTACATGACTGCCAAAACATCTCAGGCATAGAAACCACTAACATACCAATAAAGATTATCGTCACAGACAATGACGAAATCAAAACTGAGATCACGCTGGCAACAAACAGTCAGACCGAAGTGAAAACTGAGCAACTAGAGGCACTAAACGCATTCCAAAAGAAGCTAGAACTCTACTTCAACTCTGAAAAGACAGAGCCAAGATTGTATTACGAACGAAGATCCCAACAATACAATTCGTTGCCGGGAGTTAAGCGCAATCAAGTCATTAGCATCCCTATTCAAATAAAAACTTTCGCCTCCATGTTTCTGCAATCACCTCATCTCGTGTCTGGGTATTACGGAACCATTGTCAATAGATTCAAGGGAAAGATATTCGCCTCAGACCACAAGTTCACCCCTTATTACGTAAGCTCGCTTTGCTATTTCAAGCTTGAACAAATGTTCAGATCAGGTGAACTTCCAAATGAATACAAGAAAGCAAGATTCCAACTTATATTGATCGCTCGCATCATTGGCATGGGTATCGACATCGATCAACTAGGAAGTAATAAAATAGAAAATAGATGCGAGGCATTCAAACAGGCACTTCTAAATGACGAAAATGCATTAAAGCTTTTCAAGTCGGCCATTTCGATTTTCAAAAACTCCGGGATTGACCAAACAAAGTCCCGATACAAAGCGGAAACCGACACCGACATCCTGATCAAGGCCGCTGCAGAATTTGCACAAAAAAATCCAAAACTTGTATAACCCGAACGGAAGACTCGGGGCAATCCTTATCCAAAGCTTGGGTCAAGTCTTAGTCATTAGTCCAGCCCTTCTGCTGTTAACGATTTAATACCTGACCCCGCGTTGCCCAACGTGAGTGGTGACGGTTTCGTCGGACATGGTTTACCTGCCGCCGGGCGCATTGGGCTGTTCGGTCACCGCATTGCGGCGGCAGATAAGCTCTAAAAGTTCGCTCAGCAATGAGATAAGAGACGCCAGCAAAAATGAAAAACAACTTTATCCACTACATTCAACGGCAAATCATTCTCGATAATCCAGACGAAGCTGCTTCTCCCTTTTATGCCGAATTGCAAGCCTATGATTTGGGCTTTGAGACTCCTAGATTCCATGTAACCAGATCTAAATCATGGCCAGTCAGTGATATAAAAGAAGATGATGTGATTTGGTTGGTTGGTCAGTTGTCAGCATCCTGGGGGAAACTTCCGCCAGCAATCGATGCAAAGATTGTTGTAGGTGAAATCGAAGAAATCAATCATGCTGAAGGAAAATCAAAAACAAGGTTTACTGCCAAAGAAGGTTCCGCATGGTTTCCCTTGATTGATGCAACAGACATTTTGTCCAGCCTGGAAGTGGTGCTAAAAGCAGGAGAAATCAAACGCCCGTACAGCCCCAAAAAAGATAACTTAGGGCAAGCTTTTCAAAGTCTAAAGAAAATTCATGATTCTAGCGCACTCAATAATTTCGCATCAGAAATACTAAGCAAGGAATTTGAATTTATCAGCTATAGGATTGCCGATGGAACCAAAAGTGCATTTACTAGGGCAGAGGAACAAATTCAACTTGGAAGTGCTGTATTCTGGGATCGCTGGTCATTGCCTAGGCGACTTGCTGAAAGACGAGAACTGGTATCTGATGAAGCGCTTAACAAGTTTCTAATGGGAAAAATCCAAGAATCTTCGTTAGTATGGGGAATAGAGTCCCCAAGATATGATGAAGAAGGTAGTTATTCACAAAAAGAGAAACAATTGGCGTTGACACTGAAAAAGTACGCTGCTTCTTCAGACCTGTGATCGAACAAAGCAAATTAACTCGGACCGCAAATTCCGCTGTACTCCATTTGCGTCTGGTTTCTTTCAGCATTAAGCGTCGCTTTCCATCCTCAACTCAGCGCTTCGTTACCAAGACATGGCAGTCGATTACCTCCAACGCCTTGCAATAAGCTTGACACTGCTGGTGCTGTCGCAGCTTGTGCATGGAGCGAATGCAGTACACAAGTGCGTCTTCAACGGAACCGTTACCTTCCAAAGCAGCCCGTGCCCTGCAGACGCACCAGTGCGCCGCCCCACGAAGGATGAATTGAACGCCGAGCGAAAAGTGCGTCTCAGCGAGGCCGCAGTGCAATCTGCCTCTGCTCCGCCTGCTTCAGTGTCGCCTTCGTATGCCCGTCCAAGGCAAGCCGAAGAGCGCCCTTCAACCATGCCCTCTCGAGACCCAGGCTTCCGTTGCGATGGTCGTCAACACTGTTCACAGATGCGTTCATGCACTGAGGCAAAGTATTTCCTTGCCAACTGCCCGGGCGTAAAGCTGGACGGCAACCATGACGGCGTGCCATGCGAGCAGCAATGGTGCACCCATCCGTTCGCCAAGTAGCACAGCCTGGGATCAAGTCTTTAATCGTTAGTCCAACCCTTCCGCTGTTAACGATTTAAGACTTGACCCCGCGTCACGCGTCGCAGGAGAAGAAAAGTGCTAGCAACCCCTACTGCAGTTGGCAAATGGCCATTTCGAATGGTTGCCGTTATTTTGCTATCACTGGCCATTTACGACATCTACAGCTGGCTTAGCCCTGAGCCCAGCCACAAAGCAGAGTTGGCACAAGAATATATTTTGGCGATAAATAATGCACCAAGAATCGCAGTCAAAAATCTTGATGATTGCCATATGTTGGAAGATAGCGGCGGTGCGAGATGTGTATTCGTCGGGCCCAACTCAGATTTCAAACTATCCAACCTTGCCGCCGAACTCGAATCGGAAGGTTGGACGATAACTCCTAAAAAAAACAAATATAGGATTTACGCGACAAAGCCAGGCAACTGGAATGCCGAGGCCGAAAAAGCTGCAAAGCTGAGAGACGGATTTCGGATAACTATAAAAAGAGCTGCGGAAGCGATGCCGCCGTAACAGCATTGGAAATGGCATTGGGGTCAGGTCTTTAAGCTGTAGGAAAGACTTAACCCTGTAAGGTACTTCACCATCCAGTGCCGCCGCTCCGAAACGGCACGCGCGCTCTGCCCTTGGTTGGATGAGCAAATAAGCGAGCGCCCTAAGTGCCTGCCACACCCCCAGCCAATCCACCGCTGGGTTACGCTTCAGCCCCTCACATTCCACGCCCGCTCGCTGGAGAAGCCTTTTGAAAAAAACCCTTGCCCTTGCCTTGGCGCTGAGCGCCGCATTCCCTGTTGTTGTTCAAGCCGCCACAGTGGCTGGCGTGGAGATGCCTGCTGTGCATGCCCCATGTCCTGTGACGGATACCTACTGGGGCGTGAAGATCGAAGATCCTTACCGCTGCCTGGAAAACCTGGGCGAGCCCGGCGTGCAGGCCTATATGAAGGCGCAGGCCGAGGCCACAGAGAAGGTGCTGTCGCGCATTCCGGGCCGGGAGCAGTTGCTCAAGCGCATCCAGGAGCTGGATGCCGAGGTGCCGGCCAATGTGACCGACGTGAACCGCGATGCCAAGGGCAATCTGTTCTACGAGAAGCGCTTGGCCCGCGACAACCAGTTCAAGCTCTATATGCGCCGTGGCTTTGACGGCCCGGAGAAACTGCTGGTGGACCCGGAAGCGCTGGCCAAGGCCACGGGCAAGCCGCATGCCATCGGCAGCTATAGCAACAGCCGCGATGGCGCCCTGGTGGCCTACAGCGTCTCGGCCGGCGGCGCCGAGATCGGCACTCTGCATGTGATCAACACCCAAACCGGCCAGGAGGTGATGCCAGCGATCGACCGCATTCGCGGCGGCGGTGCGAGCTGGCTGGATGACGGCTCGGGCTTTTTCTACTCCCGCTTGGCGCAAGACTGGGAGAAGCGCCCACGCGCCGAGCGCTTCATGGACAACACCGTCTACTTGCGCCGTTTGGCCGAGCCGGGCAAAGACGTGGCGGTGTTTGGCCCCACGGTGCACCCCGAGCTGGGCCTGGACCGATCCGACGGCGCCAGCATTCAGGTGCTGCGCGGGCAAGGCGTGGCGCTGGCCGTGGTTCAACATGGCGTGAGCCGCTACCGCTCGCTGTACATGACGGACACCGCCGCGCTGCTGGCCGGCAAGCCGCAGTGGCGCAAGGTGTTTGACCAGTCCGCGCAGGTGGGCCATGTCAGCGCCCATCAGGGGTGGCTGTACCTGCGCTCGGCCCAGGACGCGCCGCGCTACAAGCTGCTGCGTCTGGCACTGCCGCAGGCGGACATGGCCCGCGCCGAGCTGCTGGTGCCCGGCGGCGCGGAGGTGATCACGGCCATGGCCTCCGCCCCCGAGGGGCTGTACTTCACCCGCCGCGATGGCGCGGCCAAGAAGCTGTATCGCCTGCCGCACGGCGGAAAAGCGGGAGCCACGCCTCAAGCCATCAAGCTGCCGTTTGAAGGCAATGTGACCCTGGCCGATACCGACGCCGATCTGCCCGGCGTGGTGCTGCAACTCTCAGGCTGGACGCGCACCGCCCAGCACTACTTCCTGGCCGCTAAAGACACCGCACCCAAAGTGCTGAACCTGGCGCCCAAGGGCAAGTTTGATGTGCCGACCGGCGTGATCGCGCGCGAGGTGAAAGTGAAAAGCCACGATGGCGTGGAAGTGCCGGTGTCCATCATTTCGCGCAGCGACATCAAGCTCGATGGCAGCAACCCCACCCTGCTCTACGGCTATGCCGCCTATGGCAGCGTGGAGGAGCCCAGCTTCAACCTGCGTACCCTGGCTTGGCTTGAGCAAGGCGGGGTGATGGTGATGAGCCATGCGCGCGGCGGCGGCATCCTGGGGGATGAGTGGCACAAGGCCGGCCACAAAACCAGCAAGTTCAACACCTGGCGTGATGGCATCGCCACCGCGGAGTGGCTGATCCAGCAGGGCTACACCTCGGCCTCGCGGCTGGCCGTGTATGGCGGCAGCGCCGGCGGCATCTTTGTGGGCCGAGTGGTCACCGAACGGCCCGATTTGTTTGCGTCCGCCGTGATCGGCGTGGGCAATCTGGACCAGATCCGCAGCGAGACGCGCGCCAATGGCGCGGGCAATATCCCCGAGTACGGCACGGTGAAGATCGAAGAGGAGTTCCACGCCCTGCGCAACAACAGCACCTATGAGCACATCAAGCCCGGCGCCAAGTACCCGGCGCTGATGTTTGAGCATGGTGTGAACGACACCCGCGTGGACGTGTGGATGAGCACCAAGACGGGCAGCCGCTTTGCAGCCGCCAACCCCGAGGGCAAGCCGGTGCTGATGCGCCTGGAATACGACGCCGGCCACGGCGTAGGCTCCACGCGCATCCAAGGCCAGCAACGCACGGCCGACCGCTGGGCTTTCATCCTTTGGCAAGCGGGCATGCCGGGCTTTCAGCCGAAGTGAGGCCCTGGCTGAGGGCCGGGCTGCGAGCGATTGAGGTCAAGTCTCGATACGGGTGAAGCCTTGCGAAGGAGACGGCAAAGGTGTTTCGAATGAATGAACTCTTTTTGCGCATCTCTTTGGCTGGGCTTGCCCTGCTGATGACAGGGGCAGCGGTCGCCCAGGAGACGATTTCACTCTCGCGGCAGGATCAACAGGCCGTGACCGTGACGGCTTACGCGCCCAAGCGAGCGGGCTGCCAGGGCATTGCCATCGTCTCGCCCGGGGCGGGGGGCTCTGAGAAGGGCTACCCCTACCTCGGCGAGGCCATGGCGTCCCTCGGCTACTTGGCGCTGGTGATCGGCCACCGAGAAAGCGGGCGCGATGCTTTGCGCGAGCACATGCGTGGCCATGGTCTGCGGGCCGGGCTGTCGGAATTGATCACCGACCCCAAGGCCTATCGCGGAAGATTCATGGACATCGCCGCAGCCAAGGCATGGGCATCGTCCCGATGCAATGCACCCGAGTCGATACTGATCGGCCACTCCATGGGTGCAGCCACCACGATGATGGAGGCCGGTGCCAGAAACAAGCTGGGCGTGAAAGGCGCAGATCGCTTCAGCGCCTACATTGCCTTGTCTCCACAAGGGGCTGGCACGATATTCCCCCGCAATGCGTGGTCAGACATCAAACGCCCTGTGCTGTCGATCACGGGCACTCGCGACAACGAGCTCGGAGGCGCCTCTTGGCAAACGCGTACCGAGCCGTTTCAGGACATGCCCGCCGCTTGCAAGTGGCTGGCGGTGATTGAGGGGGCGACGCATATGAATTTCGCCGGGAACGGCATCTCCCGCCGAACTGAAACACTGAGCACGCAAGTCATCGCAGACTTTCTTGAAGGCATGCGCCGAGGTGATTGCAAGCCGATGTTGCAGAGCCAAGGCCTCGAAATCCAATCGAAGTGAAGGCCTCGGCGGGACGCCGGGGTCAGCTCGGCTTCCGGGCCACGATGAAGACGCGGATGTCTTTGCCCCGTGTGCCGTGCCGCTCCACATTCAGCACCTCCAGCCCCTGACGCGCAAACGCCGCCAGCAGCTGCGGCTGCTTGAAGCACAGCACATGAGGCGCTCTGCCGATGGCGCGCATCAGCGGCAGGGCGAGATAGGGGATGAGCGGATTCATCTCGCCGATGCAGGCCGTCTTGGAGATCAAGAGGCCGCCCGGCCGCAGGGCTTGCTTGGCAAGGCTCAGCGCTTGGTCGAGATCGTCCACCAGATGCAGCAGATTGAAGGCCAGCACTGCGTCGTAGGCGCCGGGCGCGAATTCAGGCGCATCGGCATCGGCATCGGCCAGCGCGAAGCTCAGCTGTGGCACGGGCTGGGCAGCAAGCTTCTCACGCGCAATCTCAATCATGCGGCTGGACACATCGGTCGCCAGGAAGTGCCGCGTGCCGGGCGCCAAACGCAGTGCGGTGCTGCCGGTGCCGCAGCCCAGTTCCAGCACGTCTTGCTCGGCTGAGAGCAGGCACTGAACACGAGCCAGCGTGGCCTCGTAGCCCGCGCTATCGGCAATCGGGTCGGCCGCGTATTTGCGGGCGATGCGGTCCCAGAAGCGCGCTTTGCGGGCGACAGCGTCCTGGGTGACGGGCGCTGCCGCGCCAGTTTCGGCGCGCGGGGCAAGGGTGGGAGACGACATAAAGGCTGCGGACGGAATCCGGGATGGGGACGACAGCCGCATACTATCTATGCACGCGTTCGCTGGAAACGCCGAAATCTGCACAGGACATATACATCCGCGTATGGACAAACTGGATTGGAACCAGCTCCGGGCGTTTTTGGAGACGGCGGAGACCGGCTCGCTGTCAGCGGCTGCGCGCAAGCTGGGCCTGACCCAGCCGACGCTGAGCCGCCAGGTGGCGGCCATTGAGCAGCGCATGGGCGTGACCTTGTTCGAGCGGGTGGGCAAGGCCATGGTGCTCTCCACCACCGGCATGGAACTGCTCGAACATGCCCGCGCCATGGGCGCCGCCGCCGAGGCCATGGGCTTGGCGGCCACTGGCCGCTCTCAGGCCATTGAGGGCGTGGTGTCCGTCTCCGCTAGCGACGCGGTGGCCGCGCACCTGCTGCCGCCATTGGTGCGGCAGCTGCGAAGCCAAGAGCCCGGCATCGTCATCGAGGTGATTTCATCCAATGCGCTAAGCGACCTCTTGCGCCGCGAGGCCGATATCGCGATTCGCCACGTCAAGCCCGATCAGCCCGACCTGATCGCTCAACTGATCCGCGAGGCGACGGCCGGTTTCTACGCCTCGGAGGAATGGGTCCAGGCGAATGGACACCCGCGCAGCGCCGAAGAGGCCGCCCGCCTGCCCTTTGTGGGTTCGGATCGCAACGGCCAGTTCTTGGGCTATCTGCGCCAGCACGGCCTACCGCTCACCGAGGCCAACTTCAGCTGCTACTGCGAGCACTCCATCCCCCACCTGGCCCTGGTGCAACAAGGCATGGGCATCGGCGTCATGATGGACGAGATCGCGCAAGGCACGCCTGGGCTAGTCCGCGTGTTGGACGAGGTGCCGCCGGTGCGGTTCCCGATCTGGCTGGTGACGCACCGCGAGCTGCGCACCTCGCG
>NZ_JBMLSK010000280.1:0-18684 GCF_049240545.1 Roseateles sp. | reverse complement strand
CCAACGTGGACACCGACGCCATCATCCCCAAGCAGTTCCTCAAGTCGATCCGCAAGACCGGCTTTGGCCCCAACCTGTTCGACGAGTGGCGCTACCTCGATGTCGGTCAGCCCGGCGTGCCCGAAAGCCAGCGCAAACCCAACCCTGACTTCGTGCTGAACCAGCCACGCTACAAAGGCGCGTCTGTGCTGCTGGCCCGCAAGAACTTCGGTTGTGGCTCCAGCCGCGAACACGCGCCCTGGGCGATTGACCAATACGGCTTTCGCTGCGTGATCGCGCCCAGCTTTGCCGACATCTTTTTCAACAACTGCTTCAAAAACGGCCTGTTGCCCATCGTCTTGCCCGAGGCCACGGTGGACCTGCTGTTCAATGAAGTGGCGGCCTTCCCCGGCTACGAACTCACGGTGGATCTGGAGCGCCAGGTGGTCGTGCGCCCCCAAGGCGAAGAGATCCCCTTCGAGGTGCAGCCCTTCCGCAAGTACTGCTTGCTCAACGGCTTGGACGACATTGGCCTGACCTTGCGCCATGCCGACAAGATCAAGGCTTTTGAAGCCGAGCGCCTGGCCACCAAGCCCTGGCTCGCGCACACCGCCGTCAACGCCTAAAGAACTCTGGAACCTTCATGAAAATCGCAGTCCTCCCCGGTGATGGCATCGGCACCGAAATCGTCGCCGAAGCGGTCAAGGTCCTCAACGCCCTCGACCTGAAGTTCGAGATGGAAACCGCCCTGGTCGGCGGCGCCGCGTTTGATGCCTACGGCCACCCGCTGCCCGAGTCCACCCTCAAGCTGGCCATGGCCGCTGATGCGGTACTGTTCGGTGCCGTGGGCGACTGGAAGTACGACAAGCTGGACCGCCCGCTGCGCCCCGAGCAGGCCATCCTGGGCCTGCGCAAGCATCTGGGCCTGTTCGCCAACTTCCGCCCGGCCATCTGCTATGAACAGCTGACCCATGCCTCCAGCCTCAAGCCCGAGCTGGTGGCTGGCCTGGACATCCTCATCATCCGCGAGCTGACCGGCGACATCTATTTCGGCCAGCCGCGCGGCCGCCGTACCGCGGTGGACGGGCATTTCCCCGGCGCGGAAGAGGCTTTCGACACCATGCGCTACTCGCGCCCGGAGATCGAGCGCATCGCCCATGTGGCCTTCCAGGCCGCGCGCAAGCGCAACAAGAAGGTGACCTCGGTCGACAAGGCCAATGTGCTGGAGACCTTCCAGTTCTGGAAGGACGTGATGATCGAGGTCGGCGCCGAGTATCCCGATGTGGAACTCGACCATATGTATGTGGACAACGCCGCCATGCAACTGGTCAAGGCGCCTAAGCGCTTCGACGTGATGGTGACCGGCAATATGTTTGGCGACATCTTGTCCGATGCGGCGGCCATGTTGACCGGGTCGATTGGCATGCTGCCCTCGGCCTCGCTGGACAAGAACAACAAGGGCCTCTACGAGCCCAGCCACGGCAGTGCGCCGGACATCGCCGGCAAGGGGATCGCCAATCCTTTGGCTACAATCCTGTCCGCTGCCATGATGCTCAAGTTCTCCCTCAACCAACCCGAAGCTGCCGCTCGAATCGAAGCGGCTGTGGGCTCGGTGTTGTCCCAAGGTTTGCGTACCGCAGACATTTGGAGCGAGGGCACTCAAAAAGTGGGCACGCGCGAGATGGGTGACGCTGTGGTTGCAGCGATTACCACGACCAAAACCATGAAGGGCTAGTTCAGCTCCGGTTTGTCTCGCCCCTACACCCCCGGCGATACAAGCCGGGGAAGAAGAAGTCCAAGGCTTTTTTCTTTTTTAGGGCGATAGAGGTAACAGCGATGACGACACTTGTTGGATTGGTAGGCTGGCGCGGCATGGTGGGTTCGGTCCTGATGGACCGGATGAGCGCAGAGAAAGACTTTGACCTGATCGAGCCGCTGTTCTTCAGCACCTCGAACGCCGGCGGCGCCGCTCCGGCCCAGGCCAAGAACGAGACCAAGCTCCAAAACGCTTTCGATATCGAGCAGCTCAAGCGCTGCGAAATCATCATCACCGCCCAGGGCGGCGACTACACCAGCGAGGTCTTCGCCAAGCTGCGCGCCGCCGGCTGGAACGGCCACTGGATCGACGCCGCCTCGACGTTGCGCATGGAATCTGACGCGGTCATCATCCTGGACCCGGTCAATATGCCGGTCATCAAGGATGCGCTGGCCAAGGGTGGCAAGAACTGGGTCGGCGGCAACTGCACCGTCTCCTGCATGCTGATGGGCGTGGGCGCGCTCTACAAGGCCGGCTTGGTCGAGTGGATGAGCACCCAGACTTACCAAGCCGCCAGCGGTGGTGGCGCCCAGCATATGCGCGAGTTGCTGACGCAGTACGGCACGCTGAACGCCTCCGTGCGTGCGCTGCTCGATGACCCGAAGAGCGCCATCCTCGAGATCGACCGCCAGGTCATCGCCACCCAGCGTTCTTTGAGCGCTGCCGAGACCGCCAACTTCGGCGTGCCTCTGGGCGGCTCGCTGATCCCCTGGATCGACAAGGACCTCGGCAACGGCCAATCCAAGGAAGAGTGGAAGGGCATGGCCGAGACCAACAAGATCCTCGGCATCGGCGAGGGCTTCGGCTCCAGCGCCATTCCTGTGGACGGTTTCTGCGTGCGCGTGGGCGCCATGCGCTGCCACAGCCAGGCCCTGACTTTTAAGCTGAAGAAGGATGTGCCGCTGGCTGACATCGAGGCCATGATCGCCGCCGACAACGAGTGGGTGAAGGTCGTGCCGAACACGCGTGAAGCCACGATCAAGGACCTGACTCCGGTGGCTGTGACCGGCACCATGACCATCCCCGTCGGCCGCCTGCGCAAGCTGGCCATGGGCCCGGAGTATCTGGGCGCCTTCACCATTGGCGACCAGTTGCTGTGGGGCGCGGCCGAACCGCTGCGTCGCATGTTGCGCATCCTGCTGGCGAGTTAAATCCACTGACAGCCCGTTGCCGGCAAGCGACAAGCTTGTAACGGGCTGAATCAGAGCGGCCTCTATGGAGCTTTTCAGCCTTTGCCTGAGCTTCTATGCGTATATGCTTGCCACTATTCAGATTTCCAATCGAAAGTGCGCATGGGGATGGCATCGTGAGCGCTGTTGAGCAGACAACAAACATCGTCGAAACAGGCGGACACCCAAGGGTGCCCGCCTTGTTGCTTTGGGGGACGCCTTGAAACCAATCATTCGCGCAGGGGTTAGACCCCAGGGTTCGGCGACGCAAGACTCGCAGCCCACTAACTTCCGAAAAGCTCGGAGGTTCGGGCGCTCTCAAGTCGCGGTTGCCGCAGCGGCGGTTCTGGCGATGGCCAGCAGCACAGCCTGGGGTCTGGGTTTGGGGCGCCTCTCGGTTCAGTCTGCGCTGGGCGAAACGCTCAAGGCTGAGATCGACATCACCAGCTTGAGCCCAGAAGAATCCGGCACGCTGAAGGTGCGCATTGCGCCGCCGGAGTCCTATCGCGCTACGGGCGTCGAATACAACTCGGTGCTGTCCAGCACTCAAGTTCAAGTCGCGCGCAGCAATGGCCGCACCTTTTTGCGAGTCAGCAGCGACCGCGCGGTGCAAGAGCCCTTTGTTGATGTGATCCTGGAGCTGACTTGGGCCAGCGGTCGCTTGGTGCGCGAATACACGCTCTTGTTCGACCCACCAGCCTCGCCCAAGCCTGCCACAGCGCCACCTGCCGTTGTCGCGTCGCCGGTGATCTCGGCGGCGGCGCCTGAGCCTGTCAATCCGCCGGCGCCTTCGCAAAGCCAAGCCATTCCACCTGTCGCTGCGCCAACTCCGGTACCAGCGCCTGCCGCGCCTGCCGTGGCTGCTGCGGCCAGCCGCCCAGCTGTGGAAGCTCCGCGCCCACGTGCTGAACCTGCCGCTGCGCGTGCGCCAGCCGCGGCTCCTGCTGCCGCAGCGGCTGCGTCTTCGGCGGCCAGTGGGGCTGCGGGCTCCGAGTACAAGGTCAAGCCGGGTGATTTCTTGTCTCGCATCGCGAGCAAGACGCAAGTGCCCGGTGTGTCTTTGGACCAAATGCTCGTGGGTTTGTATCGAAACAACCCAGACGCTTTCTTAGGCGGCAATATGAACCGGCTCAAGTCGGGTTCGGTGCTGCAAGTGCCTGTGGCTGAGACCTTGACTGCTTTGCCCCCGGCAGAAGCCCGTGAAATCATTCGCGCGCAAAGCGCCGACTTCAGCGCTTATCGACTGCGCCTCAGCAGCGCGGCGCCGACTCTGGAGAAAGACCAGAGCGATCGTCAAGCCAAAGGCAAGGTAGAAGCTGCGGTGGAGGATCGCAAGCCCGCACCGGCGCCAACACCCGACAAGCTGATGCTCAGCAAAGCGGCCAGCGCCAACGCGGCCGCGGTGGATGCCAAGGCCGCCAAGGCGTCGAAAGAAACCGAGAAAAAGGATGCGGCGGCCCGCATGGCCGAGTTGACCCGCAATGTGGAGGAACTCAAGAAGATCTCCAGCGCGGCCAAGCCGGCCGCCTCAGCGCCAACGGCGAGCCCGGCAGCGCCTGCGCCGGCATCTGCCTCGGTGTTGCCGACCGCTCCCGTGATTGCCGCAGCACCCCTGGTCGCTGAGCCCGCCTCAAAGCCAGCCTCGGTCGCGTCCGCGGCAGCCGCTCCAGCAAAGGCTGTTGCTAGCGCATCTGCGGCCTCAGCTGCCAAGCCCGCTTCCGCACCGATGATGTTGCCAGCGCCTGTGCAAGAGGCGGAACCCGGTTTGCTGGATCAATTCTTGAGCAATCCTCTGGCTCTGCTTGGCGGCGCCTTGGCCTTGGTGGCCGGTGGCTTTGGTCTGTACCGTTTGCGCGCCCGTCAGGGTGGGGCTAAAGCAGATACTGGTTTCCACGAGAGCCGTTTGCAGCCTGATTCCTTCTTTGGCGCCACCGGCGGGCAGCGGGTCGATACTCGAGATGCCTCGGGTGCGGCCTCGTCGATGAACTATTCGCTCAGCCAGTTGGATGCGATCGGTGATGTCGATCCAGTGGCGGAGGCCGATGTTTACTTGGCTTACGGGCGTGACCTGCAGGCGGAAGAGATTCTCAAGGAAGCGTTGCGTGCGACACCTGAGCGTCTGGCCATCCGGCTGAAGCTGCTGGAGGTTTATGCCAAGCGACGCGACTCGAAAGGCTTTGAGCAATTGGCAGTCCAATTGTTTGCTGAAACAGACGGCCGCGGTGATGACTGGGCTCGTGCTCAGGAACTGGGTCGGCAGATTGATCCCGAGAATCCGCTGTATCAACCGGGCGGTGCGCCCAGCCAGGTCGCGGGTGGCCGTGAGCAGCCGCACGAACCGATGGACGCCAGCACCATGCCGCATACCGCGGGCCATCTGGCGACCGAGCCTTTGGGACGCAGCAGCGGCGCGGCTGACACCAGCCCGATGAGCGGCTTTGATTTGGATCTTGATCTCGATCTGGCCACGCCTGCTGCGCCAGCGCCAGCACCCGCTTCACCGACCGCGATGGAAGCAACGCAGGCCATGGCCACCACGGTCGAGCAGGCACCTCTGGCGATGGACTTCGACCTGTCAGATCCCGCGCAAGCCGCGCCGGCTCAGGCCACCATGCCGGTGCCTGATCTTGAATTTGATCTTGATGATCTCGACAAGTCCGAGGATGTGCGATCGCCTCCACCGGCCGACACCGGCGCAGCCTTGGACTTCGATCTTTCGGCCATTGATCTTGACTTGCCCGCGCTTCCTGAAACGCCTGCGCCAATCCCAGCGGCCGAAGCGCAGTCTTTGGATGATTTGGACCTGCCGCCTGAGTTTGCCGCCATGTTGAATGAAGGCAACTCACCTGCCGAAGCAGCGCCGGCTGAAGTTGCTGCGCCCAGTCCGCTGGAGAATGCCTTCGATCTGATGGAGGACGAAGGGGATCCGCTGCAGCGTCAGTTGGAGTTGGCCGACGAGTTCCGCCAGATTGGCGACACCGAAGGTGCGCGTGAAGTGCTGCAAGAGTTGATCTCCAAGGCCGGCGGACCCTTGCGCGACAAGGCCCAGGCCATGCTGAACGAATTGCGCTGATCACGCGACCGCAGTTGATGCGTGACAATCAAGGGCGCCCGGCTTGGCCGGGCGCCTTTTTCTTTGTGAAGCGTTTTTTTGAGTGAAGTGATGCGAGTTGCCTTAGGGGTCAGTTACCGCGGTTGGGCTTATCACGGCTGGCAAAGCCAGGCTGATCGGCAGACGGTACAAGATGTGCTGGAAAAAGGCTTGAGTCAGTTCACCGCGCGCCCCATTCAAACGGTTTGCGCCGGACGAACCGACACCGGCGTGCACGGGCTCAACCAGGTTGTGCATCTGGATTGCGAGGTCGAGCGCGACCTGAGTTCTTGGGTGCGCGGCACCAACTGCCATTTGCCCAAGGATATTGCGGTGCAATGGGCGATGTTCCCGCGTGCCGACTTTCATGCCCGCTTCGATGCACGTGGGCGCCGCTACAGCTATGTCTTGCTCGAGTCGGTGGTGCGCCCCTCGATGGAAGCGGGCGCAGTGGGCTGGACCTACCGCAAGCTCGATGGAGACTTGATGCGTGAAGCCGCTGCGCTCTTGATCGGCGAGCATGACTTCAGCGCCTTCCGTTCCTCGGAATGCCAGGCGAAGTCGCCGGTGAAGACCATGCGCACGATCGAAATTGAAAAGTACGGCGACTACTGGCGCTTTGACTTTGATGGCTCGGCCTTTTTGCACCACATGATCCGCAATCTGATGGGCAGCTTCCTCGCGGTCGGTCGTGGCGCCAAACCAGTGGAGTGGTTTGCCGAGGTGCTGGCCCGCGGCGAGCGTCGTTTTGCGGCACCCACCTTTCCGCCGGATGGGCTCTATTTCACCGGGCCTTATTACGACGCCGAAGATGGCATTCCCACCCATACCGCAGCCATGGACTGGTTGCCGGGTTACCGCAAGAACCGCGAAGGCGCCTGAGTAGCTGTGATGAATCAACGTACCCGCATCAAGATTTGTGGCCTGACTCGCGAGGCCGATGTGCTCGCGGCCGTCGAGGCCGGCGCCGACGCCATCGGCTTTGTGATGTACGCCAAGAGTCCACGTTATGTCAGTCCGGCGCGTGCCGCCGAGTTGGCGCGCTTGTTGCCGCCTTTTGTGATGCCGGTGGGTTTGTTCGTCAATGCCACCGACGCGGAACTGGCCGAGGGTTTGGCGGCCCTGCCGAATATGCTGCTGCAGTTCCATGGCGATGAATCGCCCGAGGCCTGCAACCGGGTCGGGCGGCCTTATCTTCGGGCGGCCCGAGTCACGGCAGACTTCGATTTGTTAGACTACGCGCAACAGTATTCAGCAGCCCAAGCCATCCTGCTCGACGCCCATGTCGACGGCTATGGCGGCGGTGGAAAGGTTTTCGATTGGTCACTCATTCCAAGAAACGTGCGCTCTCCAGTCGTTTTGTCTGGTGGGTTGCATGCCGGAAATGTGCTGACTGGGATCACTCAGCTGCGGCCTTGGGCCGTTGACGTCAGCTCAGGCGTGGAAGCCGAGGCCAAAGGCTTCAAGTGCGCCACGCTGATGCGTCAGTTCTGCGCCGCCGTACGCCAAGCCGATGCGCTGCTGGCCGAGGCGGATGTGAATCAGCCAGATTGAGATTGAATCCCACAAATCTATGAGTACCTATCAGCAACCCAATGCCCAAGGGCATTTCGGCCCGGTCAAGGGCCAAACCTATGGCGGCAGCTTTGTCTCCGAAACTCTGGTGCATGCGCTGGAAGAGTTGAAGACCGCCTACGCCCATTACGCCCAAGACCCCGACTTCATCGCTGAGTTCAAGAAAGAACTGGCTCATTTCGTCGGCCGCCCCAGCCCGGTTTATCACGCCGATCGCCTCAGCCGCGAACTGGGTGGCGCGCAAATCTTCTTGAAGCGCGAAGACTTGAATCACACCGGCGCGCACAAGATCAACAACACCATTGGTCAGGCTTTGCTGGCCAAACGCATGGGCAAGAAGCGCATCATTGCCGAGACCGGCGCGGGCCAACACGGCGTGGCCACGGCCACCATCTGCGCCCGCTACGGCATGGAATGCGTGGTCTATATGGGCAGCGAAGACATCAAGCGTCAAAGCCCCAATGTCTACCGCATGCATTTGCTGGGCGCGCGCGTGGTGCCGGTGGAGTCGGGCTCCAAAACATTGAAGGACGCGCTGAACGAGGCGATGCGCGACTGGGTCACCAACGTCGAGTCGACCTTCTACATCATCGGCACCGTGGCCGGCCCGCACCCTTATCCGATGATGGTGCGCGACTTCCAACGCATCATTGGCGACGAATGTCTGGAGCAGATGCCCGCCATGATTGGGCGTCAACCGGATGCGGTGATCGCCTGCGTGGGCGGCGGCAGCAATGCGATGGGGATTTTTTATCCCTATATCGAGCAAGCAGGAACGCGTTTGATTGGCGTGGAGGCGGCAGGTGAGGGCATTGCGTCGGGCAAGCATGCTGCGACCTTGTCGGCCGGCAGCCCGGGCGTGCTGCATGGCAACCGCACCTATTTGCTGCAGGATGAGCATGGCCAGATCATCGAGACCCATTCGGTCTCTGCCGGTCTGGACTACCCTGGCGTTGGTCCTGAGCACGCGTATTTGAAGGACATCGGTCGCGCTGAGTATGTGGGCGTGACGGACGCGGAGGCCTTGGCTGCCTTCCATCATCTGTGTCGCACCGAGGGCATCATTCCTGCGCTGGAATCCAGCCATGCGGTGGCCTATGCGATGAAACTGGCGCCCACGCTGCCGTCTGATCAGCATTTGCTGGTGTGCCTATCGGGGCGCGGAGACAAGGACATTGGCACGGTGGCCGATCTGTCCAAAGCGGAGTTCTACTGCCGGCCGTCCTGCAAGGGCCAATCGGTGAAGGGTGGGGATGCTGTTCCAACTGCCATTCCAGTCGCGATGCCGGTGAAGGGAGTTCAGCCATGAGCCGCATCCAAGCCACTTTTGCGCGTTTGGCCGCTGAAGGTCGCAAAGCCCTGATTCCTTTTGTGACCACGGGTGACCCCTTCCCGGAAACCACCGTGCCGCTGATGTTGGCCATGGCGGAGGCCGGTGCCGATGTGATCGAGCTGGGCGTGCCTTTCTCTGACCCCATGGCCGATGGCCCGGTGATTCAGCGGGCCGCAGAGCGCGCCGTCAAAGCCGGCATCGGTTTGGCGCGAGTCTTGGCTGACGTAGCCGAGTTCCGCCGCAGCAATCAAGCCACGCCCGTGGTGCTGATGGGCTATGCCAACCCGATCGAGCGCTACGGCATCGAACGCTTCGTGCTCGACGCCAAGGCGTCCGGTGTGGACGGCGTCTTGGTGGTGGACTATCCGCCCGAGGAATGCGAAGCCTTTGCAGCCTTGTTGAAGGCGCAAGAGCTAGATCCGATCTTCCTGCTGGCGCCCACGTCTTCCGAGGCGCGCATGCAGCGCATCGGCCAGATCGCCAGCGGCTATGTCTACTACGTGTCGCTCAAAGGTGTGACCGGCGCCGGCCACCTCAATACCGCGGCCGTGGCCGAGATGATCCCCCGCATTCGGCGTCATGTGAGCACGCCGGTGGGGGTGGGTTTTGGCATTCGCGACGCGGCGACCGCTCGCGCTGTGGCCGATGTTTCGGACGCGGTGGTGATCGGTTCTCGGCTGGTTGAGTTGCTGGAGGTCCAGCCGCGCGATAATGTCGCCCAGACGGGTGCTCAGTTCATCCGCGAGATTCGGGCTGCGCTAGACGCATAGCCCGTCGCTTCAGTTTAAAAGACAAAGGAGTCTGCTTGTGAGTTGGCTTGAAAAACTTCTGCCGCCCAAGATGCAGCAAACCGACCCCACCGAGCGCCGCATGGTGCCGGAAGGTTTGTGGATCAAGTGCCCATCCTGCGAAACGGTGCTGTACAAGACCGACTTGGAGCAAAACGTCAATGTCTGCCCCAAGTGCAGCCACCACCACCGGATTGGCGCACGCGCCCGTCTGGACGCGTTCCTGGACGGCGAAGGCCGTTTCGAGATCGGCCAAGAGGTGCTGCCTGTCGATGCTCTGAAGTTCAAAGACAGCAAGAAGTACCCTGACCGCCTCAAGGAAGCGCTGGAGCACACCGGCGAGACCGATGCGCTGGTGGTCATTGGCGGCGCGGTCATGACGGTGCCGGTGGTGGCGGCTTGCTTCGAGTTCAACTTCATGGGCGGCTCCATGGGTTCGGTGGTCGGCGAGCGCTTTGTGCGCGGCGTCGAAACCGCCATTGAGCAAAAGACGCCTTTCATTTGCTTCACCGCCACCGGTGGTGCCCGCATGCAAGAAGGTCTTTTGAGCTTGATGCAGATGGCCAAGACCAATGCAGCGCTGACGCGTTTGGCCAAGGCCAAACTGCCCTATGTCTCGGTCTTGACGGACCCGACCATGGGTGGCGTTTCGGCCAGCTTTGCCTTTGTCGGCGATGTGGTGATTGCCGAGCCCAAGGCCCTGATCGGTTTTGCCGGCCCGCGCGTGATTGAAAACACCGTGCGCGAAAAGTTGCCGCCAGGCTTCCAGCGCGCCGAGTTTTTGATGGAGAAGGGCGCGGTCGACATGATTGTGGATCGCCGCGAACTGCGCGAGAAGATTGCTCGTCAACTCGCCATGCTGCAACGCATGAGCTCCGACGCGGTGGCCTGATTTCCGCTCAAGCCGCTTGGCTTGTCAAACCCAACGGCCAGGCCCACAAGGTCTGGCCGTGCTGTTTTGTGAATCGATGACGACGATGTCCTCAGATAGCTTGCAAACCCAGATCGCGCACCCGGAAAGCCTGGACGCTTGGCTCGCCCACTGCGAGCGACTGCATCCCAAAACCATCGACATGACGCTGGACCGCGTCATTGCTTTGCGCGACCGGCTCGGTTTGAAGTTCGAGACGCCGGTGGTGATGGTGGCGGGCACCAATGGCAAGGGTTCGACCTGCGCGATGCTGGAGTCCATCGCCTTGCAAGCGGGCTATCGGGTGGGCCTCTACATCAAACCGCATTTGGTGCATTTCCAAGAGCGCTGCCGCGTCGGTGGTGAACCGGTGTCGGCGGCCTCGTTGTTGCCGTACTTTGAGGCGGTGGAAGCGGCGCGTGGCGAGATGACGCTGTCTTACTTCGAGTTCACCACCCTGGTCATCATGCTGCGATTGGCGGCCGAGCCCTTGGATCTGGTGATCTTGGAGGTGGGCTTGGGCGGGCGCTTGGACGCCGTCAATGCCATCGATGCGGATTGCTCCGTCATCACCAGCATCGATCTGGATCACACCGAATACCTGGGCCCCGACCGTGAATCGGTCGGCCGCGAGAAGGCCGGCATCATGCGTGCAGGCCGCCCGGTGGTGGTCAGCGACCCGATGCCGCCGGCCAGCTTGGCCGCGCGAGCCAAGGAATTGGGTGCCGATTTGCGCCAACTTGGCGTGGACTTCACGTACGGTGGCGACCGCCAACAATGGCAATGGTCGGGCCGCAGTCGGCGCTTCAGCGGCATGGCCTATCCGGCATTGCGCGGTGTCAATCAGCTCTTGAATGCCGCCGGCGTCTTGGCCGTTTTTGAGGCTTTGTACGAGCGTTTGCCCATCAGCGCACAGGCGGTGCGCAATGGCTTGGCCATGGTGGAGTTGCCGGGGCGCTTCCAGGTGCTGGCTGGTCAGCCAGCCTTGGTGTTGGACGTGGCGCACAACCCGCACGCCGTGGCTGCCTTGGCGCAAAACCTGGATCAGATGGGCTTCTTCCCCTGCACCCATGCGGTGTTCGGAGCGATGGCCGACAAGGATATTGAGGCCATCTTCCGGCGTATGGCGCCTCTCATCGATGTGTGGCACTTCTGCGACCTGGAGTTGCCGCGTGCTGCGAGTGCTGCCGCCTTGCTCGCTCAGTTCGAGCAATTGCGTGCAGCCGGTGAGTTGAAAGCTGGCGCACAAGTAACGCTCCATCAGCACGGCGATCCACTCTCGGCATTGAATGCGGCGGCGGCCGGCGCTGACCCCGCTGATAGAATTCTGGTCTTCGGTTCCTTCCATACCGTGGGAGGTGTACTGAAGAACGGAGTGCCGCGTCTGCAGGCCGGCAAACTCGCCAAACCCCCTTCGATCCTGTCTTGAAAACCGGGCCTCTATCCGAGGCCAGAACCTCAGCCTGTTACGGGCTCACGCTGCCAATACGCCATGGGTCTGCTGTCATTTTTCAAGCGCGGAACGCCTCCGCCGGCTGCCAAATCGGTGTCCGATTCTGTCGATGCGGTTCAACAACTCCGGTTGCGTGCACGCCATCGCTTGATTGGCGCTGCGGTCTTGGTGGGCCTGGGCGTGATTGGCTTCCCGCTCCTGTTTGAGACCCAGCCGCGCCCGATCCCTGTGGACTTGCCTATCGAGATTCCGGGCAAAGACCATGTGGCAGCTTTGAAGGTACCCGCGCCTCTGCCATCCGCACCCGCTCAGCACTTGCCCGCGCTTCCTGCGGCAGAGCACGAAAGCCAAGCGGCGCCCAAGCAAACGCCGCACGCGACTGAGCTTGCGCAGGCGCCGACACAGGCGGCTACTCCAGCTCCGGCTCCGGCTCCGGTTTTTGCTCCGGCACTTGATGCCAGCAAGGCCGTGGCGGCGACGGCAGCTGCCGCTAAATTGGCTGAGCCCAAGCAAGAAGTTAAGGCGGAGGCCAAGCCAACAATGCCGGCGCCCAAAGCTTCTGAGAAGCCAGCGGACAAGCCCGCAGACAAAGCTACTGATAAAGCGTCTGACAAGGCAGCCGAGCGATCCAAGTCCCATGACACAAAGGCTGATGCCAAGAGCAGCGGCAATGAAGCTGCGCGCGTGCAGTCTTTGCTGGACGGGAAACCCAGTGAGGCCCGATCCACTGATGCCGGTGGACGCCTGGTCGTTCAAGTGGGGGCCTACGCCGACAGCAAGGCGGCGCAGGAGGTGCGCTTGAAGGTCGAAAAGCTGGGACTCAAGACTTACACCCAAGTGGCCAAGACGCCGGCAGGGGACCGTATTCGTGTGCGCATCGGGCCATTTGCCAATCGAGATGAAGCGGAAAAGGCAGCAGCGCGCATTCGCGCCGCAGGCTTGAGCACCTCAGTTCTGACGCTTTGATTGCCTCTGCGCATTGAGGCCAAGTTTTGCGTAAGACGGGGCGATGACCGCGTGAACTGGATCGACTGGCTCTTGCTCGGTTTGACGGGCAGCTCTTTGTTGCTGGGCCTGTGGCGAGGGCTGGTTTTTGAGTTGCTGTCCTTGGCTGGCTGGTTGGTCGCTTATTTGCTGTCGCCTCTTTTGAGCCCCTTGCTGGAAAGCTGGCTGCCTCAAGCCAAATTGGGTCCCAGTCTGTCCCATGTGCTGGGCTTGGTGATTGCGTTTGTTGCGGTCTTGTTGATCTGGGGGCTGGGGGCCAAGTTGTTGCGTGCGCTCTTGCATGCCTCGCCTTTGAGCATCGTGGATCGCTTGCTGGGTGCATGTTTTGGTTTTTTGCGTGGACTCTTGATCTGTTTGGCCTTGGTGCTTGTCGTCGGCATGACCCCAGCGATAGAGTCCCAAGCTTGGCAGGCCTCCCAACTGGTGCCGCTCATGCAAGTCGTGCTGCAGACCTTGCGGCCTTTGTTGCCGGCGGAGTTGTTGCAGTCGGTGCCGGGCTTGGCCTGAGCTCAGTCTGCTGAGCCACCCAGGTTTTGAAGATTTTGTTTTTCTGTTTGTTAGCGTCTCTACAAGACAAGGAATAGCCATGTGCGGCATCGTCGGCGTGATCTCTCGCTCTCCGGTCAACCAGTTGATTTATGACGCGCTGCTGCTCTTGCAGCACCGCGGTCAGGATGCAGCAGGCATCGTCACCATGCAGGGCAATAAGTGCTTCATGCACAAAGCCCGTGGCATGGTGCGCGACGTCTTCCGTACACGCAATATGCGCGCTCTGCCGGGCACCATTGGCCTCGGTCAAGTGCGCTATCCGACCGCCGGCAATGCCTATAGCGAAGAAGAGGCGCAGCCTTTTTACGTCAATGCGCCTTTCGGCCTGGTTTTGGTGCACAACGGCAATCTGACCAATGCTCAGAGCCTGAAGACAGAGCTCTTCGATATCGATCGCCGGCACATCAATACCGAGAGTGACTCTGAAGTCCTGCTCAACGTCTTGGCCCATGAGTTGGAGTTGGCCGCGCGCGATCTGCCTCTGGGTGCTGAGGGCGTGTTCAAGGCGGTGAGCGCGGTTCACAAGCGCATCAAGGGGTCTTACGCCGTCATCGTGTTGATTGCCGGCCATGGTTTGCTGGCTTTCCGTGACCCCTATGGCATCCGCCCCTTGTGCTTCGGCCAGGCGGCAGACGGCGAATTCATGGTGGCCAGCGAGAGCGTGGCCTTGGAAGGCAATGGCTTCCAGTTGATCCGCGACGTGGCGCCGGGTGAAGCTTTGTTCATCGACATGAACGGTGCTTTGAGCACCCAGCAATGCGCGGAGAACCCTTCGCTGCATCCTTGCATGTTTGAGTTTGTCTATCTGGCTCGCCCGGATTCGGTGATGGACGGTATCTCGGTCTACCAGGCCCGTCTCAATATGGGTGAGACCCTGGCGCAGCGCTTGATCTCCACCATGCCGCCTAGCGATATCGATGTGGTGATCCCAATTCCTGAGTCCAGCCGCCCATCGGCCATGCAACTGGCCCATCGCATCGGCAAGCCTTACCGCGAAGGCTTTGTGAAGAACCGCTATGTAGGCCGCACCTTCATCATGCCGGGGCAGGGCGCCCGCAAGAAATCGGTGCGTCAGAAGCTCAATGCCATCGGCCTGGAGTTCAAGAACCGCAATGTGCTCTTGGTGGACGATTCCATCGTGCGCGGCACGACCTCCAAAGAAATTGTGCAAATGGCTCGCGAGGCCGGCGCACGCAAGGTCTACCTGGCCTCGGCGGCGCCGCCAGTGCGCTATCGCAATGTCTACGGCATTGACATGCCCACCAGCGAAGAGTTGGTGGCGCACAACCGCAATATCGAAGAAATCCGTCAGTTCATTGGCGCCGATGCGCTGATTTACCAAGATGTGGATGCGATGAAGCGCGTGGTCGCTGCCTTGCAGCCCGCGGTTCAGGGCTTTGAGGCATCGTGCTTTGACGGCGTCTATGTGACCGGTGATGTCACGGCTGAAGACTTCGCCAAGCTGGAAGCTCAGCGCCGCGCTCAGGGCGATGAAGAAGAGGGCCCAGCCCGCACACGCCTGGCCCTGCAAAGCGGGGGTGAGGGTCAATGAGTCACGACGAAGAGCGCCGCCTGCAACGCGCTCAATTGCCCGAAGGTTTGCGTCCAGAGACGCTGGCGGTGCGCACAGCGCTGGCGCCCAGCCAGCATGGCGAGAACTCAGAAGCCTTGTTCCTGACCAGCACTTTTGTGCAGCCCAACGCCGAGGAATCGGCGCGGCGTTTTGCGGCCTCCGAGGATTTCACCTACTCGCGAACCAGCAACCCGACGGTGCGCAGTCTGGAGGCTCGTTTGGCCGCCATGGAAGGCACGGAAGCGGCGATTGCGACCTCGACCGGCATGAGCGCGATTCTCTTGGTCTGCATGGGCTTGCTCAAAGCCGGCGACCATGTGGTTTGTTCGCGCTCGGTGTTCGGCTCCACCATCAATTTGTTCGCCAAGGAGTTTGGCAAGTTTGGGGTTGAGACCAGCTTTGTCTCGCAAACCGATTTGCAGGAATGGCGTGACGCCATTCGGCCGAACACCCGCTTGTTTTTTGCCGAGACGCCCACCAATCCGCTGACCGAGGTTTGCGATATCAGCGCCTTGGCCGATATGGCTCATGCGGCCGGGGCGATGCTGGTGGTGGACAACACTTACGCAACGCCAGCCTTGCAGCAACCAGCCAAGATGGGCGCCGATTTGGTCATGCATTCGGCGACCAAGTTCATGGACGGCCAAGGCCGGGTCATGGCCGGCGCCTTGTGCGGGTCGAATGCACTGATTAAAGATGTGTTCGGTCCGGTGATGCGCACCTTGGGCATGGTCTTGGCGCCCTTCAACGCCTGGGTCATCTTGAAGGGCTTGGAGACGCTCAATCTGCGCATGCGCGCCCAGAGCGAAAGTGCCTTGGCCGTGGCGAAGTGGTTGGAAGCTCGACCCGAAGTGGCGCGCGTCTATTGCCCCTCTTTGCCTTCGCACCCTCAGCATGAGTTGGCAATGCGCCAGCAATCGGGGCAGGGTGGGGCGGTGCTGTCGTTTGAGCTGCGCGCAGACTCTCCCGATGCTGCTCGAGCCGCCGCCTTCCACATCATTGACAGCACTCGCGTGCTCAGCATCGCCACCAACTTGGGCGATACCAAATCCATCATCACCCATCCCGCAACGACTTCGCATGGTCGCCTCAGCGAAGCCCAGCGTCAGGCTGCAGGCATCAGCCAAGGCTTGATTCGCTTGTCCGTCGGCTTAGAGCATGTCGATGACATCACCGACGATTTGTTGCGCGGACTTTCCACTTTGAAATCGCTATGAGCCAGAACGCTTCACTCCCGATTCGCACGCGAATTGCTCCTTCGCCCACCGGCTTTTTACACCTGGGTACCGCGCGCACCGCCTTGTATTCCTGGGCCTACGCGCGTCATTTCGGCGGCAAGTTTGTGCTGCGCATTGAAGACACCGATGTGGCCCGCTCGACGCAAGACTCGGTGGAACAAATTTTGGCTTCAATGAAGTGGCTGGGTCTGGACTATGACGAAGGCCCGATCTACCAGATGCAGCGCTTGGAGCGTTATCACGCGGTGGCTGAGCAACTGATCGCCGAAGGCAAGGCCTATCGTTGCTATGCCACGCCGGCTGAACTGGACGACATGCGCGAGGCGCAGCGCGCACGTGGCGAGAAAACTCGCTATGACGGACGCTGGCGCCCGGAGGCCGGCAAGATGCTGCCGCCCGTTCCCTCAGGTGTTGCGCCGGTCGTTCGCTTCAAGAATCCGCTCGAGGGCGATGTGACCTGGGACGACTTGGTGAAGGGCCCCATCACCATCAACAACCGCGAGATCGATGATCTGATCATCTTGCGACCCGCCGCCGAAGACGCGCCGGCCGGCAGCTTGGGCGTGCCTACCTACAACTTCGCGGTGGTGGTGGACGATTGGGATATGCAAATCAGCCATGTGTTCCGGGGCGATGAGCACGTCAACAACACGCCTTGGCAGATCAATATCTTCAATGCGCTGGGCGCGCCTTTGCCTCAGTTTGGTCATGTGCCGGTGATCTTGGGTGATGACGGTCAGAAGCTCTCGAAGCGCCGCGGCGCAGTCAGCGTCACAGCCTATGAAGAAGCGGGCTACTTGCCAGAGGCCATGCTGAACTACTTGTCGCGCTTGGGCTGGAGCCACGGCGACGATGAGTTGTTCAGCCGCGAACAACTGGTGTCTTGGTTTGACGGCACCCATCTCAACAAGAGCCCGGCCCAATGGGATCCGGCCAAGCTGGAGTGGGTGAACAGCCAGTACATCAAGCAGGCCGATGACGCTCGCTTGGCTGAGCTGGTTGCTGCTCAGTTGCGTCAGCGCGGCATCGAGGTTGAGTCTTCGCGCTTGTTGCCCATGTGCGCCTTGTTTAAAGACCGCTGCTCAACGACGGTCGCTTTGACCGACTGGTTAGTGATGTACTTCGCGCCGGTCAGCCCCAGCGCTGAAGACTTGGCAAGCCATGTGAACGACGCAGTCAAGCCAGCCTTGGCTGGACTTGCTGATCGTCTGGAAGCAATGGCGGAATGGACCAAAGCCAATATTGCTGCGGCCATCAAAGAAACGATCACCGCTCAAGGCATCAAGATGCCGGTCTTGGCCATGCCTGTGCGCGCTTTGGTCTGCGGACGGGTGCAAACGCCTAGCGTGGATGCGGTGCTTGAGTTGTTTGAAAAAGAAATTGTGATCAAACGCTTGCGTTCCATCTAAAAAACGTTCTACAATCTATGTCTTGCTTGAACAGCGCGATACGAAAAACGTAGCAAAGCTTCCAAGTCAAAGCGAGCGAAAGCTCAAATTGACAAAGTGCTGAGTAGATGTTTTTGGTTGAAGGTTTTGGGGGTATAGCTCAGCTGGGAGAGCGCTTGCATGGCATGCAAGAGGTCAACGGTTCGATCCCGTTTATCTCCACCAAATCTTATTTGGCGGCGCGCAGTTCAAGAAAGTAGAAGGTTTAGTCCCCTTCGTCTAGAGGCCTAGGACACCACCCTTTCACGGTGACTACAGGGGTTCGAATCCCCTAGGGGACGCCAAGTTTGACAAGGCTTGGTAATCACTTTTGAGTGATTGCAAAACTTGTTCGATGATAGAGAGTTTGCGTATGCAAGTTTTCTATCATTTGGAGTGGTAGTTCAGTTGGTTAGAATACCGGCCTGTCACGCCGGGGGTCGCGGGTTCGAGTCCCGTCCACTCCGCCAACATATTGCTGTAGTAATGACTGCAGCAAACATTAAAGTAGTTAATTGAAAAGTTGGCGAATTTAATGTGTTATACTGAATGTAGTTGTGTTGCTTGAATAGCGCGGCGCCCTAAGAAATTCCGGGGGTATAGCTCAGCTGGGAGAGCGCTTGCATGGCATGCAAGAGGTCAACGGTTCGATCCCGTTTATCTCCACCATTTACAATTTGTCTTGTAAGTGGCGGCGCGCGAATCAGGCAGTATCGATTGCAGAGAAGGTTTAGTCCCCTTCGTCTAGAGGCCTAGGACACCACCCTTTCACGGTGAC
>NZ_JBMLSK010000279.1:0-1783 GCF_049240545.1 Roseateles sp. | reverse complement strand
CCCCAAGTTCCGCACCTAATCTCGCAAGTGATTGATTTCCCAAGCCCCGGGCTTTCAAAAATGCCACTACAGCCCTACGGCGCCCGCAGATCGAGGGCCTCGAACAGGCTGAGTTGCTCCGGCGTGGTCTTGCTCAGGCCCGAGTAGCTGCGCTCGCCGATGGTGGCGCGGTGCTGCTGGATGCGGCGCAGCAGCTCCAGCGCTGTGCTTGGGCTGTGCGGGCTGCCGCTGGCTTTCAAGCGTTGGCGCATCACCCGATACAGCAGCAGCGCCAGAAAGCAGATCAGCCCATGCGCGCGAATGCGCTCGGGCAGGCGGTGGTAGACCGGCGCGATCTCGATGTCGCTCTTCAGCACGCGGAAACCGCGTTCTATGTCGGCCAGCGCCTTGTAGCGCTCGACGATCTGCTGCGGGGAGAAGTCGGCCACGCTGGTGAGCAGCACGAGCTTGCCGTCGAACAGCTCGGCATGCGCGATCGCCTCGTCATCCAGTTCATAGCTGAAACGATCGGCGTTCAGGTCGATCTTGAAGAAGCGACAGAGTTCGGCCTCGCGCACGGCCTGGTTGAAGCGACTGTAGGCGCCGCGATCACTGGCGCGGCGGCCGCGTTCGGTTCGACCGGCATCTTGGGCATCGAGCTTCGCTATCAGCTTCGTCGCAAAGGCTTCGAGCTCGGTGATCCGCTCCTTTCGACGCACACCTTGCTCAGCCGCACGCACCGGATCCTGCGCCACGACCATGCGGTGCTCGGCAAACCGACCTTCGGCCAAGCCGTCCTTGAACTTCAGACCTTGCAGGGTGCCGTCGAGCTCGATGTAGCGCCGCGCCGGAACCGCCAGAATGAACTCCAGCCGGCGGGCGGCCTCATCGGCGATGCGCTTGATCTCGGCCACGTTGTCGAGACTGAGCAGCCCGCGATCCGCCACCAGAATCACCCGCTGCACATCGAAGCGCTTGAGCACCTTTTCCAGCATCGACTGCAGGGTCTTGGTCTCAGCGACATTGCCCGGATGCACCACATGCATCAGCGGCAGGCCCTCGGCTGACTGCACCACGCCCAGCACGAACTGCCGCGCGATGCCGCCGGTTTCCTTGTTCATACCGTAACGGCGCAGATCATTCTGCACCTCGCCCTCGCCGTGGATGCGTACGGTCGTGAGGTCGTAGAACACCACCGACAGCTGCTGATCCAGCATCGGCCGCAGCAGCTCGGCCACGCGATCCTCGACGGCCTCGGAGTGCTCGGCCAGCGCGTCCATGCAGCGCAGCAGATGATCGTGGCTGGGCTTCTCGGAGATGCCCGGCATCGCCACGGTGTCGAGCCACTCCAGACAGCCGAGTTTGGAATCCGGAGCACACAGCCGATTGAACACCATCGTGCGCACCAGTGCCTCGGCATCGAAGGCCCGACGCGAGGAGCGAAGCGCACGCCTCAGAGCCTCGGCGAGACCGAGCTCACTCCACAGCTGATGCAAGGCGAACAGATCGCCGTAGGCCAAAGCGCTGTCGTACTCAACCTTGGGCGCCGGCGCCGCTGACCGACCGAGCGCTCGGTTCAAGCCATTGATCAGCGGATCAAGGTCCTTGTCCTGCAGTTGATCCAAACGGCCGAGGTTGGCGACGACGCGCTGGCGCACTGAGCCCTCTTGTCGGAAGGACTCGACGATCTGCAGGTAGGTGCGTCCGCCGGAACGCGTGAGGCGCGTATACATGTGCCCACGCTACAACAGCTCAGGATCTATTTGAAGCTCCTGTGGACGCTAGGCGTGACACTACAGAGATT
>NZ_JBMLSK010000278.1:0-1068 GCF_049240545.1 Roseateles sp. | reverse complement strand
CATGAAAGTTCAAAAAGGTTTTACGTTGATCGAGATGATGGTGGTCGTGGCGATCATCGGCATCTTGGCGGCCATATCGCTGCAGGGTTACACCCAATACATGGCCAGAGCCGCCAGTCGCGCCTGCATGGCCGAGGCAAAAGCCTTCGTCACTCAGTTGAGCCTCGCCCAAGCCAACTCCTCCGCATACCCTGCTTTCAGTATTTTGTCAGCATGTAGGCAGGATGTCGCAGAAACCACCCCATCGGGCGGACAGATCGATGCCAACACCACTGCTTTTAAGCTCTTCCCCAAAGCTCCGGGACTTGGCAACACCAGCTGCACGGTACAGACCCTCGTCTGCACCATGACGGGATTCTGATGGGCTGACAGGTCACAATTCCTTCGGCAGGCGCAGAGGCAGCTCGGCATCTGCTTCACAGGAGAGTGTTTTCAAACCGGTTGGGTCGGCGTAAGAGTCGAGAGCGTGCCGGGCTCCGGACCCCTGGGTTTGCCCGGGCCGTTTGTTTCTTTCCGGTCTTCGGCGCGCACCCAAGCCCTCTCAGAGGTGGGTCATGTCAAACCCTGCCGCTGTGTTGCGCAGCGAGGATTCGAAGCAATCACCGCGGACATGAGCGGCAGGTTGCGGCGCTTGTGTCGCCCGACAGGGCGCAGCCTTTGACCGAAAGATTCGCGGCCAGGCGCGGGATTGCCTGAGACCGCGCGAGACTGCCCCGAGCGCAGGTGCACCTGCGCTTCGCTTTTGAAACCACCCGGCGCGTACCCCATGCGGCTCATGCGGGCAGCCGCGAAGCCGGTTAGGGCGCATACCAGACCGCGTTGGTGCCACGCAGCCGTACGGGTCGTTCTGTTTCCTTGCCTCACTCCCTTGGGCCGCTGGCGCGGCCCGTCGCTGCGGGCCTGCCATGCGCTCTGAACGCGCTCCAAGCTCGCTGCACCGATCGGCAAGCCCCCGGCTCCTGTTGACCGGGTCCATGTCGAGCGGGTCATGTCGCTTCAAGGCAACGGCCGCATTGAAGCGCATTCACGACGATCTTGACTCCTTGACAGCGCTGCGCAAGTCGTTAC
>NZ_JBMLSK010000277.1:0-15321 GCF_049240545.1 Roseateles sp. | reverse complement strand
GCAGCACAGAAGCGAGATTATGACTGATTTTTTATTCATCCGTCAAGCGTTTCGAAATTTATTTTCTCAACTGCTTCTCGCTACCCACCGCTTCAAAACAATTCATTCCGAAGCAGCGAAGCCCTCTACTGTAGCACCATTTTTGGCGCGGCAGCAAGCTTTTCGAATTCTTTTGGCCAAAGACTCGGCCGCTTGACCTATACAAAGTGGATGTCAGTGCCTTTTGGGGCGTTGTCTGGGTCTGGGAACCGAGGCCCTCCGGGAGCAGCGGAACATCGAGGCCAGCTCTGCCATCAGGCCCCTCTCCAAGTCGCTGCGTCTTGGTGGGCAATAAAAGTCTCTGCACACCCAAACAAAAAAGCCGGACTCGCGGTCCGGCTCAGAGAGAAGCGTGGGTTGCCCTATTCTTCTTGGAAGGCTTCTTCTCGCTTGCTCTTGATGGCGGGCAGCATCACAACAACGATCATCAGGAAGGCTGCAATCAACAAACCCGCCGATAAGGGTCGGCTCATGAATGTCCCCCAATCTCCACGCGAAAGCAGCAAGGCTCGGCGTAGGTTCTCTTCCATCATGGGACCGAGGATGAAGCCCAAGAGCAAGGGCGCGGGCTCGCAACTGAGCTTGTAGAACAGATAGCCCACCACAGCGAAGATGGCCGTCAAGAAGACATCGAAGTTGTTGTTGTTCAAAGAGTAGGTACCGATGCAGCAGAAGGTCACGATGGCGGGGAAGAGGAATCGATAAGGGACCGTCAGCAACTTGATCCAAACCCCAATCAGCGGAAGATTCAGAACCACCAGCATCAGGTTGCCGACCCACATTGACGCGATCAGACCCCAGAACAGTTCGGGATTGCTGGTCATGACTTGCGGGCCTGGCTGAATTCCCTTGATGGTCATCGCTCCCACCATCAAGGCCATCACCGCATTGGGAGGAATGCCCAAGGTGAGCATTGGGATGAAGCTCGTTTGAGCGCCGGCGTTGTTGGCGGCTTCAGGCCCCGCCACACCTTGAATGGCGCCCCGCCCAAAAGGCACGCGAGGCTTCTTGACGATCTTCTTTTCCAGCGTGTATGCAGCAAACGAGGCCAGCAATGCGCCGCCTCCGGGGAGTACACCCAGGATTGAGCCCAAGGTCGTGCCCCGAATCACCGAGGGCCATGCATCCTGGAAATCCTGTCGAGTTGGCCACAAACCCTTCACATCCTTGGTGAAGACTTCACGCTGCTCGGCAGGCTGACCCAGGTTGGCGATGATCTCGCCAAAGCCAAAGATGCCCATGGCGATGACAACAAAGCCGATGCCGTCGGTCAGTTCTGGAATGTCAAAGGAGAACCGCGGTGTGCCGGAGATCACGTCCGTGTTGATCTGCCCCAGCAGCAGGCCAAGCAAGATCATCGAAATGGCCTTCACCAAGGAGCCCGATGCCAGGACCACGGCTCCAATCAACCCCAGAACCATCAATGAGAAGTACTCGGCCGGACCGAACTTGAAGGCCAACTCGGTCAATGGCGGCGCAAAAGCGGCAATGATGATCGTGCCCACGCAACCGGCGAAGAATGAGCCCAGGCCCGCAGCCGCCAGCGCAGCCCCAGCGCGACCCTGGCGCGCCATTTGATAGCCGTCGATGGCGGTCACCACCGAACTCGACTCACCAGGCACGTTGATCAGAATCGCTGTGGTCGAGCCGCCATATTGCGCGCCATAGTAGATACCCGCCAACATGATCAAGGCGGGAGTCGCATCCAAAGCGTAGATCGAAGGCAGCAGCATGGCGATCGTGGCCACCGGTCCCAAGCCCGGCAACACGCCAATCAAGGTACCCAACACTGCACCACCAAAGGCGTAAAGCAGGTTCTGCCAGGTCATGGCGACCTGAAAGCCCAAGGACAGATTGTTCAGCAGGTCCATGCGTCAGCCCTCAGCCACCGAAAATGGTGGGCCAAACCGGGATCACCAGTTTCAAGCCCCAAACAAAAATCACCCAACTACCGAAGGTCAGGATGACGCTATTGAGCACAGCGTCCTTCCAGCGAAACTCGTCGCTGGCCATAGCCGAGAGAAGAATCAAAACCGGTAGGGTGATGAGCAACCCAAATCGAGGCAGCATCAAACCAAACAAAACGATGGCCGCCACGATGACCAACAGCGGTCGCCAAGCAATGGCGCCGATAGGGTCGCCCCCCTCGGACTCCAAGGTCAAGGCCTTGAACAGCACCATCCCGCCAAGAATGGCCAGCAGCACACCCAGGCCGAAGGGAAAGTAGGCTGGCCCGGGCCGGGCCGATGAGCCAAAGTTGTACTCGCGCGAGGCGACGGCAAACGTCAGCCCCACCAAAACGAACATCAACCCTGACCAGAAGTCTCTTTGACTCTTGATCTTCATTGCAAACCCTCTCGAATGACTCGAATGATCGACGGCGATCTATTGACGAGTCATTCTAGGCAGGGGCTATTGCTGCGCGAGTGTGGGTTCCACGTAAGGGATTGGCGCTGCAGGCCGCGCTGCCGAGCGGGCAACTATTCAAGCGCAACTCAGCTTTGCCACTGCGGCGTGCTGCGCAAAATCTCGTCCAGGGTCGTCACCCCTTCGGCCACCTTCATCGCACCCGCCAGGCGCAGTGGCCGCAAACCCTCTTGCACCGCTTGGCGGCGCAATGCAGAGATATCCGGGGTGGGATGCAGATGGGTTTTGATCGACTCGCCCACGGTCAGCAACTCATACAAACCAGCCCGGCCGCGGTAACCGGTGTGACGACACTCTAGGCAACCCACTGGCTTGTAGGGCTTGACGCCGCCATTCATGCGCCAATGCTTGAGCATGTCGTTCAATGTGTCTCGCGTCACCGTCGGGTCGGGCGCCTTGCAGTGCGGGCACAAGGTCCGCACCAATCGCTGTGCCAGCACGCCGATCACCGTCGCGCTGATCAAATAAGAAGGCACGCCCAAGTCCGTCAAACGAGTGATGGCGGACGCCGCATCATTGGTGTGCAAGGTGCTGAAGACCAAGTGTCCGGTCAGCGAGGCCTGGATCGCCATTTCGGCGGTCGCCAGATCGCGGATCTCGCCCACCATGATGATGTCGGGGTCCTGGCGCATCAGAGCTCGCAAGCCTTCTGCAAAACCAAAGTCCAGCGCCGCCTGCACCTGAGTCTGGTTGAAAGCCGGCTCGATCATCTCGATCGGGTCTTCAATCGTGCAGACATTGACCTCGTCAGTGGCCAGGCGCTTGAGCGTCGAATACAGCGTGGTGGTCTTGCCGCTGCCTGTGGGCCCGGTCACCAAGATGATGCCGTGCGGCTGGGTCACCAACTTCTCCCAGCGCTCGGTGTCATGGCTGGAGAAGCCCAACATGGCCAGATCCTTGACCGCCGTGTCGGGGTCAAAGATTCGCATCACCATCTTTTCGCCAAAGGCAGTCGGCAGCGTGGAGAGTCGCATTTCGACCTCGTCACCCGCCGGGTTACGCGTCTTGATGCGGCCATCCAGCGGCCGGCGGCGTTCAACCACATCCATGCGGCCCAAGAGCTTGATGCGCGAGATCATCGCGTTCATCACGGTCGGCGGCAGCTGATAGACGGTGTGCAAGACCCCGTCGATGCGGAAGCGGATCACGCCCATCTCGCGGCGTGGTTCCAGGTGGATATCACTGGCGCGCTGATCAAAAGCGTACTGCCATAACCAATCCACCACCTGCACCACGCCTTGGTCATTGGCGTCGAGTTGCTTGTTGCTGCGGCCGAGTTCAACCAATTGCTCGAAGCTGGCCACCTGGGTCGACTCGCCCGTCTTGGCAGCCGCGCGCACCGAACGCGCCAAGGTGAAGAACTCGGTGGTGTAGCGCGAGATCTCCAGCGGATTGGCCACCACCAACTTGATCGGCTTGCGGGTGTGCGACTCAATCTGCGCCACCCAGCTGGTGTCAAAAGGCTCCGAAGTAGCAATCGTCACTTCATTCAAGCCCACCAGCACCGGCAAGCAGCGCTTGGCCTCGGCATAGCCGACCGACATCACATCCGACACCCGCCCCACATCCACTTTGAGCGGGTCAATGCGAAGGTAAGGCAGTTTGGCGCGCTGCGCCAGCCACTCGGTCAGGGCATCCAGATCCAGCGACTTGCCGCTGCTGCCCACGCGGCTCAAACCCGCATGAGCCAAGCGCACCAAGGGGTGCAAAGAGCTATCGCCCGCCGCAAAACGCTGCTGGGTGCGTGCCACCTGCTCCTGGTCGATCACGCCATCTTCCAGCAACCAGTTCAACAGGGCCCGCCACTCCAGCCGCCCTTCTGACTTTGCAGTCACGGCAGCCGGGGTCTCGGTTTTGGGCTTGGCATTCATGTCTGCGGTTCGGATCTCAGCTGATTGATGATGCTCAAGGGCAGCGGGCGCACCAGGCGCAGCCATTTGCGCGCCGGCAGTTCAAACTCCGCCTCGATGGTAGCCGCTCGGCGCTCCAGTTCCTCGCGCTCGGGGACCTGCACCCCACGTGCAGCCACCACAATCGTGTTGCCCTCCTTGGTCGACGCCAGGCTCCAGACCTGATCGCTGCCAAAGACCGACGCGATGCGCCCTGCACTGCGCGCAAAGCTGGCATCGCGACCAAAAAGATTCACCGTCATCAAGCCGCCATCGGCCAGGATGCGATGGCAGTTGGCGTAGAAGGCTTCGTCGTCCAAGACCGGGGACGCAGCGTCATGGTCATACAGATCCACATTTAAGACATCGACCGTCTGCGCCCGCTCCGGCTCGGCCACCCAGCGCGCCGCGTCGGCGTTAAAAACCGTCAAGCGCTTATCGTCCTCGGGCAGATGAAACCAAACCCGGCAGGCATTGATCACCGTTGGGTTGAGCTCCACTGCACTGGTCTGCATGCGCAAGACTTTGTGGCAATACCGGGTCAGCGCCGCTGCGCCCAGGCCCAGCTGCACCGCATGGCCCTCGCGGACCTGGCTGGACTCGCGCCACAGCATCCACACCATCATGCGCTGGATGTACTCCAGCTCCAGTTGTTGGGGCTTGCGTATCCGCATCGCGCCCTGCACCCAGATGGAGTCCAAATGCAAAAAGCGCACGCCGTCGTACTCGGACAGCGTGGCCGGGGCCCAAGCCACTTTTTTGGTCTTTTTGTTGTTCATTGATTCGATGCGCTGAAAAAGTCGGGCGCCATCTGCTGCCAAGCCGCCAGTTTGCCTGCATAGGCCAAGGTGTAGGCCGGGCTGCTGGAGGGCAACTGAAATATTTTGTAGCGCTGGGCCGCCTCGCCCAACTGAATCAGGCCCAAACGCGCCGCCGTGCCCCCATTGAAAGCGATCATGCGCAAGGCCGGCATGCCGGCCAAGAGCGCATGCAGATCACTGGCGCGCGGCTCGCGAATCTGGCTGTCCAGGCTGCCTTGGCGCTGCGTCTCCGTGATCACATCCCAGAGGCCCATGCGGTGCTGCCGCAAGAGTTGCAGTCGAGTGGCGTAGTCGGCGTCGACCAGCGGCAGATCAAACACATCCGACAACAAGCGCCAGAGTTGATTGCGAGGATGGCCGTAGTACTGCTGTGCCTTCAAGGACGCCACGCCGGGAAAGCTGCCCAAGACCAGCAAGCGGGTATCAGGCGCCACATGCGGCGCCAGGCCTTGCAGGCGCGGCAAGCTGGAGGAAGCCTCAGCCATGGGCATCCAACAAGGCCTGCAACTTGGGCAAGGCCGCGCCCACATTGGCCGAGGTGATGCGCGCGGTTTGCGCAAGTGTCCATACACGCAAGTCCGCCAGACTTTGAGCAATGCGCGGCAACTCAGCAGGCTCGTTGCGGCCCGAGAGCTCACCCGCCGCACGCTGCTCGGCGGTTTTGTAAAGCCAATGCGGCGGGATGTCTGGCGCATCGGTCTCCAACACCACAGCAGATTCAGGAAGGCCTGCGGCCAGGCGGCGAATCTGCGCCGAACGCTCAAAGGTCAAGGTGCCGCCAAAGCCGAGCTTGAAGCCACGTTCGACAAAACGCTGCGCCTGCTGATCGCTGCCATTGAAAGCGTGGGCGATGCCGCCCCGCACCGCAATGCGCGAAAGCCCGGCCAACAGCTGATCTGCGCTGCGCCGCACATGCAGCAAGACCGGCAGATCAAAGCGACGCGCGAGCTTCAGCTGCTCGCGATAGAAGAACTGTTGGCGCTCGGCACTCAGGCCGGGCACAAAGAAGTCCAGGCCAATCTCCCCCACCGCCACCAAGCGCGGGTCGGTGGCATAACGAGCAAGCAGCTCCGCCAACAGGGTCAGGTCTTGCTCCTTCGCCTGCATCACATAAAGCGGATGGATGCCCAAGGCATAGGCAAAGTCATGCCGGTGCGCCAACTCGCGGGCCGCTTCGAAGTCAAAGGCGCCTACGGCCGGAATCACCAGCATCTGCACGTCAGCATCGCGGGCGCGCTGGACCACCGCCTCGCGGTCGAGATCGAACTCGGGTGCGTCCAGATGGCAGTGGCTGTCGATCCACATGGGGCTCAGCCCTGAATGCAGAGCCGGGCTCAACTCAACGGAACACCACCGTGCGACGGCCGTTCATCAAAACGCGGTGCTCGGCATGCCACTGGATAGCGCGTGCCAAGGTCACGCATTCAACATCACGACCGATGGCGACCAGATGCTCGGGCGTCAGGCCATGATCAATGCGTGCCACTTCCTGCTCGATGATGGGGCCTTCATCCAGGTCGGAGGTGACGTAATGCGCCGTCGCACCAATCAGCTTGACGCCGCGCTCATGCGCTTGGTGATAAGGCTTGGCGCCCTTGAAGCTGGGCAAAAAGCTGTGATGGATATTGATGGCCCGACCCGACAAATCACGGCACAAGTCCGGCGACAGGATTTGCATATAGCGCGCCAACACCACCAGATCGATTTGGTTGTCCGCGATCACCTCACGGATCTTGCGTTCCTGCGCCTGCTTTTGCTCCTCGGTCGAGTTCAAAAGCGGGAAGTGGTGGAAGGGAATATTGTGCGAGGCGGCCAGTTGATAGAAGTCGCGGTGGTTGGAGACGATGGCCGGAATCTCGATCGGCAAATGCCCGGTCTGCACCCGGAACAAAAGATCGTTCAAGCAATGACCGAGCTTGGACACCATCAACAAGACACGCGTCTTGGCCTGGCTGGACACCAAGGTCCAGTCCATCTGCAGCCGGGTCGCCAAGGGCTCAAACGCTGCGCGCAAGGCTTCCACCGAAGCACCGCTTCCACACTCAAACTCAATGCGCATGAAAAAGCGCTGATGGTCGGCATCCCCATGCTGGGCCGAGGTCAAGATATTGCCGCCCTGCTCCAGCAACAAGCCGGTGACCGCATGGACGATGCCGGCTTGATCGGGACAACTGAGCTTGAGAATGAATCGTGAGGAGGTCATGGTCCGAAGGTCTTTGAATAAGGGTCAATCGTGAGGCCAGGGCTGCAAAGCAAGTTCAAGCAGGAACGCCCAGCTGGGCCGCCTGCATGGTGCCGCCCAGCAGATGCAGCTGAGCCTGGCATTGCTGGGCCAGACCTTGGTCATGGGTGACCATGACGAAGGCGGTGCCAATGTCCTTGGCGGTGGTCAGCATCAACTCGAACACGGCCTGCGCCGTATTGCGATCGAGATTGCCGGTGGGCTCGTCGGCCAAGACGCAAGCGGGCTGGGTGACCAGGGCGCGAGCAATCGCCACCCGCTGGCGCTCACCGCCCGACAACTCGGCCGGTCGGTGCTGCACGCGAGCGCCCAAGCCCACCCGGGCCAACATGGCCGCGGCCACCTCACGCGCCTGCGCTTGCGGCATGCGGCGGATACGCAGCGGCATGGCCACATTGTCCAAAGCGCTGAACTCGGGCAGCAGGTGGTGGAACTGATAGACAAAGCCCAGGTGCAGATTGCGCCAACGACCCAATTCCGGCTCGGCCATATCGGCCAAGTTGCGGCCCATCAAGCTGACATGCCCGGTGCTGGGTTTGTCCAGCCCACCGAGCAAATGCAGCAACGTCGACTTGCCAGAACCCGAGGCGCCGACGATGGCCAGGGTCTGGCCGCGCCGTACCGTCAGGTCCACCCCGCTCAGCACTTGCACATCCAGATCGCCCTCGGAGAAACGGCGCCCAAGGCCCAAGCCTTGCAGGACTACATCACGACCGTTCTCATTCATAACGCAAAGCCTCGGCAGGCTGAACGCGGCTTGCGCGCCAGCTCGGATACAGGGTGGCCAGGAAGGCCAGCGCCAGCGAGATCAACACCAGCGGCGCAATATCGTTCATGCGCGGATCGCTGGGCATATGGCTGATCAGATACATGCTGGCCGGCAGGAACTGGGTGTTCAAAGCCCACTCAATCGTCGGCACGATCACATCCAGATTGAAGGCCACCAAGAGGCCCAAAGCCACGCCCGACAAGGTGCCCAGCACCCCGGCCAAGGCGCCTTGCACCATGAAGATGGCCATGATGGAGCGCGGGCTGGCGCCCAGGGTGCGCAGAATCGCAATATCGGCCTGCTTGTCGGTCACCGTCATCACCAGGGTCGAGACCAGATTGAACGCAGCCACCGCCACGATCAAGGTCAGGATGATGCTCATCATGCGTTTTTCCACCTGCACCGCGTCATACCAATTGGCGTTGGTGCGGGTCCAGTCGCGCACGCGGATCTCGCCGCCCAGGCTCAAGGCCAGCTGATCGCCAACCTGGCGCGCCTGGTGCACATCGTTCAAGCGCAGTTGCACGCCGGTGGGGCCATCGACACGAAAAAAGCGCGCCGCGTCCTCCACATGAATCAAGGCCAGGCCACTGTCGTATTCGTAATGGCCGGCGTTGAAGATGCCCACCAAGGTGAACTGCTTGTAGCGCGGGATCACACCGGCCGGCGTGACCTGGCCGCTAGGCGCCACCAGGGTCAGCTTGTCGCCCTCGCGCACGCCCAAGGTACGGGCCAATTCGGCGCCAACGATGATGCCCCACCCGCCCGCTTGCAAGCGGCTGAGCGAACCTTCTTTGTTGAGCTTGGCGGCCAGCGGCGTCAGCTCCGCTTCCAAAGCGGGCTCAATGCCGCGCACCACCGCACCGCGCATGTCCTCGCCGCGAGCGATCAAAACCTGCGCGGCCACAAAAGGCGCGGCCGCTGCTACGGCCGGGTTCTGCTTGGCCTTGGCCGCCGTGGCTTGCCAATCCGGCAAGGCCTGACCCTGCGACTCCAGCAACTCCACATGGGCGATCACCGAGAGCATGCGGTCTCGCACCTCTTTCTGAAAGCCATTCATCACCGACAAGACGATGATCAGCGCCGCCACGCCCAGGGCAATGCCCAGCACCGACACGCCGGAAATGAAGGAGATGAAGCGATTGCGCCGCCCGCCCCGCCCGGCGCGGGTGTAGCGCCAGCCAATTTGCAACTCATAAGGCCAATTCATGGGCGGGGATGCTAACCGACCCGCGCAACTCGGTCGGCAAGTCAGGGCCAGCTTCGCCTCCGCACCGACAGGTCAAAGGCAGATTAACGAATAAGCAAATTCCAAAACAGTTGTTTTCAGAATAAGCAAAGCTTGGCAAGCTAGCGCCCTTCGCTGAATCAGCGTCAAACATTTGGAGTCGCCATGAAAGAGATCACCGCGCTGTCCGCTACGTTTCGCCGTCGCCACCTGATGCTGGCCACGGCCCTCGCCAGCCTGGCGACCCTGCCTCTCATGGCGCAGGCCCAAGCCTCCGCAGACACCTTGCTGAACGTCTCCTACGACGTCAGCCGCGAGCTCTACAAGGAAATCAACCCCGCTTTCATCGCCCAGTACAAAGCCAAGACCGGCAAGACCTTGACGATCAACCAATCGCATGGCGGATCCAGCAAACAAATCGGCTCGGTGATCGGCGGCTTGGAGGCCGATGTGGTGACCATGAACCAAGCCACCGATGTGGACGCTCTGGCGGATAAGGGCTTGACCGCCGCCGAATGGCGCAACCGCTTCCCGAACGGTGCCGCGCCCTACAGTTCCACCATTGTTTTCCTGGTGCGCAAAGGCAATCCCAAGGCCATCAAGGATTGGAACGACCTGACCCGCGCCGGCCTGCAAGTCATCATCCCCAACCCCAAGACATCGGGCAACGGACGCTACAGCTATCTGGCTGCCTGGGGCAGCGTCTTGGCCAAGGGCGGCAACGAAGCCCAGGCCAAGGATCTGGTGAGCAAGCTGCTGGCCAATGTGCCGGTCTTGGACGGCGGTGGCCGAGGCGCGACCACCACCTTCACCCAGCGCGGCATCGGCGACGTGCTGCTGACCTTTGAATCCGAAGCCGAGTTGATTGAAAACGAATTTGGCAAGGGCCTGTTCGATGTCGTGAACCCCAGCGTCTCGATCGAAGCCGACGCACCGGTCGCTATCGTCGACAAGGTCGCCGCCAAAAAAGGTACGACCGTGGTGGCCAAGGCCTATCTGGACTTCCTCTACACCCCCGAGGCCCAGGCCATCATCGCCAAGCACAACTTCCGCCCGCGTGACGCCGCCGTGTTCAAGCGCGAGGAAAAGCGCTTCGCCCCGATCAAGTTGTTCAGCGTGGACCAGTTGTTGGGCGGTTGGCCCAAGGTCAGCAAGACCCACTTTGCCGATGGCGGCACCTACGACCAGATCGTGGCCGGCATCAAACGCTAAGCCCTTTCTTCAGCGCCCCCTTCCGACATGAGTTCTGCCGCCCCCACTGCCGTGACCCTTGTTGCGTCAGTCCCTGAGCTGCCCAAACGGGCCAAACGTCGGGTCTTGCCCGGCTTTGGCCCGACCATGGGCTTTACCCTGTTCTACCTTTCGCTGATCGTGCTGATCCCGCTGTCGGCGGTGTTCATCAAGTCGGCGGGTCATGGCTTTGACGCCTTCTGGGCTGCGGCCAGCGCACCGCGTGTGGTGGCTTCTTACAAACTGAGCTTTGGCTTGTCGCTGCTGGCTGCGGCCATCAATCTCGTGTTCGGGCTGATCTTGGCCTGGAGCCTGGTGCGCTATGAGTTCTTCGGCAAAAAAGTGGTGGACGCGCTGATCGACCTGCCCTTCGCCCTGCCTACCGCCGTGGCCGGCATTGCGCTGACCGCGCTGTACGCCCCCAATGGCTGGATTGGTGAACTGCTGGTGCCGTGGGGCATCAAAGTGGCCTTCACGCCGCTGGGCATCTTGATCGCCCTGATCTTCATCGGCCTGCCTTTCATTGTGCGAACGGTGCAGCCGGTCTTGGAAGACATGGAAACCGAGCTGGAAGAAGCCGCCGCCTCGCTGGGCGCGCAGCGCTGGCAGACCTTCCGCCTGGTGGTCTTGCCGACCCTGATGCCGGCGCTGCTGACCGGCTTTGCGCTGGCCTTTGCCCGCGCCGTGGGTGAATACGGCTCGGTGATCTTCATCGCCGGCAATCTGCCCATGGTCAGCGAGATCACGCCGCTGATGATCATCTCCAAGTTGGAGCAATACGACTATGTGGGCGCCACTGCCATCGCAGCGGTAATGTTGATTTTCTCCTTCACCCTGCTGTTGCTGATCAACGGCTTGCAGGCCTGGAGCTCACGCCGTAACGGTCAAGAAGGACGCAAATAATGGCCGGCATCGTTTCAAGCTTGGGCGTGCCTCAAAACAGCGGCGGCCGCTACCAAAACAACCCCGCCACGCGGGAAGCCCCCTGGGTGCGCTACCTGCTGCTGACCCTGGGCCTGAGCTTCTTCGCCTTGTTTCTGGTCTTGCCCCTGGTGGCCGTGTTCAGCGAGGCGCTGCGCAAAGGCTGGGAGGTCTACCTCGCGGCCTTGGTCGAGGCCGACGCCGTCTCGGCCCTCAAGCTGACGCTGATCGCCGCCGCGATTTCGGTGCCCCTGAACCTGGTGTTTGGCGTCAGCGCCGCATGGGCGGTGGCCAAACATGACTTCCGCGGCAAGCAGTTGCTGATCACCTTCATCGACCTGCCCTTCTCGGTGTCGCCGGTGGTGGCGGGCCTGGTCTACGTGCTGCTGTTTGGCGCGCAAGGTTGGTTTGGCGGCTGGTTGCAGGCCAACGACGTGAAGATCATCTTCGCCGTGCCGGGCATCGTACTGGCCACCCTCTTCGTGACCTTCCCCTTTGTCGCACGTGAGTTGATTCCGCTGATGCAGGCCCAGGGCCGCGACGAAGAGGAAGCCGCCACCGTGCTGGGGGCCAGTGGCTGGCAAACCTTCTGGCGCGTCACGCTGCCGAATGTGAAGTGGGGCCTGCTCTACGGCGTGATCCTGTGCAATGCGCGAGCCATGGGCGAGTTCGGCGCGGTGTCGGTGGTGTCGGGCCACATCCGCGGCCAGACCAACACCCTGCCCCTGCATGTCGAGATTCTCTACAACGAGTACCAGTTCGCCGCCGCCTTTGCCGTGGCCTCGATCCTGGCCCTGCTGGCCCTGGTCACGCTGATCCTCAAACAGTTTGTCGAATGGCGCGCCCATTCGTCGGTGAAGGAAGCCCCATGAGCATCCAAGTCAAAAACATCCACAAGTCGTTCGGCAGTTTCACCGCTTTAGGCGATGTCAGCCTCGACTTCCCCACCGGCGAACTGGTCGCCCTTTTGGGCCCCTCCGGCTGCGGCAAGACCACGCTTTTGCGCATCATCGCCGGCCTGGAAACGGCCGACCGGGGTCAGGTCTTGCTGGACGGCGAAGACGCGTCCGACACCCATGTGCGCGAGCGCCAGGTGGGCTTTGTGTTCCAACACTACGCCTTGTTCCGCCACATGACAGTGTTCGAGAACGTGGCTTTTGGCCTGCGCGTCAAGCCCCGCAAGGAGCGACCCAGCGAATCCGAAATCAAGCGCAAGGTGCATGAGTTGCTGAACCTGGTGCAGCTCGATTGGCTGGCCGACCGCTTCCCGCCGCAACTCTCCGGCGGCCAGCGGCAGCGCATCGCCCTGGCCCGCGCCCTGGCGGTGGAGCCGCGCGTGCTGCTGCTGGACGAGCCCTTCGGCGCCCTCGACGCCAAGGTGCGCAAAGAGCTGCGCCGCTGGCTGCGCCGCTTGCATGACGAACTCCACATCACCAGCGTCTTCGTCACCCATGACCAAGAAGAAGCGCTGGAAGTGGCCGACCGCGTGGTGCTGATGGACCACGGCAAGGTCGAGCAAATCGGCACGCCGCAAGAGGTTTACGAACACCCGGCCACGCCCTTTGTCTATGGCTTCTTGGGCGCGGTGAACCGCTTCGAAGGCCGTGCCGAGGGTGGCGTGATTCATCTGGGCGATCAGCATCTGAGCTTTGGCAAGTCCTTGACGGACAAGGTCGGCCAGGTGCAGGCCTACGCCCGCCCGCATGAACTGCAAATCCTGACCGCTGCCGACGCGCGCGGCCTGCCCGCCACCGTCGAGCGGGTGCTGAGCTTCGGCGCCGCGGCGCGGGTGGAATTGACCGGCGTAGATGGCCAGCACCTGGAGGCCGAACTGACCCGCGAGCAAGCCGCCGTGCTGAATCTGCAAAACGGCCAGCGCGTGCACCTGAGCGCCTCGCGCCTGAGCCTGTTCGAAGCGGGCGCCGGCATCTGATGCCCCGGTGACGCTGCTGCAAAGCACGTCATCTGGGAGACTCCGTCCCTGACGCCACCCCAGGCGTCGGGTGGCGAACCCGCCCCTCCCAGGTAAAGAAGCCATTCGGGCGATTCACTCGACCCGATCCAATACCAATAAAATACCAAAATTACTGAAAATGCCGACAAGCTCGGCATTGCTTCAGGCCGGCCGATTGGGATCGCAGCCCGCCATCAATCACCACAAAGGGGGATAAGCCCTTGTTTTGGGGCCCCTGAGTCAGGTGTGAACAAAACACAGCAATCCACATGCACCCCCCGCAGGCGCGGGATTTGGTATTCAAGTGGTTAAACCCAAACTGTACTCATCAGTTTGAGACCCCTGACAAAGGGGTGAGTCAATCCCTATATCAAGGAATCTCGATGACACAGCGCAATTTTCTGAAGAGTGACCTGGCCGCAGCGGCATTGATCTTGGCCGCAGCCGGCAGCCAAGCCGCCCCTACCGTACTGGACTTTTCGGAACTCCAGAACATCGGCAACAAGAAGGTCAACAGCATCTCGGAAAACGGATACACCGTCTCCAACAACTGCAAGAACACCGCCTGCTTCAAGGGCGGAAAAGACAGTTTGCGCACTGATGTTGGCGGCTCGTAGACCACGCTGATGAAGGATAACGGCCAATTGTTCGACCTGCTGAGCATCCAGTTGGATGATTACTACAACGGCATGGCAGGCAGGGTTAACAGTGACTACATCATTGACTTCACCTTCAAATACGCTTCAGGGAAAGAAGCCAAGAAGACAGTCACCCTAGATCGGACCTCCGGCTTCCAAGCCTTCAATTTGAACGAGACCAATCTGCGCAGCGCCAGCTGGATGTCGAGCGGCTACCTGCGCTTTGACAATATCCAGTCCAACCCAGTCCCCGAGCCCACCACCCTGGCCTTGTTGCCCTTGGCCCTCGGCGGCGCCTTGTTGGCCAGCCGTCGTCGCAAGGCTGCAGCCAAGTAAGTTGCGCTGAACCCCATGCGCTGTGTTGATGCCCCAAGGCGTCAACCAACAACAAAAAAAAGCCCGTTCAGGTGATTGCCTGAACGGGCTTTTTTGTCTTGGGCATCGACAAAAGGATCAGTGCGCCTGATCCCAGTTGGCGCCGACGCCCACCTCGGCCAAGAGCGGCACCTTCAACTGCGCCACGCCGGCCATCAAGCGCGGCACTTCGGCCTTGACCCAGTCCAGCTCAGCCTCGGGCACCTCGAAGACCAATTCATCGTGCACCTGCATGACGATGCGGGTCGCCTTGCCTTCGGCATCCAGCGCCGCCTGCACCGCACTCATGGCCAGCTTGATCAAATCGGCCGCCGTGCCCTGCATCGGCGCATTGATGGCCTGCCTCTCAGCGCCGGTGCGGCGCGGGCCGTTGCCGGAGTTGATCTCGGGCAGCCAGAGGCGTCGGCCAAACACCGTCTCCACATAACCCTTGGCCTTGGCTGACTCACGGGTGGCGTCCATATAGTGCTTCACGCCCGCAAAGCGGTTGAAGTACAGGTCGATATAGTCGCGCGCCGCCTTGGGATCGATGCCCAGTGACTGCGCCAGACCAAAAGCACCCATGCCGTAGATCAGGCCAAAGTTGATGGTCTTGGCATAGCGGCGCTGCTCGGAGGTCACCTCGTTCAGCGGTGTGCGGAACACCTCGGCGGCGGTGGCGCGGTGCACATCCTCGCCTTGGCCGAAGGCGCGCAAGAGCCCCGGGTCCTCGCTGATGTGAGCCATGATGCGTAGCTCGATCTGCGAATAGTCGGCGCTGACGATCAGATGCCCCGGCGGCGCGATAA
>NZ_JBMLSK010000276.1:0-3879 GCF_049240545.1 Roseateles sp. | reverse complement strand
TGGAACCGGGCATCCACGTTGGCGATTGCACCGTCGTAGGCCCACTGGCGCCTGGCCGCATCACTGCTCCAAGGGAAATTGGCCTCCAGCCATGTGGTTCGGTCATCCACCGAGGCCCCGAGACTGTTGAGGAGAGTGTTCTGGGCGCGAACAGGCGAGACAAGATCGACTTCAAACAAGTACTCGGCTATCTGCGCCCCCGTGCTCATGCGCAAAACGTTGTGACCGTTGACCGATACGACCGAGGCAAAGTGCTTGGTACCCGGAAAGCCGAGCGCCTGCTCATCGCGCTCAAGAATCAGGTTGGCGTTTTGCGGTTGGGCAACCACGGTCGACACAAAGGTTGGCGTATCGCCGTAGATGCCGGGCGATGCGATGGCCTTGATCCAGAACTTGCGCTCGCCATCAAACCCAGATGGCAACGTGTAGCTCGTGGACTTGACCTCGGCGACAAAGAGAGAGGCATCCCAGGCCGCGCCCTCACGCAGTTCGTACCCGACGACTTCAGGCTCCGGATTGGGCTGCCAGCGAAACTCCAGCCGGTTGGCTGACTGGACCACATCGAGCTGGCGAACCGTCGAGGGCGCTTGCAGGCTCAGGACAAAGGTCGTCACATGGGCGCTGTAGTTCCCTGAGGTGTCGTAGGCTCGGATGTGATACGGGTACAGCCCGGCGGCGCTTTGGTCATGGACCATCTGCGTGCCAGCGGTTTTAGCGACAAGCTGGCCGTTGTCCCAGCCAGAACCCACACGGACCTCGTAGCCCGCGAGGTCAGCATCTTGGACTTCATCCCAGGTAATCAGCAGATCGGAGACCCGGCGCTGAACCAGGAAGCCGGTGACATCCGAAGGCGGCAGCGTCTTGCCCAGCACCGTGGCGCTGTAAGTTGCAGGCACGCTCTCCTTGCGGGTGATGCCGATGGCACGAAGGCTGAATTCATAAGCCCCCTCCTGCGCATCGCGGATTTCAACGTAATTGGCGCTGGTGAGCGGCAGACTGACAAAGTTGCCGCCGGCCACCCGGAAGGACAACCGGTAAGCGACTGCGGTCTGCACCTCATTCCATGAAACCTGCACCAGAACTTGCGCCTGATCTTTCACCCGGTAAAGGCTCTCCTGGACGCTAAGGCCGGTCGGTGCCGCAGGCATATCCGAGAGCACCGTGATCGAGCGAGGTTGTAACGCCAGCCCTTTTTCGATTGCATCGAATTTGCTTGGGTTGTGCGCCAGCGCGGTGACCTCATGCACGCCGGGATCACGCTCGGCAACCGCAACCACCCGAAATAGCTGCGGCTCGATGATCGAGGATGACAGCACCCAAATGGCACCTGGCTGAGGTGACGCGCTAAAGGGGATGGTCACCGTCAACGTCCGCCCCGAGATCGGCCCTACCAGGCGCTCTTCAATTGCCCCCGTAGGCAAGATCACAGACAAACGCCAGGGAAGATCCGCCGGAAGGTCTTGATCCAAGGTGACCGTGCTGGCAGATGCAGCGGCGACCCGCCCCCCAAGCCGCATACCACCTCGGACTGGGTCAGCCACTTTGATGACATCGCCTGGGCGTACCACAGCGCCCTCCAGTCCCGTGCGGAAGGTGACGATCTCGGATTCCGACTGCTCGGAGTACAAGAGCCATTTGCCCACGCGGTGCGCCTGTCCTCTGGAGGTGCAGCCAAGCGCCACCACCTCACTTTGCACGATGCCGTAGCGAGCAATGCCAGTGGCGTCCTCAACGTACTCCACCTTCTGACGGTAAAAATCTTCCGGATCATTCCAGGTGACCAAGGCCACGGTGTGGCGCGCTTTGGCAGAAGATCCTTGGTAAGCAAACTCGCCTTCAACCACGTTGCTGGGTGCGAACTGATAGACCGGATCAGCGGGGGCATCTTGCGTCACCGTGATGGCTCCGCCAGACCAGTACACCATTCCCCTAAAGATCGAGGCCATGTCCTGCACGACCTTGTAGGCTTGCTCCCGAGTCTGGAGATACAAGTTGCAGGTAAAGCGAGGCTCAAATCCGCCCAGGCCATTGGGCACCAGTTGATCGCAATACTGGGCTACTCGGTAGAGCGCCCACTTGTCGACCTGGGCCTCGGGGATATACCCACCCAGGCCATAGCGGGTACTGGTGACCAGGTCAAAAAAGCACCAGGCAGGGTTATCGGTCCAGGCGATCTTGAAGGTTCCGTTCCAAACCCCGCTGTAGGCCCGGGTGATGGGGTCGTAATTCACCGGGACCCGCACCCGTAGCAGCTTCATGTCATAGCTGCGCCGTGGAATGTTGGAAAACTGCGAGGCATCTACGCGAAGTGCCACCAGGGCGCTGTTGGGATACCTCAGCTTGCTCTCAATGACCTCCGTGTACGAGTCGAAGAACGTCTTGTTCTGAACCGCGCTGGATGTCGAGTCCGCAGTAATTCGACGCACCCGAATTTCCCAAGGGCCACTGCCAGTGAGCGGCACGTAGTAGCTGCGCTGGTACTTGGTAGTGGTCTTGCCGGAGATCGTGTCATTGACGATCTCAACGAAGCCACCGCCATTGACCTGCCGATCAATGGCGAAGTTGACCGAGCTCCCGTTCAGATCGCCGTTGGTCGTGTCTTGGTTCGTGAGCTGCGGCACACTCACCTTGATGCGGACAGCGTCCACATCCGGATCAGTGATGGACCGCACGATTGACTGACTGGCTTTGACCTCTACGCCGACAACCACCTCGTTCTCAACAGATGAGAACCCGGGCACATAGCTTTGCTGCTGGCTGCCGTTGCGGGTCTCCAGAGTGATGCCTGAGAAGTTGGCAGTGCCGTCAGCGTTCTGGATGGGCGTGTCGTCCAGGTAGACCGACTGAAGGCCATCGACCAACCCTTCAATCTCGCCCTCGGAGATGAGGTCAACCACCCGCGCATAGGCTTTTGATCGCAGGCTGTCGGGGGCCTCTTGCGCCACACGGGCGCTCCCTCCGCCTCCTTTACCGCCACCGCCAGCACCAATGATGAGCTTGGTCATGCAGCAATCTCGTCCACGTCGATCCCGGCACTGATCACGGCCGAGCCAACAATTAGCCGCCCATACCCAACAGGCACAGGATGCCCCTGAGCGGTCGTGTTGACCGCGCCATTGAAGCTGTAGCTGGGCTTGTTCTCAGGCCGCTCCGAGGGCTCGGTGGCCTTGGGCGTGGGGGCGATCATCTGCGCCACACCACCAAGAATCATGGCAGTACCCACCGAATAAAGCGTCGCCTGGGACAAAAACGCGCCCGACGCAGCCCAGCCCAGCGGGTTCCACCAGGCCACAGCCAGCAAGGCTGCGCCGAGCAATATCTGACCGAGGCCATTGCCACCCGCGCCAGAGACCACCGGTGCAATCGTGATGCGGTTTTGCCCCGTTGGCTCGTGCAGGCGTTCCAGCGTCAGTGCCTCACGGCCGGCCAGCACGCGGTATCCGACGCCGCGCTCGCCAGAGGACACCAGTTCCCGCTCAAAAGCAGGGAAATTGGCTACCAACGCCCGAATGGCCTCCGCAGCCGACGAAATGGCCAGGCTATGCCTGCGACCAAAGCGGCGCCCGAGTTCACCGAGAAGAATGACCGTGACCATATCTAAGGATGTGTGTTGTGACTTTTTGCCAGTAGCCGCCGTAGACATCACGACTGGAAAGACGCCCCTGCAAGTGATGAAGAATCAGCCCGTCTCCGAGGTAAACCGCTGCGTGATTCGGAACGCTTGATGCCACCTGCATCAGGAAGCAGTCGCCAGTCTGGAGATCGCTCGCGTCTACCGGAGAGAACCCAGCCTGAGAGAAGTTCTCCATGTAGAGGTTCTCACCGCGCTTCCACCAATCGTCAAAGCGCACGAAGTTGGGCAAATCCACCCCACGTTCT
>NZ_JBMLSK010000275.1:0-2097 GCF_049240545.1 Roseateles sp. | reverse complement strand
CAAGAATCACACCCTCACTTGTTCACCAAAAGAGTCATCAATCATCCGGGACCTGTAAGTTAGGCCGTATGAAACTCTCCACCGACCTCCCTAGCGGCAAAGTCGCGTCATTGCGAACTCTTGAACTGCGCATAGACGACGCGCCTTTGCTTCAGCAGTTCTTTGATGCGAACCCCGCATACTTTCTGGCAGTCCAGGGTGAGCCTGCCGGTAGCGATGAAGCAAAAGACGAGATAGCTGGTGAACTCCCGGTATGGCTCACTTACTCCAAGAAGTTCGTAATCGGCTACCAGGATCACACGGGCTCCCTGGTAGCAATGGCAAACCTCTTGTCTAACATCTTCGTGCCCGGAGTTTGGAATCTCAGCACCTTCATCGTGGCAACTGCGCACCACGGAACGGGTCTCGCACCGTCGCTCTATCGCGAACTAGAAACTTGGACCGTAGCCTGCGGAGCTCACTGGCTTCGGTTGGGAGTTGTCAAAGGCAACGTACGAGCTGAGCGATTCTGGCAGGCACAAGGCTTCGTGGACACGAGAGAACGACACGGCTACCAAATCGGCAATCAAGTCAACGTACTCCGCGTCATGATGAAGCCGCTCGCTGGCGGAACGCTCGCCGACTATCTCGACCTCGTCCCGCGAGATCGCCCCGAACCCCATGCGGCCTAAGCTTTCGCTCGAGCAGACCTCCACCGGCAAGGCGCTTGAGAGGTGGTCGCGGAAATCTGAACAGCGCGATAAGTGGAAACGCTGGGCGTCGAGCTGGGCCGAGGAAGGTCTGGCGAGAAGGAGTTTTCGATGGTCAAGAAGTCAGCGCGCCGCACGCGGCGCACCCACAGTCCGGCGTTCAAGGCACAGGTTGCCCTGGCCGCCTTGCGTGACGACAAGACGATGGCCGAGCTGTGCAAGGAGTACGAGGTGCACTCCAGCCAGATCTTGGACTGGAAGCGCCAACTGCTCGAGGGGGCTGCCGACGTCTTCGGCGCCGGCAGCCGAGTCTTGCCACCGGTGGACTTGGCGCCGCTGCACGCCAAGATCGGCCGGTTGGCGCTGGAGAACGAATTTTTAGAACGCGCGCTCACCAAGGCGGGATTGCTGAGCGCAAAGCCATGATCGACCGTAATCACGCCCTGCCCATCACGCGCCAGGCCAGCCTGCTGGGCATGAGCCGAGGCTCGGTCTACTACCTGCCCAGGCCCACCAGCGGGGCCGACCTGGAACTCATGCGCCGCATCGACGAGTTGCACCTGGAGTCCCCCTTCATGGGAGCGCGCATGCTGCGCCGCCAACTGCATCGCCAAGGGGTGGACGTGGGCCGGCGTCACATCGCCACGCTGATGCAGCGCATGGGCATCGAGGCCCTGGCGCCGCAGCCCGGCACCAGCAAGCGCGCGCCGGGCCACAAGATCTATCCGTACCTGCTGCGCAAGCTGGCCATCGAGCGGTCCAACCAAGTCTGGGCCCTGGACACGACATACATCCCGATGGCGCGTGGCTTCGTCTACCTCACCGCGGTGGTGGACGTGGCCAGCCGCCGGGTGCTCGCGCACAAGGTGGCCATCACGCTGGAGGCCTGTCATGCCCGGGAGGTGATCGAGCACGCGTTTGCCCGCTGGGGCACGCCTGAGATCGTTAACACCGACCAGGGCAGCCAGTTCACCGCGACCGAGTTCACCGACGTGGTGTTGGGCCAAGGCTGCCAACCCAGCATGGACGGCCGAGGTGCCTGGCGCGACAACGTCTTCGTCGAGCGGCTGTGGCGCAGCGTCAAATACGAGCGCGTGTACCTCAAGGCCTACGACGGCGTGAGTGCGGCGCGCGCCGACATCGCCGATTACGTGGGCTGGTACAACGCGGCCCGCGCCCATTCGAGCCTGGCTGACGCTACGCCCGATGAGCACTGCTTCGCCCATCTGCCGACACTGGCAGTGGCCGCATAAGATGAGATCGCTGGTGCGCCCCGAGTTGCCCACCGCGTCGATCGGTTCGTCGCAAGCGCCGACCGCCGCCGTGGACAACTCTGCACCGTCTGCTACCCGCCCGCAGTCCACTTGTAAATCGGGGAAAGCTGTTCAGACAAACGGGGCCACCTCTG
>NZ_JBMLSK010000274.1:0-3005 GCF_049240545.1 Roseateles sp. | reverse complement strand
ACGGCGGACGAGCTGCTGGGGGTGATCTTCAGCAGCTTCTGTATTGGCAAGTGAGGCGGGCTGCTAGGAGAACAGCGCATTCACTTCCGCATAGCCCAAGGCGCTGTCGGCGAACAAGCCCTGCGCATGCTGCGCCTCCAGCAGGGCCGCGGTAGCAGTGAGTGTGTGCCCGTAGGCGAGCAGAAAATTCGCCGGCCCAGCGCTGAAGCGGCGTACGCCGGCCGCAAACAAGGCGGCGATGCAGGGCAGTTCCGGCAGCAGCATCAGGTTGAGGGGCATTGCGGTGTGGGCGGCGATGAAGGCGGCGTCTTCAATGCGGCTGAGGCCCGGCACAAACAAGCCGTCGGCCCCGGCCACTTGATATGCCTGGGCACGCTTCACGGTGAGATCGAGCGCCTCCTCACCGCTTGCCAGGCCGCGCAGGTAGACGTCGGTCCTGGCATTGATGAACAGGGCGTTCTCGCCCAATGCGCGGCGACAGGCCGCCAACTTCTCGACCAGCAAGTGGGGCGGCTGGGCGCCGTCCTCCAAGTTGATTCCGGCGACACCCAGGTGGGCGAGGTCGACGACCAAGTCCGCCACATCCCTTGCGCAGTCGCTGTAGCCGTCTTCCAGGTCGACGCTCAAGGGGACGGCCAGAACCCTTTGAATTCGCGCAATGGCCGCCAACAACTCATGCCGCGGCAGGGTGCTGCCATCGGCGTAGCCAAGCGACCAGGCCAATGCCGCACTGGAGGTTGCGACGGCTCTCGCTCCCGCACGTTGAAACAGCGCAGCGCTGGCGGCGTCCCAGGCATTGGGCAGAAGCAAGGGGCTCTGCTGGGTGTGCAGGGCGAAGAATTGGGTGTGGCTGGGGACTGTCATGGGCAGAATCGGTTCATTCAAGGCCTTCGTGCCGAGGGCCGCGAGTCATGGCTGGCGATGCTTGGGTCGCGCAAGGCCTCGATGCGCTCCTGGCTCATCGCCATCACCACATTGCTGTCTGATGCGATCAGACTCACGATGGCTTCGCGCGGCCCTTCGCGCCAGGCGGGGCTCGCGTAGAAAGCGGCCTGGTCATGTTCCAGCTGCATCAAGTCCTTGAAGGCGCGAATCAGAAAGTAGCTGTCCGCGCCGTGCAGCGAGGGGCCAAAGCCCACAACGTCCATGCCCCACTCCAGCATCAGCGGCAGGCTTTGCTGGCTGATCAGGCCATGGAAGCGATCTCGGCTGCCGGGTACAAGCCGGTAGCTGCGAATTTCGATTACCGGCATTCGGGGGCTTCGGCAAGGGCATCGATACGGCGGAAGTCCATCACCCAGTTCACTTCCCAGCTGACACCGCCATCGGTGGAGAACGCTTGCTCCCAGCGGGGCTGCCCCAGCTCGGAGCACTGAGTCCACAGGAAGCGAACGCGAATGGCCTGGCCCCTGTGGGTGTCGTCCGCGTAGAAATAGCCCTTGCCGTCCTTGAAGCCACCGACAACGGGCACATCGAGCCGACCTGGATGGCGACCATCCAACCACCAGATCGACCACAAGCCACTTGCCGCATCGAAGCTCCGCAGGGTCAGGGCCCGGTAGTCGCCGTCGGGCAGGTGGATCACGTTGTCATCCACATTGGCATGGCCTCCCAGCAGCTTTTGCATGGCGGAACTGCCCTCGAATTGCTCCCATTCCTCGCAGCCCCTCAGACGGTCTTTGAGTCGACGGTGCTGTATCCGCCAGGACCCGACAAAGAAATCAAAGTCGGAAGCCGCACCGCTGTGCGGGTGGGGGCTGATGCAGGGATTTGGCATGCTGGTCGGCTCAGGGGATGTACGAAACAAGCCTCTAGCCTAGGTGCCCGCGCGACGCTCCGTTCATCCATCTATGCAAGCCACCATGTCAAACTTGCAAACCATCAAGACGCCCATCCGTAGTAGATCGCCATGAGCCAAAGCCCCAAGTCTTGGGACGATATGCGTTTCTTCCTGCACATCGCTCGTGCCGGATCGCTGACTGCGGCTGCCGGCAAGCTGGGGGTCAGTCATGCCACCGTGTTTCGTCGTCTGGGGGGCTTGGAAGCCGAGCTTGGCGTGCGCCTGTTTGAGCGCAGCCGGTCCGGCTACGCGCTGACCGAGGCCGGACAGGAGCTGTTGCGGCTTGCCGCCGACATGGAAATCGGGCTGGCCTCGGCCACACGGCAGCTCGGCAAGCGTGCGGCCTGGCCGGGTGGGGTGGTGCGGCTCACCACCACCGACACCCTCATGCATGCGGCACTGGCGCCCTTGCTCAGTGCCTACCAGCGCCAGGCCGGTGTGCAGCTGCTGATCAACACCTCCACGGTGCAGCAGGACATTCTGAAGGGCGAGGCCGATGTGGCCATTCGTGCGGGCGGCCGGCCGGCGGACCCGCTGGTGGCTCGGCGTCTGTGCCGCATCGAGTCCACGGTGTACCGCTCACGCAAGATCGGTGGCGCAAGTCCCAGCAATCTGGCCGATTTCCCCTGGGTGGCCGGCGACGAGACCTTCGCGCACCTGGACTCCAGCAAGTGGCTGCACCAGCAAGGCTTGGATGCCAATGCCGTGCTGCGCACCAACAGCCATGTCAATGTGTTGAATCTGGTCAAGGCGGGCGCGGGCTTGGCGGTGCTGCCCTGCTATCTGGGTGATTTGGAGCCCGGCCTCTGCCGCGTGCTGCCGGCGCCGCCCAGAGCGTGGCGCAGCGACCTCTGGTTGCTCACCCGTCAGGAGCTGCGCCATGTGCCCCGCATCAAGCAACTGTTTGACGCGGTGTTTGAGGGCACACGTCCGCTGGTTGCGCTGTTTGAGGGGCATGCGGCATTGCCCTGAAGCCGAAATCGTCCCGCAAGCTTGAGACAAGACGACACCGCGGCTGCAAGACGATCCAGGCCGTTGGAGGGGAGCGGCACCGATCCCGAACCGGCCATCAGGTCAAACGGCCGGCGGCGCCTCTCAGCCTGCCGCCCGCAACTGCTCCAGCGTCACGAACTTCAGCGCCTGGATGTGGGTGCTCTCCAGCACC
>NZ_JBMLSK010000273.1:0-1784 GCF_049240545.1 Roseateles sp. | reverse complement strand
CCTGAAGCCCTGACGTTTGAGCGCGCGGCTGCGGCTGCGGCTGCGGCTGCGGCTGTTGGTGCACCACCGAGCCCACCGCGCCCCATCGATGACTTGCTCAGCCCTGGCGTGCTGAGCACGATTGACTTCGTGCACCTGGGCACGGAGGTCAAGAAGTGCTGTCCAGATCTGTCGACCTTAACGGAACGGCAGGTGTTGCTGCTCGGGGACCGGATGCTGGGAGCAGTCGGGATCGACCCCCGCAAGCCCGCCCAGTACAGCGACGAGCGGTTGCTCCGCCCACTTGCCCGCTACGGGAATGTCTGTCCGCTGGAGCACTTGAACGCACATATTGCGCTCATCCAGCATGTGCGGTCCCGGGACAGCCGCCTGCAGCTCGGCTTGGATCCGGGTAAACTGGCGTTTCTCACCCTGGTCAATGCGTGGCGCAGCGATCAGGCCAAGCAGACGCTGAATGCGAGGGCGGCTGGGGACCCGACACCGCGCCTGACCCCGTTTAAGGTGCGCGCCATGAACGTGAAGGCGGCGCATCTGGCGCCGAACCCGGCCGTGCTCGAGCTGCAGGTGGCGTGGAGGGTTCTCGAGGCGGCCTACCAGCACAAGAACATCGTCGCTGCGCCGCGAACACGCGAGGGTGCAGCCCCGATGCACGGGCTTCGGGTCGACGGGGACGATGTGGGCTTGCTGCGGCGCAATGACCAGATTCTGCAGATTCGCGGCTGCCAGACCATTTTTAACACGAAAGAGAAGGTCGATGCCAACATCTGCCAGCTGTTTCGTGGGTTTGCTGCTGAAGCAGCCTCGCCTGATTGGCGCAAGCACTTCATGCCTGAGCAGGTCACCGTTCGGGTGTACCGGGCCCCACCGCGGGACGACGACCAACAACCCGCGCAGCAGCAGCACGCCCCCGCGCGCCACACCGGTGTTGCCCTGTCGGTCTCTGCTGGCGCCGTCAAGGTCGCCAAGGGCGTTCAGAAGCACCGCGATGCGGCCCGCGACCAAGGGCGCGTGCGGTTGGACGATGTGCAGCTCGAGGCCCTGGTCGACGAGCTCGAGCGCCTCGAGGAAGAACCGACCGCGGACACCGCGGCGCGGCGGGAAGCGCTCGCGGCCGCCATTGCGACGCAGACGCTGGTGCGCGGCCGGAACGCCGACGGCAGGCGGATCCAGGCGGACCTGGCGGCATCGGCGGACACGTTCGGGCGGCCGACGCCGGTGGCGGTGCTGGACGCACTCGCTGTTCAGCTGGGCGGGCTCGACAACGCGGCCGAGCTGTTTTTCCACTCGGGCGGGCTGGCCGCGCTGGGCGAGGCCCGCCGCCGCCGAGACCGGCTGCGCGACCACCTCATCAACGAGATGATCCGGTTCGCCGGCCCCATGGAGGACGGGCGGCTGCCCGTCTTCTACATTGGCGGCTGGGCCGTGAGTGGGGCGACCACGCAGTTTGCGTTCAAGGACTTTCTGAAGCACCTTGCCCGGCGCGCCATCGTCGTCATGTGCGACGAGCACTGCACGACCAAGCTCTGCGGTGACTGCGGCAGTGAGGTCAAGCACCCGCACAAGGCCGGGGCCAGGGCGACCCAGGAGCACAAGGGCACGGTGTACTGCCCGAACCGGGCGTGCGCCAGCCGCGGCCGCTTCATGAACCGGGATGTGGCCGCTGCTAGCAACATTGTCAACCGGTTCGTGTGCGGCTTTCTGGTCGGCGGCCAGCTCGCCGGCTTCTCGCGCGTCGAGTCCAAGACGACGCACCCGACGCGCCAGCTGTCGTTCTTCGGGACGCT
>NZ_JBMLSK010000272.1:0-2924 GCF_049240545.1 Roseateles sp. | reverse complement strand
AAACTGCCGTCCACTTTGGGGTCGACAGGATCAAGATACAGTCGGTCTGCCCATGAGACAAGCACTGCTGCACCAGCGGTTCAGCATTTGAACCAATGGCAGGGTTGGCGTGACGGGATTGCAAACTGCAAGGCACAACCCGGATAGAGCACGTATTACATCCCATCGAGTTCACGGATTGAAACGGTCTCTGAGGATAAATTCAAAGGGCTCTGATAACAGTGGATTGTCTGCGGGGCTGCGGAGGTTTTATGAGACGGCCCCAGGAACACATTAGGTCATGAATGAACCTCTGACAACACAGGAGAGTAAGCCTCATGTGCGCAAAAGGGACTCCAAGTTACGTCGCGGGCTCGGCCCACGCAACTCGGTGGCGAATCCCACTCGCGAGAGCATCTGCAGCGTTTCACCCACTGAACCTAGGCCCAGTGTTTGGTGCAGTGCCTCCCTCGGTCCGCGCATTTCCGGGAACTCCTGCAGGGCCTGAGACAACGGGTGCATGTCCACACCCGCAGCCGTGGCCAGCAGGTGAGTGCGCACATAGGCGCGGCCAGAGGCCACTTGTGTCCGGCGCGTGTTGTCCGGGCTGGCCAACCACAAAAAGCCGCTGCCCGTCTCGAAGGGGACCCATCGCTCCATCACACGCTCCAGCGCCTTGCTACCCCTTGCAGGCACCTCCATTGGATCGAAAAGGCCGACCGTGTGCAGGGCACGCACCAGCGGACTGTTCAGGCTGATGCCATCGGGGTTCGCTGCAATAGCACCGGGCCCGATGCGCATCAGGCGGGCTGACTCGAGCCAAGTGCGTGCCGTGGTAGCTTCGATCTCGTAGGCCTCGCGGGTGATACGGCGGATCGGATCCATCGCTGCCGCGCCAGCCGCCACACCGCTGCGCAGGCCAAAGCGGGTGGCCGTCTCGCCCCAGCTGCGCACGAGCGCCTCCGGCAGGGCGCGATCGATCGCGTAGGCAGTTTTACCCGAATGGCGACGCACGATCTGGGCAAACAAGGGATCGGCGGGCGCACTGCCAGGTTCGCCCAGAACCAATGTCGCTACGCGGCTGCCCTTTGGCAGAGCCTGGTCAGCGGGTGTACCTTCCGGAAAAAGTTCGACCTTCAGTGACAAGCTGCGCTGGGCAGCGGCGATCACAGCCAACTCGAGAAAAGCACCACAGCCAATCAGTATCTGCCGCCCGAAGGGATCGGTCTCGGGCAGCAACCGCTCACCATCGCAAGTCAGGTGAATTCGACCAGCTTCCCGCAGGTCGGCAATCCAAGGCTGGCGGTTGTGGGGGTTGGGTGCCAGCAGAGCATGTGCAAGGATAAATCGCCGCGTGTCGGTCTCGCGATCAGGACTGCGCCAGGGTTCGACAGCTGCCTCGGGCAGTTGGCCACTGCACCCCGTGAGCGTGCCAGTGGCGGCAAGCACGGTACCACCGCCCAAGAGGCGAATGAAGGCTCGGCGACTTGGGACGGCTTCGGTAACAACTTCGGAGAATTTCACCGAGGAATTCACTCGTTTATTCAACTCCATCCTCATCTCCACGTTAAAGAATTTCATTGGGTAGACGCCAAAAAAAGGTCAATCGGGGGTATTGTGTGGACCCTTCTGCATGTACACAATTGATTATTTATTTATCTCTGAATTTCATTTATGAATAACATGTTTGACTGGTCGCTCGTGCGTTCATTCCTTGCCGTACTTGAAAATGGCAGTCTTCTTGCAGCCGCACGCCAACTGCAAACGAGCCAGCCCACCATCGGCCGACATGTGGCTGAGCTTGAATCCCAGTTAGGCTTAGTTCTATTCGAGCGGACAGGACGAGGGCTGTTACCCACCGAGGCAGCACTTCGCCTGGCCGAATCTGCGCGCATCATGCAAAGTGGAGCCGATGGGCTTGCACGCAGTGTGGCTAGTTCCGATCGTTCAACCTCTGGAACAGTGCGCATCAGTGCTAGCCAACCCATGGCGTGCTTTGTACTGCCCCCTTTGCTGGCACAGATGCGTCTGACATTGCCAGAGGTGCAAGTAGAGTTAGTCGCCAGTAATTCCGTAAGCAACCTCCTGAAACGAGAAGCCGATATCGCGGTTCGCATGGTTCAACCAGAGCAGGCCACCATCATTGCTCGGCGGGTGGGAAAAGTTTTTTTGAAGGCATGTGCTCATCAGGATTACCTGCGTCGTCGCGGCGTGCCACGTCAACCCGCCGACCTGCTGGGTCATGATCTCATCGGGGGGGACCGAAAAGACGACACGGTGAAAGGCTTCCTCTCGCAAGGCCTACACGTCGAACGGGAGCACTTTGCGTTTCGGACCGACGACTTGATCGTCGTCTGGCAGGCCGTGCGAGCAGGGTTGGGAATTGGCTTTGTCAGCGAGCACCAGATCCGTACCGATCCTGCAGTGATCACGGTTCTGCCTAAACTGAAAATTGAGCCGCTACCGGTTTGGCTGGTTGTTCACAAAGAAATCCGTACCAGTAAACGGATTCGGGCCGTCTATGACTTCTTGTCTGATGCTTTACCCAGGGCAATTTAAAACTTGAGTTTTTCACCGGGGACTGGCGATTCATTCATATCGACAAGGTGATTACCACCCTTCCGCAGAAGGGCGCAAGTCAAGTTCGAAAGTCCACGCGTCGCGTGCTTGCTGGTGCAACCACCAGTAAGTGTCGGCGATATGGTCCGGATTCAGGATGCCATCAGGTCCGACTTCCTTGACGCGTTGTACAAAATGCTCACGCGCAAAAGCCGTATCGATCAGGCCATCGATGACCACATGCGCCACATGCAGCCCCTCAGGACCCAGTTCCCGCGCCATGGACTGAGCGAGCGACCGCAGCGCCGCCTTGCCACCAGCGAAGGCCGCAAAACCTGCAGCGCCGCGCAGACTGGCCGTGGCGCCAGTGAAGAGCAATGTTCCAC
>NZ_JBMLSK010000271.1:36301-47685 GCF_049240545.1 Roseateles sp. | reverse complement strand
ACGGGCCGCAGGGGCCGGTGTCGCCCATCATCCAGAAGTTGTCGGACATGTAGCGGCCGCCCTTGTTGTCGCCGATGCGCACGATGCGCTCGGCGGGCACGCCCACCACCTTGTTCCAGATCTCGTAGGCCTCGTCGTCCTCGGCGTAGACCGTGACCCAGAGCTTCTCGGCCGGCAGCATGAAGTTGGTCGTCAGCAACTCCCAGGCGAAGGAGATCGCGTCATGCTTGAAGTAGTCCCCGAAGCTGAAGTTACCCAGCATTTCGAAGAAGGTGTGGTGGCGTGCGGTGTAGCCGACGTTGTCCAGGTCGTTGTGCTTGCCCCCGGCGCGGATGCACTTCTGGCTGGTGGTGGCGCGGGTGTAGGCGCGCTTGTCAAAGCCCAGGAACACGTCCTTGAACTGGTTCATGCCCGCGTTGGTGAACAGCAGCGTGGGGTCGTCGCCCGGCACGACCGGGCTGGAGGCCACGATCTGATGACCTTTGCTTTCGAAGAACTTCAGAAAGGTCTGACGTATTTCTGCTGCTTTCATTCCCGGGCTTTCTGCTGGAACCGCGCCCTGGCTCATCACCTTTGGACGCAGTAAATACTTGATTTTTCGGAGCTTTTGATTATAGGGGCGGGCCCTTCGCTGAGCCCCCGTCGAAACGGTTAGAGTCTTGTCTCAAGAACCGCAGATAGAACAGAGAGAACCCTTCATGGATGCCAAGACTTCACCGCTGAGCCAACTCGAAGACGCCAGCCTGCTGCGCACGCAGGCCTTGATCAATGGCGAATGGGTCAGCGGCAATGAACGATTTGCCGTCAACGACCCCGCCACTGGCGCCTTGCTGGCCGAGGTGGCGAACCTGGGCGCCAGCGAAGCCGAGGCCGCCATCGCCGCCGCCAATCGGGCGCTGGGCCCCTGGCGCAGCAAGACGGCCAAGGAGCGCGCCGGCATCTTGATGCGCTGGCACCAGCTCTTGATGAAGCATGCTGATGATCTGGCCCGCATCATGACGGCCGAGCAGGGCAAGCCGCTGGCCGAAGCGCGTGGCGAAGTGGTTTACGGCGCCAGCTTCATCGAGTGGTTTGCCGAAGAAGGCAAGCGGGTTTACGGCGAAACCATCCCCACCACCGACAACAACAAACGCTACCTGGTCATCAAGCAGGCCATGGGTGTTTGCGCGGCCATCACGCCCTGGAACTTCCCGGTGGCCATGATCACCCGCAAGGTGGCGCCGGCGCTCGCAGCCGGTTGCACCGTGGTGATCAAGCCGGCCGAAGCCACGCCTTTGTCAGCGCTGGCGGTGGCCGAGCTGGCCCAGCGTGCCGGCATGCCGGCCGGCGTCTTGAACGTGCTGAGCGCCGACGCGGCCAACTCCATCGCCATCGGCCATGTGCTGTGCGACAGCGATGTGGTGCGCCATCTATCCTTCACCGGCTCCACCGAGGTGGGCCGCATCCTGGCCAAGCAATGCGCGCCGACGATCAAGAAGCTGTCGCTGGAGTTGGGCGGCAATGCGCCCTTCATCGTGTTTGACGACGCCGACCTGGACAGTGCGGTGGAGGGCGCCATCGCCAGCAAGTACCGCAATGCCGGCCAGACCTGTGTGTGCGCCAATCGCCTCTATGTGCAAGAGGGCGTGTACGAGGCGTTCATTGAGAGGCTGGCGCTCAAGGTTGGGGCGCTGAAGCTGGGCAATGGCTTTGAGCCCGGTGTGAATGTGGGCCCCTTGATCGATGAGGCGGCCATGGCCAAGGTGGAGTCGCATGTGGAGGACGCCATGGCGCTGGGTGCGCGGCTGCTGGTCGGTGGCAAGCGAGCCACCGAGGCGGGCGCGCAGTTCTTTGAACCGACGCTTTTGGCCGATGTGACCCCGGCGATGCTTTGCTCACGCGAAGAAACCTTTGGCCCGCTGGCCCCGGTGTTCAAGTTCTCGACCGAGGCGGAAGTGATTGCCCTCGCCAACAACACCGAGTTCGGCCTGGCCAGCTATTTCTACAGCCGCGATATCGGCCGCGTCTTCCGTGTCGGCGAGGCGCTGGAGTACGGCATGGTGGGCATCAACACCGGCTTGATCGCCAGCGCCGAAGTGCCCTTTGGCGGCGTCAAGCAAAGCGGGCTGGGCCGTGAAGGCGCGCACCAGGGCATGGACGACTATGTGGAGATCAAATACCTCTGCCTGGGTGATATCCAGAAGTAGGAACTTAGACGGAAGCGCGTGTTGTTCCCAGCAAGCTTTGCGCCTTCCTCGAGCAACAAAAAAAGGGCAGCTTTCGCTGCCCTTTGCTTTGCTTGATGAGCCAGTGGCTATCAGTTGAAATCGCCACTCAGCTGGATGGAGAAGAAGCGCGGGGCACCCAGGAAGTAGGACACCGTGCCGGCGGGCGTGGTGCCAACCGGCTTGGCGTTCACCACGGTGCCCGAGTTCGGGTTGCGGTACTGCGCGTTGCTGATGTTGTTGACATTGAAACGCAGCTGGGTGTTGCTCATTGGGCCAACATTGCCGACGGTGTAGCCTGCAGCGAAGTCACCCGTGGTGTAGCTCGGTACCACTTCGTCGTTCATCAGGGTGGCGTACTGCTTGCCCGAATACTTCACCTTGACGCGGGCGTACAGCGGGCCGGCTTGGTATTGCAGCGAGGTGGCGATCATGGTCTCAGGTGTCAGCGTGAACTGCTTGCCGGAAAGCGGGATGATCTGGTTCTTGGTTGCCGACATGTCGTCGAGGATCTTGCTCTTCTGCAGCGACATCGAGCCATAGGCGGTGAAGCCCTTGTAGGAAGCGCTGCCCAGTTCCAATTCAACACCACGGTTGGTGACGCGACCGGCATTGGCGTAGGTGCTCCTGTCGGTGGCCGCGTCATACACATTGGCTTGACGGTCCTTGAAGTCCGCCTGGAAGAAAGTGGCCGAGAAGGACACTTGTTTGTTTTGGATGCGGAAGCCGATGTCCGTCATGATCGAGGTTTCGGCCTTGGTGGCCGTCACCAGATCGACCTGGCCACTGGTGGTGTTGAGCTTGACGTTGTTTCCGGTGAACGCGAAGTTCGGTGGCGCGCGGAAGTTCTTGCCCACGTTGAAGAACACTTGGCTGTTCTTGTCCACATTGAAGCGCAAGCCCATTTGCGGCAGCACTTCGGAGAAGCTGCGCTTCATGTTGTAGGCGGTGGTGACGGATTCGTTGGCGTAGTTGCTGACGTCACGGGTCACTTGCGGCACGCGCAGGCCCAAGGACAACATGCCTCGGTCGCCCATGAAGCTGTAGTTGTCAGCCACATAGGCTTGTGAAGCGGTGCTGATGCTCAGCCAGTCACGGCCTTGATAGTCCGAACCGTCGGGGCGCTGGATGTGGCCATTGCGAAGCCAGATGTCGGCGCTGTTGCCATTGGCGTCCACGGCCACGGCAGGTTGAGTTTGGCGATGCTCGGCGCGTTCGTACCAGAGACCGAACTTGAGCTGGTGATTGCCCAGAGTCTTGTTCAGCTCGGCGGTGACACCGGGGCGCGAGGTCTTGGTGACGCTGCCGCGGGCGACGATGATGGTGTCCAGCTTGTCGCCGTCGCCATTCAGGTCAACGCCAGCGCCAGTCTTGCCCGTGGCGGTGTTCAGGAACGCGGTTTCAGACAGCGTGGTCTGTTGGTTACCACCCGTGCCGTAGCCCTTCCAGAGGTAGGGCTGGATCTTCAGATAGGTTTCTTCAGCCAGCTTGAAGGAGCCGGACACCGAGGCCACGACGTTTTCGAACGGGTTGGTCGACAGCTTATAGAACGACGGGTTGGGGCCGGTTTCCCTCTGTGCTGTGCCATTCACGCCAGGCAGGTGGCCGGGGGTGAAGGTCGACGAGAAGTCGAATTTGTAGCCGTTGCTGTTCAGCTGAGCCAGGGTCGGGGCCAGCAGATTGTTGTTGACCGCGCGGTTGTACAGCACCGAGCCAAGGACGGTCGAGTCGGGGCTCAGATCCCAGCGGAAGGCGAAGTCAATGTGATCCTTCTTGGCCTGGCCTTCGCCCTTCCACTTGTCGGCTTGGGTGTGCGAGTAGCTCAGGAAAACCTTCAGCTTGTCGTCGGCGAAACGGCCGGTGTCCATGCGCAGGAAGGTGCGGGTCAGGTTCAGGCTGCCCAAAGTTTGGCCGAAGCGGAAGCGGCGCTTGTCTTCGGGATCGCAGGAGTTGATGCTGACGCTGCCGCCGGTGGCGCCGGAGTGCGGTGATTCGACGTCCGGGCTGCCTTGCGTGATGCTTTGGGTGCAGACGTTTTCCTGGTCCACATACTGCTGCGGGTAGACCGCGTAGTTGCCCGAGTCATTGACGGGCACGCCGTTGACGGTGAAGCCGAGTTGGTCGGAGCCGAAGCCGCGCACCGTCATGCCGCCGCCGAACAGGCCGGTGGAATCGTGGTTAAACGTGTTGACGCCAGGCAGCAGGGCCAGGGCTTGGTATGGGTTGCCAGTGGAGAGGTCTTTCTCAACCGCAGCCTTGGTGATGGTGCTGCGACCCTTGACCGCATCTTCGTTGAGCATCTGGCCGGCGCCCAGCTTGCCGCCTTCGCCGACGATGGTGATGGTGCCTAGGCGAACCTTGTCTTCCTTGGCGCGGGGCATGCCGTCGTCGCTGGCTTCAGTGGCGGCGTTGACGCTTTGTTGGGCCAGCGCTGGGCCGGCGATGACGATGGCCACGGCGGCGCTCAGCGCCGTCTTCGAAAAGCTCATCCATTGTTTTTTGTTCACGGGATTACTCCAAAAAAATACGCGACCCAACGCGCAAAAACAGATTGATCAAACACAAACACCAAAGACTTCGCAAACGTTTACGTCTTGACCCCAAAAACAGCCGAACGGTTCGGCTATCGCACCAGCACAGGGCTGTATCGAGGCTGAAAATCAGGCGTAAACGTTTGCGCTTGTTAACTGATGACTAAGAAAACTTGTTTGCTGAGGCATTGTGCTGGGTTTGATCTCAGCCCGTACACCCCCCGAATAGGTCGCAGGGCCTAAGTCTGCCCGTCTTGATGCGCCGACACTGCCTAGCAATTACCCGAGAAAGCACGGAAAAACACAAAGTTTTGGCGAGCCTTGCTTGTGTGACGAAGTGTGACAAGGCCGTATTGAAATTCCGTGACGGTCGGGGGATATGTCCTTGGCTTGTTGCTTCTTTGCGACAGCTGCTGCCTTCTGGCGGGCGCCGATGCGGCGCTAAGATCGCGCGCCTTGAAGAACCGGCGGTGGTGGCGGGCCTTTTTGGCCCGGTCATGGATCGGTTCCAGGTGCACAAGACTGGTGCAATCATGCAAGGCGGCCGATCCGGGGGCGCCGTCTCTTTATTTCTTATTTTTTCGCGGCCCGAGGGCTGACTCCATCATGAACATCGAATCGCGCTTGACTCATTCCGCGGGCTACTCGGGTGGCGTGGGGGCGGGCAAATGGCCGCGACGTGCTGGGGCGCTGGCCGTGGCTTCGGTTCTGGCCCTGCTTCAGGCTTGTGCGGTGCAGCCGGATCGCGCCGCACCGGCCTCAGCCCCCCGCGAGTTGAGTATTTTTTCGATCAATGACTTTCATGGACACATTCAAGCCAAGTTGCCCACGCCCTTGATGCCGCGTGTGCCGGATGCGCAGACCGGAGAAGTCAAACCTCAAGCAGCGGGCGGGGTGGCGCATTTGGCCTCCGCCATGGCCAAGCTGCGTGCCGATCGAGAGCACAGCGTGTTTGTGGCCGCGGGCGATTTGATCGGTGCTTCGCCCTTGCTGTCTTCCCTGTTGAAGGACGAGCCCACCTTGGCTGCCTTGGGCGAACTGGGCCTGGTGGCCAGCGCCTTGGGTAACCACGAATTGGATTTCGGCTTGCAAGAGTTGCAGCGCAAGACCAAGGGTGAGTGCGCCGAGGCCGGATGTGTCTGGCCGGGTTTCAAAGGGCCGGGCTTTCCTTACCTGGCGGCCAATCTCCTGGACGCGCAGTCGGGCAAGCCTTTGCTGCCCAGCCATGTCATCAAGGAGGTGGCCGGCTTGAAGCTGGCTTTTGTCGGCGCGGTAACGCGAGACACGCCGATGGTGGTCGTGCCCAAGAGCATCGTCGGGCTGCGCTTTGCCGATGAGGCGGACACGCTGAATGCCTTGGTGCCGGAGCTGCGCGCCCAAGGCGCGCAAGTCTTGGTGGCGGTGATGCACGAGGGCGCCACTCACAAAGGTGCTGCCAATGACCCCAGCTATGAATGCCCGGGTTTGCAGGGCCGAGGTGTGGACATTGCCAAGCGCTTGGACCCGGCTTACGCCATCATCATCAGCGGCCATACCCATCAGGCCTACACCTGCAAAATCAATGGGCGTCTGCTCGTGCAGGCGGGCAGTTATGGCGGCTGGGTGACGGAAAGCCGATTGAGCGTGGACGCACAGGGCAAGGTCTTGCGTGCCGATGCGATCAACCATCCGGTGCTGCAATCGACTTATGCGCCCAACCCGGCCTTTGTGGCCTTGGTGCAGCGAGCTGCCGAGCTGACGGCCGCCGTGCGCAACAAGCCGGTCGCGCAATTGGAGCGCGGCGCTCAACGCTTTGCACAAGCGCCTTACGGCGATTCGGCGCTGGGTAACTTGGTGGCCGATTCGCAGCTGGCCTACGCCAAGAAGCGTGGTGCGGCAGATCTGGCCTTGATGAACCCGGGTGGGATTCGGGCCGATCTGGTGGTTGAAGCGGGGCGTCCGGTCACGATGAGCGATTTGTTCGCGATCCAGCCCTTCGCCAATGAGCTGGTGGTGATGAGTCTGAGCGGCGCGCAGCTGCGTGAGCTCTTGCAGCGACAGCTGCCCAAAGGCGATGCACCGGCGCGACTCTTGCAGGTCTCCAGCAGCCTGCGCTACCAGTGGAGCCAAGCGGCGGATGGCACGGCCCAGCTCGGCGATGTGAGCGTGGGCGGCTTGCCCTTGGATGAGGCACGCACCTACCGTTTGGTGGTGAACAACTTCATGGCCGAGGGCGGTGATGGCCAAAGCGTGCTGCGCCAAGGCACCGACCGGGTCAGCCTTGGCGTGGACATCGACGCCATGGTCGAGTGGTTGAGCGAGAACCCCGCTGCAACGAATCAGATTCAGTCGGGTCGAATTGTGCGCAAATAAACCCTGCCAAGGAGGCAGACCGGCCGCTCGCGCTGATCGACAATTCAGTCTGACCCAAGGAGTAGGCGGCCGTGAGTAAAAGGATGGGGGGTCTGCCCGGCGGTGTGGACGTCAGCCGTTTGCGGGCCTTGATCATTGACGAAGGTGAGCTGACGCGTTCGGTACTCAGCACCATGCTGCGAGACCTGGGTGTGCAGCATGTGCATTCGGCCCGCCGCCCGGAGGGCGCGCGCCGCATGATCAAAGATGCGGTGCCGCCTTACGACATCATCATCACCGACTTTCATTTCTCGCGGCAGAGCGCGCACGATCTGACCGGGCAGGACTTGCTTGATGAATTGCGCCAAGCCAAGGGTTTGCCGATGCAGACGGCCTTCATCATGGTCACCGATGAAGCGCGCTACCACCATGTGGCCGATGCGCTTGAAGGCGCCCTGGATGACTATCTGCTCAAGCCCTTCACGGCGCGCCAGTTTGACGAACGCCTGCAAGTAATTCTGGAGCGCAAGCATGCGCTTCGCGAAGTGTTTGCCGCCATTGAGGCGAGCAACTTTGCTGCGGCGGCGCAGTTGTGCGAGGACATTTTTTCTGCCAGCGTGACTTACCGCGTTTATGCGGCGCGCATCGGCTCTGAGCTGTATCTGCGATTGGGGCAGATCGATGCGGCGCGGCGCATGTTCGAAGCTTTGCTGAGCTTCAAGGCCGTGCCTTGGGCTCGACTCGGTTTGGCCAAAATCGACCTGGCCAATGCAGACACCCAGGTGGCTTGCCGGACGCTGGAAACCCTGTTAGCCGAGAACCCGGCCTATGTCGATGCCTACGATGTCTATGGCCGCGCTTTGCTGGAAGAAATGGATTTCTCAGCGGCGGTTGAGATGTTCAGCAAGGCGGTGCAGATCACGCCTGGCAATGTCGGACGTTTGCAGAAGCTGGGCTCTTTGCAACTGTTCATGGGCTTCAGCGAGGCGGCTGCCAAACATCTGGGGGCTGCGCTCAGCATCGGTTATTACTCGCGTGCACTGGATTACCAGGGGGTTGTTGCCCTGGGTATCGCCTGCATCGATCTGCGCGATGCGGACGAGTGTGAACGCGCCTTGAAGTGCGTTCAGGAAGCCGTGGCGCGCTACCCGGCCTCTAGCTTTCGACTGCAGATGTTGCAACTGACCTTGGAAGGTGCGCTGGCCTTGATCCTGCGTCGCCAAGAAGCCGCCTTGCTTGTGTTGGGCAAGCTCGGTGCTCAGTTGAACAACCCCGAGTTCAGCTTTGAGATGGCTTGCAATCTCTTGCAACTCATCGCCCGTTGCGCGGGACAGCAGGCGGTGCCTGAGGCGCGCTCTTGGGCCGAGCGGTCGGCGCAGCGCTTCGCCATTTCGCGCCCGCGCACATGCTTGCTTGAAATGGCCGCCTCCCCGCTGAGCTCATTGGAAGCGGTGGTCCACAAAGCCGCCGCGGCGACCAATGAAGCGGCGCGGGATGCAATGGCGCATCTGGTCAGCAAACAGCATCAGCTCACCATGGATGCCTTGCTGGCCCTGGCAAACAAGAGTCTGAACGCCCGAATCATCAACCTGGCCCGGGCGACCTTGGCCCATCACGGGCAACACCTGGCACCTTTGCATGCTGAGCGCTTGCGTGAGCAGATCGAAGATTTACATGGCCGCTTCATCGAGGGCGGGCGGCGCATTGTGGAGCGCAAGGACTGGTGATGAGGGGCGCAAATTTTTGCGGCCCTGGGCTTGAGTCGTTTCGCTCGTTCAGGCCATGATCGGCCATGGGTCCAGCAGTTGAGCCCATGGCCCCCCGCCTCACGGCGGGGCTGCAAAGCAGGTGTCAGCGAGCGATCCAGGCTTCTTGCCAATGGCTGCCAACACCGGGCTCGAACTGCGTTGCTCCCGTGCTCCATTGCGTGCAGTAGCCGCTGTTGGGCCAGGCGCGGCAGGTGTAGATCACGCCATTCTTGGGCTGCACCACACGGGTGCCGGCTTTGTAGTTCTTCAATCCGTCGGGGAAACGGTAGTCAAAGCTGCCGCCTGCGGGAGGGCCAGGGTCTTTGGCGACAAACATCAGGTCATAGGTTTTCTGGATCAGGGCGCCGCTGCCCTTGACCAGACCTTTGATCACCAACTGGTGGTGACCCGCTTGGGGTTTGTCGATGCTGATGCGCATGGACTGCCCGCTGTTGTTCAGCTTGGCGTTGCTCATGCCCTTGGTTTGGCCGCCATGATCGAAAACGCTGGCACTGACTTCAATCTCACCCACCGCCGTCAAGCTAAAGCTCAAACTCAAGGGCCCGCTGCTGGGGATGCTGTGTTGTGCGCCCAAGCCGGCCACCAGCAGATCAGCGCCCACCGGGGGCGGGGCTTTGTCGACCTGAACTTCCACGCGTGATAGGCCGCTGTCTTTGCGAACAAACACTTCGTTCTGGCTTTGAACTGCAGTGATCGTGCCATTGGCCGCCATCTGGCCGGCTCTCAGCAAGGCTTGCTCGGCATTCACACGGCTGGCCAGCAAGAAGGGCCAGGTGTTGCGTTCACCCTCTGTATCGTTGTTGATGGCCAGCCGGGTTTGCAGGTCGGGCCGTTCGCCATTGCCGTCAAAGACACGGGTCGCGACCTTGTCGCCGGCCTTCAGATCCACCGAGGGGAAGATCATGCCCTTGGGCTGCCAAGTGGCCTGCGGCGGTGTTGGCGGGACGGGGCCGCCATCCTGGAACATCACATCGATCACGTTGTAGAAGGTATTGGGCGTGTCGCCGATCTCCCAAACCCCCAGAATCAGCTGATAGCCGTTGCGTGGCGGCACTTGGCACTGATGGGTCGTCAATCGAGCTGGCTGGCGCATGCCACCATCTGCCACGCAAAAGGGTTGATTCTCAAATGCCGCGCGTGTCAGTCGCAGATTGGGATTCCAATTGGGCTTGGTGATGTAGTAGCGCCAGTTGCGGGTGACATGATTGGCAGTCAAGGTCCAACTGAAGGTTTGCAGCCCGGCCTGCATGGGCCGCTTGGTCCATCGTGACGCCGTTTGCTCGTCCAGCGGTGCAAACTGAACCAGGCCTGCACTGGCCAGTTGACCATCCGCTGGGCCGCGGTCCGGATACCCTGAGGGCCCCTCCAGGCTTTGTGGTTCCCATTGAACCGCGCCACAGGCACTGTTGCCGCCGCTGCGACATAAGGCCGCACGAGACTCCGGCACGCTGATGTAGCCATGGGCCGATGCAAGCTGGGAAGCGCTCAGTGTGGCGAGCACAAGCAGCAATTGGGGTAGCGTTCTTTCGATGCTCATCGCATTCCTCTCAGTCAAAGAAGCCGCTATTCTGAGTGCAATTGGTCTGCAATTGTTCCGCGCTAACGATTGCTTACAGCGGAGATGTATCGTTCACATTTGACACAAGTGTCGAGGACTTGCTGCAGGGGAGGGTGATTGGCCTAGCCAAGTGTGGACTTGGGGCCGGCCGCTGCCGATGACTTCACAGTGAAGCACGGCATACCGCATGGGCTGCGGCTCGGCTGCGAAGAGTTCAAGAGACGGGGTGCAATCCATGCCGCCAGCATGTGGCGGCCAAGTCGAAAGGGTTGGCGCGTTGCGGCCATCTGGAGCGGGTGACGAGGATCGAACTCGTGCCTGAGGCTTGGGAAGCCGCCGTTCTACCATTGAACTACACCCGCGTGCGGAGGATTATAGGTTTGCGTTTGGATCGATGAGTCGGGCCAATCGACCCGCATGGGGGCCAAAGGCGTAGGCGTCCATGCCCAGGGTTCCGAAGGTCAGGCTGGCATGAATGCGCTGAGGTCCATCGTTTGGACCGCCAGTTCCGGCGGCGATGAACCAGGGCAGTAAATGCTCGTCGGTGGGGTGCATGAGTGCTGCGAAGGGGGCTTGGCGGCGGTAATCCAACAAAGCCGGCCAGTTGCGGCCGGCGCTGTGTGTCAGCAGCCATTGGCGGAACTCCGCCGAAGCGTTGTGCTCGGGTGCGTCGATGGTTGGAACTCGCTCGGCAGTGCCGAACACCAGGCTCAGATTGTGGGTGATGCTTCCGCTGGCAAGGATCAACACCCCATCGCTGGCCAAGGGTGCCAGCAAGCGGCCCAGGGCGAATTGTTCGGCAGGACTGGCCCGCGGATTGAAGGCGAGCGGCAGCACGGGGATCTTGGCCTGCGGGTAGATGTAGCGCAAAGGTACCCAGGCCCCGTGATCCAGGCCTTGCTCTGCGGTGCTTTGCATTTCGACGCCAGCGGCACGTGCCAGGGACATCAACTGCTCGGCCAAGTCGGGTGCCCCCGGAGCGTCGTAGCGC
>NZ_JBMLSK010000271.1:0-36201 GCF_049240545.1 Roseateles sp. | reverse complement strand
TGCCAGGGACATCAACTGCTCGGCCAAGTCGGGTGCCCCCGGAGCGTCGTAGCGCAGGCTGCGCAATCGCGGGTCGAATCCATTGAAATCGAAGATTGCCTGGTGCTGACGGCCCGCCCACAAGGTGGGCTGCGCAGCCAGGCTATGGGCCGAGATGCTCAAGACGGCTCGTGGCCGGCCAAAGCCTTGATCGAGGCAGTGGCCCAGTGCCTGCATGAAAGTGCCGGCCTCGCGGGGGTCCAGCGCCGTCATGGGTGAGCCATGTGAAACAAATAGGGGAGGGAAGTGCGCGGCAGCAATGGGGTTCGGCGATGTATGCATGGACCTATTGGACGCCGCAGGGAGCGGCGCTGGGTGCCAATCGATTGAACCCGGCATTCAGGGCTTTTGCATCCTGGCGGCAGCGTCCCCGCGGAGTCGCTACAGTGCGGGGCATGAGTACGCCCAGCATTCCTTCAGCGCCCGTCTCCCCGTCCACTTCTTCGCGAGGCGCTCGTCCACCGAATGTGTGGCAGATGGCTTGGCGGCAGTTCTGGCGTGATTGGCGCGCGGGTGAGTTGCGCTTGCTGATGCTGGCGGTCGGTTTGGCGGTGGCGGCCGTTTGTGCGGTCAGCTTCATGTCGGACCGCTTGGATCAAGGGCTACGCCGCGACGCCTCGCAATTGATGGGCGGCGATGCGGTCTTGCTCAGCGACCAGCCCACGCCGGCACCTTTGCTGGCACTGGCGGATGAACTGGGTTTGGCGCGGGTGAGTAGCGTCAACTTTGCCAGCATGGCCCGAGCCTCGGAGGCTCAGGGCGGCGCGAGCCGCTTGGTGGCGGTCAAGGCTGTTGGTGCGGCCTATCCCTTGCGCGGGCGACTGACGCTGGCCGATGGGCGTGTGGTGAAGGCGCCTGCGCCCGGCGAGGTTTGGGTGGATGCCGGTGTATTGACAGGCCTGGGCCTGAAACTGGGTGATGTTTTGCAGTTGGGGGAAGTTGGGCTGCGCGTTGGCGGTGTGATTGACATTGAGCCCGACCGAGGCGCCGGCTTTTTGAACTTCGCGCCGCGCGTGATGTTGTCCGATGCGGACTTGGCTGCGACCCAGTTGGTCCAGCCGGCGAGTCGTATCAGCTACCGCTTGGCGGTGGCATCCAAGCCGGGTGATGCCCGCGCCGCGCAGAAAGTGACGCAGTTCACCCGTCAATCGGCCGAACTCATCAAATCGTCGGGGTGGCGCGGCATACGGCTGGATTCTTTGGAGAGTGGCCGCCCCGAAATGCGCCAAACCTTGGACCGCGCGAGCAAGTTTCTGAACCTTGTCGCCATGTTGGCGGCCTTGTTGGCGGCGGTCGCGGTGGCGCTTGCCGCGCGCGATTTTGCGGGCCGCCATCTGGATGATTGCGCCATGTTGCGTGTGTTGGGTCAGCCGCAGCGCCGCATTGCCTGGACCTACGGGCTGGAGTTTGCCTTTGCGGGATTGCTGGCCAGTGTTTTGGGTGTGGCCGCAGGTCTGGCGCTGCATTACGGCTTTGTTGAGCTGTTGGCGGGACTGCTGAATGTGAGTCTTCCGCATCCGGGTTGGTGGCCGGCCGCCCTGGGCTTGGGCTTGGGCATGAGTCTGTTGCTGGGTTTTGGCTTGCCGCCGGTGCTGCAACTGGCGGCTGTGCCGGCTTTGCGTGTGATTCGACGAGATCTGGGGTCCTTGAATGCTGGATCCGCCTTGGTTCTGAGCGCGGGTGTGCTTGGCTTTGCGGCGATTTTGCAGGTGCTCGCGGGTGATCTGTTCTTGGGGCTGATTGCGGCGGGCGGTTTTGCTGCGGCGGTCCTGGTGTTTGCCGGCCTGGCTTGGTGTGCGGTGCTGTTGCTGCGTCGACTGGTGCCGCTGGGGGGCGGGGGCGTTGCCGTACCGCGTTGGCTGTTGCTGGCAACACGGCAGGTCGCGGCGCGGCCGGTGTTTGCCGTGGTCCAGGTTTCCTCTCTGGCGGTGGGTCTCTTGGCTCTGGCCTTGTTGGTCTTACTTCGCACCGATTTGATTGACAGCTGGCGCGCGTCTACGCCGGCCAATGGCCCCGATCGATTCGTGATCAATATTCAGCCCGATCAGGCGCCGGCTTTTCGTGCGCAATTGGCTTCCGCTGGCGTCGAGCGTTATGACTTCTATCCCATGATCCGTGGGCGCTTGCTCGCCATCAATGGGCAAGAGATTGATCCGCAAAAGTTCAGCGAAGACCGCGCCAAGCGCCTGGTTGAGCGTGAGTTCAACCTCAGTCACTCGGCCCATCAGCCGGATCAGAATCAGCTCGTCGGCGGGCGCTGGCAGGACGATGAGGCGGACGGCTTGAGTGTGGAGGAGGGTTTGGCGGCCTCTTTAGGTCTGAAGCTCGGTGATCGCTTGCGCTTTGATGTGGCAGGGGTGGCGGTTGAAGGCCGTATCAGCAGTTTGCGCAAGGTCGATTGGGCTTCCATGCGGGTCAACTTCTTTGTGCTTTTCCCGCGCGCCGAGATGCCGGAGTTGCCTCGCACCTATGTGGCGGCCTTTCGAGCGCCGGCGGGTGACAGTCTGGACCGAGCGATTGGGCGTGAGTTTCCGAGTGCCACCGTGGTGGATGTATCGGCGCAATTGAATCAAGTGCAGGGCGTGCTGAATCAGGTGATTCAGGCCGTGCAGTTCCTGTTCGCTTTTTCCTTGGCGACCGGCGTTGTGGTGTTGTTGGCCAGTGTCAACAGCACGCGTGAGGCACGCATACGCGAGTTCGCCTTGATGCGAGCCTTGGGCGCCAGTTCGCAGCTGTTGGCGCAGGTTCAACGGGCGGAATTGCTCGGAGTCGGGGCACTGGCGGGCTTTTTGTCGGGTCTGGTGGCGTTGCTCTTGGGTGGGCTTCTGGCGCGCTATGTGTTTGGCTTCGCCTGGACGCTGAATGCCTGGGTCCCGCTGGTGACGATGCTGGCCGGGGCCTTGCTGGCGCTGCTGGCGGGTTGGTGGAGTTTGCGCGGCGTGTTGCAGCGACCTGTCACCCAGACCTTGCGGCAGGCCGATACTCAGTAGCGGTAGTAGCGGTAGTAGCGGTAGTAGCGGTAGTAGCGGGCAAAAAGCAAAGCCCGGCCGCAAGACTTGCGGGCCGGGCCGGGCTGGGCGGATGGCGTTCGGGGCTCTAAGTTTGGGGTTTAGAACGACTGCCAGTCGCCGTGGTCGTCTTTGTTGTCGGCCGGAGGAGGCGCGGCAGGACGGGGCGCGGGTGCTTCAGCAGGTTTGGGTGCTGCAGCCTTATGAACCGGTGCGGGCTTGGCTGCGGGCTTGAAGCTCGCCCCATGACTCGAACCGGCCGGCCTGCTCACCGGCTTGTGGCTCATGCTGGACCGGGCGGGCGCAGGAGCACTGTGGTGCTGCGCATGGCCTTCGGTGCTGCTGAGCCGGAAGACCGAGACCACCTCTGTCAGGCGTTGCGCTTGGTCCTTCAAACTCTCTGCCGCTGCCGCAGACTCTTCCACCAAGGCAGCGTTCTGCTGGGTCATTTGATCCAACTGCACGACGGCGCCATTGACTTGACCGATGCCATCGCTTTGCTCGCTGGAAGCGGCCGTGATTTCCCCAATGATGTCGGTGACACGTTGTACGCTGGAGACGATGTCGCTCATCGACGCGCCGGCGGCCTCCACGAGTTTTGAGCCCACCTCAACCCGGTCGACGCTGGCGCCAATCAGCCCCTTGATTTCCTTGGCGGCTTCGGCACTGCGTTGCGCCAAAGAGCGCACTTCGCTTGCCACCACCGCGAAGCCTCGACCTTGTTCGCCGGCCCGCGCGGCTTCGACGGCGGCATTCAAGGCCAGGATGTTGGTTTGGAAGGCGATGCCGTCAATGACGCCAATGATGTCGCTGATCTTTTTCGAGCTGTTGTTGATCTCGTCCATGGTGGTGACCACCTGGCTGACCACCTCACCCCCCTTGGCTGCGGCTGAGGACGCCGAAGAGGCCAGCTGATTGGCGGTTTGTGCCGCATCCGCTGTTTGCCTGACGGTGCCCGTCAACTGTTCCATCGACGAGGCCGCTTGCTGAAGGTTGGATGCGGTTTGCTCGGTACGCTGGGAGAGGTCTTGGGCGCCAATAGCGATTTCGCTGGAGGCGGTGGTGATGGAGTTGCTGGCCGAGCGCACGTCGAGCAGAATGGTTTGGATCTTTTCGGCAAACAGATTGAAAGAGGCCGCGATTCGCGAAATCTCATCTTTGCCGGCCTCCGGCAGGCGTTGCGTCAAATCGCCGCCACCGGCGCTGATTTCATCCAGGGCGCTGCGTACGCGCTCCAGGCCGCTGAGCATGGTGGTGATGACCCCGGCCATCAACAGACCCGCCAACAGCATCACCACGATCAGAACAACGGCGGCGGCACGCAGCAGGGCGCTCAGCGAGGCCAGCGCTTCGCTCTTGTTGGCGGCAGCGACCAAAATCCAGTCACTTTCAGGAATCGCCACCCCGCGCAGCAAATAGTCTTGCTCCCCGATGCGAGCCTCCACCCAATTGGCGCCAGTCTCCTGCATCTGTTTCATGGCCTTGGCATCCAACTGCGGCGAAAGGTCGGAGAGGGGTTTCAGTGCCAGTTTGGCGTCCGGATGAGCCACGATCTTGCCCTTGGTGGAGGCCAAGAAGGCGAAGCCATTCGGGGTCGGCTTGATCGACTTGACCGTGCTCACCACTTCGTTCAAGAACACGTCCGTGGCCACCACGGCCTTGGTTTGGCCGCCTTCTTTGACTGCAAGCGCAAAAGTCACCACCAGTTGCTGGCGCGCGGCATCGACGTAGGGCTCGGTCAGCACCACGCCAGAACTTGATGCAGCTTGTGTGTACCAGGGGCGCCCGGTCGGGTCATAGCCGGGAGGGAGGTTTTGAGGGGTGTTGAAGACTATGCGTTTGTCTTCAAAGCCCACATAGGCCGCCTCCAGGGCGCCGGATTTGGCCGCTTGAACCAAGAAGGGGACAGCTTCCGCCTGTTGAACTGCCGGGCTCAGCGCTGTGACGATGTCTCGCTGCGAGCGCACCCATTGGCCAATGGAAGCCGCCCGTGCAGCATCCAGCTCATTCAGATTGGAGAGAACCGCGGCTTGCGTATGACCGCGCACGATGACGTAGTTGGCGATGGTCGCAATGCAAAGCGTTACGGCCACAACGGCGATGCTCAGCGCTATCAGACGGGTCTTGATCGAGTCAAACATTGAGTGGATCTCCTCGGAACTAAGAATGTGGCTCGTGGTGAGCGTGTAGCCTAAAAGCTTTCCCAATCGCTTTCTTTGTCAGCCGGGGGCGCGGCTGATGGTGGCCGTGCAGGCGATCTGGTACTGGTCGCGCTTGAATCTGAGGGCTTGTGCGAATCGCCGGACTTGGCCTTGGAGCCACCCGCAGGAGGTGCCGGCTTGTGAGCGCTTGGAGGCGGCTTGCCAGATTTGCTGGGGACGTTTGATGAGCTAGCGGGCAGAGAGGAAGCCCGTGCAGGCTGAGTGCCATGCGCTGATCTGGCGAGCTTGAACATCGCCACCGCTTCCACCAGCAACTGCGCTTGGCCCTTCAGGCTTTCGGCTGCTGCGGCCGATTGCTCCACCAAGGCGGCGTTCTGTTGCGTCATCTGATCCAGTTGCACGACCGACTGATTCACCTGGCCGATACCTTCGCTTTGCTCGCTTGCGGCGGCGGTGATCTCGCCGATGATGTCTTGCACTCGTTGGACGCTGGAGACAATATCATTCATGGACGTCCCGGCTTCTTGCACCAAGCGGGAACCCACTTCCACCCGCTCGACGCTGGCGCCGATCAGTGACTTGATTTCCTTGGCTGCACCTGCGCTGCGTTGCGCCAGCGAGCGGACTTCGCTGGCCACCACGGCAAAGCCGCGGCCTTGTTCACCGGCGCGAGCGGCTTCAACGGCAGCATTCAGGGCCAGGATATTGGTTTGGAAAGCGATGCCGTCGATCACGCCGATGATGTCATTGATCTTGCGCGAACTGGCGTTGATCTCGTCCATGGTCGCCACCACCTGACCCACCACTTGCCCGCCCTTGGCTGCAGCTCCGGCGGCTGAAGATACCAACTGATTGGCGGTGCGTGCCGAGTCGGCGGTTTGCTTGACGGTGCCGGTTAACTCCGACATCGATGAGGAGGCCAACTGCAGATTGGACGCGGTTTGCTCGGTGCGTTGACTCAAGTCTTGATTGCCCGTGGCGATCTCTGCGCTGGCGGTTCCGATGGAGTCCACGGATTGACGCACCGTGCCTATGGTCTCGGCCAAGCGTTGTCTCATGCCTTCGGTTCTTTGGATCAAGAGACCGATTTCGTCGTCCCGCTTGCTGTCGACTTCGTGTGACAAATCACCTTGGGCGATGGCGCCCACGGCCTGAGTGAGGGCGCCAAGCGGTTCTGCCACCCAGTTCCTCATCATCCAGAAGAGCCCGAAACCCAAGCCCGCGGCGGTCAAGGCCAGCATGATCCAAAACGGCACCAAGGTAGCCCAGTGGGAGGCCATGGCCTCGCCCTTGGACACTTGCGCAATCACCCAATAGCCGGTTTGCTCGCTTTTCCGAACCACCGCAAAGTTGTCGTCGCGGGGGCTGGCCAAGGCATTGGGGACACCGGCGAGGTAGCCGTCCTCGCTTTCGCCCAACTCCGTCAGGGTTTTGTCGAAACCGGGGAACACTTCGTTGACCAGCTTCCCTTTGGCTGTGGGGTGCGCGACAAACGTAGCCTTGGAAGGATCTTTGCCTACCGAAACGATATAGGTCCCGCCGTTCTCAAAGAACTTGGCCTTGGCGGCCAGCGATTGCATCGCGCTTTCAAACGCATCCAGATCGAAACCGACGAAGAGCAGGCCGATCAATTTGCCGTCATCGCTCTTGATCGGCGAGTAATGGGTCATATAGGCCCGGCCAAACAGGTAGGCCCGGCCTGAAAAGGCTTTGCCAGCCTTGACAGTCTCGTAAGCGGGGTGCGTCTTGCCGAGCATGGTGCCCATGGCTCGTTCGCCATCGGGCTTCTTCAAGGAGGTGGTGATGCGCTCAAAGTCATCACCCTTGGCGGCGAACACGGTGGCAATGCCTCCCGTGGCACCTGCAAACTTATCAACTTGGGTGAAGTTGCCGTTCAGCTTGGGACCCCAGTCGCGCAAGTCGCCGGTGGCCTCGTCCAGCGAGAAGCTGGGTCCAAATTCTTGCCGGAACGAGCCGAAGTTTCGTTCCACCAAGATTCGCGAGGAATCGTCCATCGCGTGCATGGAGTCGACCAGCGATTGCGCTTTGTCGCCCACCCAGGTCACCACGCGTTGATGGGCGTCGCGAGTCAGCATGACGCTGACGATGCTACTGACGGTGAGCAGCACCAGTGCCAGCGTAATTCCGCCTATGGTCGAGACGCGTTTCGCTATTGAAGTGGAGCCCGTTGCCATAACAACCTTCGCCTTTCTGGTGAGTCAAACTCATGATGCTGCTATGTGTTGCAGCTTCCACGGGCCCCTGTCGCGCGGCATTCGGCCTTGACGTTTACATCGTCAAGGAGTCCATCAAGCCCATGTCGGCACTGCTCATCAGGCCTTCAATGTCCATCAGAATCAGCATGCGGTCATTGACGGTGCCAATACCGGTGATGAAGCTGGTGTCCACCGAAGATGAGCTCAATTCCGGTGCAGGGCGAATGGCATCGCGGTTCAGTTCCAAAACATCGGACACCGAGTCAACCACCGCGCCAACCACGCGGTTGCGCACGTTCAGCACGATCACCACGGTGAAACTGTTGTACTCCGATGAAGGGCAGCCCAGTTTCAAGCGCAGATCCACGATGGGCACGATCACGCCACGCAGATTGACCACACCCTTGATGAAGTCTGGCGCATTGGCAATGCGGGTCGGCTGCTCATAAGAGCGGATTTCCTGCACCTTGAGAATATCGATACCGTACTCCTCCGCACCCAAGCGGAAGGTCAGGAACTCGCCACTGGCGGGACCGCGGCTGCGCAAGGCGAGATTGCCTGTTTCTTGGCGAATGGCCGGCACGTTGTCTCGGGTTGTTTCCATGGCTTACCTCGTTATGTGTGCAGAATGGAAGAAGTGATGGAGCGGGGGGGTCAGAACGATTCCCAGTCGGACTCCGCATGGCTGGAGGCAGGCGCGGTCTTGGGTGCGGCTGCTTTGGGCGCTGCGGTGGGCGCAATACTGGAAGTCTGCACCGGTCGGGCATGGCTTGTGTGGCCGGCCGTTGCGGACTTGGGCAAAGTTGCCGGTTTGGGCGCAGATGCGGGTGTCAACTTGGGCTTAGATGCAAAGGAACCGTGCGAACTCTTGGTCACGGAGTTTTTGCTGATTTTGAATCGGTCGACGGCCTCTGCCAAGCGTTCGGCCTGATCCTTCAGACTCTCCGCGGCTGCCGCAGATTCTTCCACCAGCGCTGCGTTCTGCTGGGTCATCTGGTCGAGTTGAACCACTGACTGATTGACCTGGCCAATGCCGTCGCTTTGCTCGCTGGTCGCCGCCGTGATCTCGCCAATGATGTCGGACACGCGCTGAACACTGGACACGATATCCGTCATGGACTCGCCCGCTTCTTGAACCAAGCGGGATCCGGTTTCCACCCGGTCGACGCTGGCGCCAATCAGGGTCTTGATCTCACGTGCAGCCTCGGCGCTGCGCTGCGCCAAGGATCGAACTTCGCTGGCCACCACAGCGAAGCCGCGACCTTGTTCGCCGGCGCGAGCGGCTTCGACCGCGGCATTCAAGGCCAAGATATTGGTCTGGAAGGCAATGCCGTCAATGACGCCAATGATGTCGCTGATTTTCTTGGAGCTGGTGTTGATCTCGTCCATCGTGGACACCACTTGGCCGACGACCTCGCCACCCTTGGCTGCCGCATTGGAGGCCGAAGAGGCCAGTTGGTTGGCGGTGCGGGCCGAGTCGGCGGTTTGTTTGACGGTGCCCGTGAGTTGCACCATCGAGGATGCGGCTTGCTGCAGGTTGGAGGCCGTTTGCTCGGTGCGGCCTGACAAATCTTGATTGCCGCTGGCAATTTCGACCGAGGCGGTTCGGATGCTGTCAGCGGAGGTTCGCAACTGACCGACCAAGCTTTGAAGTGCTTGCTGCATGTGCTGCAAAGAGCGCATCAGGTGCGATGCTTCATCTTGCCCTTCCACTTGCACCGAAGAACCCGTGAGATCGCCCTTGGCAATCGCATCCGCCAGCTCTTCGGCTTCAGCCAAGGGCTTGCAGATGCTGTTCATGTTCAGCAGGGTCAAAGGCACCACGATCGCTGCGCTGAGTGCCAGCACGATCACGAACATGGTCAGCATGCGCTCCTGGGTGGCCTGAGCCTGTGCTTGTGAGGCGGTCGAAGCCTTGTCTAACTCGAGTTGCAACTCACTCAAAAGCTTGTCAGCTTGACCAATGCTCTCCTTGGCGCCGCTGAGCAGTTTGTCGGCGAGGGCTGCGTTGTCGTAGCCACCGGCTTCGAGTTGTGTCAAGACCGGCAAGGCCCTGCTGGCGTACTCATCGATCAGCGGTGTGATTTGCTTGAGCAGGGCCGAGCTGCGATCTTGATTGGATGTCTGCAAGGAGGCAATCAGCTTGGCAAAAGTCTGGCGCGCCTCGTCCCATTTGGCATGTTCGGCCTTGACGATGTCCGGCTTTTCATAATTGATGATCATGTCCTTCTCGCGACGGCGCATTTCACCCATGGCCTTGGCCAGACCCGCGGAGGCATTGGCCTTGACCACCGAGTGCTCTGCGAACTGCCGCGTCTGGTCGCCCATGGCGTTCATGCCCAGCAGGCCGACACCACCGACGATGACCAACAAAGCCAGCACCATGGCAATGGCACCAATCATCCGAGTTCGGATGCTGAACTGTCGGAGCATTGCGCTCATACTCATCGAGGTTTTCCCTTTTTTGTTTTTCTAAGCCGAAGCTGCACTTCAGTGGCGCGAACGACGCACCAAGCTGCCCACATCGAGAATCAGCGCGACGCGGCCATCGCCCATGATGGTGGCGCCTGAAACGTCTGTCACCTTGCGGTAGTTGGCTTCCAAGTTCTTCACCACCACTTGTTGCTGGCCCAGCAGTTCATCGACCAGCAGCGCAACGCGGCCGCCTTCGGCTTCGACCACCACCATGATGGTGCTGACATGTTCGAAGTCAAAACGAGGCACGTTGAAGATGGTTTCCAGGCCGATGACCGGCATGTACTCGTCGCGAACCTCCACCACGCGTCCGGAACCCGCGACGGTCTTGATGGTGTCTGCTTGGACTTGGAAGGACTCAACGACGGAGGAGAGTGGCAAGATGTAGACCTCGTCGCCCACGCCGACGCTCATGCCGTCCATGATGGCCAAGGTCAAGGGCAGGCGCACCGAGACCTTCATGCCGTAGCCCTCGGCCGAATCGATCTCGACCGTACCGCCCAGCGAGGTGATGTTCTTCTTCACCACATCCATGCCGACGCCGCGGCCGGACACATCGGTGACCTGATCGGCGGTCGAGAAACCTGGCGCGAAAATCAAGTTCCAGACTTCGGAGTCGGTCATGGAGTCCGGTGCATCGATGCCTTTTTCGCGCGCTTTCTTGATCAGCTTGTTGCGGTTCAGGCCGTTGCCGTCGTCGCGCACCTCGATCACGATGGAGCCGCCCTGGTGCGAAGCGACCAAGGTGATGGTGCCGTGCTCCGGCTTGCCCTTGGCGACGCGATCGGCGGGCTGCTCAATGCCGTGGTCGCAGCTGTTGCGAACCAAGTGAGTGAGCGGGTCGGTGATCTTCTCGACCAAGCTCTTGTCCAACTCGGTCGCTTCACCCTGGGTCACCAGCTCGACCTTTTTGCCCAGCTTGGCAGCCAGATCACGCAGCATGCGAGGGAAACGGTTGAAGACGACCGACATCGGAATCATCCGAATCGACATCACCGATTCCTGCAGGTCGCGGGTGTTGCGTTCCAGATCGGCCAAGCCTGAAGTCAGTTGCTGGTACAGACCCGGTGCGACATCGCGGCTGTTCTGGGCCAACATGGCTTGGGTGATGACCAACTCGCCGACCAAATTGATCAGCTGGTCCACCTTTTCGATCGAGACCCGCAGTGTCGACTGCTCCATGCCTGCAGCAGCCGGACGGGCTTCTGCCCGGGCAGCCGCTTGCGCGACCACGGCGGGCTTCGGCGCTTCCGCTTGAACTTTCAGTTCGCTGCTGGCGGCGCTGCCTTCCGGGATGCCGGGTGCATTGTCGAAGAAGCCATAGCCAAGATCGGCTTCTTCTTTGGCAGCCGGCGGAGAGCCAGGTGCGCCGTCGTGGAAGCCAAAGCCCGGACCGAATGGTGAGAGCTTGACCTGTTCACGCGCCACATGGAATGTGAAGAGATCCAGCAGGTCGCTGTCCGTGCTGCTGGTGAGGACCTTGAAGCGACGAATGCCGTCAGCGGGAACGCCGCCATCTAAAGGCTCAATCGTGCCCAGGTCGGTGATTTCCTTGAACAGGTCAACCAAGTTGTCGGTCAGACTCATATCCGTCAAGGGACCGACCTGCAATTCCAGCTCGCGTACGCCGGGCTTGGGCGCGGCCTTGGAGGCTGGCGCTGGGCTCGGGGCCGGGCTGCTGGCCTTGGGGGCGGGTGCCGGTGCAGGCGGCGGCGCCGAAAAGTCGTCACCGGACTCGCCTTCTACAAAGCCGCGAATACTGGTCAGCAGATCGCTGGTGTCCACGGCGTCAGCGCCGGAACCCTGGTGGCGACCGAGCTGCGCCCGCAGCGCATCGCCCGATTGCAACAAGGTGTCCACCATCGGCGAGGTGGCTTTCAACTCATGGCGACGCAGCTTGTCCAGCAGCGTCTCCATTTGGTGGGTCAGTTCGGCGACATCGCCAAAACCAAAGGTGGCTGCTCCGCCCTTGATGGAGTGCGCGCAACGGAAGATGGCGTTGAGCTCTTCGTCGTCGGCGGTGTCGACATTCAGGTTCAGCAGCAGCTGTTCCATGTTGTCGAGGTTCTCGCTCGCCTCTTCAAAAAAAACTTGGTAAAACTGGCTCAGGTCGATGCCCGCGCTCAGGCTGGCGCCTTCGGAAGTCATTTCTCCCATGCTTTGCTCCAGAGTTGACGAGGCTTCACCGAATCACTTTGCCGATCACTTCGATCAGCTTGGCTGGATCAAAGGGTTTGACCAACCAGCCTGTGGCGCCTGCAGCGCGGCCTGCTTGCTTCATTTGATCGCTGGACTCTGTGGTCAGGATCAAGATTGGCGTGGTCTTGAACTTGGGGTTGTCGCGCAGCTTTTTGGTCAAGCTGATGCCGTCCATGCGCGGCATGTTCTGGTCGGTCAGCACCAGGTCGAAATCTCGTGTGCCCGACTTCTCCAAGGCGTCTTGCCCATCAACCGCTTCAACCACATTGAAGCCGGCGTTTTTGAGTGTGAAGGCGACCATTTGGCGCATCGAGGCCGAATCGTCCACGGCAAGGATTGAGTGCATTGTTGTCTCTCCGGGGTATCAAGCTGATTTCGGTAACTGGATTAGGATCTTTAGAACAATTCGATTGAACCGGCGTCCATCTCGTCCTGGGTGACCGGATTGGGTCGCAGCGGGGCGATCTCGACAATCGTTTCACCTTCTTCGTCATCGCCGAAGGTGTCACGAGCGAGTTGGTCGGCACAGTTGCGCAGGCGTTGGCTGGTGTGGGCGATCAATTGCGTGGCCATGTCTTGGAACTGCAGCGCCGTGATCGCGCCGGCGATGTCTTCCATCACCTTGTTCAAGACTGGGGCTTCGGCCGATGCTTGGTCTTGTCGCAAGAGTCCATTGACATGGCTTGACGCGCTGTAGAAATGGGTCGACAGCGCCTCGCCCGCATCATCGAGCAAGCGCTGCAAACGCTCCAAATCATTGGTGACCGTCATCAGGTGATCCTGAAGCTCGGCGGCCACCAGCAGCGGAATCATCCCTTGGTCGGAAGGGTCTGGTGTTTCATTCATCAGCATCTTTGCTCCACACTTTTGTTCCCCCGGTGGCAAAACCTGGCCCCAAAAAGAGCCGATTCCCTGCGCAACACATGGCGACCATTCATTTGCCTGCATCTTCCTCATTTCTTGCGCGTGTGTCGACTGGACAATGTGGACAGAAGCGGGCTATTTCTGGCGATCGACGCCAGCAACCGGGTCAATCCTAGGGATAACCCTTGTTTTGCGGCATATTCTTGATGCATCAAAGGCAAGTGATGGTCAGTCCCCGGATGGAGGGTCACGCAATGACTGCATACTTCGCCCCCATGCCGACTCCAACTGCAAATCGCCGCTTACGCATCCTCCATATCGAAGACTCTGAACTCGATCATCAGCTGATCATGGCTCAGCTTCGTCGCGCAGGTCTCGATCTTGAGTTGGAGCGCATGGATACCCTGCCTGAGATCGAGCGAGCCCTGACCCAGCCCTGGGATGCCGTCATTTCCGACTACAACTTGCCTGGATTCTCTGGCTTGCTGGTCTTGGACATGCTGAAAGAAAGCCAGCTCTTGCTGCCCTTCATCTTGGTTTCAGGGGAGATTGGGGAAGACACGGCAGTCGCGGCCATGCGTACCGGCGCGTCGGACTATTTGTTGAAGAAAGATCTGGCGCGTTTGGCGCCAGCCTTGTTGCATGCGATTGAGGCCTGCGAGTCAGAGCGAGCTCGAATCGAGGCGGATCGAGAGCTGCTGAAATCCAAGCAGCGCTTGCATGAACTGGCGGGACACTTGCAAACCAGCGTTGAGATGGAGCGAGCGGCGATTGCCCGCGAGATCCATGACGATGTGGGGGGCTCATTGACCGCCCTGAAGTTCGACTTGGCCTGGATCAATCGCCATGCCAAGGATCCTGCGGTTTTGCAGCGCGTTGAGTCTGCCTTGGAGACTGTGACGGCAGCGATTGAGGCCAGCCAGCGCATCATGCAGAACCTGCGCCCTGCCATTCTCGAGCAAGGCTTGGTTGCTGCCGTGCAGTGGATGGCGGCTCGATTTGAGCGTCGTACTGGCATCGTGGTGGTGCTGCGAACCAGCAGCGAGCAGATGCAATTGCCGGCCGGCGTCCCCTTGGTGGCCTATCGGACGGCGCAGGAGGCGCTGACCAATGTTTCCAAGCACGCGCAGGCCAGCCGGGTGGATATCGATTTGAGCATTGACTCGGGCGTGCTAACGCTTGAAGTCAGCGACAATGGCGTGGGGATTTCACCCGGAGCCTTGGCCAAGGCGCGCAGCTTTGGCATTCGCGGTTTGCATGAGCGTGCCGCAACGGTAGGTGGATGGGTGGATTTGAGCAGCAATAGCAAGGGCGTGAGCCTGATTCTTTCGGTGCCACTTCGTGCCGAAGAGGGCGGACTGCTGGGTGATGACATTCCGGTGGTGGCGCAAGAAGGTTCGGCCTGGGGCAATTCATGATCAAAGTGATTTTGTGTGATGACCACGCTTTGATTCGGCGTGGTATCCGTGACACCTTGTCCGATGTTGCCGATATTCAGGTGGTCGGTGAGGCGGGGGATTACGGCGAGTTGCGCAGCCTTTTGCGCGATTTGGGTCCGAGTGGCGGCTGCGATGTCTTGGTACTGGACATCAATATGCCCGGTCGCAGCGGGCTGGATGTCTTGCATGTCATGAAGGACGAAGGCACGGCCATCCGGACCTTGATCGTGTCGATGTATCCCGAGGACCAGTATGCGATTCGCGCCTTGCGGGCGGGCGCCTTCGGCTATGTCAACAAGGGTGGTGATCCTCAGGTGCTGGTGCAGGCGGTGCGCACGGTGGCGCAGGGACGCAAGTACGTCACACCCGAGATCGCCCAAATGCTAGTGGAAAGCCTGACGGCGCCCGTGAATGAGTTGGCGCATCAAAAGCTCTCAGACCGGGAATTGCAGACGCTTGTGATGATTGCCTCTGGCAAACGGCTCAGCGATATTGCCGAAGAGCTGATGCTGAGCCCCAAGACGGTCAGTGTGTACCGCGCACGAGTCTTGGAAAAGCTGGGCTTGGCGAACAATTCCGAGCTGACGGTGTATGCCATTCGCAACGGTTTGGTGGCCAGCTGATCTGAAGCCGAGGGGCAACTGGTCTTGGCCCTATTGAAGTCGGACTGAGATCCGACTGAGGCGGCACTGAGGTCGCTGTTTGGCATTGTCTGTGCCTGTTGACGGCGCTTTTCCGGCAATGTGGCCTGTCCACCCATGGTAGAACTCTGCCTGTGCGGCCTTTCTGCTGAAGGCGGCCTTGTTGAACCCCAGGGTTTTTCGCGTGACTGACATCGCCCCGCCCAAGTTGATTGGCCTTGCCTCGTCTCAGCGTCCGGCCGAGCGCACGCCGGTGGATGGTCGCGACTCACTGGTGGGGCGCCTGACCCGGCTTAACTTACAAGTGCTTTCAGCCACCTTGCTGTGCACTTTTGCCTTGATTGCCGCGGCCTCCTTGTTGGCGGCTCGCAATCTGCAAGCTGATGCGGCTCAACACAGTGCGGAGTTGCTGGCCAATAGTCTTGCGCCCATGCTGGTGTTCGAGGACAAGAATGCGGCGACCCAGGAATTGGCCTCTTTTGCGCTGCAGAGTGATGGGCGCCGGATTCTTGTCAGCGATGCGAATCGACAGCTGTTTGCCCAGTGGCCGCCCGGAGACGAGTCGCCTCGTTTGCAGCTGCCGGCCGAAGGGGGGCTCGGGGGCGCCTTGAGGCAGATGCAGCTGCGCGACGTTGAAGTCTGGATGCCGGTGCGTTTCAAGCAAGAGTTGGTGGGCTATCTGGGGATGCGCGAGAGCTTGGATCGGATCCAATGGGCGGTGTTGCGCATGGTTGCCTTGGCGGCGGCTGTGATCGGCCTGGCCATTGTCTTGGCTGGGCGCTTGTTGCGCTGGGTGCAGCGCAGCGCCCTGGCGCCGATTGTGGAGTTGTCCGACCTGGCCGAACAGGTGGCCCTGAGTCAAGACTACAGCCAGCGCGCCAAGGTGCATCGTTTCGATGAGGTGGGCCGCCTGAGCGAACGATTCAATCAGATGCTCAAGCGAGTCGAGATCAGCCAGGCAGAACTGAATCAGCAATTGAGGCAAGAGCAGCAGGCCGGTCAACAGTTTGAGCAACTGGCCTACAAAGACAGTCTGACCCAATTGCCGAACCGGCTGTATTTTCAGTCCGCTCTGCAGCGGCATATGGCTGCGAGTTGCCAAGGCGTGAACTTGATGGCCTTGATGTTCATTGACCTGGATAACTTCAAGACCGTCAATGACAGGCATGGGCACGAGGCCGGCGATGCGGTGCTCCGAGAAGTCGCACAGCGGATGACGCAAGTGCTTCGCAATGGGGATGTGTTGTGCAGACTCGGCGGCGATGAGTTCGCATTGATCTTGCCGAACTTGCCCGATGAGACCGCGGCCGAGCAACTGGCCTTGCGCTTGATTGCGGCGATCCGAGAGCCGATGGTGATCGATGGGCATTTGATGCCCATCGGGGCGACCGTGGGTTTGGCGTTCTGTCCGACCGATGAAGTCGATGCGCCGCAACTCTTGAGTGCCGCCGATGTGGCCATGTATGCCGCCAAGCGCGCGGGCAAGAACACCTACCGCCGGGCCAACCATGCTGCATGAACGGACTCAGTCGTGGCGCGGGTGCGGATTTGCGGCGCGGTGGACGCTGGGTTTCTGCCTGAGCCTAAGCCTGTGTTTTTTGAGCTCTGAGTCTCTTGCTGAAGAACTGGAGCCCAAGACTAGCGTGACAGATGCAGAGCCGGACTTGGCGCAGTTGTTGCGGCAGCCACTGAAGCAGGTGCCGCGCGATGTGGAGGTCAGCACCGTCTCGCGCTTCGTTCAGAGCGCGGCGCGGGCACCCAGCACCACCTATGTGCTGACGGCGGGCGACATTGCGCTTTACGGCTTCCGCTCGATGGCCGACATCCTGGGCGCCATGCCGGGGCTTTACGTCACCACCGGTGTTGACTTCAGCTATATCGGTGCACGTGGGCTGGGGCGACCGGGAGATCTGAATACCCGCATCCTGTTCTTGATTGACGGTATGCGCATTAACGAGAACGTTTTTGACGCCGCGCAGATTGGGGAGGAGTTCTTTGTCGATGTGGACCTGATCGAACGGGTGGAATTTGCGCCAGGTCCTGGCTCCGCCTTGTACGGCAACAATGCCTTTCTGGGCGTGGTCAATGTGTTGACCAAGCGAGCCGATCGACTCGCGGGCCTGCACATGCGAAGCCGTCTGGACTCGCAAGGCGTTCAGCAGCTGCGCGCCAGCTGGGGCCACCGCTCTGACGCCGGTTGGGAGGGCTGGTTGTCGGCCAGTACTGCTCGGCAAGACGAACGCCCGCTCCCCTATGCGGTACTGCCTGAGTTTGAGCGTGACTTTCGCGAGCGCTTTTGGGACCGCAGCAAGCGCATGTTCGGCAGCCTTAACGCGGGAGGCTGGGCGTTTCGTTTTGGGGCCACCGATCTGAAGCGTGGCATTCCCGGCAACGTCAGCAGCACTGAGAACTTGGTCGTCGATCAAGCTTTTTTGCTGCTCAACAACCGTTTCGTCAGCCTGAGTCACGAGCGCAGCTTGGGGCCGGATTGGGACTTGTTCGCCAGCGTGTCGGCCAAGAGTCATACCTACCGGGATCGGATGCCCTTTTTTGATCGAGACACAGGGCAGAAGCGCTACTTCGGTGCCACGTCCCTGGGGCGCTGGACGAACTGGGACCTGCGCCTCAGCACCCGACAATTCGATCGGCATGTCTTGATGGCAGGCCTGGAGGTGCAAGACGATCGGCAGCAGCGCATTTCCATCGGTGCCGAAGGGGATCCGCCCTTGCAGGAGTATTTCGGCATCAATCGTCGCAGCGCTTGGTTCATTCAAGATGAATGGCAGCTGAGCGAGGCTCAGCGCTTGGTCATCGGTTTGCGCCGAGACGCATCCAAGGTAGCTAAAGCGCGATTGAATCCGCGTTTGGCTTGGATCTGGAGCGGCATCCCCGATGCCAGCTTGCGGCTGATGTACGGTAGCGCGTTTCGGGCGGCCAATCTGAACGAGTTTGCGATCAACGCCTCTTGGGGCGTGGCGACGCCCGAGCCCGAGCAGATCAGGTCCTATGAGCTTTCTTGGGAACAGTCATTGACGCCGCAGCTGCAGTACCGGGCTTCTTTCTATGCGTCTCGCATGAATGACCTGATTGAGCAGAATCAGGTGGACCTGCCGATCTTTGAGAACAGCACCCGTGTGCGCAGCTACGGCGGTGAATTGGATGTGGAGAGGCGCTGGGATCAAGGGTCTCGACTTCGTTTGGGCCTGTCTTTGCAACGCAGCAGGGATGAGCAAGATGCGGGCCTGAGCAATTCCCCGCATGCCTTGTTCAAGCTGCTTTACAGCCAACCTTTGCGCGGCGACAGCTTGCAACTGGCGTGGCAGACGTTCGCCATGAGTCGGCGCAGCACTTCCTTCCAGTCTTTGCCAGGCTACGCCGTGCATAACGTCAATTTGCTGTGGCGTCCGCGCTTGAATCTGGAGTTCAGCTTGGGCGTTTACAACCTGATGGATCGCGGCTATCTTGACCGCTCCACGACGCTGACGCCGGCCATTCAATCAGAGCGGCGCACCTTGCAATTGGGCCTCAACTGGAGCTTGGGTTGATGAGCTGGCCTTGTTGGCATAGGGCTGCCTTGTTGCTGGGAGCGTGCGCCGCGGCCTTGCCTGCTGGCGCAGCCCCCTCGCAAGGCAGTTTGATGGACGACGCTCAGCTCAAGGCGGCGTTTGTTTACCGCTTTGCGCAGTTCACCCAGTGGCCGCCTCCGCCCGCTCAAGAGTTCACCTACTGCGTGGCCGGCAGTCAAGGCATGCAGGAGGCGATGCAAGCACTGACCCTGAAGTCCCACAGCGTCGCCCAGGTGCGAATGCGCTACCTGACCGATCCCCAGCAGTTGGGCCAGTGCCATCTGCTGTTCTTGGGCTTTGTGGAGCGCGCTGATTTGCAGCGCTGGCAGCTCGCTGCCGGTGACGCCCCCTTGTTGGTGGTGGCCGACACGGTGGAGGCTTTCCGCAGTGGCGCCGTCATCGGTCTGATTGCCGAGCCGAATGGCTTGAGTTTCCGTGTCAACTTGACCGAGGCCAAGCGGCGGGGATTGATGCTCAGTTCGCAGATGCTGAAGTTGGCGCGCGAGGTCAGGTGAGCCTGGGGAGGTCGCGTGCAGGACGTCCCGGCATTTGAGCTTCTTAAATCTGCAAGCCGCTGGCGCTGAATGGCCAATTCAAGGCTTGCTGCACAAAACGGCTTAGAGACTGCGCTTCTCCGGTGGTTTGCAAGAGGGGAGCGGCGTCCGGCGTTGAAGACAAGCCGAGCGCTTGCCATTGCCGCGCCGCTTGCTGAGCTACTGCCGACTCGATGTTCAGCAGCTTGACCTGCGCGCCCAGCGTCTCTTGCAACTGCGCTTGAATCAGCGGGTAATGGGTGCAGCCCATCAGCACCGTATCCACCTCGGCTTCAAGCAAGGGTTGGCACAGCTGAGCGAGCAGTTTGCGCAACTCCTCAGATTGCAAGTCGCCGCGTTCAATCAGCTCCACCAAGCCGGGGCAGGCTTGGCTGAAGACTTGCACCTGGCCGGCATGTTTTTGAACCAGGTCGGCAAAGCGCGCACTGGCGATGGTGGCGGGCGTGGCCATCACCCCGATGCGCCCGACTCGGCTTTGGGCCACGGCAGGCTTGATGCCGGGCTCGGTGCCCACGATGGGGACCTCGGGCCAACGCTGCCGTAGTGCCCCAATGGCATGGGCCGTTGCCGTATTGCAGGCCACCACCAAGACGCGCGCACCTTGCTCAATCAAATGGCCGCCTACCTTCAGGCTGCGCTCGATGATGTAGTCCGCCTCGCGCAGGCCGTAGGGCGCATGAGCCGTGTCTGCGACGTAGTGCAGGGCGACTTCTGGCAGTTGCTGGCGCAGCTCGCGCAAGACCGTCAGGCCGCCCACGCCGGAATCGAAAACGCCCAGGCGAGGCGCTGAAATAGAAGGGAGGGAACTCATTGAGTGCGTCAGTCTAGCTTTTGCGCTGGACCGCTTCGGGCTCGTGGTTAAAATAGAACGATCGTGCTTTTTTCGCCGAAGTCGGCGATGATGGTGCAGGGCCTCGGGGCCACCCCTTTAGAATCTGATTAACGTTAACGTCAATTCGTCTTGGAGTAATCGATGAAAGTCTTGGTCCCAGTCAAACGCGTGGTCGACTACAACGTCAAGGTGCGCGTCAAGAGCGACGGCACCGGCGTGGACATCGCCAATGTGAAGATGTCGATGAACCCCTTTGACGAGATCGCCGTCGAAGAGGCCGTGCGCCTGAAGGAGAAGGGCGTGGTCACCGAGGTGATCGCCGTGTCCTGCGGCGTGACCCAGTGCCAGGAGACCCTGCGCACCGCCATGGCCATTGGCGCCGACCGCGCCATCCTGGTGGAAACCGATGCCGAGTTGCAGCCCCTGGCCGTGGCCAAGCTCCTCAAGGCCCTGGTGGACAAAGAGCAGCCCGGCCTGGTGGTCTTGGGCAAGCAAGCCATTGACGACGACTGCAATCAAACCGGCCAGATGCTGGCCGCCTTGGCTGGTCTGCCGCAAGGCACGTTCGCCAGCAAGGTCGAGCTGAGCGCCGACTCGGTCGCCGTGACCCGTGAAGTTGACGGTGGCCTGGAAACCGTCAAGCTGAGCCTGCCCGCCGTCATCACCACCGACCTGCGCCTGAATGAGCCGCGTTATGTGACGCTGCCCAACATCATGAAGGCCAAGAAGAAGCAGCTCGACGTGGTCAAGCCCGCCGATCTGGGCGTGGACGTGGCCCCGCGCATCAAGACGCTGAAGGTGGAAGAGCCGCCCAAGCGCAGCGCTGGTGTCAAGGTGGCCGATGTGGCCGCGCTCGTTGACAAGCTGAAGAACGAAGCCAAGGTCATTGGCTGACCCCAGATCAGAAGAATTCGGAGAAAACACAATGACTGCTCTCGTTATTGCTGAACACGACAACGCCTCCATCAAGGGCGCAACGCTGAACACCGTGACCGCTGCGCTGGCCGCAGGCGGCGATGTGCATGTGCTGGTGGCGGGCTTCAACGCCGGCGCTGCCGCCGCTGCTGCTGCGCAGATCGCCGGTGTTGCCAAGGTCTTGCACGCCGACGCCGCTGGCCTGGAAAACGGCTTGGCTGAAAACCTGGCCGCCCAGGTGCTGGCGATTGCTTCTGGCTACAGCCACATCCTGTTCCCCGCCACCGCCTCGGGCAAGAACGTCGCCCCGCGCGTCGCTGCCTTGCTGGACGTGGCGCAACTGAGCGATGTCACCAAGGTCATCAGCGCCGACACCTTCGAGCGCCCGATCTACGCTGGCAACGCCATCGCCACCGTGCAAAGCAGCGATGCCACCAAGGTGCTGACCGTGCGCACCACCGGCTTTGACGCCGCAGCCGCCAGCGGTGGCAGCGCCGCTGTTGAAACCGTGGCCGCCGCCGCCGATAGCGGCAAGAGCAGCTTCGCGGGCCGTGAAGTGACCAAGAGCGATCGCCCCGAGCTGACCGCCGCCAAGATCATCGTTTCCGGTGGCCGTGCCCTGGGTTCGAACGAGAAGTTCATGGAAGTGCTGACCCCGCTGGCCGACAAGCTGGGTGCTGCCTTGGGCGCCTCGCGCGCCGCCGTGGATGCGGGTTATGCCCCGAACGACTGGCAGGTCGGCCAGACCGGCAAGATCGTCGCCCCTCAGCTCTATATCGCTGCCGGCATCAGCGGCGCCATCCAGCACTTGGCCGGTATGAAGGATTCCAAGGTGATCGTGGCGATCAACAAGGACCCCGAAGCCCCGATCTTCTCGGTGGCCGACTACAGCCTGGAAGCCGATCTGTTCACCGCCGTGCCGGAGTTGGTGAAGAGCCTCTGAGTGGCTCCAACACCGGGAAGCTCTCTGATTGAGTGAGCCCCAGGGCGCCCGACTTCACGGTCGCGGCGCCCTTGTTCCATCTGAACGTCCCTGAACACCCTTGAACGACCCTAGATTCGTATTGCTGGAGACATCACCATGACTTACCGCGCCCCCGTCAAAGACATGTTGTTCAATATGCAGGAGCTGGCTGGCCTGCAGTCGCTGACTGAGCAGATCCCTGCTTTTGCCGATTACGGCATCGACACCGCGCAGGCCGTGTTGGAGGAATGCGCCAAGCTCAATGAAGACGTGATCGCGCCCCTGAACTGGGAAGGCGACAAGAACCCCTCCTACTGGAAGGACGGCCAGGTCTTCACCACGCCCGGTTTTAAAGAAGCCTTCAAGCAGTTCGCCGAAGGCGGCTGGCAAGGTCTGCAACACCCCACCGAGTTCGGCGGCCAAGGCCTGCCCAAGATCATTGGCGCCGCCTGCGGCGAAATGATCAACAGCGCGAACGTCAGCTTCGCGCTGTGCCCGCTCTTGACCGATGGCGCGATCGAAGCGCTGCTGACCGCCGGCTCGGAAGAGCAGAAGAACACCTTCATCCCCAAGTTGGTCGATGGCAGCTGGACAGGCACCATGAACCTGACCGAGCCGCAAGCCGGTTCGGACCTGGCTCAGGTGCGCACCCGCGCCGAGCCGCAGCCTGACGGCACTTACAAAATCTTCGGCACCAAGATCTTCATCACCTACGGTGAGCACGATATGGCCGAGAACATCGTCCATCTGGTGCTGGCCCGTGTGGCCGGTGCGCCCGAGGGCGTCAAGGGCATCAGCCTGTTCCTCGTGCCCAAGTTCCTGGTGAATGCCGACGGCTCGCTGGGCGCACGCAATGATGCGCACTGCGTCTCCATCGAGCACAAGATGGGCATCAAGGCCAGCCCGACCGCTGTGCTGCAATTTGGTGACCATGGCGGTGCCATCGGCACGCTGATCGGCCAAGAAAACCGTGGCCTCGAGTACATGTTCATCATGATGAATGCGGCCCGCTTTGGCGTGGGCGTGCAGGGCATTGCGGTGGCCGATCGGGCCTACCAAAAGGCTGCGGCCTTCTCGCGCGATCGCATCCAGTCGCGTCCGGTGGACGGTTCGCTGCCCAGCAGCGGCGCCATCATTCACCACCCCGATGTGCGCCGCATGTTGATGACCATGCGCTCGCTGACCGAAGGCTGCCGCGCCATGGCCCTGGTGGGCGCCAGCGCCTACGACACCGCCCATCACCATGCCGATGCCGAGGTGCGCAAGCAGGCCCAGGCTTTCTATGAGTTCCTGGTGCCGCTGATCAAGGGCTACAGCACCGAGATGAGTTTGGAAGTGACCGATCTGGGCGTGCAAATCCACGGCGGCATGGGTTTCATTGAAGAAACCGGCGCGGCCCAGTACTACCGCGACGCCAAGATCCTGACCATTTACGAAGGCACAACCGCCATCCAGGCCAATGACCTGGTGGGCCGCAAAACCAGCCGTGATGGTGGCGAGTTCGCCCGCTCGGTGGCGGCCCTGGTCGAAGCGACCGAGGCTCAGTTGCTCACGCGCGGAAGCCCGGCCGCCTTGGCGGTGCACAAGCGCCTGAGCGCGGCGCGACAGGCCTACCTCGACGTGGTGGGCTTCATTGTGGCCAACGCACGCAGCAACCCCAATGCCGCGTATGCCGGCTCGGTGCCCTACCTGATGTTGGCTGGCAATTTGGTGGCCGGCTGGCAGCTGGCGCGCGCCTTGCTGGTGGCGGAAGACAAGTTGGCTGCGGGCGAAGACGCGGCCTTCATGAGCGCCAAGATCGCCACCGCTCGCTTCTACGCCGAACACATCCTGACGCGGAGCAGCAGCTTGCGCGATGCCATCGTGGACGGCGCCGACAGCGTCACCGCCATGGCCTTGGATGCTTTCTGAGCTCACTAAAAACTAGAACGGAGACTCTCGTGTCCTTGCCCCCGATTCTGCAAAACCTGCCGCTGCCCATCATCGGCTCGCCACTCTTCATCATCAGCAACCCCAAGCTGGTGATTGCCCAGTGCAAGGCCGGCGTGGTGGGTTCCATGCCAGCGTTGAACGCGCGCCCCGCCGAGTTGCTGGACGAGTGGCTGAATGAAATCACCACCGAGCTGGCGGTTTACAACAAGGCCAATCCAGACAAGCCGGCAGCGCCTTTTGCCATCAACCAGATCGTGCACAAGAGCAATGAGCGGCTCGAGCACGATATGGCGGTCTGCGCCAAGTACAAGGTGCCCATCATCATCACCTCGCTGGGTGCGCGTGAAGATGTCAACCAGGCGGTGCATGCCTGGGGCGGTGTGGTGCTGCACGACATCATCAACAACAAGTTCGCCAAAAAAGCGATCGAGAAGGGCGCGGACGGCTTGATCGCCGTGGCCGCTGGCGCTGGCGGCCACGCCGGTGTGAAGAGCCCTTTTGCCTTGATCCAGGAAATCCGCGAATGGTTTGATGGCCCGGTGGCTTTGTCGGGCTCCATCGCCAGCGGCGACGCGGTCTTGGCGGCCCAGGCCATGGGCGCTGACTTCGCCTACATCGGCTCGGCCTTCATTGCCACCGAAGAGGCGCGCGCATCGGACGCTTACAAGCAGATGATTGTGGACAGCAATAGCGATGACATCGTCTACAGCAATCTCTTCACTGGCGTGCACGGCAACTATCTGCGTGGCTCCATCGTCAATGCGGGCATGGACCCGGACAAGCTGCCCGAGAGCGACCCCAGCGCGATGAACTTTGGCGGCGATGCCAAGAAGGCCTGGAAGGACATCTGGGGCTGTGGCCAAGGCATTGGCGCGGTGCGCGAAGTGCTGCCGGCGGCGCAACTGGTGGCGCGCTTGGCGCGTGAGTACCAGGCCGCACGGGAACGCTTGTCGCTGCGCTGAACAGGAGAAGAGCAAGTCAAAAGGGGCGCCTTGTCGGCGCCCCTTTTTTCGCCTCTGACGCCCCGGCTTAGGGCGCCCCAAGTTCAAACCATCGCGGGCCGACTTGGTTTGACCTTGGGGTAGGGCTTCAGTGCGCCGGACTCGATCTTGGCCAGGAACTGCTTGTATTCAGCCTTGACCACCGGTGCCAGCAGATACACGCCGATCAAGTTGAAGATCGACATGGCGAAGATGGCGGCGTCTGAGAAGTTGATGACCGCGCCGAAATTGATCGAGGCGCCCACCACCACAAAGCTGCAGAACAGCAGCTTGAAGGTCGCATCGCTGAGCCGACTTTCGCCCAAGAGATAAGTCCAGGCCTTGAGACCGTAATAGCCCCAGCTGATCATGGTTGAAACCGCGAACACCACCACTGCCAGAGCCAGCGGATAACGGAACCAGGCAGCGGTCTCCTGGAAGGCAGCCGAGGTCAGTTCGATGCCGCTCAAGCCCGTGGGGTTGGGATAGGGGCCCATATTGATGCCGGCGATGGTGATCACCAAGGCGGTCATGGTGCAGATCACCACGGTGTCAATGAAGGGCTCCAGCAGGGCCACCAAGCCTTCGGTGACCGGCTCCTTGGTTTTAACCGCGCTGTGCGCGATGGCCGAAGAACCGACGCCGGCCTCATTCGAGAAGGTTGCACGCTTCAAGCCTTGGATCAAGGCGCCCAGAACGCCTCCGGCCACCCCTTCGGCACGAAATGCGCCGTCCAGGATGGAGGTTAAGGCTTGCGGGATACGCTCAAAGTTGACAATCAACACCGCCGCCGTGAGACCGATGTAGAGGAAAGCCATCCAGGGCACCAAGCGCGCGGTGACGGCGCCAATCTTGGGCATGCCGCCCAGCATGACCCCGAAGACCAGCAGCGCCAGGATCAACCCAACCACCCAGCCATAGCCTGTGGGGAGATCGAAAGTTTGAACAATCATCGCGTTGGCCTGATTGCCCTGGAACATATTGCCGCCGCCCAAGGCGCCCAGCACCGCCATCAGGGCAAAGCCCGCCGCCAGCAGCTTGCCCAGGCGGGGTAGACCCCGCTCAGCCAAGCCGTCACGCAGGTAGTACATCGGTCCGCCCGAGATGGCGCCAGAGGGCAGCACGGTGCGGTACTTGACGCCCAGCGTGCATTCGGTGAATTTGGTGGCCATGCCGAACAGGCCGACGATGATCATCCAGAAGGTGGCGCCCGGCCCGCCAATGGCTACGGCTACGCCGACGCCGGCCATATTGCCCAAGCCGACGGTGCCAGAGAGTGCGGTGGTCAGCGCTTGAAAGTGGCTGACCTCGCCGGGTTCGCGGTCCTTGGGGTTGCTGTAGCGGCCACGCACGATGTCCAGGGCCAGCTTGGCTTTGAACAGTTGCGGGAAACCGAAATAGACGCTGAAGACCATCGCCGCCAGCATCAGCCAGCCGGCAATCAAGGGGAACTGCGTACCTGCAATGGGTACCGAATAGAAGATCAGATCAACGAACCAGCCAAAGGTGTTGGCGAAGAAATGATCAACGGCTTGGTCAAAGCCTTGGGCCTGAGCCCAACTGGGTAAGCCCAAGCCGAGCAGGGCAATGAAGGCCGCGCTGCGACTTAGCCTAGCGCTGCCAGGGCGCGCTGGATCGGGTTGAAAGGTTTGCCCTTTGACAGGGACAAATGAGCTGCGCCTTTGGCGACAACTTTCGGGCATACGGACTCCTTGGTTGTTCGCACCATCAGTCTCGGTTCAACGCAGGGGGCGGCTGAGGGCACAAGGTCCGACGCAATACGCTATTTAGATATATCTAAAGTATTCCCGATCTTCAATCGTAGCAAGTGAAAGCGCCTGTCAATGGAGGCAGCTCTCTAAAAAGAGGGTGCCTGCATCTGCCAAGACTTCAATTTGAGCGCATCCCATAACGCGCGATCAGGGCGGCTCTTTTGCTGGATTCGAAGTTGATGCGCTGAGGGTCACGACCCACCACGGCCAGCAGGCGTTCGTCCATCACCTTGAACCACAGCGGCGGGATGTAGGCAATGCTGAACATGCCGAAGTAGCCGCTGGGCAGTTGCGGCAGGTTCTCAAAGTGGCGCAGCGATTGGTAGCGGCGCAGTGGGTGGGCGTGGTGATCCGAGTGACGCTGCAAGTGGAACACCGCCCAGTTCGAGAAGATGTGGTTGCTGTTCCAAGAGTGATGCGGCTGGCAGGGCTCGTAGCGGCCATTGGGCAGTTGCTGGCGCAGCAGTCCGTAGTGCTCGATGTAGTTGGCTGATGTCAGCTGGAAGTTGGCCCAGGACGCGGTCGCCAGAATGAAGGGCAAGACCTGAGGGCCCAGCCAAAGAACCAAGCTGCCCCAGAGGGCGATCGTGATCAGCGCGGGTTGCAGGATTTCGTTGTTCTTCAGCGACCACACCGGCAGGCCGGCCTTTTGCAGCCGGGTGCTTTCAAGCGCCCAGGCCCGTTTGAAAGCGCCCGGCATTTCGCGCAAGACAAAGCGGTAAATGGACTCCCCCATGCGCGAGGAGGCCGGGTCTAGCGGGGTGGCCACATCCCGGTGATGGCCGCGGTTATGTTCGATGTAGAAATGACCGTAGCCGGTGGTGGCGAGCACCAGCTTGGCCAACCAGCGCTCGAGTGCCGTCTGCTTGTGACCCAACTCATGGCCTAGATTGATACAAAAGCCGCCGACCGAGCCGGTGATGATGACCATGGCCAAGACGCCGTGCCAGGGCAAGTCATGCGTGGCCACGAACCAGACGCAGTAGATGAAGGCCAGCCAAAGAATGGGCACCAAGGCATAGGTGATGCGGCGGTAGTAGTGATCCGCGTCCAAGGCCGGTACCGCCGATTCGGGCGGATTGCTGCGATCGGTGCCCAAGAGCCAGTCGATCAGCGGCACGATGCCGTACAAGAACGCAACCGGTAGCCACAAGATTCGCGCGTCGCCGCTCCAACTCAGCAGGGCAGGCCCCAGCGTCACCGAAGCCGGCACCAGCAGGCTCATCAGCCAGGCATAGCGTTTGCGGTCGCGGTAGGGCGTGGCGGGGTCGGGTGAATGGGGGGCGGGCGATGGCATAGCGAGGCTCAAGATCTGTCTCCTGTTGTTGCTCGCAGTTTGGGCTTCAGGTCCCTTCGAAAACACCGAGGCAAGTGGCAAGCTTTCGTCATAAAGTGCCAAGTTATGACGCTCACTCGCCCAAGCCTCAGGTCCGCCAGTGCCGCCCTCGACGCGGGCGGACCTGGGGCTGCACAGGTTCACCCCACTTATGTGCGCCTGTTGTGCATGTTGTTGCGCAGTTTGGGGTCTGATGTGGAGGGCAGTTTGGCCTCGGCCGGCCTCACGTGGGAGGCGCTGTCGGTGCGCGAGCAGATGCTGAGCTTTGCTGTGGTTCAGCCGCTGGTGTTGGCGGCCGTGCAAGCCAGCCGCAGGCCTGCGCTCGGTCTGGATTTGGGTCAGACGGCGCAGATCTCGGCCCATGGTGCGCTGGGGTATTCGATGGTGGCGAGCCGTGATTTACGCCAAGCTTTGCAGACGGTGGCTCGATTCGCGAGCCTGCGCAACGGCTTGCTCCGCTTTGATTTGCAGGAGGACCAAGACTTGGCGGTCTTGCGAGTTCATGAGTGCTGCGACCTGGGTCAGGCGCGCGGCTTCGTGTTGGAGATGGTGCTTGGCACGGCGCTGCGTCTGATGGAGTCGGTGGTGGGCCACCGGGTACAGGGCTTGCAGCTGGATCTGCCGTTCGCAGAACCTGCTGACCCCGAATGGTTGGCACAACTGCGCCTGTGTTTTGATGGGGTGATCCGGTTTGATGCGCCCTTGCTGGCCTTTTATCTGACGCCGACGCTGCTGAGCTTGCCTTGTTTGACCGCCGATCCGCGTGCTTACGAGGCCGCCCGCCAGGACTGTGAACGCGAGCTTGCCCAGTCGCATAACGGCCAAGGACCGTGGGCCTTGCGGGTGCGTCAGATGCTGCTGCTGCGCCTCCCGGGTCAGGCATTCCCAGCCGCGGTGGAGGTCGCCGCGCACTGTCACGTGTCGGTGCGGACCTTGATCCGGCACCTGCGCGTCGAGGGTTGCAGTTATCAGTCGGTACTCGACGGGGTGCGCCAAGAGCAGGCGCTCTGCGCCCTCAGGCAGGGCCAGCAGTCGATGGAAGTGATTGCCGCAGAGTTGGGCTTTGAGGATACCTCCAACTTCAGCCGCACGGTGCGGCGCTGGTTCGGTCTGACGCCAACGGCTCTGCGCGAGCGACTGCGCGGGGAACGCCCGCTCCAATGAGAATGGCCACCCTAGGGTGGCCATTTTTGATTCAAGGCTTGCTTACTTGATGTTGGTCATCCGAGCTTCGGGTCGATCGTCCGAGCGATGGACGGTTTCCACATTGGCTCGCATAGCCCAGGGCCGCATCTGGTGATGCAGTGGAATGAAGAGGGTCTCATCGCGTACGCGGAGTAGCGCCTCTCGAACCATGGCATTGCGCTTGGCCACATCGACCTCGACCTTCATACCGTCGACCAGTTGGTCAAGCCTGGCATCGCTGAGTTTGGCGAAGTTGAAGTTGCCGTCGGCGCCGGTGGCCTTGGTGCGAGCCACGGCTTGCAGGAAGTACTGCGCGTCATAAGTGGCCACACCCCAACCCAGCATGAAGAGGGGCGCTTCAAAGCGTTGGAAGGTCAGACTGTGCTGAGCAAAAGGCAGGGCGGCCAGCTTGGCCTTGATGCCGATTCTGGCCCACATCGCCACCACGGCTTGGCAGACTTCTTCATCGTTGACGTAGCGGTTGTTCGGGCAATTCAGTGGGACTTCAAATCCGCTGGGGTAGCCGGCTTCCGCGAGCAACTTCTTGGCCTTCTCGGTGTCGGCCTTCAGCGGCGCGTCCAGTTCGGGCGTGTTGCCGTTGACACCCGGCGCCACCATCAGGCCGGCAGGGATGGACAGGCCCCGCATGATGGTGCGCTTGATGGCCTCGCGGTCAATCGCCACGCTCAGGGCCTCACGCACACGCTTGTCCTTGAAGGGGTTTTTGCCCTTCACATTGGAGCCCTGCAACTCATCGCTGCCTTGATCCATCACGAAGAAGATGGTGCGCACCTCGGGGCCTTCGATGACCTTGAGCTTGGGGTCGTTCTTGAGTCGGGCCACGTCCTGGGTGGGCAGGTCGGTCAGCATGTCGACATCCCCCGACAGCAGCGCGGCAACGCGGGTCGGGTCGGACTTGATCGGCAGATAGCTGACTTCGGTCACATTGCTGGCGTTCTTGGCGTCCCACCAGTCTTTATTGGCCACCATGCTGATCTTTTGATCCGGCTGCCAACTGGTGATTCTGTAGGGGCCGGTACCCATCACATTGCGGGAGGCGAAGTTGTCCTCCTTGGCTTTGTAATCTTGCACATTGGTGGTCTTGTTCTTTTCCGCCCAGGTCTTGCTCATGATGCGGAAGTCGATGATGTTGCGCAGCAGGATGGGGGTCGGGGCGCTGAGCATCACATCGATGGTGAAGTCATCGATCTTTTTGATCTCTTTGATGCCGGCCACATAGATTTGCATCGTGCCTTGCGGCTGGCTGATGCGGCCAAAGGTGAAGATCACATCATCGGCGGTGAAGGGCGAGCCGTCATGGAACTTGACCCCGCGGCGTAACTCAAAACGCACCTGGGTTGGTGAGATGTAGGTCCACTTGGTCGCCAGCGCTGGCTCGACTTGGTATTTCGCACTGTAGCGGGTCAGGCCTTCATAGGCGTGCATCAGAATCGCGTTGGTGGTCGCGTGGTTCTGTGAATGCGGGTCCATGGTCAAGATGTCATTCTGGGCCGCCCAGCGCAGGGAATTGGCTTGTGCGTTCAGGGCCGTGAGGCTCAATGTGACGCCTAAAGAAAGGGCCAGCGCTGTCAACTTGATTTTGTGCATCTTCATCCCTAGGGGTGTGGTCAGGTGGCGAAGATGCTAGCCCTTGTGCCTTCAAACCGATCTAGTGGCTTGCCCGGAGTCGGTAGGCTTGATCGGCTGCAGATCCGAGTCGCAGCCGATACCGGCCGCGATCCAGCGCCGACACGCTTTCGCGATCAGGCGAGAGAGCCCTTGGCTGAGTGCGCTGTGCCTGTTCCAGCCGAAGTAAGGCAGGGGCTCGATCAGCATGCCGCATACGTAACGCCCTTGCAGAACTGACCATTGCAGTGCTCGGCAGGCGCCGCGTCGTTTGCGGCTGATGAGTACACCAATCGGGCAAGGCTCGCTCAGGCAGCAGATGCCGCAGCCATTGCAAGCCGCTCCCTCGGCGGGTTTGCTCGGTGCATCCGGGTGGATGTGAATGACGGTGTCGGGCCGGGCGCGCATGCGCTCAATGTAGCCGGCCCGGAGACGGACTCAGTTCTTGACGCCCAACTCACGCAAGCGCTCTTGCAGATAGTCGTGCGCGGTGTAGCGATCCGACAGCACGACCTCATTGCGCGGGTGCAAGAACAGTGGCAATGAGATCCGGCTGCGTGTGGCGCCTTCGCCGCTGGGGTTGACCACCCGGTGCTGGGTAGAGGGGTAATAGCCTTGCGAGGCTTCTTGCAGCATGTCGCCGGTATTGATGATGAGCATGCCGAAGTCGCAGGGCACATCGATCCACGCGCCGTTCATGTCTTGCACCTGCAAGCCCGGCTCATTGGCGGCTGGCAAGATGGTGAGCAGATTGATGTCCCCATGGGCGGCGGCGCGCAGCGAGCCGGCGGGTTCCTGGCCGGTCAGTGGCGGATAGCGCAAGACGCGCAGCAGCGTTTGGCGGCTGTCTTTGATCATGTTCGACAGCGGTTCGCGGTAGTGCTGCGCAATTTCCGCCGGCGTGTACTGCTCCACCCAGCCCAAGAGTTGCTGGGCCAGAGCATTCGCCTGCTGGTAATAGGCCTGAGCATCGGCTTCCAAAGTCTTGGGGATGCGACCCCAGGGGTAGTAGTGGAAGTACTCCTTGATGTCCTTCAGTGCGGCGCCTTTGGCGGTCTCTGAGATCTCGGTGGAGAAATAGCCGTCTTGGGTTTCCTTGGAGAAAGCGAATTGATGCTTGTCCTCGGTATTGAAAAACGCCAACCAGTCGGCATAGATCTTCTCGACCAGCGTCTGCTGAATCGGGTGGTTGACCAGCACGCCAAAGCCGGTTTCGTGCAATGAGCGGGTGAATTGCTCGGCGGCATCTGCAGCCAAATAGTCGACGACGCGAACTTGCATGGGTGGGATCTCCTGATATGTCCCAAAGCCAAACCATTCAATCGCGGGGTTTGGCGTTCTGATGCCGAGTCTAGGTCAAGAGCATCGAGTTCGCAAACGTTTGCTGTTTGGCTTGACTAGGGTGACACTTGGTGGGCGACGCGGGGGATGTTGAAAATTTCCCTGTTGCCCGGACTCAGTTTTCGTGGCTTGCTACCGAAAAGTCCTCAGGTCGGCGGACTTGGCGAAACGGACAAGGGTGATAAAGTCCGCGCCTTGGAGACTTTAGTTCCTTCCCGTCCCCTTCGCTGACAACAGCTTAGGCGGGTCGCAATCCGCCAACCGGTCGAGCCGTAACGCGGAAGGTTTATCAACCAGCCAATTCCCTGGAAGCCGGGGCTAGAGGTGAGCGAAGATGATGCAGCAACACAGGTCAAATTCTTACCTGTTCGGGGGCAATGCCCCTTATGTCGAAGAGATGTACGAGGCCTACCTCGACAACCCGGGCTCCGTGCCTGACAACTGGCGTTCGTATTTCGACGCGCTCCAGCATGTACCGGCAACCGACGGCAGCGATGGCCGCGATGTGCCCCATGCCCCGGTGATCGAGTCTTTCGCTCAGCGCGCCAAGGCCAATGCTTTTGCCGCCAAGGCTTCTAGCGCCGACTTGGCCGTTGCACACAAGCAAGTGCATGTGCAAAGCCTGATCGCCGCCTACCGCTTCCTGGGCAACCGCTGGGCCGAACTCGATCCGCTCAAGCGCTCAGAGCGCCCCAAGATTCCTGAACTCGATCCGGCGTTTTACGACCTGACCGAGTCCGATATGGACATCAGCTTCTCGGCCTCCAACACCAACTTTGGTGGCGACACCATGAGCTTGCGTCAAATCGTGCAAGCCTTGCGCGAGACTTATTGCAGCTCGGTCGGTTCCGAGTTCATGCATTGCACCGACCCTGGCGAAAAGCGCTGGTGGCAAGAGCGCCTGGAAAAGGCCCGCGGCAAGCCCACCTTCACCGCCGAAGAAAAGCGCCACATTCTGGAGCGTCTGACCGCTGCCGAAGGCCTGGAACGCTATCTGCACACGAAGTACGTCGGCCAGAAGCGCTTCTCGCTGGAAGGTGGTGAGAGCTTCATCGCCGCCATGGACGAGCTGATCCAGCGCGCCGGCCAACGCGGCGTGCAAGAAATCGTCATCGGCATGGCCCACCGTGGCCGCTTGAACGTGCTGGTCAACACCCTGGGCAAGATGCCTGCCGACCTGTTCGCTGAGTTCGAACACAAGGCCACCGAAGATCTGCCGGCCGGTGACGTCAAGTACCACCAAGGCTTCAGCTCCGATGTGAGCACCAAGGGCGGCCCGGTGCACCTGTCGCTGTCCTTCAACCCTTCGCACCTGGAAATCGTCAACCCGGTGGTCGAGGGCAGCGTGCGCGCTCGCCAAGAGCGCCGCGGTGACAAGAACGGCAGCCAGGTTCTGCCCGTGCTGGTGCACGGCGACGCGGCCTTCGGTGGCCAGGGCGTGGTGCAAGAAACCTTGTGCATGGCCCAAACCCGCGGCTACGGCACCGGCGGTACCGTTCACATCGTCATCAACAACCAGATCGGTTTCACCACCAGCGATCCGCGCGATCTGCGTTCCACCGCTTACTGCTCGGACGTCGTCAAGATGATCGAAGCGCCGGTGCTGCACGTGAACGGTGATGACCCAGAAGCGGTGGTGTGGGCCATGCAACTGGCCATGGACTACCGCGCCGAGTTCCGCAAGGACGTGGTGCTGGACATCGTCTGCTTCCGCAAGCTGGGCCACAACGAGCAGGACACCCCCTCGCTGACCCAGCCGCTGATGTACAAGAAGATCGCGGCTCACCCCGGCACCCGCAAGGTCTATGCCGACAAGTTGGCCGCGCAAAACGTGGTCGATGCCGCCGGTTCGGATCAGATGATCAAGGCCTACCGCGCTGCCATGGACGAAGGCCGTCACACCGTCGATCCGGTGCTGACCAACTTCAAGAGCAAGTACGCCACCGACTGGTCGCCCTTCCTCGGCAAGAAGTGGACCGACAGCTGCGATACCGCGCTGCCTGTCTCTGAGTGGAAGCGCTTGGCTGACAAGCTGACCACGCTGCCCAAGGATCTGGTGGCCCACAACCTGGTGCAAAAGCTCTACGCCGATCGCGCTGCGATGGGCCGTGGCGAGATCAATGTGGACTGGGGCATGGGCGAGAGCATGGCTTTCGCGTCGTTGGTGGCCAGCGGCTACCCGATCCGCCTGTCGGGCGAAGATGCCGGCCGCGGCACCTTTACTCACCGTCACGCCGTCATTCACGACCAGAACCGGACCAACTGGGACGAGGGCGCCTACGTTCCGCTGCAGAACGTGGCCGAAGGTCAGGCTCCTTTCGTAGTGATTGACTCCATCCTCAGCGAAGAGGCGGTTTTGGGCTTCGAGTACGGCTATGCCGCTGCCGAGCCGAACACGCTGACGATCTGGGAAGCCCAGTTCGGCGACTTCGTCAACGGCGCCCAGGTGGTGATCGACCAGTTCATCGCTTCCGGCGAAGTGAAGTGGGGCCGCTCCAACGGCTTGGTGATGATGTTGCCGCACGGCTATGAAGGCCAAGGCCCTGAGCACAGCTCGGCGCGCCTGGAGCGCTTCATGCAGCTGGCCGCTGACAACAATATGCAGATCGTCCAGCCGACCACGGCCAGCCAGATCTTCCACGTTCTGCGTCGTCAAATGCTGCGCATGTTCCGCAAGCCTTTGGTGATCATGACGCCGAAGTCGCTGCTGCGTGCCAAGGACGCCACCTCGGCGCTGAGCGAATTCACCAAGGGTGAGTTCCGCACCGTCATCGGTGAACAGGATGCGGCTATCGCCGCCGACAAGGTCAAGCGCGTGATCGTCTGCTCGGGCAAGGTCTATTACGACCTGGTGCGCAAGCGCGAGGAAAAGAAGGCGACCGACGTGGCCATCATCCGCGTTGAGCAGCTCTATCCCTTCCCACACAAGGCTTTCGCCGCCGAGATCAAGAAGTACCCAGGCGCGACCGAGTTGGTCTGGTGCCAGGACGAGCCGCAGAACCAGGGCGCTTGGTTCTTCGTTCAGCACTATGTGCACGAGAACATGCTCGACGGCCAGAAGCTGGGCTATGCGGGTCGCCCCGCCTCGGCTTCGCCGGCTTGCGGCTATGCGGACCTGCACCAGGAGCAACAGAAGTCGCTGCTGGACCAGGCTTTCGGCAAGCTCAAGGGCTTCATCCTCAACAAGTAAGAACAGGGCGGCGCTGGAAGGCGCCGCTTTGTTCTCGGTCGTTTGATCGTCAGGCAATGAGCCCGATCAGCTCTCCGAACAAATAGAAAGTTAGAACATCATGGCAATCATCGAAGTCAAAGTCCCCCAGCTGTCTGAATCTGTGTCCGAAGGCACGCTCTTGACCTGGAAGAAGAAGCCTGGCCAAGCTGTGGCCATCGACGAGATCCTGGTTGAAATCGAGACCGACAAGGTCGTGTTGGAAGTGCCCGCGCCCAGCGCCGGTGTGATGGCCCAGATCATCAAGAACGATGGCGAAAGCGTGGCCAGCGAAGAAGTCATCGCCCGCATCGACACCGACGGCACGGCGCAAGTCAGCCCGCTGGAAGTCAAGGCCGTGGTCGCCGCTGCTCCCGCTGCTGCTGCCCCTGCCGCTGCCACTGGCGGTGCCAAGGGTGATGTCGCCATGCCGGCCGCCGCCAAGATCCTGGCCGAGAAGGGCTTGTCGGCCACCGATGTGGCCGGTTCCGGCAAGGACGGCCGCGTCACCAAGGGCGACGCTCTGGCCGCTGGCGCCAAGCCGGCTGCTGTGCCTGCACCGGTGGCCGTGGCTGCTGCGCCCTCGGTTGCCAAGCCGCTGCCCGCCGTGGCTGCGCCTGTCGCTCAGAACCTGGGTGACCGCCCAGAGCAGCGCGTGCCCATGACCCGTCTGCGCGCCCGCGTTGCCGAGCGTCTGCTGCAATCGCAAGCCACCAACGCCATCCTGACCACGTTCAATGAAGTGAACATGGCCCCGGTGATGGAAATGCGCAAGAAGTTCCAGGAAAAGTTCGAGAAGGAACACGGCGTCAAGCTGGGCTTCATGAGCTTCTTCGTCAAGGCTGCGGTTGCTGCCCTGAAGAAGTACCCGGTGCTGAACGCCTCGGTCGATGGCAATGACATCGTCTACCACGGCTACTTCGACATCGGTATCGCCGTCGGTTCGC
>NZ_JBMLSK010000270.1:0-18851 GCF_049240545.1 Roseateles sp. | reverse complement strand
ACCCGCCTTCTAAGCGGGCGGTTGCAAGTTCGATTCTTGCTGGTCGGGCCAGCTCAACTGGGTTTGGGCATGCAAGCCTTAGAGCTTGCGCGGCGACTTGATGAATGCCGTCGGCGCCCCCGGCTGGATTGCAAGCGCTGCTTGCATTTGTTGGTCCCGCCCTTGCTCAATGCCTCTTGTACTGGCTTTCGCCAAACAAGTTTTCTCGTGCGCGCTCGTTGGTTAATGGCTTGTGCTGTGCGGACAAGACCTCGAGGCCGCGCTGCACCGCCGGGCGTGCATTGATCTCATCAAACCAGCCCTTGAGATGTGGATACTCGCGCAACTCAATGCCTTGGTTCTTCCATGAGCGCAGCCACGGGAAGATGGCCATATCGGCGACGCTGTAGTGGAGTCCGCCAAAGTAAGTAGAGCCGGCCAAGCGTTTATTCATTACCCTGTAAAGACGCTGTGCTTCACTGCTGTAGCGTTCAATCGCGTAGGGAACTTTCTCTGGTGCGTAGATTCGGAAGTGATGGGCCTGCCCCAGCATGGGCCCGACACCGCCCACCTGGAACATCAGCCATTGCAAGACTTCGTATTTCCCCTTCGTGTCCGTGGCCAGGAACTTGCCTGTCTTTCCAGCCAGGTAAAGCAAAATGGCGCCCGACTCAAACAGCGTGATCGCTTGGCCATCCGGCCCTTCAGGGTCGATGATGGCTGGGATTTTGTTATTCGGGCTGAGGCTTAAAAAATGCGACTCGAACTGCCCACCATTGCCGATGTCCACGGGGATCACCCGATACGGCAGACCGCATTCTTCCAACATGATGTGAACCTTGTGCCCATTCGGTGTGGGCCATGAATACACTTCAATCATTTGTTTCCCCTCGATCAAGGGCTTGCGGTCATTCCGCCTTGGCTCAGCGCATTGTCCTAGCTCATGTTTTTTAAGCAAGTAAAACACTGGTTTGTTGCGCGGGCGAATGCCGCACGCTGGCGTCCCATTCACGATTGGGCGGAGGCTCGTCAGGGCCAGTTCCGGATGGCTCGTGATGGTCACGGTTTCTTGATTGAGCAGCCCAAGGCCTTGCCTGGAAGTTTGCGGATCGAGTGGGGGCGTTCGCAGCGTGCGTACATCGAGGGATACGAGTTACGGATGCGCTGCGAATTGCGCTTGAATAGCGAACTGCAGTTGTTGGTTTTGTGCCGCCAGTTGATGGAGAGGCTGGAGGCTTCGGTGTTTGAGGCCTACACCGACACCTTGAAGACTCGGGTCGACACCGACACGCCTGAAGAAATGCGTTGGTTGGTGATGTTTCCCAAGTTCAGCGCCATCAGTTCTAAGTTGGTTCGCCAGCGCTTCGGTGCCTTGGGTGTCAACAAGGAGTTGACGGCTGCTTGGGTGGAGGGGGCTTTGAGCCCCTTGTTGGCCCAAGCCAGCATGGAATTGCTGCCCGAGGGGCAGCCATTCGTCCTGATGACCATGCGTGGCAACGTCTACCTTCGCACGGCTATGCCCGAGCCTTCACTGCCAAAGATTCAGGCCTTGGTTAAGTTGTTGGAGTTGGCCTGCAAGGAGGCGGTGGTGGTCAATTCACGCTTGTCGGATCTGGGGCCGTGGCCGACCACAACATCGGTGGCTTGGCAAAGCTCCCGGCCCGAGGAAGATCCGGCCCCCGCTTGATGGCGGTGGGGTCTTCGGATCGGGTGCCGATGCTTGATGCCTCGGCTTTGGGGTCTCACATCATCGGTTTGCTGAGCTGCGGTCGCTAGAGCCTTTGCCAAGCACGCGTTTCTGCTTTTGTTGGGACTGACTCCGTTCTTCGGCTTGGCAAGCCTCTTTCAGTGCTTCAGATCCTTAGTCCGTGCGCTATTGCTGACACATTAACAACGCCGCACTATCCCTGGGATTACCGAGCAGTCTGCCATGCTAGAGTGATCTCATTAACATTCGCCCCGGCATGTACCGAGAAACTGAAGCGCCCCTTTTTGTCATGCGCTCCACTTGCGTGGGGGCTTTTGTTCTGTGCAGCTTGGCGCTGGGTTGGGTCGACCAAGCACAAGCGCTGGGTTTGGGGCGTCCGCAAATGCGCTCCGCCTTGGGGCAGACACTGAATCTCGAATTCCCCCTCAGTTTGAATGCCGGGGAATCTTTGTCAGCGGATTGTGTCAAGGCCGAGGTTTTGGCCGGTGTCGCTCGCCTCCCGGCATCTGCGATTCAAGTGCAATTGCAAGGTGCCACCGACGCCTCGGTGCGTGCGCTTCGGGTGATCAGCAGTGTCAAGATTGAAGAGCCCATCATCAGCGTGAGCTTGAGCCTGGGTTGTCCGACGCGTTTGACACGTCAGTACAGTGCTTTGTTGGATCCGCCAAGTTCGCAAGGGCATCCTGCGGGCTCCGATATCGAAGAGATTCAGCAGGCAGAGGCACCGCCCCGTTATTCAGCCGTGATGAAGGCCGCCTTGGCGACCTCGGGTGCCCAGCCAAGAGACTTGCTGGGTGCTGGGGTGAAGGATGCAGGCGCATCCCAGCGCTTGACCGCGGACTTGAAGCCCGCCAAACCGGCGAAAGCTTCTCAAACTGACTCCGCCAAGCAGAACAGCAAGTCATTGCCGCAGACTCTGGCGCCTGTAAAGCCAGACCGTCCGGTGAAGGTGGTCAGCCCAAGCCCGGCCGCCTGGTCCGATGGGCCTGTTGATTCCGTCGGCCCCAAGCTTCGTCTTGAATCGCTGGAGGCTGCGACCGCTGCCTCGGCCCAAGCGTCGGCTCAATTGTCCGAAGCGCAAGCTGCGCTGCAACGATTGAATGCCCTGGAGTTGGGGCTTGGGAAACTGCGCGAGGACAAGCGTTTGTCCGAGCTAAAGCTGAAGGAAATGCAAGCGCTGGTGAGGGATGACTCCCTGGGTTCAGAGGCATCTGCTTCGGTGAGCCCATGGGTTTTGGCTTTGAGCCTGCTGAGCCTTGGTTTGGCTGGGGGCTGCGCCTGTCTTTGGCAGTCCCTCAGGAAGAACAAGCTTGGGCAGGACAGCAGATGGTGGACTGCTTCGGACGCATCGCCTGAGAATGCCGGTTCAAACAGTTCTTCCGGAGTGGGGACGACTGCAGTCGTGGCAGACAAGCTCCAAGCGGAGCAACACGCCACACTCCGGCAGTCTGCTTCAGCATCCGCTAACGGCTCAGGAAGTGATGTCGGTGCCGAGGGGCGAGACGATGAGCGCACCATTTCTTTGGCCAAACTGAGCGAGGTCGACCACAGTCTTGACTTTGCTCAGCCCGATCCCTTGCCTGCCCATCGAGCTTCAACTGATTTCGGGCTTGCAATGCCTGGGGTGGATTTCGTCTCGACCGATCAGAGCACGCATCTAGGGGCGTTCTTTGGCCACGAGAGGCATGAGGAAAAGAGTGAGCCAGTCAGCGTGCAGTTTTTGGATGGGCCATCCATCGACTCGGTATTGCCGAGCGGCGTCACTGCCGCAGTAGACCAGGATCCAAGGGGCGGGGGCGGCCAGGATCTGGTCAGTGCCGAAGCCTTGATTGACCTTGAGCAACAGGTTGATTTCTTCGTGGTGCTTGGCCAGCATGATGCGGCTGTTGACTTGCTGCAGGAACGTCTCCGTCACGGCATCGACAGTGCCTTGCCCTATCTGAAGTTGATGGAGATTTGTCAGCAGCGCGGTGAGGCCTTGGCTTTTGCCGATGTGGCGGGGCGTTATGCACTGCGCTTCGATGCCCAGGCCCCCAGTTGGGATCAAGATTTAAGCCAAGGTCGTGACCTTGAGGCCTACCCCGAGGTTCTTCTCGAGGTCCAAGGGCGTTGGTCCGACAGTGGCGCCAGCATGAGCCTGTTGCAAAAGCTGCTGTCAAGACGGGCGGAGCGCGCTGCGAATCTGGAGTTGCCGGCTTTGCGAGATCTGCTCTTGCTGTACAGCGTGGCAAGGGATCGCTCCGAGCATGAGGTGCGAGGGCAAGAGATCGATCTTTTCTTGCCGCTTGAGTCTGAGCTTAGCAGTCAGACCGGATTCGGCATGATGGCCACCATGGTGTGGCAGGCAGCGCCTTCTGAAGTGGGTTCGCCCACCCCATCCAAGTCCTCCTTGGATGTGGACATCGTGCTTGATGACACACCACCGGCCAAGCTCTGAGTGCATCAGGGCTTGGATGGATCAAAGGCTCCTTAGCCGGCTGATGGCTGAGTCCAAGGTCTGATCTCGCTTGGCGAAACAAAATCGGATGATGGGCAGCGCAGAGCCCTGCGCGTAGAACGCGGACATAGGAATAGCGGCGACGCCGCATTCGCGCGTCAGCCATTCGCAGAATTCACGATCATTTAGCGGGCTGATGTCACCATAGTCAACGCACTGAAAGTAGCTGCCCTCACTGGGCAAGAGCTTGAATCTGCTGTTTGCCAAACCAGCCCGAAAGCGGTCACGTTTGGCCTGATAAAAGCTTGGCAGCGCCAAGTAAGGCTCTGGGTCTGTCATGTAACGCGCCAGGCCAAACTGCATCGGCGTGTTGACCGAAAAGACGTTGTACTGATGAACCTTCCGGAACTCATGCATCAGCGCCGCTGGGGCTGCGACATAAGCAATTTTCCAACCGGTGACGTGATAGGTTTTGCCGAAGCTTGAGACGATGAAGCTGCGGCTGAGCAGGTCAGGAAAGCGTGCAACGCTTTGGTGCGATGCGCCGTCAAACACCATGTGTTCGTAGACCTCGTCGCTGATCAGCAAGATGTCTGTTCCCCGCAGCAAGTCACTCAGCGCGAGCATTTCGGCTTCGGACCACACCGTGGCGCTGGGATTGTGTGGCGTGTTGATGATCAGTGCCCGGGTGCGCGGCGTGATGGCGGCGGCAATGCGTGCAAAGTCAGGCCTGAAATCGCCGGGAGTCAGTGGCACTCGAACAGCCGCGCCACCGGCCAATTCAATATTGGGCAGATAGCTGTCGTAACAGGGTTCGAGAACGACGACCTCGTCACCTGGATGTACGACAGCCAGCAATGCGGTCAGGATGGCTTGGGTCGCCCCTGCGGTGATGGTGATTTCGCTTTCGCTGTCAAACGAATGCCCATACAGGGCGCGAATTTTGTGGGCAACTGCCGCTCGCAACATGGGCACACCCGGCATTGGCGGGTATTGGTTGTGCTGTTCGAGCATGGCGGCGTGGACGGCCTCGGGCAAGGCTGGGTCGCAGGCGAAATCTGGGAATCCTTGGCCTAGATTCACCGCGCCATGGGCTTGCGCCAGTGCGGACATCTGGCTGAAGATGGTTGAGCCAATCTGAGGCAGGCGGCTTACCAACTTGGGGCTTGCGGGAATCGAGGCTGCGTTGGCTGTGGAGTCTGGCAGGGGATGAGACATGAGGTCGGGGCAAATCAAAGGCTGTAGTCGCTGGCTTCGCCGCTCATCGCTCGTTCGAGCAAATGTCGGTTCAGTCGTTCAGACAAAAGCTCCGCAAAGCTATAGACATAGTTGCGAAGGTAGGCGCCGCGTTTGAATGCAATGCGGGTGACGTTTTGGCCAAACAGGTGACCGAGCGGACGCGACACCAAGTCGCCGCCGGGAGGGTCTTCGCGCACTGCCATCTCGGCAACGATGCCTACCCCCATGCCCAGCCTGACATAAGTCTTGATGACATCCGAGTCGATGGCTTCGAGCACGATATTGGGGTGCAGATGACGGGCGGCAAAGGCTTTGTCGATGCGGGTGCGACCGGTGAAACTGGGGTGGTAGGAAACCAGCGGCTCGGCGGCCAACTGTTCCAGACTTGGCCGCTCCACTTGGGCGAGCGGATGATCGCTCGGGACGACTAGGACATGCTGCCACTCGTAGCAAGGCAGGCTGACCAGTTCCTCGATTTGCGCCAAGGACTCGGTCGCCAGACCGATATCGGCGCTGTCATCCAGCAGCATACGCACGACCTGATCAGGCGTGCCTTGGTGCAGGCTGACCCTCACCATGGGCAGTTGCCGGCGCAGCTGTGCCACCGGGCCAGGCAGCACGTAGCGGGCCTGGGTGTGGGTGGTGGCGATGGACAAGGTTCCGCTGTCTTGCTTTGAGTACTCTTCACCGATGCGCTTCAGGTTGCCAACCTCGCGCATGATGATTTCGATTGCAGCCAGCACCTGTTGGCCGGGCTCGGTGATGCGCCGCAAACGCTTGCCATGTCGAGAAAAAATGTCGATGCCCAGTTCTTCTTCCAATTCCAAAATGGCTTTGGAAACACCGGGCTGCGAAGTGAAGAGAGCCTTGGCCGTCTCGGTTAGATTGAGATTGCGCCGGGCAGCCTCCTGCACGAAGCGGAACTGATGCAAGTTCATGCGCTAGCTTCTTTCTGGGTGCTTATGAGCAGGCAATTCAGGCTTGAGCCAAGCCAAGCTGGCCTCTGTCATGGCTTGGACGACGGTTTCTTGGTCGCCAATGGCAGGGTGCAGCAGCCACTCAACCTGCTCGCCGTAATGGGCTTTCAAGCGTTCCATCAAGGGCGGAATGTCTTTTCGCACATGGCCCCCCGTGCCTAGAAACATCGGCACCACATGGATGCGACTGCACCCCTGTGCCACCAAGCCATGAGCGGCTTCCTCCAGCCCGGGCTGCATGAACTCCAAGAATGCCAGGGTCAAGGGCATGTCGATTTGGTTTTGCTTGATGCGTCGCGCGACCTCTTTGAAAGGACGAGCCCAGTCAGGGTCTCGCGCGCCATGTGCAAACAACAGCATTCCGTCCATGTGCTTCTTCAATGTGAAAAGGTGATTAGCGGTAGCGCACGAGCCAAGCAAAAGCGGCCAGTGATAAACCGAGATAAGCCAGACTCGGCGTGGCGGCAACCATCCAAGGCGTCCAGTCGTTCAAGATGCCGATATGACCCGCCACATTGTTGAGAAGCACAAAGCTGATACCCAACATGATGCCGCCAAACACTTTCAGGCTGATGCCTCCAGAGCGCCCGTGCATATAGGCGAAGGGCAGGGCCAGGGCCACCATCACAAAGCAAGCGAAGGGGTAAAAGGCTTTGCGCCAGAACTGAATGTTATGGGCTTGGGCCGATTGCTCCTGAGCCGATAGGTGCTTGGTATAGCGATACAGCTCCAGCGTGGACATGGAGTTAGCGGGCAGGACTGCCGCGGCAATCACGCCAGCGTGGAGCGAGCTTTGCCAATTCAATCCGGCGAGCTTGCTGTCCTTGACCACCGGTGTCGTCGCTTCAGCGGCCTTGGCGACGCCATCGCTGGTCTTTGATGGCATGTATTGCCAATCCGATTGACTGACATCCTCAAGCTGCCAAAGCCCTTTGCTATCGACTCGCGCAGACTTGGCTTGGATGCGCGAAACAAGGCCTCCTTGGGCATCAAACTCGAAGATGCGCACGCCAAGCAAATTACCTCGCGCATCCGCTTGGCTGACATGGATAGAAAAACTCCTGTCTCGACCATCGATCGACTGATGATCCTTCAGCCAAGCGCCGCGTCGGCCTGAATTGGCATCGCCGGTAAAGCGTGCGCGCAGCACGTCGGTCTGCTCATCAAAATACGGGGCGACGTAGTCACCAATTACAAACGTGAGTGAGGCCAAAACCGCCGCCATGCTGGCCAGCAAACCCAAAGCACGGCGCGGCCCGAGCCCGCCGGTACGCAGGATGGTGAACTCACTCGACTGTGCCATGCGAGCGAGCGAGAAGATGGTGCCGATCAGGGTTCCAATCGGCAGCAGTTGGTACAAATGGCCGGGTTGCTTGAGCAAGGCGACCAAGGCCGCCTTGGCGGCACCGGCACCAACCCGGTTCATCCGATTCAGTTCTTCGACGAAATCGATGAAGTAGAACAGCGCCAGAAAGGCAGCCGACACAAAGAGGATGGAGCCCAGGATATCCCGATAAAGCAAACGTCGAACGGTCTTCATGCGACAGTCGCTCCTGCCGCATCAGCACTCTTTGTGTTGGATCGACGCCAGGGCAATTGCAGGCGGTTGCCTTGTTCGCGTAGCCAAATCAGGCTGATGGCCAAAACGAAAACGCTGCCATGCACCCGAATCATGGCGGAGCCCAGACTCATCTTGCCTGTGCCCACCCACGATTGAGTCAAGCTGAGCAGGTTGAAGTAGACCACGAAACCCAGCAGGGCAAACAACAGATTCCAGCTGTTGGCGCGGCGCGGGTTGGTCGCGGCTATGCCCAGGCCCAGCAGGGCCATGTTCAGGCAAGCGACGATCATGCCGAAGCGCCACGCCAGTTCTCCATTGTTGCGAGGGGTGGGATTGCGAAGCAACTCTAGTGTTGGGGTGGCGGGGGGAGGGAGCTTCTCCGCGCTGCGAATTGTCTGGCTGTCGGCCAAGATCTTGTATTGCTCGAAGCGAGCCAGAGTTTTATCGCCCGTTTCTAGATTGCTCTCATTGCGCTGACCCTGGTCCAGCACCAAGAAACGATCGGTTTCTGTCAGCTCGATCTGACCCTTGGCCGCGGTGGTGACGGCTTCGGTCTTGCCTTGTTGGGTCAAGATGAAAACATTGCGGCCGGTACGTCCATCGGCGCTGTCTCGATCGATGAAGAAGACGCTGCTGCCGTCACGCGAAGATTGAAACTGGCCGGGGGCCACGCGAGAAAGGTCCCCCCTTTTTTGATACTGCTCTCGCAACTGGGTGCTGTTTTGATTGCCCCAGGGCCAAAGCAGCAGTTCCAACACGATCACCGCCAGGAGCACCGGCAAGGCCAGTTGCATCACCGGCTTGATGAAGCGCCGCAGCCCAATGCCGCTGGCGAACCAAATGGTCATTTCCGACTCTCGGTACATCCGCCCCAACGAGGCCACGATGCTGATAAACAGCGACAGCGCGAGCATTGTGGGCAACTGAGCCAGCGAAGCGTAGCCCATCAGCAGCAGCACATCTTGGGGCGCGACATTGCCCCCGGCGGCCTGGCCGAGGGTGTTGATCAACATCATCGTCAGCACGATGGTCAAGATGACCACCAAGGTCACCCCGAAGCTGCGGGTCAGTTCGGAACGTATGGAGGAATCGAATAACATCCGGGCACTTTATCTATTCGGCGACATTATGGACTTCCGTACACAAATTGCCTCCTTCGACGCTTTGGCCGGCATCAATGCTGATGCTCTGATTTTGGTCCTCGTAGGCGAAGAGTTGCCTGCCGGCATCGACCCCGTAGTCGCTGCTTTGGTGAAGGACGCGATCAAGCTGGGCGACTTTGAACTCAAGGCCGGCAAGGTCTTGAGCTTGCAGCGAGCTGAAGGTGTCAAGGCGCCTCGCTTGGTCCTGGCGGCCGCTGGCAAGGCGACGCTGAAAAGTGCCCGTGCGGCGTTTCAGGCTGCACTGGCGCAGTTGAAGGGTCGGGGTGCGGCTCATGCGGCAACGGCATTTGTCGGCTTTGAGGCCATGACTGACAGCTTGGCCGAGCAATTTGTGCTGGCCGCTGGCGATGCGACTTACGTTTATCGCCATACCAAGCCAAGCGCTCCCGCGGAAGGCAAGCTGCAAAAGCTGACCTTGGTCCTGAACAAGTCCGAGGAAGGGGCGGCCAAGGCTGCCAAGTCAGGCCTGACGCGTGGCCAAGCGATTGGCGCTGGCATTGAGTTGGCCCGTGAGTGTGCCAACCGCCCAGGCAATTACGCGACCCCGACTTACTTGGGAGAGCAGGTCAAGGCCTTGGGCAGCAGTCACGGCTTGAAGGTTGAGATTCTGGATCGCAAGGCTGTGGAAAAGCTCGGCATGGGCTCCTTCCTGTCGGTGGCGCAGGGCTCAGATGAGCCGTTGCGCTTCATCGTTGCTCGTTACGACGGTGCGCCCAAAACCCAGGCGCCCGTGGTGCTCGTGGGTAAGGGCATTACCTTCGATTCAGGCGGCATCTCCTTGAAGCCCGGCGCCGAGATGGACGAGATGAAGTTCGACATGGGCGGGGCGGCTAGCGTGATCGGTACTTTGCGCGCTGTGGCTGAGTTGAAGCCCAAGTTGAATTTGGTCGTCTTGATCGCCGCCTGCGAAAACATGCCCAGCGGCCGCGCGCTCAAGCCGGGCGATGTGGTGACCTCGATGTCGGGCCAAACGATTGAGATTCTGAATACAGATGCGGAAGGGCGCTTGGTGCTTTGTGACGCATTGACCTATGCGGAACGCTTCAAGCCTGCTGTGGTGGTGGACGTAGCCACCTTGACCGGTGCATGTGTCATCGCTCTGGGTGGGGTGCGCAGCGGCATGTATGCCAGCGATGACGAATTGGCGGCTGCTTTGTCGGCTGCTGGGGATGCGGCGCTCGATCCTTGCTGGCGTATGCCGCTGGACGAAGAGTATGACGAGGGCTTGAAGACCAATTTTGCTGACGTTGCAAACGTGGGTTCGAGAGCCGGGGGCTCCATCACTGCGGCCAAGTTCCTTCAGCGCTTTGCAGGCAAGTTCCGTTGGGGGCATTTGGACATCGCTGGCACCGCGTGGAAGGGCGGTGCTGCGAAAGGCGGTACCGGCCGCCCTGTTGGTCTTTTGACACATTTCGTGTTGTCGCAAGCCAAGTGATGGGTTCGTGGCGGAATGCTCGGGCATGACCGAGCTGACCTTCCATACCGGCGTGCCTGATCGGCTCGCGTATGTGTGCCGACTGCTACGCAAAGCGCAGCTGTCGGGTGCGCGTGTCGGCGTCTGCGGATCGGCATCGGTCTTGCAGCGTTTGGATTTGGTGCTGTGGGAGTTTGAGGTCTGCGAGTTCATACCTCATCTCCTCTTGTCACCAGGGCCGGTCGATCAAGCCTTGCTGGAGGCCACGCCAATTTTGCTGACTTCAACGATCGCAACACTTCCCCATCGGGAGGTGTTGCTCAATTTGGGCTTGGACCTACCAGAGGGTTTTGAGCAGTATCAGCGGGTATTGGAGGTTGTGTCCAAAGAACCTGAACAAGTTCAAGCTGGGCGGCGACGTTACAAGCATTACGAGGCCCTCGGGTACCCGATTCAACATCACAAGGTGAGCCATTGAGAGCGCCTCTGCATCGGCTCGTGCCGACATTGACTGAAGTACTGGAGGTACCGAGTGCGGTCACGACTGCTGCGAGTCCTGCTCGCGCCTTGCCCGAGCTCGTGATCGACCTGGCGCTTGATGCGCCTGCTGACCTCGACACTTGCCCGCCCCCAGGGCAGCTGCTGCATGTAGGGGAGGCAGCGTTGAGCGCGCCTCTCGACACATCGGGTTTCAGCCCCCCGGTTCAGGAACTGATCACAAACTTGGTGGATGCAGCCATGGTGGACTTGCGGGTGATGCTGCAGTCTCGTATTGAGGAAGCTGTCCGGCAGGCGCTTGTGGCGAACGGGCTCCAGGCCGCAAGCCCATGCCCGCCTCTTGAGCCACGCCAGGGCTAGTGATGGTGGCGAACCACAACGCGCACAACATCTCAAGCGTTTACCACGCTTTCCCCATATAGGGAGGTGCATGTTTTGAGTTATGTTGGGAGGGTTGAGATTTCAACAGCTAAAAGCTCTCCTTCTTCCAACTCGGAGGTAATTCATGCAAGTTAAGTTGAATGTTTTGGTCGGCGCTGTGGCGCTGCTGATGAGCGGTACAGCCATGTCCCAGGATTTGGTTGTCAAGATCGGTCACGTCGGCCCGACCAGTGGTGCCATTGCCCACTTGGGCAAGGACAATGAGTTGGGTGCCCGTATGGCCATTGCCGAACTGAACGCCAAGGGCGTGATGATCGGTGGCAAGAAGGCCAAGTTTGAACTGCTGGCCGAAGATGATGCGGGTGATCCGAAGCAAGGAACTGCCGCTGCACAAAAGCTGGTTGACTCCAAAGTCAATGGCGTGATTGGTCACCTGAACTCGGGTACGACCATTCCTGCCTCCAAGGTCTATAGCGACGCCGGCATTCCGCAGATTTCACCTTCTGCGACCAATCCGAAGTTCACTCGCAACGGCTACAAAACCGCGTTCCGAGTGGTGGCCGATGATGTGCATCTGGGCGGCACGCTGGGCAAGTACTCGGTGAAGGAGCTGAAGGGGCAATCGATCGCTGTGATTGATGACCGCACCGCTTATGGCCAAGGCGTGGCTGACGAGTTCGAAAAGGGTGTCAAGGCCGCGGGCGGCAAGATTGTGGGTCGTGAGTTCACCAGTGACAAAGCCACGGATTTCACAGCCATCCTGACCTCCTTGAAGGCCAAGAAGCCTGATGTGGTCTTCTTTGGCGGTATGGATGCGGTGGCTGGCCCCATGCTTCGTCAGATGAAGCAATTGGGCATCAACGCCAAGTTCGTTGGCGGTGACGGCATCTGCACTGGCGAGTTGCCTAAGTTGGCAGCTGGCACCATGGCTGACAACCAGGTGTATTGCGCCGAAGCCGGTGGTGTTGAGGGCGAGTCCAAGGTGACCTCGGATGCTTTCAAGGCCAAGTTCAAAGAGCAATTCAAGGTCGACGTGCAGATCTATGCGCCTTACGTCTATGACGCAGTCCGCGTGATGGTGGCCGCCATGGAAAAGGCCGGTTCTGCCGATCCGGCCAAGTATCTGCCTGTGTTGGCCAAGACCGAAGGTTACAAGGGCGTGACTGGCACGATCACCTTTGACAACAAGGGCGATATCAAGAATGGCGCTTTGACCATGTTCACTTACAAGGGTGGCGCTCGCTCCCAGATCGCTGTTGTTCGCTGATCTGACGCTCTAGCTCTTAGAGTTATAGCCCGCTTCGGCGGGCTATTTTTTTGTGTGATCGAAAGCGGACTTTTGGCTTGCAGCTCAGTAAATCGTCGCTTGGGCGCCAATCACCCCTCATTCAGTAGTGTGTGCCGTGGAAAACACACGTTTGGCCGCGACCGAATTCGCTGAGCCTCTAGAGTCATAGTGTCTACTCACGCCTGATTCAGAGTAGCGCATGGGCTTGCGTGTGAAGAGGTGAATAACAACGGTTCCTCAAGCCATCTGCCCCCTTCAAACGGGGGGCTTTCAACCCCCGCTGCAGCAGGCATCATCGGGGCGCGATCAAGAGAGGGTGTTGAGTGGATTAAGGAGGGCAAGCAATTGCTTTCAATCCAGTTCCTTGTTGGGAATTCGATCTTCAGGCGCACCGTGCAGTAAGTCTTAGTGATCGGGGATAAAAATGGTTCGAATTTTCAGCCACTATTTGCATAAGCAGACCTTGCTCCATGTCTTGTTTGACTTGGGGCTCATTCTGTTCGCCGTGGTCGCCGTGGTATTGAGTCAAGGGGAGCCTGTGTCGTCGGTGATCCCCTTTGTTGCTTCCCATGGCTTGTCTTTGGCTGGTTGCATGTTCGTGATCAACTCTGCCAGCGGGCTTTATCAGCATGTGCACAACCGCTCCATCACCGAATCCTGCGCGCGCGCTTTGCTCGGCCTCTTGTTTGGCTTGCCCCTGGCCTATGCGATTTTCAGCTTGCTCCCCGTTGACACCAGCCACAGGGAACTGATCACGTTCGTGGCCATGGCTGCAGTGGCCGCTGTCATGGTGCATCGTGTCTATGCGGCGCACTCTGGCGCCCAGTCCCGTCTTCGCACTCGCATCTTGATCTTCGGCTCAGGGCCTGTGGCCAAAACAGTTGGCGAGACTTTGCGTGCCGCAGATCCCCATGCGTTGATTGTTGGCTATCTTCCCGGTCCTAATGAAGATCAGCAGGAAGTGCCGCAAGCGGAAATCATTGCTTCAAAGGGTTCCCTCACCGAAACGGCCAAGAGCCTGGGCGTGGACGAAATCGTGGTGGCTCTTTCGGAGCGTCGCGGCGGCAGCATGCCTTTACGCCAACTGCTGGACTGCAAGCTTTACGGCATTCGCGTCGTCGATATCGCGACTCATTTCGAGAAGACCCTGGCTCAAATCAAGATCAGCCATGTCAACGCGGGATGGCTCGTCTTCGGCGATGGATTCAACCAGGGTGTGGTGCGAACAGCATTCAAGAGATTGTTTGACATTGTTTTCTCTGCTGCGATTTTCATTGCCACTTTGCCCATCATGCTGGTGGCGGCGTTGATGATCAAGCTGGAGTCGCCTGGCCCGATTTTTTACCGCCAGGAGCGAGTGGGCTTGAACGGCTCGGTCTTCAAAGTGATCAAGTTCCGCAGCATGCGGACCGACGCTGAGAAGGATGGAAAGCCACGTTGGGCCACCGTGAACGACGATCGAGTGACTCGAGTCGGGCGCTTCATTCGCAAGGTTCGGATCGACGAACTCCCTCAGTTGTTGAACGTCTTGCGTGGTGAAATGAGTCTGGTGGGGCCGCGGCCTGAGCGTCAGTTCTTTGTCGATGAGTTGGTCAGCAAGATTCCCTATTTTGCTGTTCGCCATAGCGTCAAGCCAGGCGTTACCGGATGGGCGCAGGTGCGCTATGAGTACGGCTCTACGGTCGAAGACTCAGTCGAGAAGCTCCAGTACGATCTGTACTACGTCAAGAACAACTCCCTGTTCCTTGATCTCTTGATCATGCTTGAGACCGTGGCAGTTGTTTTGACAGGCAAGGGCGCCCGCTGAAGTGAGCTGAGGAGTCGGCGCATATGCCGATTCCTGACCCATGCTCAGCATGGTTCAATACGCCATGGAATTTGGAGTCTTGAACTTAGCTTTAGTTGGTGATGCCCTTGCGCTCTGCTTGTATGCGGTATTCGCCCTTTACTTCAGTTACAGCGTTTGGTGGGCGAAGTCTTCGCCATCCAACCGCTTGTCCTTTGTCTTTGCTGCGGCCTTAGTCTGCAGTGCTGTTTGGGCTGGTCTGGGAGTCGCATCAGGATTACGGATCCTGCCGACGACGACGTTCTCTTGGCTCACGCCAGCCGCCGACCTCCTGCGCTATGCGCTCTGGTTCGGATTCATCTTGCTTTTGCTGCGGCCCAAGGCTGAGTCTGGCCTCTTGCCGGCATCCAGTCAGCCACGCTTCGCAGATTTAGCTTATGCGTCGCTGGGCAGTTCCCTCCTCATGCTGATCTTGAGGGAGTCCAGGGTCGACGTGCCCGTTGATTTGCTTCGCCCTTCATCATTCACCGCTTTGGGTCTGGCGGTGGTGGGCTTGATACTCGTTGAGCAATTGCTCCGAAACTCCTCTGGCGATTCCCGTTGGAACGCCAAGCCTGTGTGTCTTGGTTTAGGTGCGGTTTTCGCCTTCGACCTGTTTGTTTATTCGCAGGCCGCCTTGTTCCGTGAGTTTGATGGCGACGCTTTGAGTGTTCGCGCGTTTGCACATTGCGCTGCTTTGCCGCTCCTTTATCTGGCGGCCCGACGGCGCTCAGACTGGCTGCAGAAACTGCATGTCTCCCGGGCGGCAGTCTTTCATTCGGCAACCTTGCTGCTGGTCGGCTTGTACTTGCTGCTCATATCAGCGATTGGATACTACGTTCGCTATACGGGGGGGCAGTGGGGGCGTGCCCTCCAATTGGCGCTCGTCTTTATTGCATTGATTGCCTTGGCCTTTCTGGCCTTTTCAGGTTCTCTGCGATCTCAGTTGAAGGTCTACATCGGAAAAAACTTTTTCAGTTATCGCTACGACTATCGGGAGGAATGGCTGCGCTTCACCGCGACCCTGTCGTCTAGCACCTCCCCCCAGTTGATGGGTGAGACCGTGATCCGCGCTTTGGCCAATCTTGTCGAAAGCCCTTCTGGGGCTCTGTGGATGCGGCGTGTTGACGGTGGGGATTTTTCCCAATTTGCCAGATGGAATTCCCCCGCGGTGGATTCGCCCGAGCCCGCCGAATCTGAGTTCTTCAGTTTCGTATCCGCGCGTGCTTGGATCATCGAGTTAGAGAGGCTGCGCCAAGGTGCACCCGAGTATGCCGGTCTGAGCGCGCCAGGCTGGATGCTGGAGGGGCAGCGCTTTTGCTGGTTGGTTCCCTTATTGACGGGGGAAAAACTGCTTGGCTTCGTGCTGCTGGGGCGTCCTCGCGCGGAAATAGAACTTGACTGGGAAGTCCGCGACTTGCTCAAGACAGCCAGTACTCAGGCATCCAGCTACTTGGCTCAAATGCAGGCGACGGAAGCCTTGCTTGAAGCAAGAAAGTTTGACGCATTCAATCGCATGTCGGCCTTTGTTGTGCACGATCTGAAAAACATCGTGACGCAACTCTCCTTGATGATGAAGAATGCGAAGCGCCTGAAAGATAACCCTGAATTTCAGCAGGATATGCTCGATACTGTTGAGAACTCGCTGGAGAAGATGCGGCAGCTGATGTTGCAGCTGCGAGAAGGTGAGAAGCCGCATGGCGTAAGCAGTGGCGTTGATCTGTCAACCATCGCCAAACGCTTGGAAAAAGCGGCCAAGAGCAAAGGGCGGCTGCTTGAACTGACGGTATCGAGTCAGGTCAGTACACGGGGCCATGAGGAGCGTGTAGAAAGGGTCATCGGGCATGTTGTTCAGAATGCATTTGATGCTTCTGAAAACGATAGCTTGGTCAGTCTTCACTTGGCGCAGGTTGGTAGCTACGCTCAAGTGACCGTCATTGACCAGGGGTGCGGAATGACGGAAGAGTTTATTCAGCAGCGACTTTTCAAGCCTTTCCAATCGACAAAAGAGTCCGGAATGGGGATTGGCGCTTACGAAAGCTATCAGTATTTGCAAGAGTTGGGTGGCAAGATTGACGTTAAGAGCAAGATTGGCTATGGAACCAAGGTAACCATTCTTCTACCTATTTTTCATGTTAATGGCCGTTGAAATTATTGGTGTTTGCAAAAAATGAGTGGAAATAGTACTGAAGCAAGCGAAGTAGCTCAAACACTGCAAAAACTTCAACCCTTGTTGATCATCGAAGACGATCTTGCATTGCAGAAACAGTTGAAGTGGTCTTTGGATAGCTTTGAGTCTGTTCTGGCAACGGATGTTGCGAGTGCTACTCTCCAATTTCGGCGAAGCAGTCCAGCCGTTGTGACGATGGATTTGGGGCTCCCTCCGGACCAAGATGGTGTTGTGGAAGGTTTTCGATGCCTAGAGAAACTACTTGAATTAGATGCGGGCGTCAAAGTCATTGTTTTGACGGGTCAGAACGATCAAGAAAATGCACTTCGGGCCATTCGGATGGGTGCGTATGATTTTCTGGCTAAACCTGTTGACCCAGATGTGCTGAGATTGACGGTGGAAAGGGCCTATCGGCTCTATGAGCTTCAGAAAGAGAATAGAAGATTACTGAATTTGAATCGGAGCAATGCCTTTGGTGGACTGATCAGTCGTGATCCGGCGATGTTGAAGATCTGCCGCACGATTGAAAAAGTGGCATCGAGCAATGCGACCGTCTTGCTGCTTGGAGAAAGCGGAACTGGCAAAGAGGTACTGGCTCAAGGATTGCATGAAGCCTCAAAACGCAAAGGAAGATTTGTAGCAATCAACTGCGCTGCAATCCCTGAGAACCTGCTTGAAAGCGAGCTGTTTGGCTATGAAAAAGGAGCTTTCACGGGCGCCAGTCGTACTACGCCAGGAAAGATAGAAAGCGCAAATGGTGGGACTCTCATGCTCGACGAAATTGGCGATTTGCCCATGAGTCTGCAGGCTAAGTTGCTACGATTCTTACAGGAGAGAAGTATCGAAAGGCTTGGAGGGCGGCAAGAAATTCCAATTGATGTTCGAATCGTCGGCGCGACGCATCAGGATTTGAAGCAGCAGATTAAAGAGGGTGGCTTTAGAGAGGATCTTTTCTATCGCCTGGCGGAAATTGTTGTCGATATTCCGCCACTCCGAAATCGAATTGGCGATGCTGTCTTGCTCGCACATGATTTTGTCCGGCGTTTTGCTGAAGAGCAGCGCAGAAGTCCATTGAGATTCTCGGGAGATGCAATCAAGTTTTTGGAGAGTCACTCTTGGCCAGGCAATGTGCGCGAACTCCAAAATATCATTAAGCGAGCCACAATCATGGCAGACTTTGATCGAATAACGAGTGCGGATTTAGGCGCTGGACTGGATTTCCAAGACGAAGATTCTCAAACGGAAGTTCTTGATTTGAAAGTAGCGAGAGAGAATGCCGAACGTAGGGTAGTCATTGCTGCCCTAGCAAGAGTTGACGGAAGCGTCGCTAAGGCTGCAGAGGTATTGGGGGTTAGTAGGCCAACTCTGTACGACTTGATCGAGCGACTTGGAATAGATAAGAACTGAAGGCCGTTTGGCTTCTAGTTATTCAGGCGGATTCGGGCGGTCTATCGGGTAACGTGAGTGGTTGAAAGGCGAAAGCGATGAGTGAAATCAAGAGAAGTAGCTTAAAGAAAACTATTCATCAGTACGCGAGGGCGTTGTTTGCCAAGTTGCCAGTCGATATTCGTTTTCCCTTGTATCGGCGAATGATCGAATTTGATACGGAGCCGGACTCTAGGCTGGAGTTGAAGATAGCAGAAACAAAAGAGGAGTTGGTTGCCTGCTTCAGCATTTTGCATGATGCATATGTATCAAGTGGTTTCATGGAGCCTCATCCTTCGGGGATGAGAATTACGAAATATCATGCATTGCCGACGACAACCACTCTTTGTGCTAAATACGATGGAAAAATAGTCGGCACGATTTCCATGATCCGCGAAGGCGTTTTTGGGTTTCCTTTGCAGTCCGTTTTTGACTTGGCCAAAGTCCGTGCGAAAGGTGGTCGGGTTGCCGAGATATCTGCTTTAGCGGTTCATCCTGACTTCAGGAAAACTGGGGGGGCGATATTTTTTCCGCTGATGAAGTTCATGAGGGAGTATTGTGTTAATTATTTTGATACGCGGCATTTGGTTATTGCTGTTAATCCGAATAAAATAGAGTTCTACGAGTCGATAATCTATTTTTCTCGTTTGCAAGAGTCGGCGGTTGCTGAGTATGATTTTGCCAATGGCGCACCTGCTGTCGGTGCTACTTTGGATCTTCGTGAGTTACCTGGGTTCTTGAAACAGGGATTTAAAGGGCGGCCGAGCAGGAGAAATTTGTATAAGT
>NZ_JBMLSK010000269.1:0-23008 GCF_049240545.1 Roseateles sp. | reverse complement strand
GGCTATTACTTCATCGCCAGCTTTGTCGAAGACCACCTTAGGCATCACGCCGGGCAGTTGCCGGCGGCTTGATTGCGAGCGGGCTCTGCTTCAGCCCGGCGCAGCAGGCGTAGGCGCAAGGGCTTGGCCGGGCGCAAGGTGATGTTCAAGACCGGCCGAGGCGCGGCCTCGCCGGGCACGGGCTGGATCTCGTAGCGCTGCAGCAGGAGCGCCGCAATCAGCGTGATCTCGGTTTGCGCAAAGTGACTGCCCAGGCAAACGCGCGGGCCGGCGCCGAAGGGCATGTAAGCGCCGCGCGGAATCTCCGGTGCGCCCGGCGCAAATCGCTCGGGTTTGAAGGCTTCAGGCTCGGGGAACCAGCGCGCGTCGCGCTGGGTAATGCCGGGCGTCAGCCGAATCAAGGCCCCGGCAGGAATGGTCAGCCCGGCAATCTCGATCGGCGCGGTGGTCCGGCGGCTCATCAAGGCCGGGCCCGCCGGGTAGAGCCGGAGCGTTTCCTTGATGGTCTGGCTCAGATAGGTCAGCTGGGGCAGGTCTTCAAAGCTGGGCGTCCGGCCCTGCAGCACCCGGTCCACCTCCTCGCGAGCGAGGCGCGCAGCTTCGCGGTTGGCCGCCATGCACCAGCCCCACCAGGTCAACGCCGCCGCGCTGGTTTCATGGCCGGCTAGGAAGGTGGTCATGCATTCGTCGCGCAACTCGGTGTCGCTGAGCGGCTGGCCATCTTCATGGCGCAACTGCATCAACATGGTCAGCAAGTCGTCGGGGGCTTCGCCTTGCAGCGCCTTGCGAGCCATAATGTGCTGGCGAATCAAGGCATCCAAGGCCAGCATGGAACGGCGCTTGCCCGCCTTCCAGGGCGCCCACAGCGGCGCGCTCTTGGGCCAGTACAGCTCCTTCATGCCTTCGACGCTCAGCACGCGAACCGCTTCCTCGGCCAGTCGTGCCTCCTCATTGGCGGCGCTGCTGAACAGGGTGCGCATGATGACGTCCATGGTGACGCGGGTCATGGCTTGCTCGAAGTCCAGGTCCAGCTGCGCTTGATCGGGCCAGCTGTTCAATGCAGCGCTGCCGGCGTCCACCATGGCGGCAGCAAAGCCGGCCACCCGCTTGGGGCTGAAGCCCGGCTGCATCATGCGGCGCTTTTCGTTCCAGGCCTTGCCTTCGGCCACCAGCACGCTGTTGCCATGCACGGCGCCAAAGACCTCGGTGGCGCGCTCCCAGCGGATCATTCGGTCGTGCCCGCTCAGCAGCAGTTCGCGCAGGTGTTCGTGGTGAAAGAAGCTGTAGTCGCGGAGCTTGCCGAAACGCATGTAAATCACGTCGCCATAGCGCTGCTGCAGGCCTTGCAGATGGCCCAGATAGTCGCGCCCCAGTTTGATGGCCTCGGGGATACCGAAGAGATGGCAAGGTGGGCCGGGCGGCAGGCTGCTGCCGGGTTTGGAGTTCATGGTTTGGGTCGTCATGGGCGCATCATCCGCAATGCGGTGCGCGGGGTCTTGAACGAAAGCGACATTCGAAAAGCTCCGTGCGAGCTGGCCCTAAACTGCCGCCATGGACAACTCGGCCTTGCATCCCGACACCGTGGCGCGCCTGCTGGCGCCCAGCATGGGTTTGAGCGGCTGTGTGCATTCTTCAATGTGGCGCGACACCTCGCGGGCGGCCTATTTGAGCGAGGGCCAGCGCAGTGGCTGGTTTCCGGCCACGCCTTTTTGCGGCCTCAGTTGGGCCTTGCAAGGCAGCGGTTCTCAGGTGCTTCCCGATGGCAGCTTGCAAGCTTTGCCCGGCCCCAGCTTGGTGGTGGGGCCGCGCAGCGGGCCGGCGCAGTTCCGCTCGGCGGGACCGGGCCGCATCTTCATGGTGGCGCTGCTGCCGGAGGCTTTCCATGCGCTGACCGGGCTGGATCTCAGCTCCTTGCTGGACCGTTGCGTGAGCCTGGAGTCGGTCTTGGGCTCCGATTGGCAGGCCATGAGTGCCGACATCTTGGCGGCCAGCGATGAAGTGCAATGCCAACAGATTCTGGAGGCCTTCTTGTTGCCACGCTGGCGGGCGCACTGCCAGCAGCAAGGGCAGCCTCCGCATCGCTACCGAGATTGGATGCAGCAATTGGCGACGCGCGCCGTAGCCTCCGGCCACGGTGCCAGCCTGCGTCAGGTGGAGCGCCGCATCAAACAGTGGAGCGGCCAAAGTATGCGCGCGCTGCGCCGGGTCAGCCGCTCGGAAGCGGCCTTCTTTCAGGTGCGCCGCGAGCTTGAAGCCGGCGAGCTGATCTGGAGCGCCCTGGCCCAGGACCTGGGTTATGCCGACCAAGCCCATCTGTGCCGCGAAACTCGTCGCGTCACCGGCTTCAGCCCCGAAGAGCTGCGCCAACGCATCGACAGCGACGAGGCCTTTTGGGCCTATCGCATCTGGGTCTGAGCCGGCGCTTCCGTTTTACTTCTTCGGAGTCGTCGAGCCCTGTTTGCAAGCACCGGGGGATGGTGGCGTTAGGGCCATGGCTGAAGGCAGCAGGTCTTTGTGCGGAGTGACTGCTGCTTGCTTGGGCTTCTTGGCTTCTTTATTGCCGCGTTGAGTCTTGGACATGGTGTGGAACTCCTTTGAGTGAGGGAACGCTTGTCAGTCTGTGCCTCAGAAGTTTGCTGTTCTGTGCGATGGCGTACCGACTCAGCTTTTCTCTGCCGCAGAGCTCGCTTGCAATTGCTAACAATTGACTCGTCAACAGTTCTCGCCTCGCCTCCGTTGTGAAAGGGCCAGGCGACTGATGCAGCACAGACCCCAAGGTCTGCAACCGAATGACCGCTGCAACAGCGCCAGATGGCGAACCTTAGATTGGAGTTTTGAGATGGCAAAGATTTCTGTGGCTGCTACGTCTGTTGTTGGTGCTTTGATCGCTGTCTTCGCCGCTCAGGCGAGCATGGCTCAGGACAAGCCCACTGCCTCAACGGCAACCGCACCGGCAGCAACGGCGGCCGCGACAGCCGTGACCGCTCCTGTCGCAGCTCCGGCCGCGACTACAGCCGCCAAGACGGCAGTAGCCCCAACCAACACGGCCAACAAGCATGAAGCCAAGGCCGCCGTGGCCAAGCCGGCAGAGAAGGTCGAAAAGGCCAAGAAGGTCGAACCCGCGGTAGCCGCAGCCCCGACAGCTGCCGTGCCTGCTGTTGCGACCAGTCCCGCGCCGACACCCGCGGCTGCAGCCAAGCCGGTTGAACCCGCCAAGACCGCTGCGCTGCATGCGACCGAAGGCGCCAAGAAGTAACGGGTGAAATGGTCTGCTAAGTTGGTCGGCTAATGAGTAAAGGGCGATGCTTGCATCGCCCTTTTATCGTCCGGGCCTGGCTCAGGGTCGCGAGCCGTCGGTGCGCAGATTGATGACCCAGTAGAGCAAGGCGGCCAACACGCCGAGCAGACTCAGCGTCAGCAACGGCAGTTTGGCCTTGCCGACGCCAAGCTCGCTGACGCGCGCGGCAATCTGTTTTGGGGCGTAGGCATCCAATCCAAAAACTTCAGCCATGGGGTGAGGCTCCGGTGCTTGCTTGTCTCAGCTTATGCCGCTGCGCGCCATTGACGCATTGCGGAAGAACAAGGGTCGGGCCAAGGAGTCATGCCCGCCTGAGAGCGCGCATGAGCAGCATTTCTTGGGCTTGTCTTGGCCGCTTCGCGCCAGTCAACGACAATCGAGGGCTATGGCAGTCCTTTCTATCTCCAACGCCCATCTCGCTTACGGCCACGTGGCCCTGCTCGATGGCGCTTCCTTCTCGCTCGAAATGGGTGAGCGTGTCGGCCTGATCGGTCGCAATGGCACTGGCAAATCGTCGCTGCTGAAGGTGCTGGCTCAAATCGAGAAACTCGATGACGGCTTGTTGCAGCTTCAGCAAGGGCTGACCAGCGTCTATGTGCCGCAAGAGCCGGTGATGAATCCCGAATCGACCATCTTCGAGACGGTCAGTGAGGGCGTGGCCGAGGCCAAGGCCTTGCGCGAGCGTTATGAGATCCACGACCCCGAGGATGATTTGGAGTGGGTGGCCGAGCGCATCGAGCACATTGGCGCCTGGAACTGGGAGCAGCGTGTCGAAGAGACCTTGCACCGTTTGGGTTTGGACGGCAGCCGGGTGGTCGGCTCCCTGTCGGGCGGCTTGAAGAAGCGTGTCGCGCTGGGGCGCGCCTTGGTCGCGCAGCCGGATGTGCTGCTGCTCGATGAGCCGACCAACCATTTGGATCTGGACGCCATCACTTGGTTGGAAGAGCTGCTGAACAGCTTCAAGGGTTCGCTGCTGCTGATCACCCACGACCGCAGCTTCTTGGACAACGTCGCGAACCGCATCGTTGAACTCGATCGCGGCCAACTGCGCGGCTACCCCGGCAACTTCGCGGCCTTCACTGCCGCCAAGGCTTATGAGCTGGAGAACGAGGCGCTCTACAACGCACGCTTCGACAAAATCTTGGCGCAAGAAGAGGTGTGGATTCGCAAGGGCGTTGAGGCGCGCCGCACCCGCAGCGTGGCGCGTATTCAGCGCCTGGAACAGATGCGTCTGGCCCACGCGGCCCGTCGTGATGTGCAGGGCAAAGTCAAGTTAGACATCGACACCGGCGGTGCCAGCGGCAAGATCGTGGCCGAGCTGGAAAACGTCAACAAGAGCTATGGCGGCCGCGTCATCGTGCGCGACTTCACTGGCACGATTTTGCGTGGCGACAAGGTCGGTCTGGTCGGCGCCAACGGTGCCGGCAAGACCACGCTGCTGAAGATGATTCTGGGCCAGTTGGCGCCGGACAGCGGCGAGGTGCGCATGGGCTCCAAGATCAATGTGGCCTACTTTGACCAGATGCGCGATGTGCTGGACCTGGACGCCACGCTGGCCGACACCATCAGCCCAGGCTCCGAGTGGATCGAAATCGGCAACCAGCGCAAGCATGTGAAGAGCTATCTCGGCGACTTCTTGTTCTCGCCCGCGCGCGCCAATTCGCCGGTGCGCAGCTTGTCGGGCGGCGAGCGCAATCGCTTGTTGCTGGCCCGCCTGTTCGCGCGGCCGGCCAATGTGCTGGTGCTGGACGAACCGACCAATGACCTGGACATCGAAACGCTGGAGTTGCTCGAAGAACTGCTGAGCGAGTACGACGGCACGGTCTTTTTGGTCAGCCACGATCGGCGCTTTCTCGACAATGTGGTCACCTCCACCATCGTCAATGAAGGTGACGGCCGCTGGCGCGAGTACGAGGGCGGTGTGCAGGATTGGTTGACCCAATCCAAGCGCGCGGCGGCCATCAATGAGGCCAAGGCCAAGCAAACGCCGGCCGCGGTTGCCGCACCTGCGGCAGCACCTGCACCCGCTCCCGCGCCGGTGGTGGCCAATAAGAAAAAGCTCAGCTACAAGGAGCAGCGCGAGCTCGACGAGCTGCCGGCCAAGGTGGCCGCACTGGAGGCCGAGCAGTTGCAGCTGAATGCCTTGCTCAACGGCACCGAGTTGTACAACCAGGGGGCGGCCCGCATCGCCGAGGTCACGGCGCGCGCCGGCGATATCGACACCGAATTGCTGGCCTTGATGGAGCGCTGGGAAGCCCTGGAGGCCAAGTGAGCGAGCGAGACTCCACAGAAGGCCTGCGTGCCGAATGGCTGGCCTTGCAGGCCCACCACGAGCAGTATGAACTGGCGGCCTTGGGCATCAAGCTTTTGTCGGTGGCCCTGTGCGCGCTGCCCTTTGGCGCGCGCTGGCTGTGGGTCTTGATGCTCTTGCTGTGGGTTCAAGAGGCGGTGCTCAAGACTTTTCAGGCCCGGCTCGCGGATCGTTTGTTGCGAGTCGAACAAGGCTTGAGTCAGCCCAGCGCCTCAGCCATTGCGCCCATGCAATTGCACCGTGAATGGTCGGCCAGCCGGCCGCGCGGCCTGGGTTTGCTGCGCCAGTATCTTGTCAGTGCTTGTCGGCCGACGGTGGTGTTGCCCTATCCCGTCTTGATGGCCTTGAGCGGCTTGCTGGCCTAAAGCGTCAAGCAGATGCTGCCCAGCCCATCGAAGTGGGCGCGGACCCGATCACCGCGCTTCAATCCGCCACGCGCCAGCCAGGCGCCTGTTGTGACCACGCTGCCCGCCGGCAAGACCTGACCCTTTCGGGTCGCATGGCGCAGCCAGTCGAGCAGGCCCCAGGCCGGATCGCCCAGCGAGTGGCGGCCGCAGCCTTGTTGTGGCGGCTCCTCATTGATCTGCAATTCACAGGCTTGTTGCGACCAGTTGTGCAGGCGATAGTCTGGCCAGGGCAGCCATTCGCCCAGGGCCAGCCCGCCGTGCGACAGGCAATCCGCTTGCCGCAGCAAGGCTGGCGCGGCCTCGCCTTCTTGCCAGCGCGAGTCCACCCACTCGATGGCCACGGTCAGGGCATCAATGAAATCGGCCGCTTCCTCGCGATTCAGCCCCACTAGGTCTTGGGCGCGAACATCGCGTCCGAGCCGCAAGGCAATCTCGGCTTCGGCGCCCGGCGCATGCAAGCGCCTGTCAGCGAAGCTGAGCGGGTCGCCGCTGCCGTCGTCTTGCCGCAAGCCCGCTGGCGCCAGCAGCGCATGAGTCAGCGGCGCATGCCGACCGGGGCCGCCACTCTTCCAGTACTGCGGCCGGCCCGGCTGACGCCAGCCGAGCGCATCCGCCAAGCCATCTTGCACCGCGTAGGCCTGAGCCTCTTGGGCCACGACATCGCTCCAGTCGCTCGCCGGCAGGGCCGGGCCGCTCAGCCAGGCTTGGCCCAAGGCCTCGATCAGTGCCTGCAGGGGCTTGGATGGTGCGCGGGGGATGGCAGTCACAGGCGCTGCAGCTTGGTGGCGGGAATCAAGGCATTGCTGCCTCTCAGTTGCACCACCAGTTCGCCATGGCTGACCACCACGACCTGAACGGTTTCGGTCTTGTCACCAAAGCGGACTTTGTCGCCCGGCTTCAAGGCGGGCGGAACCGGGATGGCCGGGAGCACGATGCGTGGTGGCGCGACGCCCGGCGGGTTGGCTGCGCGCATGATGGCGCTCAGGCGCTGATGCAACTCGGGTCTCTCCTTGGCGAGTGCCTCCAGCGCCCGGCTCATCGTGGCCTTCAACTCGGCGGCGGTGAAGGGTTTGCGCAGCAAGAAGCGAGAACCGGCAGCCTGGGCCTGGGCCTCTTGCTCCGGGCCGACCTCGAAGCTCAGCAAGGCCAGTCGGCATCCGGGGGTGACCGTTTTCAACTGCTCGTACAGAGCGATGCCGCTGAGGGTGGCCCTGGGGAACCAGTCGGTGATCAGAAAGTCGGGTTTGAACTCCAGTCCCAGCGTGAGTGCTGATTCGGGGTCGCTGGCGCAGCGCACGCATTCGGCGGGAACTCCAAAGCCCTCCAGCATTTGGCGTGCAAAGGTCTGGACGCCGCTCAGGCCATCAACCACTAGAAAACGAAGTTCGGCACTCATGGGGAAGGCAGGGGCTCATGGACTGAATATGAGGGCGATGTTAGCGGCACTGCAAGGCGCTTGTGGCTTGCGGGGGCTTCGATCGCTGAGGTTTCGCGAATCAGTGCCCGCTTCATGCACTCTCGCTCGCTCCCGCCTGCTTGGGCCAGGGTGTCAACTCCTTTGTTGTTCACGCAATTGCTGCAGTTGGCGCCAGAAAGCCGGGTTCTGAGAGGTGCTGAAGTTGATGCGCATCCGGGTGCTGGGGCAGCGTGTCGCACTGAACAGCATGCCGGGCGCCGTTGTCCAGCCCGCATCCAAAAGGCGCATGGCCATTCGTTCGGTGTCAACGCCGACGTCGATCCAGCCAAACAAACCTTGAGGGGGCGTGACAAAGTGGCAGCCTGCCGCCTCGGCCAGCCGCACGCTGCGCTGGCGTGCCGTGTCGAGGCGGGTCTGCACCCGCTCGGCATGACGCCGCAGCTGACCCTGTTCAAGACACAAGGCCACGGCGCGTTCGTTCAAAGGGCTGGTGGTCAGGGCGCTGATCAGCTTCAAATTGGTCAAGGCTTGAACCCGTTCCGGGCTGGCCGCCAGAAAACCGACCCGCCAGGCGGGGCTGAGTATTTTTGAGAAGCCCGACACATAGATGCTGCGCCGCAAACCATCCAGGGCGGACAGGCGCGGCGCATGGTTGGGGGCCAGAAAGGCGTAGGTGTCGTCTTCCACCACCAGGAAGTCGCCGGCCTCGGCCAGTTTCAAAATCTGATGGGCTTGGCTCAGGTTCAGCGTATGGCCGCTGGGGTTGTGCAAGACCGACACGGTCACATACATGCGCGGCCGGTGTTGCTGAATCAATTGGGTCATCACCGCCAGGTCGGGGCCGTCGGCGCCGCGGGGCACCGGCGCCAATCGCATGCCCGCCTGCGTCAATCGGGCGTACTCGATGGCCCAGCCGGGGTCGTCCACCAGCACGGTGTCGCCCGGCTGCAAAAAGCAGCGGGTGATCAAGTCCAGCGCATGGGTAGCACCCACCGTGCTGACGATTTGCTCGGGCGGGCAGGCGATGCTCAAGTCCGCCAGTCTTTGGCTGAGTGCGCGGCGCAAGCGTGCATCGCCCGCCGGTTCGCCGTAATGCAGAAGCAATTGGTCGCTGCCGGCTTCGCTGGCGCTCAGAACGCGCCGCATGCTGGCTAGCAACAGCGTCGCATCCAGCCATTCGGCCGGCAGCGTCCCAAGGCCTGGCGAGCTGCGCGGGTCGGCCTGAAACATCCCGCGCAGCAGGGCCGTGGCGTCGATCGGGGGCGGGCGGCTTGCGTCTCCGGGCCTAGGACCTTGCTCGCTTGACTCTTGGGCTCTGGGGCGATGCACCGCCTCACGCACAAAAAAGCCGCGTTGCTTGCGCGCCTCCAGCAGACCCTTGGCCAGCAACTGGTCATAGGCCGCCACGACGGTGAAGGGACTGACGCCGTACTGGCGCGCGCATTCCCGCACCGACAGCAGCTTGGCGCCGGGCAGGATCAATCGCTGCTGGATGCGTTCGGTGAAGCGCTGCGCCAGTTGCTGCGCCAAAGGCACGTTGGAGTCGCGAGATAGCTGCATCGAGGGGTTCCTTGCTTGGGCTTGGGCTTCAGTTGTATCGCTCTTAATCCCAATACAGCTCATGCAATTGAATGGCAAAGTGTATTGCAACTGTATTGGTTGCGGCAAGCATACTGACGAGACGCGGCGCCGCAGCGCGCCGTCCATGCAACCGCAACGGGATCAGCACATGATGGATCTTCAAACCCTGCTTGCCGTGACCAGCTTTGCCGTGGTGACTTCAATCACCCCAGGCCCGAACAATATGATGTTGTTGGCCTCGGGGCTGAATCATGGCTTCAAGGCCACCCTGCCGCATGTGGTGGGCATCAGCTCGGGCTTGATGCTTCTTTTTTTGGCCGCCGGCCTGGGCTTGGGGGCCTTGCTGACGCAATGGCCGCAGCTCTATTGGGCGCTGAAAAGCGCGGGGCTGGTCTATATGGTGTGGCTGGCCTGGCAACTTTGGCGGGCGGGTGGACCGCAATCCCCAGGAGCCGCAGCCTCATCGGCGGCTCCACGCTTGATGGGCTTTTGGGGTGCTGCGGCCTTCCAGTGGGTCAACCCCAAGGCTTGGCTGATTGCCATCGGTGCCGTGGCCGGATTCCTGCGCCCCGGCGCTGGCGGGCTGGAGTTGCTGGCCTTGGCGCTGCTGTGTGCGCTGGTCAATATGCCTTGTGTGGGTCTCTGGGCCTGGGCGGGTGCGCGACTGAGCCGATGGTTGGGCGAGCCCCTCCGGCGTCGCTACTTCAATGCCGCCACGGCCTTGCTGCTTTTGGCCAGCATTTGGCCCATGTTGAATGTTTAGAAGCTCAGGAGCAGGACTTAGATGCGTACCTTGGGAATTTTGGGCGGCATGAGCTGGGAATCCTCCGCGCAGCTCTACAAGCTTTTGAACCGTGAAGTGGCGCAGCGGCTGGGAGGCCTGCACAGCGCCGATGTGTTGATGCGCAGCCTGAACTTTGCCGAGGTCGCCGCTTTGCAGCGCTCGGGCGACTGGGCGGGGGCGGCGCTCATGCTGGGCACAGCGGGGCGAGCCCTGGGCGAGGCGGGCGCGCAAGCCCTGTTGATTGCCACCAACACCATGCACAAGGTCGCCGAAGAGGTGGAGGCGCAAAGTGGCTTGCCCCTGATTCATATCGTCGATGCCACGGCGGCCGGTTTGAAGGCTGCGGGGGTGCGTCGAGCGGGTCTGTTGGCTACCCGCTACACCATGGAAGAAGATTTTTACCGCGACCGCATGCGAGTTCGGCATGACATCGAGTTGATCGTGCCTGAGCCAGAGCAGCGCCAGGAACTGCATCGCATCATTTTTGAAGAGCTGTGCCAAGGGCAGGTGCTGGCGGAGTCGCGTGCTTTTTACCTGCAGACGGTGCAAGCACTCGCGGCGCAGGGGGCGCAAGGTGTCATTCTGGGTTGCACCGAGATCTGCTTATTACTCGGCCCGGATACGGCTGCGGCTTTACCCCTTTTTGACAGCACTGCTTTGCAGGCGCGAGCCGCGGTGGAGTGGATGCTCGGTGGTACAACCGATGCCTAGCCGGTAAAACTGAACTTTGCCGCCCAAATCAAGCGAGACAAAAACCATGAGCCCAGTCTGGAACCAAGCGCGCCGTGCCGCGCGCATGAACCCTTCCATCATCCGAGAGATTCTCAAGGTCACGGAAAAGCCCGGCATCTTGTCGATGGCGGGTGGCCTGCCTTCCTCGGACACCTTCCCGGTGGACGAGCTGAAGGCCGCTTGCGATCGGGTCTTGTCCGACAACGCCAAAGAGGCGCTCCAATATGCCGCCAGTGAGGGTTTTGCACCGCTGCGCGAATGGGTGGCCGAGCGCGTCGCCAGCTTGGGCATGTCGGTATCGCCCCAGCAGGTGCTGATCACCAGCGGATCGCAGCAAGGCCTGGATCTGGTGGGCAAGATCTTGTGCGATGCCGGCGCCCCGGTGGCGGTGGAAACGCCGACCTATCTGGGCGCTTTGCAGGCCTTCACGCCCTTCGAGCCTATCTTCACCAGCCTGAGCAGCGACGCGCAGGGCGTCGACCCGGCGGCCATCGCTCGCCTGCCCCACGATGCGCCGGGCACCCGCTTCGCTTATCTGCTGCCCAATTACCAAAATCCGACCGGCCGCGTGATGCCCTTGGCGCGCCGCCAAGCCGCTATGGCCGCCGCGCAGCAGGCCGGTGTGCCCATTGTGGAAGACAACCCCTACGGCGATCTCTGGTTCGATGAGCCGCCACTGCCCTCGCTGAGCTCTTTGTGGCCCGAGGGCTCGATCTACCTGGGCTCTTTCAGCAAGGTGTTGACGCCGGGCTTCCGCCTGGGCTTCATGATCGCGCCGAGCGAGCTTTACCCCAAGCTGCTGCAGGCCAAGCAGGCCGCCGACTTGCACACGCCAGGATTCAACCAGCGCGTGGTCTATGAGGTTGTGCGCAATGGTTTTCTGGATCAACACATCCCCAAGATTCGCGCGCTTTACAAGGCCAACCGCGACGCCATGGCCGAGGGCTTGAAGCAGCATCTGCCGGAAGGCTGCGAGTGGCAAACCCCGCAGGGCGGCATGTTCTTCTGGATCCGCTTGCCGGAGGGCTTGAACGCCATGGAATTGCTGCCCAAGGCGGTGGATGCGGGCATCGCCTTCGTGCCGGGTGCTGCGTTCTATGCTCACACGCCCGACCCACGCACCATGCGCCTGTCCTTTGTCACCTTGACGCCCCCGCAGATTGCTGAAGGGGTGGCGATTCTGGGGCGTGTCCTGCGTGAAGCCTTGAGCGTCGGTGCGGAACCGACGCCATGAGTTTGCAGGCGCGGCGTTTCGCTCAGGTCGATGTTTTCACCGCCGTGCCTTTGTTGGGCAACCCGTTGGCGGTGGTGATTGATGCCGAAGGTCTGAGCGACGCGGCCATGGCCAGCTTTGCACGCTGGACCAATCTGTCCGAGACGACCTTTTTGCTGCCGCCGACCGAGCCGAGCGCCGACTACCGGGTGCGCATCTTCACGCCCGGCGGCGAGTTGCCGTTTGCCGGTCACCCGACGCTCGGTTCCGCGCATTGCTGGCTGGCGGCCGGTGGCACGCCTCGGCGCAAGGGCGAATTGGTGCAGCAATGCGGCATTGGCTTGGTGCGCATCAAACGCGTGGTCGAGCGCAGCGGCAAGGAGCGGCTGGCTTTTGCCGCGCCGCCTTTGCGTCGGGGTGGAGCGGTGGCGCCGGACTTGCATGCGCAGGTCTTGCGCTCCCTGGGCCTGCCGGCCGATGAAGTGCTGGATGTGGTGTGGGTGGACAACGGCCCGCCCTGGATCGCGGCCCGCCTGAAGAGCGCCGAGGCGGTGCTGGCCTTGAAGCCAGACTTCCAGGCCATGGCCGGCATTGAGTTGGGCGTGCTTGGCGCCTACCCAAGCGGCGCCAAGCAGCAATTCGAGGTGCGCGCCTTCGTGCCCGGCATGGGGGTGCCCGAGGACCCGGTGACGGGCAGTCTCAATGCCGGTTTGGCTTTGTGGATGCTGGAGGCCGGTTTGTGCGCTGACAGCTATGTCGCCGCGCAGGGCAAGATCTTGGGCCGAGCCGGCCGCATCCATGTTCAGCGCGAGGGTGCCGATGTTTGGATTGGTGGCGATGTCGCGCCCATGATCAACGGGGAAGTGCGCTTGTGAACCCCGTCTTGGCGATCGATCACCTGGTGGTCGGTGCCACGAGCCTGGCCGAAGGCGAGGCTTGGTGCGAAGCTGTGCTGGGTGTCACGCCAGTTGGTGGAGGCAAACATGGCTTGATGAGCACGCATAACCGCTTGCTCAATCTGAGTGGGCCGGGTTTCCCGCGCTGCTATCTGGAAATCATCGCGATCGATCCGGATGCGCCCCCTCCTGGTCGAAAGCGTTGGTTCGATTTGGATGACGCGGCCGTGCAGGAGCGTTTGCGCCTTCAGGGGCCGGGTCTGATCCATTGGGTGGCGCGGGTGGATGGCGATTTAGATGAGCAGTTGAGCGAGTGGCGTCAGCGGGGCATTGATGCCGGTGAAGCGCTCGCAGCGTCGCGCATGACCCCGACAGGCGAGTTGCGCTGGCGGATTGCGCTGCGAGCGGATGGCCGGCGTTTGGCGCAGGGTGCAGTGCCCTTGCTGATCGAGTGGGGCGAGGTGCATCCCGCGGATGCCTTGCCGCCCAGCGGTGTGACGCTGCAGCAGTTTTCGCTGCGCATGCCTCAGCCCGGCTTGCTGTCTGAATTTGCAGCCGAGCCGGGCTCGGCCATGCTGGAGGTCCGCTTGCAATCACCGTTGGGGCTTGTGTCCCTGGGTTTGGTGACTTCCAAGACCTCGAGCGATGAGCCCTCGTGAAGTGCTGCTTTTACAGGCTGCCGCTTTGCGGTGCGTTCGTGTCAAAGGCGCGCAATTTGTTGAACGGTGAATGCAGCGATGTTGAAAATTCTTGGCAAGGCCTCTTCCATCAATGTGCGCAAGGTCCTGTGGACCTGTACCGAGTTGGCGCTTGAGTTCGAGCGTGAAGACTGGGGTTCGGGTTTCGCCGCCACCGACAGTGCCGAGTTTCTGGCCCTCAATCCCAATGCCATGGTGCCGGTCTTGATCGACGGGGACTTTGTGTTGTGGGAGTCCAACAGCATCTGTCGCTACCTGGCTGCCCGGGAGCAGCGCGAAGATCTCTTGCCGGCCCTGGCTCGGGAGCGCGCCCAGGTCGAGCAGTGGATGGATTGGCAGGCGGGCGAGTTCAATAACGCTTGGCGCTATGCCTTCATGGGCCTGGTGAGGCGGAGCCCGGCCCATCAGGACCCGGCGCTGCTGGCGTCCGGCGTGGCTGGATGGAGCCGCCATGTCGAAATCCTTGCGCAGCGTTTGGCGTGTACCGGCGCTTTCGTCTGCGGTGAGCAGTTCACCTTGGCCGATGTGGTGTTGGGCCTGTCGGTGCAGCGCTGGTTGCAAGCGCCGCTGGAGCCGTATGGCCGGCCGCAACTGCCGGCGATCGAAGCCTACTGCCGTCGCTTGGCCGACCGGCCCGGTTTTGCTTTGTATGGCCCGGCTTACGTCTGACGCTGTGATCATTTGCAGCACAAAAAAAGCCGACCCCAAGGTCGGCCTTTGCCGCAGGACGAGTGAGCGCCTCAGTCGTTGCGGAAGCTGTCGTGGCAGGATTTGCAGGTCTTGGCGGTGCTGCCAAAGGCGAGCTTGAGCGTGTCCAGATTGTTGGCCTTGGCGGCAACGGCGAGCTTGCCGGCTTCGACCTGCATCGCTTTGGCGTGTTCATCAAACTTGGCGCGTTCCGTCCAGACATTCGCCTTGGGCGTGCCTTTGTCGGTGCCGCTGGTGCCGTCGACGAAGGCGCTGAAGGGCAGTTTGGCGAGGTCGGCCACGATTTCGGCATTGGCGGCCGCTGCGGCGCCGTCAAAAGGAGTCCTGCCCTGGGCCATGGCGCCGATTCGGCTGAAGTGGGTGCCAATCAAGGTGAAGGCCGCCTTGCGGTACTTGATCGCATCTTCAGGCTTTTGAAACTGCGCGCTGGCGGGCAGGGCGCTGCACAGGCCGGCGACGCTGGCTGCGGTGATCAGAATCGTTTTCAATTTCATGCGAGATCCTTGCTCAAGGTTGGGCAGAGTGGGCAAAGCCTTCGACGAGCGCTTCAGCGTCCTCGGTCTGAAAACGGCTTGCTGCGCCGAGTGTAGGCAAGAGTTGCGGTATTTGCAGCTGACTTGTCATCGGTTATCGTCAACATCCGAACAACAGGAGTGGGCATGAGCGAGCAAGGACTTGCAAAGCGGGTGAGAGTATGGGATTTGCCGACCCGCGTGTTCCATTGGGCCTTGGTCTTGTGTGTGGTGGGTTCGGTAATCAGCGCCAAAGTCGGCGGCAATGCCATGGTCTGGCATATGCGCCTGGGCTATGCGGTCTTGGCGCTGGTCGGCTTCCGTGTCTTGTGGGGTTTGGTGGGTGGCCGTTGGTCTCGTTTCAGCAGCTTCTTCTATTCCCCTGCGGCTTTTCTTCGCTATCTGCGCGGGCGGGCCTTGCCGGGCGATCATTTCGATGTCGGTCACAACCCTTTGGGCGCGCTCTCGGTGCTGGCGATGCTGGTCTGGCTGCTGGTTCAGGTCGGTTCGGGTCTGATTGCCGATGACGAGATCGCCACCACCGGACCTTTGATTGCCTGGGTGTCTGGGGACTTGAGTCTGGCCTGGACCGCTTATCACAAGAGTTATGGCCAGTGGGGGCTGCTCGCTCTGGTGGGCTTGCATGTGCTTGCCATCGCCTTTTACCGTTTGCGTCAGCGCAAGGACTTGATCGGCCCGATGCTCAGCGGGGATAAGCAGTTGTCATCGCACATTCCCGCCAGCCAGGATTCGCTGGCGACCCGTTTGTTTGCATTGACCTTGCTGGCCGCTTGTTTGGCCGGTGTCTACCTGCTGATCAATGTGGCGCCACCCGGAGTTTGAGGGCTGAGTACACTGGCACCCGATATCTTCTTGCTTGAATGAACAGCAGCCCTGAGATCCAACTCATCAGTCCTGACAGTGCCGAACTGTGGGAGGCAGCCCGTCACATCCTGCGCGAGTATGCGCGCAGCTTGCCGGTGGACTTGTGCTTCCAAGACTTTGAAGCCGAGTTGCAAACTCTGCCTGGGCAGTACGCCTTGCCTGCCGGCAACCTCTTGTTGGCGCTGGTCGACGGGCAAGTGGCCGGCTGCGGTGGTTTCAGGCCCTTGCCTGATGTGGACTACGCCAATGCCTGCGAAATGAAGCGGCTTTTTGTGCGCCCTGCATTTCGTCGTTTCGGACTCGGGCGGGTGATGGCGCAGGGCTTGATCGATGCAGCCACCCAGGCGGGCTACTTCGCCATGTTGCTCGACACCCTTGACGACATGGAGGCTGCGCGCGGCCTTTATGAGAGCTTGGGCTTCGAAGCGATCCCGCCTTACTACTTCAACCCGATTCCAGGGGCCCACTATTTGAAAGTCGATCTGGCTTGATGCCGGAGTTTCAGGCGGTTACCGGCATAGCATGGCAGCACTGATTCAAGTGAGCTGCAAGCCATGAGCATTTCTGAAACGCCGTACTCCATCGAACCCGCCGGTCTTCAGCCCGCCAGTCTTGGCGAATCGCCGGTTTGGCACGCCGCCGAACAGGCGCTCTATTACGTTGACATCCCCGAGCGCCAGGTGCTGCGCCTGCATCCGGCCAGCGGTGAGCTTCGTCATTGGCAACTCGACAGCGAGCCCGGCTGTATCGCACTGATCGAGGGCGGCGGCCTGGCGGTCGCTCAGCGCAATGGTTTGTGGTGCCTGAATCCAGAAGACGGCTCTCATCGACCCTTGGCTCCGGCACCCTTCGACTCAGGCCGGCAGCGTTTCAATGATGGCAAGCCGGACGCCCAGGGGCGGCTTTGGGTGGGCACCATTGACGACGCGCGTCAGCCTGCCGCTGGCTTGTATCGTTATGCCCAAGGGCAGTTTCAGTCCATGGCCGAGGGCATTGTGACTTCCAATGGCTTGGCCTGGAGTCCGGATCAGCGCACGCTTTATTGGTCCGACACCAAGGCGCACGAGATCTATCGTTTCAGCTTTGATGCGACCAGTGGTGGCTTGGGTGAGCGGCAGTTGTTTGCGAGTTTCCCTGCCCGTGCGCCCGATCAAAGCTTGGAAAGCTATGGCGGGCGGCCGGACGGCGCTGCGGTGGACGTCGAAGGCTGCTATTGGGTGGCGATGTTTGAAGGCCAGCGTTTGCTGCGCCTCTCGCCGCAGGGGCAGGTCTTGCAGGAAATGCGCCTGCCGGTGCGTTGCCCGACCATGCCGTGTTTCGGTGGCCCGGATCTGCGAACCCTCTACATCACCACCGCCCGCGAAAAGCGGCCCGCCGAAGAATTAGCGGCGCAGCCTTGGGCGGGTTGTGTCTTGCATGTGCGGGTTGAGGTGCCGGGGCTGCCCGCGAATCTACTGCGGATTTGAGCGTCTAGTCGCCCGCGTCACCGTGTGCCTAACGGCTCATGCCGAAAGTCATAAGGTCATTCAAGAAGCGATTGATTGGCTGACATGCCAGTGCTCGAAAGAGGTCTTGTCGGGGACTTACGGGTTTCCACATATAATCTTTGGGTTTTGCCGACATCCATCAGATCAACATGAGTTCGTACGAGCAGCGCGGAGCTTCCAAAGTTGCTCAAAAAGACCTGGATTGGAATGATGAGGTTGAAGAGCAGCCTTTCAAGGCCCTGACGCAAGAAGAAGCGCAGGCCTTGTCGCTCAAGCATCCGCCCATTTCGCCCTGGCGAATCGTTGCGGTGCAAGCCTTGGTGGGGGTAGTGATTGCCCTGTTGGGGTGGCTGTTCACCGGACAAAGCAAGACGGCGTGGTCGGCCCTGTGTGGGGCGGCTGCAGTGGTTTTGCCCAATGCCTTGATGGCGTGGGGCATGACCGGGCTCTTCAGAGGCATTCCTGGTGCTGCGGTACTGGGTTTTATGTTCTGGGAGCTGATCAAGATCATGACGGCCATTGCCATCTTGGCGGTGGCAGCGGTTGGAGTGCCTGATTTGAGTTGGCTGGCCTTGTTGGCGGCTCTGGTCGGGTGTTTGAAGGTTAATTGGCTGGCGCTGCTTTGGCAGGGCCGGGCTCGAAAAGTTTAGTAAATACGCGGACGGAAACTGACGATGGCAGCCGAAGGACACGGACAGGAACACGGACCCAACGCGGGCGAGTACATCCAGCACCACCTGCAACACATGCAGATGAATTTCAAGGGTGAGATGGTCAAGCAGACCTCCATCGTTGATTTCAGCTTGTTCAATTTGGATTCACTGATTTACTCGGTGATCCTTGGCCTGATTGGCTGCTTCTTCCTGTGGCGCGCTGCGCGCCGGGCGACCTCCGGCGTGCCGGGTCGCTTCCAGGCTGCGGTCGAAATCTTGGTTGAAATGGTTGAGAACCAGGCCAAGGGCGTGATTCACAACGCCACCAGCCGCAAGGTCATTTCTCCTCTGGCGCTGACCGTGTTCGTCTGGATCTTCCTGATGAACTTCATGGACATGCTGCCGGTCGATCTGTTGCCGGCTTTGTGGGCCAAGGTTTACGGCACCATGGGTCATGATCCGCACGATGCCTATATGCGCGTGGTGCCGACCGCTGACTTGTCGACCACCCTGGGTCTGTCGACCAGCGTCTTGATCATGTGCTTCTTCTACAGCATCAAGATCAAGGGCATGGGCGGCTGGACGCACGAGCTGCTGGCAGCGCCTTTCGGTGACAAGTGGTTCCTGTATCCGGTCAACTTCCTGATGCAGCTGATTGAATTTGCGGCCAAGACCGTGTCGCATGGCATGCGGTTGTTCGGCAATATGTTTGCGGGTGAGCTGGTTTTCATGCTGATCGCGCTGATGGGTGGCGTCTGGGCCTGGGAGTTGAACCCGCTGTCGGGTGGCTTCTGGCTGGGTCTGGGCCATTTGGTGGCTGGTACGGTGTGGACCCTGTTCCACATCCTGATCATCACCTTGCAGGCCTTCATCTTCATGATGCTGACCTTGATCTACACCGGCCAGGCGCACGATCAACACTGATCGAGTACCCGAGCTTCGGTTCTTTCTCTCTAGTTCGTTTTTTCTTTTTCTTTCTTACCTTTCCTTCAGGAGCAAATCATGGAAAACATCCTCGGTCTCGTCGCGCTGGCTTGCGGTCTCATCGTTGGTCTGGGCGCTCTGGGCGCATCGATCGGTATCGCTTTGATGGGCGGCAAGTTCCTGGAATCTTCGGCTCGCCAGCCTGAGCTGATGAACGAACTGCAAACCAAGATGTTCATCTTGGCTGGTCTGATCGACGCTGCGTTCCTGATCGGCGTTGCTATTGCTCTGCTGTTCGCATTCGCCAAGCCTTTCGCCATCTAATTGATGCGCCAACCTTTCACAGTTGAAAGGATAGCTCTGTGAATATCAACGCAACACTGTTCCTGCAAGCGATCGTTTTTGCGGTCCTTGTCTGGTTCACCATGCGCTTCATCTGGCCTCCAATGATGAAGGCCCTGGACGAGCGCGCCGCCAAGATCGCCGACGGTCTGGCTGCGGCCGACAAGGCCAAGGCCGAGTTGGCCAACGCCAACAAGAAGGTTGACGAGCAATTGGCGCTGACCCGTGGCGAAACCACCAAGCTGCTGGCCGACGCTGAAAAGCGCGCCGCAGCCATCGTGGCCGCTGCTGCTGGTCAAGCCGAAGAAAAGGCTGCCAAGATCGTTGCTGACGCGCAAGCTGAAGCCGAACAGCAGTCCATGCGTGCCCGCGAAGCCTTGCGCGAGCAAGTCGCCGCCTTGGCCGTCAAGGGTGCCGAGCAAATTCTGCAGCGCGAGGTTAACGCCAGCGTGCACGCCGAATTGCTGAACCGCCTGAAGACGGAGCTGTAAGCATGGCCGAGCTCGCAACCATTGCCCGTCCGTACGCTGAAGCGCTCTTTCAAGTAGCGCGTCAGCACGACGTCAAGGCTTGGGGCCAGCAACTCGACGCCCTGGCCCAAGTGGCCGCGGCGCCCGAGCTGCGCCAGTTTGCCGATCACCCCAAAGCAACGCCTGAGCAGATCTATGTCGTCACGACACAGACTGCCAAGGTCGAGTTGGCCGAAGGCGTGCAGAATTTTCTGCGCACCGTCATCGCCAACGGGCGCCTGAGCGCCTTGCCTGCGGTGGTGGAGCAATTCCATGCCTTGGCCAATGCTGCAGCCGGCGTTGCCGACGCTTTGATTTACAGCGCCTTCCCCATCGACGCGGCCCAGTTGGCTGACGTCAAGGCGGCGCTGGAGAAGCGTTTTGCTCGCAAGCTCGAAGCGCAAGTCGTGCTGGAACCTTCGCTGATTGGCGGCATTCGGGCGGTGGTTGGCGATGAGGTGTTGGACACCTCGGTCAAGTACCGTCTGGAACGCATGAAAGTGGCGCTCACGGCCTGATTTTTCAGGCCCGAGCGCGACGCCACCCTATCCGTTCATCCCTGTGTCAATCGCTTTGCAAAAAGACGGCGGGCCAGATGGGAGCCATAGCAATGAATTTGAATCCTGCTGAAATTTCCGAACTGATCAAGAGCCGCATTGAAGGCCTTGGCACTTCGACGGACGTCCGCAACCAAGGCACCGTGGTGTCTGTGTCTGACGGTATCGTTCGCATCCACGGCCTGTCCGATGTGATGCAAGGCGAAATGCTGGAATTCCCAGCTGCCGCCGATGGCACACAGACCTTCGGTCTGGCCCTGAACTTGGAGCGCGACTCGGTCGGTTCCGTGATTCTGGGTGCCTACGAGCACATCTCCGAAGGCGACACCGTCAAGTGCACGGGCCGTATTCTGGAAGTGCCGGTCGGCCCTGAGCTGGTTGGCCGCGTGGTCAACGCTCTGGGTCAGCCGATCGACGGCAAGGGCCCGATCAACGCCAAGATGACGGACGTGATCGAAAAGGTCGCTCCCGGCGTGATCGCCCGTAAGTCGGTGGACCAGCCGATGCAAACCGGCCTGAAGTCGATTGACTCCATGGTGCCGGTCGGCCGTGGTCAGCGCGAGCTGATCATTGGTGACCGCCAGACTGGCAAGACGGCTGTCGCCATCGACGCCATCATCAGCCAGAAGGGTCAGAACATGACCTGTATCTACGTTGCGATCGGCCAGAAGGCTTCGTCGATCAAGAACGTGGTGCGCGCTCTGGAAGCCAACGGCGCGATGGAATACACCATCGTCGTGGCGGCCTCCGCTTCTGAATCTGCTGCGATGCAGTACGTCTCGGCCTACTCGGGCTGCACGATGGGCGAGTACTTCCGCGACCGCGGTCAAGACGCGCTGATCGTTTATGACGATCTGTCCAAGCAAGCTGTGGCCTACCGTCAGGTGTCGCTGCTGCTGCGTCGTCCTCCAGGCCGTGAAGCCTACCCTGGCGACGTGTTCTATCTCCACAGCCGTCTGCTGGAACGTGCAGCTCGCGTGAACGCCGACTACGTCGAAGCCTTCACCAAGGGCGAAGTGAAGGGCAAGACCGGTTCTTTGACCGCGCTGCCAATCATTGAAACCCAAGCGGGTGACGTGTCCGCCTTCGTTCCGACCAACGTGATTTCGATTACCGACGGTCAGATCTTCTTGGAAACCTCGCTGTTCAACGCTGGTATCCGTCCTGCGATTAACGCCGGTATCTCGGTGTCGCGCGTGGGTGGTGCTGCTCAGACCAAGCTGATCAAGTCCCTGTCCGGTGGTATCCGTACCGACTTGGCCCAGTACCGTGAACTGGCTGCCTTCGCGCAGTTCGCTTCCGACCTGGACGAGTCCACCCGCAAGCAGTTGGACCGCGGTGCTCGCGTGACCGAGTTGCTCAAGCAAGCTCAGTACTCGCCACTGTCGATCAGCCTGATGGGCGCGACGCTGTACGCGGTGAACAAGGGCTTCATGGACAGCCTGGACGTGAAGAAGGTTCTGGCTTTCGAACACGGTCTGCATCAATTCCTGAAGTCCAGCCACGCCGCTCTGCTGGCCAAGCTGGAAGCCGACAAGGCGATGGACAAGGATGCCGAAGCCGAGTTGAACGCTGCGATCACTTCCTTCAAGAAGTCCTTCGCTTAATGCCCATGACGGGGCGGATCAGCCACTGAACCGCCCCATCTGAACAGGAGAAATCATGGCATCAAGCAAGGAAATTCGCGGCAAGATCAAGTCGGTTGAGAACACCAAGAAGATCACCAAGGCCATGGAAATGGTCGCCGCTTCCAAGATGCGCAAGGCGCAGGAGCGGATGCGCGCGGCTCGTCCTTACTGCGAGAAGATCGGCAACATCGCCGCCAATCTCGCCAAGGCCAACCCCGAGTATCGGCATGCGTTTCTGACGACGAACGAAGGCGCCAAGGCGACGGGTTTCGTGGTCGTCACGACCGACAAGGGTCTTTGCGGCGGTCTGAACACCAATCTCTTGCGTGCGACGACGGCCAAGCTGAAGGAACTCGAAGCCGCCGGCCAAAAGGCCGAGGTCGTTGCCATCGGCAACAAGGGCCTGGGCTTCATGAACCGCATTGGCGCCAAGGTGGTCTCGCAGGTCACGCAAATGGGTGATCAGCCGCACATCGAAAAGATGATCGGCCCGGTGAAGGTTTTGCTCGACGCGTATGCCGAAGGCAAGCTGTCGGCGGTCTACCTCTGCTACACCAAGTTCATCAACACGATGCGGCAAGAGCCGGTGGTGATGCAGTTGTTGCCGCTGTCGACCGCAGGCATGAAGACCGCAGGGGCCGATGGCGCTCAAGCTCACGCTTGGGACTATCTGTACGAACCCGATGCGGCCACGGTGATCGATGAGCTGCTGGTGCGTTACACCGAAGCACTGGTCTACCAGTCGGTGGCTGAAAACATGGCGTCCGAGCAATCGGCGCGCATGGTGGCGATGAAGGCCGCAACCGACAACGCCGGCACCTTGATTGGTGAGCTGAAGCTGGTCTACAACAAGACCCGTCAGGCCGCCATTACCAAGGAATTGAGCGAGATTGTCAGTGGCGCGGCCGCGGTCGGTTAATCGACCGCCAGCCAAACCAGACGCAACGAATACAGATTGAAGGAATCGAAATGTCTAGCATTCAAACCAACGCAGTTGGCAAGATCGTTCAGTGCATCGGCGCCGTGGTGGACGTGGAATTCCCGCGTGACCAAATGCCGAAGGTCTATGACGCGCTGAAGATGGAAGGTAGCACCCTGACACTGGAAGTTCAGCAGCAGCTGGGCGACGGCGTGGTGCGTACCATTGCGCTGGGTTCGTCGGACGGCCTGCGCCGCGGCACCCAAGTGTTCAACACCGGCGAGAACATCCAAGTTCCCGTGGGCAAGGCGACCCTGGGCCGCATCATGGACGTGCTCGGCGCGCCCATCGATGAGCGTGGCCCTGTGGCTCAGACGCAAATCGCGTCGATCCACCGCGCGGCTCCTGCTTACGACGAGCTGAGCCCATCGCAAGAGCTGCTGGAAACCGGCATCAAGGTGATCGACTTGATCTGCCCGTTCGCCAAGGGCGGCAAGGTGGGTCTGTTCGGTGGCGCCGGCGTGGGCAAGACCGTGAACATGATGGA
>NZ_JBMLSK010000268.1:0-2118 GCF_049240545.1 Roseateles sp. | reverse complement strand
TTCGCCACTTTGCATGCAAACGGCTGCGCAGTCGGTGCAAGGCGCGGCTCGCGCCCGAGCATGCCGATGCGAGCACAGGCTGCGCGCCGAACACGGCACCCCGTCGTACCGTCGGGCCGAAGGGGCAGTTCGATCGGGCCTGGTGTGCCGTGCTCCGGGAGGCCGGCTGTCCGTAGTCCCCCGGGGGGGGCTGCGGCTGCTCGGCTTGGGGTCCCCGAATTCCAGAGAACCACGTTGAAGAGGATTTGACCATGTCCCTTACTCCAATTGATTCTAAGCAGCTACCGACAACGCCGGCAATGCTGGCGCAGCTGCCAACCGGCGGATCCAATGGGACCCTGCTAGCGCAAGTACCATCCGAAGTTAATCCTCTCGAAGCGGTCGGTAACCTCTTTGTCACTGCGGTGGCGATCTTGGGAGCGGCGGTCAATGCGGGTGTGCAGTACGCTCCGGAGTTGTGGAAGAAGATGACCGATACCCTGGCCAAGCTGGGTGCCTGGGGCCAGGGCGTGTCTTCGAAACTCCAGCAGTTCACCGAGCAGCAACAGAAGGCGTTCGTGGCAGCGGTTACAACCGGCCCGGTTCCGGCTACGTTGTCGGAACTGCGCCAGCGCGTGGAAGAGGCGGTGCGTACGGTTACTGCTGGCTCGTCCAATGAGCCGACTCAGGCTCGGCCCGCGCCAACCTCGCGCACGACGCCACCCGTGACTCCTCCCGAGACGCAAACTAAACCTGCGCCCCCGCCGACGCTGAAGCCGATCGAAAGTGCAGAAGATCCGCCCAAGGCGACGTCGACCCAAGCGGAGCGATCGAGGGCACAACAGGCAAACGCGACTAAGGCGCGGCAAGAGATGCAGTCGTACATCTCGAACCCGATCCGGTCCGACGTGGACCTGGCCACCAACTGGAACGGCCTGTCGTACTGGTACTCAGGCGCTTCCATCGGCCCCAGGCCAGATCTGCCGCCGGGCGTGTCGCTGACGTCGATTCTGAGAGAGGGCCAGAAGGAACTGCTCACCCGAAGGGTTGCCTCTCTGGAGGCAGCGATCCGCGGGCTCGACCGGAACGACCCGCAACTGCAGGGCAAGATCCGCGACATCGACACTCAACTGCGGCAGTTCCAGAGCTTCGTGGCCGGCAAGGGCCTGCCGAGGGCGATGCAGACGATGGTTGCCGAGCGCGTGGAAGCGCTACGCGGGATGCTGCGAGGCGTCGGGCAGATGGCTGCCGGCGACGTGGGCCGATCCGAGCAAGTTGCGGCACCTTCGCAGAAAGGCGAGCGTCCGGCGGCTGCACCGACGGAGTTGGAGGCCTCGGTGCTCCGCGTGGTGGATGCATCGAAGGCCGCTGCCGATGCGCTTGCTCAGGAGCAGTCGCTGCCAGCGACCGCGAGCCCGGAGCAGCGCAAGGCTGCGCACGAGGAAGCAGTGCGCCGGGGCGAGGCGCTGAGAGATCTGCTGGGCCGGCCGGAGATCGTGGGCTTGATGTCGCGCGGGCTGGTGGCGGCCGCGGGTGGTGCGCCACAACCGCCCGACGAACGGCCGCTGTACGAGATGCTTCTGAACGGGCTGGCATCGGCGCTGACCCAGAGCGTCGTGGACGCGGCGCAGCCGCTGGTGGGCGGGCAGCCGGTGCCGCTCCTGCAGCAGGTGCGCAATGCGCTCGAGGCGGGGTTGATCAGCATGGTGGTGCCGCAGGGCGCAGGCCTGACGGGCGCGGCGCTGGCCAACATGACCGAGGCGGGGTTGCAGTCCGTGTTGCGCGGCGACACGCCCGAGCAGACGGGGATGAACATGGCGCTGGGCGGGGCCCTGGGTGCGACCGTGCACGGGCTGCTGAGGCTGCTGGGCGGTGGACCTGGTCCGCGGCTGCAGCCCGAGGGGGGTGTCATGCCAGCGGACGGATCAGCTCCTGCGCCAAAGCCAAACGGGCCCGAGTCGCCCGTCGCCATCCAGGGCAGTGAGCCGCCGTCTCGCCCTCCCGCCGCAGGCGACGCTCCGGGATCATCGCCGGATCCGTCCGCCCGATCGGACGCTACGCCTCCGGGCCAAACGCCGCGCGGCGCACCTGTTCCCGACAGAGCTGGTTCTCGCTACGGATACGAGAGTGTCCAGTCGC
>NZ_JBMLSK010000267.1:0-1716 GCF_049240545.1 Roseateles sp. | reverse complement strand
ACCAGCGCCGAGCAGGTGCTGGCCTGCGCCGCGCTGCACCAGGCCAGCAGCGACGGCTTCATGGCGCGAGAGGCGCGGCCCGAGCGCCTTCGCGAAGGCATCCTGGCGCGGCTGCCTGCGCCGTTGAGTGTATCGACCGTATCGACTGCATCGACCACATCGACCGATCCCCCGACATGACCCTTGACACTTTCCCCTCAGAAGCCCGCGTGCGGCCCGCGCACCCGACCTACACCCGTGCACAAGCCTTGCCGGCGCTGCTGCGCCAACGCATCGTGCTGCTCGACGGCGCCATGGGCACGCTGCTGCAACAACGCAAGCTGGACGAAGCCGCGTTCCGCGGCAGCCGGTTGGCCGACCACCCGGTGACGCTGAAGGGCAACAACGAGCTGCTCAACCTGACGCAGCCGCAGGTGGTGCGCGAGATCCACGAGGCCTACCTGGCGGCGGGCTCGGACATCGTCGAGACCAACACCTTCGGCGCCACCGCCATCGCCCAGGCCGACTACGGCCTGGCGCACCTGGCGCGCGAGATGAACGTGCAGGCCGCCGCCCTGGCGCGCCAGGCCTGCGACCGCTACAGCACGCCCGGCCACCCGCGCTTCGTGGCAGGTGCCATCGGCCCCACGCCACGCACGGCCAGCATCAGCCCCGACGTCAACGACCCGGGCGCACGCAACGTCAGCTTCGACGAGCTGCGCGCCGCTTACCGCGAGCAGGTGGAAGGGCTGGTTGAAGGGGGTGCGGACATCCTGCTGGTGGAAACCATCTTCGACACGCTGAACGCCAAGGCCGCGGCCTTCGCCATCGAAGAGGCATTCGATGCCAGCGGTGAACGCCTGCCCGTCATCCTGAGCGGCACCGTTACTGACGCGTCGGGCCGTGTGCTCAGCGGCCAGACCGTCTCGGCCTTCTGGCACAGCGTGCGCCACGCGCGGCCGCTGGCCGTGGGCCTGCACTGCGCCACGGGCGCGGCGCTGATGCGGCCTTACCTGGCCGAGCTGGCGCGTGTGGCCGACGACACGTTCATCAGCTGTTATCCCAACGCCGGCTTGCCCAACCCGATGAGCGAGACCGGCTTCGACGAGACGCCAGAGGTCACGTCGCGGCTGTTGGGCGAGTTTGCGCGCGATGGGCTGGTCAACCTGGTGGGCGGCTGCTGCGGCACCACGCCGGATCACATTGAGGCCATTGCACAATCTGTTTCAGGGGCGAGGCCACGGCCTCTGCGTGAGTCGCCGGCGAGCCGTCCACGGACACCGTTTCGCCTCGGCGCCTGACGGCGGCGGCCAACATTTCAGTCAACCCCACAAGGAACCCGTATGCAAGGCGATCCCCAAGTTGTCCAGTGCCTTCAGGCCCAGCTCAAGAACGAACTCACGGCCATCAACCAGTACTTCGTGCACTTCCGCATGTTCAAGCACTGGGGCTTCGAGCGCATCGCGAAAAAGGAATACGAAGAGTCGATCGGCGAGATGAAGCACGCCGACGCGCTGATGGAGCGCCTGTTCACGCTGGACGCCCTGCCCAACCTGCAGGATCTGGGCAAGCTGATGATCGGCGAGACGCTGCCCGAGGCGCTGGCCTGCGACCTGAAGGTCGAACAAGGCTCGCAAGCGACCGTGAAGGACGCCATTGCCCACTGCGAGCAGGCACGCGATTACGTCTCGCGCGACCTCTTCCAGCACATCCTCGAAGACACCGAGGAACACATCG
>NZ_JBMLSK010000266.1:0-1627 GCF_049240545.1 Roseateles sp. | reverse complement strand
GGTAGTAGCCCCGAGCGGCCAGCGCGTTCCGGGTCTTGTCGTGCTCGGGTTCGCCGTCCGGGTTCCAGTCGCCGCGAGCCACCCGCTCGATGAGTTCGTCGGTGACGCGGTAGCCTTCGATGGACAGGGAGTTGTAAGCGTCAGAGACGTAGCGCTCATCGACCCGGGCGAGATAGCCCGCCCGCTGCTTGTCGAGGCCGGGCGCAGGCGGGAAGGCATCGATGACGTCCTGGCGCCACCCAGCCCACATAGAGCGCAGGCGCAGCACGTACGGCGAGCGCTCCTTGCTCGGCGAAATGGTGGGCTCGGCCAGTTCGAAGGGGTTCACGGATTTGAGCGTGATCCGGGCTTTGGCAAATGCCCTCCGGATGAGCTCAGCGTCGTCGGGGCGCTTGACGAACTCGAAGGCGGCCGCCAGCCGTCCAGCGGCCGTGACCATCTTGTCGCCCGCCAGCAGCGTCGGCAGCAGCTCGGATGCACTGCGGATGGTGGCCAGTGCGATCTCGGCTTCGCGCGGATGGTTGATGAAAAACGACGGACCGGCCAGGCACAGGGCCTCGGCAACGGGCCAGACTTGCAGCCCCCGCACCTCCATGCGTGCCTTGGGAACCCGTTTCTTGTCGGGATACACGAGCAGTGAGTTGTCGAAGGGCAGATCCACCTTCGATGTGCCGCTATCGATCGTGACGCAAGTGACCTGCCTGGGGATGGTGGTGTTGCCCGTGTGCAGCAACAGCGATGCTTCGGGGTTCAGGCAGTAGCGCTTGCCAAAGCGCTTTCCCAGGTACCCCGATACGAAGGCCCAGTAGGACGCGTACCACGCGGTCGAGTCTCCTTCGCCGTCGCTCGGGCTGCTGCAGATGTACCAGCCCTTCATCACAGGCCTTAAGAAGCCCGTATCGACCAGCACGGCACGCTGCTCGTCATTCTTGAAGTCAGAGGCCTCGACAACGCCGTGGTGCTTTTCCTGGAGACGCTTGAGGGTCTTCAGCGCAGCTGTGAGGATCGGGTTGCCTTTCGGCTGACGTGGTGTCGGCGGCATGGATTTACTTTGAGATAGCCCTAAATTCTACTTTGCCATCCCAACCAAGTCCACTTTGCTATTGATCTGAAATCTACTGTGTCATCTTCACCCTCAATGCAAGTCGGCAGGCGCTCCGCAGCATTTCTTGAACTTCTTGCCTGTGCCGCAGGGGCACGGTTCGTTTCGGCCCACCTTCGCCTGAAGGGTATGGGCCACCGTTCGTTCGTGAATAGCTGTTAGGTCCCGGATGATTAGCTTCTGCATAATCGGCGTGCTCTGCTCTTCGGGCGAGAGGTCCTGAAGGCAGTCATGGCAGCATTCACTCCCGGGAGCCAGGTCGCATGATGATCGCACTGCACAAGAACGCCACGACCACGCCTGCGGTGCGGGCGCAGATCCAGAAGTCCTCGGCCAGCGAGTACGAGTTGGCTGAGCAGTACGGTATCAGCCGCACGACCGTGCAGCGCTGGAAACATCGGGACTCGGTCGAAGACCGCAGCCACACTCCGCACCAGCTGCAGACCACGCTGAACGCCGGTCAGGAGGAACTGGTGGTCTACCTGCGCAAGCAGCTGCGTCTTCCTCTGGATGACCTGCTTGCGG
>NZ_JBMLSK010000265.1:0-4736 GCF_049240545.1 Roseateles sp. | reverse complement strand
ATGAGGCGCGCAACAGCTTTGGCGACGACCGCGTCTTCATGGAGAAGTTCGTCGAAGAGCCGCGCCACATCGAGATCCAGGTGCTGGGTGACAGCCAGGGCAACACGGTCTACCTTTGGGAGCGCGAATGCTCGATCCAGCGCCGCCACCAGAAGGTGATCGAAGAAGCGCCGTCGCCTTTCATCAGCGAAGCCACCCGCAAAGCCATGGGCGAGCAGGCCGTGGCCCTGGCCAAGGCTGTGAACTACCAGAGCGCGGGCACGGTGGAGTTTGTGGTCGGCAAGGACCAGAGCTTTTACTTCCTGGAGATGAACACCCGCTTGCAGGTGGAGCACCCGGTGACCGAGTGCATCACCGGCCTGGACCTGGTCGAGCAGATGATCCGCGTGGCCGCCGGCGAGCCGCTGAGCCTCAAGCAAGAGGACATCAAGCGCGAAGGCTGGGCGATTGAGTGCCGCATCAATGCCGAAGACCCCTTCCGCAACTTTCTGCCCTCGACCGGCCGCCTGGTCAAATACCAGCCCCCGCAGGCGAACTTGGAGCAGGGCACGCTGACCCTGCAGGGCGAGAGTTATGCCGCTGAGAATTTTGGCGGAGTCCGGGTCGACACCGGCGTCTACGAAGGCGGCGAGATCCCGATGTTCTACGACTCGATGATCGCCAAGCTCATCGTCCACGGCCGCGACCGGACTGATGCCATTGCCAAGATGCGAGAAGCCTTGAATGGCTTTGTCATCCGTGGCATCTCCAGCAACATCCCCTTCCAGTCGGCCTTGTTGGCGCATGAGGACTTCAAGTCCGGCAACTTCAACACCGGCTTCATCGCCCAGCACTACGGTGGTGGCTTCCGCGCCGAGGATGTGCCGCACAGCGATCCGCTGTTCCTCGTGGCCTTGGCCGGCTTCATCCGCCGCAAAGCGCGCGAACGTGAGGCCGGCATCAGCGGCCAGCTGCCAGGCCATGAGGTGCGCATCGAGCATGACTATGTGGCCCTGGTGTCCGAGGGCACGGCCGGTCAGCAAGCGCGCCACGCCCTGCACATCTCCGAGTTCGTCGGCCATTTGGGCGAGGCCCTGGTGCGCGTCGGTGAAGGCGCTGCGGCCAAGAGCTACCGCATCGTCTGCAACTCGCGCCTGAACGACATCCGCTTGACCGGAACCGTCAACGGCCAGCCCTTTGTGGCCCAGGCCGAGCGCGGCACGGCCAAGCAGCCGCTGGCCTATCGCCTGCAGCACAACGGCTATGCCATCCTGGTCAATGTGCTCTCGCCGCGCGCCGCCGAGCTGCAGACCTTGATGCCCTTCAAGGCCCCGCCGGACACCAGCAAGTTCCTGCTCTCGCCCATGCCGGGCCTGCTGGTGCAAATCGCCGCGCAGCCGGGCCAGACGGTGCAGGCCGGCGAACGGCTGGCGGTGATCGAAGCGATGAAGATGGAGAACATCTTGATCGCCGAGCGCGACGTCAAGGTGGCCGAGGTGCTGGCCAAGGTGGGAGAGAGCCTGTCGGTGGATCAGCTGATCCTGCGTTTTGAGTGAGGCGGCATCCATGAGCAGCAACAAGCCCTACAAAATCCTCGGCATCCAGCAGATCGCCATCGGTGGCCCCGACAAGCAGGCCTTGCGCAAGCTCTGGGTCGATGTGCTGGGCCTGCAGGTCACCGGCAACTTCGTTTCCGAGCGCGAGAACGTTGACGAAGACATTTGCGCCATCGGCCAGGGCCCGCACAAGGTCGAGGTCGATCTGATGCAGCCGCTCGATCCCGAGAAGAAGCCGGCCGTGCACACCACGCCGCTCAACCATGTGGGCCTGTGGGTGGATGATCTGCCCAAGGCCGTCGAGTGGATGACAGCGAACGGCGTGCGCTTCGCGCCGGGCGGCATCCGCAAGGGCGCGGCCGGCTATGACATCTGCTTCATTCACCCCAAGTCCAGCGCGGAGTTTCCGATCGGCGGAGAAGGGGTATTGATCGAATTGGTGCAGGCGCCTGCGGAAGTGATTGCGGCGCTCGGTACTCAGCAGTCGGCATGAGCGCTGCCCAGCATCCGCCGCCAGAGACTGGCGTCGACCAAGCCCGCTTGGCGGCATTTTTGTTGGAACAGTTCCCGCAAACCCGTTGCCAAATTGTGGCTGCGTCCGCCGGCACCGCCACGATTCGGCACCCAGTGGGTCCGGCGGAGTTGCGACCTGGCGGCACCGTCTCTGGTCCGGTGATGATGACCGTAGCTGATGTGGCGCTCTATGTAGCCTTGCTCAGCCAGATCGGCATCGTGCCGCTGGCGGTGACCACCAATCTGAACATCAACTTCTTGCGCAAACCCTCAGCCGGCAAGGACATCATCGGTGTTTGCCGCATGAAAAAAGTGGGCAAGTCACTGGCGGTGGGCGAGGTGGATTTGTACTCCGATGGCGAGCCCGAGCCAGTGGCCCATGCCGTGGGGACCTACGCCATTCCGAGGCGCTGAGTTCGTTTCACTGTCTGTGTCCTGAATTCGCGTTACGCGAAGCGTTGATTTCAATTTCAAGCGATTGAATTGAATGCGCGAAGGGTTAAAGTCGGGGTATGCGGCTTGACCTCACCACCTTGAACCTCATCCTCGCCATCGAGCAGACCCGCTCGATCACGCGGGGCGCGCAGCAGGAGCATCTGGCCCTGGCGGCGGCGAGCAAGCGGGTATCGGACCTGGAGGCGCGCTTGGGCGTGCAACTGTTCGAGCGCCGCTCCCGCGGTGTGGAGCCCACCGAAGCCTGCCGCGCCTTGGTTCGCCACATCCGCTCTTTGCACGCCTCGCTGCACGCGCTGGAGAGCGAGGTGGTGGAGTTCGCGCGCGGCATCAAGGGCCATTTGCGCATCGCTGCCAACAGCGGCTCGATTGCCGAGTGCTTGCCGCCGGATTTGGCCGCCTTCAGCCAGGCGCACCCTCAAATCCGCATCAGCTTGGAAGATCAAACCAGTGCCGAAGTGCAAGCGGCCGTGGCCGAGGGCAGGGCGGATGTGGGCATCTTCACCCCGCCAATGTTGGACAACCGCCTGCAGACCTGGCGCTACCGCAGCGGCCGTTTGGCGGTGTTGGTGCCCAAGCATCATGACTTGGCGGGCAAAGATGCGGTGAGCTTCAGCGACTTGCTGGCCTATGACCTGGTCGGCTTGCATGCCGGCGCTTCGGCCCAGGAACTGATGCGCGAGCAGGCCCTGGCGCGCGGACAAACCTTGAATGCCCGGCTGCAGGTGCGCGGCTTTGATGCCATCGCGCAATTGGTCGAGGCCGGCCTGGGCGTGGCGGTCTTGCCGGAAGGCCCGGCGGAGCGCTTCTCGCGCGTGTTTGAGGTCAAGCTGCTGCGCCTGGAAGAGCCCTGGGCCGAACGCGAATACTGCCTGGGTGTGATGCGCCAAGAGCGCTTGCCCGCGGTGGTGCAGCGCTTTGTTGAAGCGCTGTGCCCCCAATCGAAGACTTGAACAACGAATTCCCCTAAATCCAAAGGAAGCCCGCGATGAACGCACGCACCTTGTACGACAAGCTTTGGGACGAGCATGTGGTCCACACCGAAGAGGATGGCACGGCCACGCTCTACATCGACCGCCATCTGCTGCATGAGGTGACCAGCCCGCAAGCCTTTGAAGGCCTGGAGTTGGCTTCGCGCAAGGTCTGGCGCTTGTCCGCCAATCTGGCGGTTAGCGACCACAATGTGCCCACCACCGACCGTAGCGGCGGCATCAGCGACCCCATCTCCAAGCTGCAAGTCGACACCCTCGATCAGAACTGCGATCGCCATGGCGTGACCCAGTTCAAGATGAACGACAAGCGCCAGGGCATCGTCCATGTGATCGGCCCCGAGCAGGGGGCCACCCTGCCCGGCATGACCGTGGTTTGCGGCGACAGCCACACCTCCACACACGGTGCTTTTGGCGCCTTGGCGCATGGCATCGGCACTTCCGAGGTGGAGCATGTGCTGGCCACGCAAACGCTCTTGGCCAAGAAGGCCAAGAATATGTTGGTGCGGGTGGAAGGGACATTGCCAGCCGGTTGCGGCGCCAAAGACATCGTGCTGGCCATCATTGGCAAGATCGGCACCGCCGGCGGCACCGGCTACACGATTGAGTTCGGCGGTTCGGCCATCCGTGCGCTGTCGATGGAAGGCCGCATGACGGTCTGCAATATGGCGATCGAAGCCGGTGCTCGCGCTGGTCTGATCGCCGTGGACGACACCACCATCAATTACTGCAAGGGCCGGCCCTTCTCGCCCAGCGGCGTGGAATGGGACCTGGCGGTTCAATACTGGCGCGGCCTGCACTCGGACGCCGGCGCCATATTCGACACCGTGGTGGACTTGGATGCCAGCCAGATTCGCCCGCAAGTCACCTGGGGCACCTCGCCCGAGATGGTCTTGGGCATTGATCAGCGCGTGCCTGATCCCGACAAGGAAAAAGACGCGGTCAAACGCGGTGCCATCGAGCGCGCCTTGCAATACATGGCGCTGGAGCCCAACAAAGCGGTGGCCGATATTCGCATCGACAAAGTCTTCATCGGCTCTTGCACCAACAGCCGCATTGAAGACATGCGCGAGGCAGCAGCAGTCGTGCGCCGCATCGGCGGGCGCTTGGCGAGCAATGTGCGCCTGGCCCTGGTGGTGCCCGGTTCGGGTCTGGTCAAGGCGCAGGCCGAGGCCGAGGGCTTGGATCAAGTCTTCAAGGCCGCAGGCTTTGAGTGGCGCGAGCCCGGTTGCTCGATGTGCCTGGC
>NZ_JBMLSK010000264.1:0-2063 GCF_049240545.1 Roseateles sp. | reverse complement strand
CCCAAGTTCGACACTTACTGCGCGTAAGTTGTTGATTTGATTTGAAGGCGACTTCAGTCCGCAGACTACAAATCAACCGTCGGGGGGTCCCCCGCGTCTGACGGCATGAGGCCGTCAGGCGTCGGAACCGGGAGCCCGACCGCGGCGAACAACTCCCGCTGGGCGGCACCGAGTTCAGTCAGACCGCGCAGCAACTGCCCATCGGGAGCCTGCGCCGTCTGGTGCTGAATTCGCCTCAACTGCTCCAGCAACCGCGCCGGGGACTCCTGGCGGTTGCTGGCCTTCAGCCGCATGCGCAGCACACGATGGAGGATCAGCGCCAAGAAGCACACCAACGCGTGGGCGCGGATCCGTCGTGGCAGCCGGTGATACACCGGCCCGATCTCGATCTCGCTCTTGAGCGCGCGGAAGCCGCGCTCGATGTCCGCCAGGCTCTTGTAGCGCTGCACGACTTCAGCGGCCGGTGTGTCGGTGTTCGTCACCAGCAGCAGCTTGCCGTCCAGCCCTTGGAGGTACTGCAGCCGCTGTTCGTCGACGGTGAACTGGAACAGCTCGCTGTGCAGGTCCACCTGGATCAGATGTGCCAGGTTGGCATCCTTGACGGCGTGGTACAGCCGCGCCTTGGCGCCCGAGTCCGACAGCGGCCGACCGCGTCGCCGCTGGCCGGCATCCTGCGCGTCCAGCCGTCCGCCCCACTGCTCGCCCAGCGCGATCAACTCGCGCATCTGCTCGCGCCTGGCTTGGCTGCGCCGCTGCGCCACCACGGGGTCGTGGGCGACCACCAGTCGGTGTTGCATTGGCGGGTCTGCCGGGTCCTTCTCGTCCCCCGTGGCCCAGCGCAGTTCGTCGATCCACGTAACCGCCGAATCGTGCCCGGCATCCAATGCCTTGAGCTCGTTGCGGAACTCGCCGTACCGTGCAGCCGGTACCGCCAGCACGTACTCCAAGCGCACGCCGCGACCCGTCGCGTCCAGCTCGGCCTGCAGCTGCGCAATCTCCCGCAGGTTGTTCAAGCTCAGCAGGCCGCGATCGGCCACCAAGACCACGCGCTTGAGCGGCCAGCGCTCCAACAGCGCACGGATCATCGGCAGCAGCGTCTTCGCTTCGGCCGTATTGCCCGGGTGGACCTCATGCGCGATGGGCAGCCCCTCGGCGGTCTGCACCAGCGACAGCACAAACTGGCGCGCCACCCCGCCGTCCTTGGACTTGCCGAGGTCGCGCACGTCGCCGTCGACCACCGCTTCGCCGTGCACCTTGATGGTGGTGAGGTCGTAGAACACGACCGACAGCTCCTGGTCGATCAGCGGGCGCATCAGCAGCGCAAGTCGTTCGTTGATCGCATCGGCGTGATCGTCGATGACGTCCATCGCGCGCAGCAGGTGCTGATGCTCCGGCAGACCGCCATCGAAGCCGAAGCCGCGCGGCAGCGCCACCGTCTGCAGCCAGCGCAGCACACCGAGCTTGGAGGACGGATCGCACAGCCGATTGAAGACCATCGCCCGCAGGCAGGCCAGCACGTCCAGCTCGGTCTTCGAGCGGCGCCAAGCCAGCGACAGGCCCTCCAGATCCAGCGCCCGCCACAGTTGCCACAGCGCCCAGACATCGCCGGCGGCACGCGCCTCCAAGAAGCGCAGATCGGTGATGCGGGCCGAGCTCACCGGTGCGTCGGCGCGGCCCTGTGCGCGGCTCAGTGCGGCGATGAGTCGATCGACATCGCCGCCCGGTTCAAGTCGGCCCAGCGTGGCCAGCGTACGCTGCCGGGGCTGGCCGGCCTCGTTGCGGAACGACTCCACCAGCTGCGCGTAGCGGCGCCCGCCGGAGGTCGTGACCTTGATGAACATGGCCGCGAGTGTAGCCGAGGCATCGGCAGATGGAAACTACAAAGCTCTCTTGACGTGCCACTACAAGCATCTAGCGAAAATGCCCTGTGTGGCGCTCCAACTCGTTGATCCGTCACGGCTTCGCGCCGCGCTCATGCGACAAAAGGCCGCGGAAGTGTCGAACTTGGGTGGCCAGCGTACGCTGCCGGGGCTGGCCGGCCTCGTTGCGGAACGACTCCACCA
>NZ_JBMLSK010000263.1:0-1202 GCF_049240545.1 Roseateles sp. | reverse complement strand
CGTTCGGCCTCACTGCGGCAGCTCGTCGTCGTATTGCGGTTCAACCCCAGCCGCCGCGGCGCGCTCGATAAAGCTCTCCACCCATACCAGCAGCGTTTCGCACTCAAAACCCTGTCTCGGATCAACGCCGAAATGCGACGCGATGGCTCGCACCGTGGTTTCCCAGCGGTCCTTGCGAACGATGGCGCCATCTGCTCGCCGCTCGTAGTCCTCGGGCTTGGCGTCGCGGAACTGCGGCATCCGGAAATCTTGCTCGGTCACAGGTCTTTGCATTTGTCGTCCCTCTCACTACGGCCACCAGGCCGAACAGGTTGCTCAAGCGGAGCGCCGCACGGCCTCCGCGTTTGGGTTACTCGGTCGCGGGCGCCCGCTTAGCGCCAGCGTTAGGCCCCGCAAGCCCTGCGAATTGCCATCACAGCATCAGCGGCGGCAGTCCGCTCGCGACCGCTGCGGCCCATCGCGTCCGCGTATGCCGCGCAGCAAGCCGTAACCCAGCGCTCGCGCTCTGCGGCCACGGCTGCATCAATCGTGGCCTGGTCGTACAGCGGTTCAAGCAATGCGATCAATTTCGCGGCACCGCGCGCCTTGTGCCTGATCTCGGATGGCGACCAGTAAACAAACAAGTCGCGCCCATACTGTTCAGTCGCCTCTTCGTCGCGGAGTCTGTAGGCGACGGGCCTAACCCCTCCCTCAAGCGGAGCCACAACAGCAGGTTCTGCCTGTGGTGCGCTTGCAGCTTCGGTGGTGTTTGTCGTGTTGCTCATGCTGTTGTGTCCCGCTTAGGTCGCACGTTAGGCCGCAGCGCATTCCACGCCGCGATCAGCGCTGCTTCAATCTCATGCAGGCGCCCCATCAGCTCTACGGGCTTCAGGCCGTAGCTCTTCAGCCTGTACCAGTGGCCACCCGCCTCGCCGGTTACTTCGACCTCGGCGCTTTCCCATGCGCCATCTGGCGCGTTGCAGTCCTCTATGCGCCAGGGTTGGACGACAACTTGCATAGGCTTGCCGTCGTTGCATTCGCACTCTCGGGCTGGGATCGCGCTGCGCTTATAGGCGTACCAGTCGCAGCCATTGCCGTCGTGTCGCAAGCTGTTTGGTGCCACTCGGAACCCCTGCGCGATTAGCCAGGTGCGCAACTCGTCGCATCCAATCAGCGGCCTAACAGGTCGCTCAACTTGACCCGCCACGGCCTGGTTGTCTGCG
>NZ_JBMLSK010000262.1:0-40243 GCF_049240545.1 Roseateles sp. | reverse complement strand
CCACCTCGAACACGCCGATGCCGCCCACCTGGGTGGGCGTGCCGCGGAAGTACTTCTCGACGAAGTCGCTCTTCAGACCGATGGCCTCAAAGATCTGCGCACCGCAGTAAGACATATACGTCGAGATGCCCATCTTGGACATGATCTTGGACAGGCCCTTGCCGATGCCCTTGATGTAGTTGTAGGTGGCCTTCTCGGCCGACAACTCACCCGGCAAACCGGCCGCGATTTCGGCCAGGGTTTCCAGGGCCAAGTACGGGTGAACCGCCTCGGCGCCGAAGCCGGCCAGCACAGCGAAGTGGTGCACCTCACGGGCGCTGCCGGTTTCGACCACCAGACCTGCGGTGGTGCGGCGGCCTTCACGCACCAGATGGTGGTGGATGGCGGACAGGGCCAACAGCGCGGGGATGGCGACGCGGCTGTCGCTCAGGCCACGGTCGGTGATGATGAGGATGTTGTGGCCGCTCTTGATGGCGTCCACCGATTCGGCGCACAGCGAAGCCAACTGCGCTTCGACACCTTCATGCCCCCAGGCCAGCGGATAGGTGATGTCCAGCTCGTAGGGCTTGAACTTGCCGTGTGTGTGGGCTTCGATCTGGCGCAAGCGCGCCATATCCTTGAAGTCCAACACCGGCTGAGACACCTCCAGGCGCATCGGCGGGTTCACCGCGTTGATGTCCAGCAGGTTCGGCTTGGGGCCAATGAAGCTGTTCAGCGACATCACGATGGCTTCACGGATCGGGTCGATCGGCGGGTTGGTCACCTGGGCGAAGAGCTGCTTGAAGTAGTTGAACAGCGGCTTGTCCTTGGAGGACAGCACGGCCAAAGGAGAATCATTGCCCATGGAGCCCAGCGCTTCTTCGCCGGTGGCGGCCATGGGGGCCATCAGGAACTTGATGTCTTCTTGAGTGAAGCCGAAGGCTTGCTGACGGTCCAGCAAGCTGGCGCTGAAGCTGGCGGGTTTGGCATCAAGCACCTCGATGTCATCGAGCTTGACGCGCACGTTCTCGATCCACTGGCGGTAAGGCCGGGCGTTGGCGTACTGGTTCTTCAACTCTTCGTCATCGATGATGCGGCCCTGCTCCAGATCGATCAGGAACATCTTGCCGGGCTGAAGGCGCCACTTCTTGACGATCTTGTTTTCAGGCACTGGCAGCACGCCTGACTCGGAGGCCAGGATAACGAGGTCATCGTCCGTTACGCAGTAACGAGCGGGACGCAGGCCGTTGCGGTCCAAGGCGGCGCAGACCTGGCGGCCATCGGTGAAGACCATAGCGGCAGGACCATCCCAGGGCTCCATCATCGCGGCGTGGTATTCATAGAAGGCCCGGCGGCGCAGGTCCATGTGCTCATGCTGCTCCCAGGCTTCCGGGATCATCATCATGGCGGCGTGAGCCAACGGGTAGCCCGCCATGGTCAGCAGTTCGATGGCGTTATCGAAAGTGGCCGTGTCCGACTGGTGCTCGAAGCTGATCGGGTAGAGCTTGTTCAGGTCTTCACCCAACACCGGCGACTTCATCACGCCTTCGCGGGCGCGCATCCAGTTGAAGTTGCCCTTGACCGTGTTGATCTCGCCGTTGTGGGCGACCATGCGGTAGGGGTGAGCCAGCGGCCATTCGGGGAAGGTGTTGGTGGAGAAGCGCTGGTGCACCAGAGCTATGGCGGAGACCACGCGCGGGTCGGCCAGGTCTTTGTAGTAGCTGCCCACCTGGTCGGCCAGCAGCAGGCCTTTGTAGATGATGGTGCGGCAGCTCATGCTGGGCACGTAGTACTCGCGGCTGTGCGTCAGCTGCAAGGCCTGGATGGCGCTGGAGGCCGTCTTGCGGATGACGTAAAGCTTGCGCTCAAGGGCGTCGGGAACAATGATGTCCGGGCCGCGGCCGATGAAAATTTGGCGAATGATGGGCTCTTTGTCGCGCACGGTTGGCGACATTGGCATCTCCGCGTCGACCGGCACATCACGCCAGCCCAGCAAGACCTGACCCTCGGCCTTGATGGCGCGGGCCAGTTCTTGTTCGCAAGCCAAACGGGAGGCGTGCTCCTTGGGCAGGAAGATCATGCCGACGCCATACTCACCGGGCGGCGGCAGCTCCACGCCCTGCAATGCCATTTCAGCGCGGAACAGTTCGTCGGGGATTTGGATCAAGATGCCGGCGCCGTCGCCCATCAGCTTGTCCGCGCCCACAGCGCCCCGATGGTCCAGGTTCTCGAGGATCTTCAGACCCTGCTGGACGATGGAATGCGCCTTCTGGCCCTTGATATGGGCCACAAAGCCCAGACCGCAAGCGTCTTTTTCGTTCTGCGGACGGTAGAGGCCCTGGGCCGCCAGTTCGTCTTTCTCGGCTTGAAACTCTGCTGCACTGCTCATGGCACTCTCCGACGTAATTCAGTTACGGCCCAGAGGTTACTTCGGCAGATCTTTTCCATCAAGTCAAATTAAATGGGGTCAGGTTCATTTAAATTCCAGCGCGCCCAGCCGCGCTCCTCTAAATGGGGTCAGAGTCAATTTAATTGCCCGACACAGGTGCGGTTGGCACCAATTTAGGGCGCCCTCTCGCCCTTGGCAACAGTGGCAACGGCGTCTTTTCAGCCAGCGACTTCAGGAACAGCGGAGACCCCAAAGGTCGGCCTTTCATGGCCGCGTCGTGGAACTTCGCTCGCTCGGCCTCAGCGACACCCTGGCTGAGCAACTCGCGGTAGTTGGCTTCACGCTCAAATGGCGTATTGCCCATCGCCCAGAACATGGCGTGGTCATGGACCAAGGGGTCGCTGCGCCTTCCCAAGTGATGCGCGCAGCTGGACCAGTTGTAATCGGCCGCGTCGGTGCACATGCCGGCTCTGACGGGATTGAGCTCGATATAGCGCATGCAGGCCATCAAATGGTGCTCGCTATCGATCAGCCCCGCACGAAAGCGCCCTTCCCAGAGTGTGCCGCTGCGCTGATATTTGTGATTGAACCAAGCCACATAGCGACGTCCCAGCGCCTGCATCATCTGGCTGATGCCTTGGTCTGAGGCGGGGGTAGCCAGCAGATGGACATGGTTGTCCATCAACACATAGGCATGGATGGCCACCTTGTAAGTCGCTGCGCACTCACGAAGTTGCTCCAAATACTGCTGGCGGTCGGCATCACTCAGGACAATGGCTTGTCGATTGTTGCCACGCTGGATGACGTGATGCGCTTGGCCAGCAAGCACGAGTCGGGGAAGACGGGCCATGGCAGTTCGCCCCAGAATGGGGCGCAGAAATTGAACCTGACCCCATTTTAAAAGTGGAACGGCCTGTCAGCCTAGAACAACGTGAGGCCGGTCAGTCTTTGGTGCTCGCGGATGGCAAAACGGTCGGTCATGCCGGCGATGTAGTCGGCGCAGGCGCGAGGGATGTCGTTGGCGGAGGCGGACTCGCGGTACTCCGCGGGGAGTTGGCCGGGCTCGGCCACATAGATCCGAAACAGATCGCGCAAGACCTGTTCGGCTCTCATTCGAGTCGTCTGCACCTGCGGATGTCGGTACAGGTGGGCGAACAAAAAACGCTTCAGCTCGGTGCTGGCGGCGCGCATGGCGGGGCTGAATGCCATCAGCGCCGGCGCTTGGCGCACCTCTTCGACGTCAGCCACAGCTGCCGCTTGCAGGGCCGAGCGCGTGGCATCAATGATGTCGTAGACCTGGGCTGAGAGCATGCCGCGTATCGTCTCCGCCAGCAAACGCTTGCCCTGCAAAGCCGGGTAGGCGGCCAAAGCTTCTTTCAGATAGCTCTGCACCAAGGGTACCGTCGCCAGTTGCTCCAGATCGAGCAAGCCAGAGCGCACGCCGTCGTCGATATCATGCGCGTTGTACGCGACCTCGTCGGCGAGATTGCACAACTGCGCCTCCAAACTGGGCTGATGCCCAAGCAGAAAGCGCGCGCCCACGCCGCCAGGCTCGATCTCCTCCAAGTGCAAGGCATCGCGCCGTGCGCAGTGCTTCAGGATCCCTTCGCGGGTTTCGAAGCAAAGATTCAAACCATCGAAAGCCGGGTAGCGCTGTTCCAACTTGTCGACCACACGCAAGGACTGCAAGTTGTGCTCAAAGCCCCCATGCGCCTTCATGCACTCATCCAGCACATCTTGCCCGGCATGTCCGAAAGGCGTATGCCCCAGATCGTGGGCCAAGGCCACGGCTTCGATCAAGTCTTCGTCCAGCCCCAGGCTCCGGCCGATGGAGCGGCCCAGCTGAGCGACCTCCAAAGAATGGGTCAAGCGCGTACGGAACAGGTCGCCTTCGTGATTTAAAAAAACCTGGGTCTTGTAGACCAGGCGCCGGAAGGCGGTGCTGTGAATGATGCGATCACGGTCGCGCTGGAACTCGCTGCGCGTTGGCGCCGCAGGCTCGAACACGCGCCGACCTCGGCTTCTTGAGGCATGGCAGGCATAGGGCGCGAGAGGCATGGCAAGAGGCTCGATCTCTAGAATCTTCAGGCGCAGTGGGCGTCCAAGACCTGGCCCACCCAGTCATCGGGCGCCGCATGCATACCGGCACGCCCAAGCCCTTCAATCAGCACAAAACGAATGGCGCCGCCTTCGGACTTCTTGTCGACGCGCATCAACTCAAGATAGCGTTCCACACCCAACTTGGGGCCCGTCACCGGCAAACCTGCCCGCTCTATCAAACGTCGCATGCGCGGCAAAAACTCCTCAGGCATCAAACCAAGGCGCACCGAGAGCGCACTGGCCATCACCATGCCACAGCCCACCGCTTCACCGTGCAACCATTCGCCGTAACCCAGCCCGGTCTCAATGGCATGGCCAAAGGTGTGACCAAAGTTCAGGATGGCACGCAGGCCCTGCTCGCGCTCGTCTTGCCCAACCACCCAGGCCTTGATCTCGCAGCAACGCTTGACCGCATAAGCCAGCGCCGCCTTATCGCGCGCCAGCAGAGCCTCCAGGTTGACTTCGATCCAATCCAAAAAGGATGCATCGGCAATCGGGCCGTACTTGATCACTTCCGCCAAACCTGCCGACAACTCCCGCTGCGGCAGGCTGTCCAGCGTATCCAGATCCGCAATCACACGCGCCGGCTGATAAAAAGCCCCAAGCATGTTTTTGCCCAAAGGGTGGTTGATCGCCGTCTTGCCGCCCACTGAGGAATCAACCTGCGCCAACAAGGTTGTCGGCACCTGAACAAAGGGGACGCCACGCATATAGATGGAAGCGGCAAACCCTGTCATGTCCCCAATCACGCCGCCCCCGAGCGCGAACAGCACCGTCTTTCGATCGGAGGCAGAGGCCAAGAGATGATCGAACACGCGGTTCAAGCTTGCCCAGTCTTTGTATTGCTCACCATCGGGCAGTTGCACTGCGTCGACGCGGGCATAGTGCGCCTGCAACTGCGCCCACAAGCGCTCTTGGTACAGAGGCGCCACCGTCTCATTGCTGACGATCAGCGCGGCCGCAGCTTTGGGCAGGCCCTGCCAAGATGATTCGGCATCCAATAAACCCGAGCCGATCAGAATGTCATAGCCACGCTGACCCTCGTCCAGTGCAATCGGCACGATCTGAGTGGATGACTGAGGGACGCTGAGGTGAGTCTGAGGCGCTGAGTTCATGGACTCAAGTGTACGGGGGCCGAGGGAAGCCACCCCGCCTTCAGCCGGGAACGCTCACAGTGCCCGACTCAGGGCTTGGGCTCTTCAGCGCCGACCGTGGCGGCAACGCGCTCAGGGTCAATGATGCCGGCCAACTCCAGCTGCATCAGCGCCATATTGACCAGCCCATGCACGGAGGGCCGGCCGGTCTCCAAGACAAAATGCGCGCAACGCCTGTAGAGCGGATTGCGCACCTGATACAGCTCGCGCAACTTGCCCAGGGGATCACGCACCTGCAACAAGGGCCTTTGCGTGTCGTGGCGCAGGCGCCGGAACAACTCCTCCGGCGTCGAGCGCAAATAAAGCACGTGGGAGTGGCGATGCAAAAGCTCGCGATTCGCATCTCTCAACACAATGCCACCACCGGTGGCCAACACGAACTCTCCCTCCCGGGTGAGAACCTCGGCCAAGACCTCGGACTCCAAATCACGAAACGCGCCCTCGCCGCTTCGATCAAAAAAACTCTTGATCGACTCGCCGAGCCGCGTCTCGATTTCGGTGTCGGTGTCGACAAAGCGCATGCCCAATTGCCGCGCCATCTGCCGGCCGACGGTGGACTTACCACCGCCGGGCATGCCGACGAGGGAAATGATCATTGATCGACGACCGCGCTAGTCCGCATTGGCGCAGAAAGACCCATCACTCAGTCTACGAACGATGCCGTAAGGGCTTGTGACGAAAGCAGGCGGCGGCGTCTCGGCCTTGATGGCAGTCGCTGAGACCGGCAAGGTGCTGGAGTAGATGGCGGGGGGACTCAATACACCCGCAGCGGAGGCTTGGATCGTGAAGTTCACCCAACCCGCCACGCTTTTCGGGTACTCAATCTTCAATACCGCAGTGCCGTTTGCCCCGGTCTTGGTGGACCCAACCATGGTGATGGCTGCGTCGGACTTGCGAGGGTCCAACTGCTTGTTGAGGTTCCGGTCTTCACCCGCCTCAATGGAGCCGTTCTTGTTCAAGTCTTCGGCCAAGCAAGAAGGTGCATAGCCAGGAATCTTCGTGCTGAATGCATCCAGATAGAAAGGAACCCAGGCAGTTAGAGCCTTGTTGTACTCGTAGAAGCCCTTGACATAAGCCGTTAAATCCAAGGACGGCGTAATCTGGACATCGGACACGGGATTGCCAGCCGCATCCACGACCAAGAGGACGTACTGCTTGATGTAGGTGAGCTTGCTGTCACCTTCGGAAATCGTCTCGTCTGTCCCGATCGTGATGGACAGCGGATCAGACACCACCGTCAAGCTGGTCAAGACAGAGTTGGGACATGCGTTCGCCGCAAAGTCCGCGTAATCCCAGCAAGCACGGACAGTAACGCCGTTGGTAGGGCTGGATCGCTGCGCCGGAGAATAGTTGGTGATCGCAACACCGGCGCCATCGGAGTAGACCGTCGAGGTGCCCGAACTCAGGGTTCCGCCAATACTGTTCAGATCACCATTCAGATCAAAGCGAACACGCACATTCTTCACAGGCGTATTGTTCGCTGCCAAGAATAAAGCACGAAGCTCGGTGCGGTTGGAGGTGTCCGCCGTATTCACCTTCACCACCGACGGTGTGGCGGACAAAGCACTCGACGTCACCGTGAGACTTGCCGGCGGGAACGTGGTCGAGCCTGAGGGGACGGTCACCGTTTGTACGGTGGACTTACCCCCGGCCACGGCGGTCACATCAACAGGACCCGGCGTCGCCGGGGCTGTATAGGTATAGGTGTAGGCCCCGTTGACATCCGTAATGCCCGAAGCAGACGGTAAACCATTGGCGCTGACATTGATCGCAATACCCGCCATCGCATTCTTGTTGACATCACTCAGTCGGTACTCGATTTTGTTACCCGCACTTCCCGCAACCGGCAGCGCCGGCAAGGCCGTGGCCTGCAGGGTTGTGCCGGTCACCAAAAAGGAAGCCGTGCGAACCAGAGCGTCACTCTTGGCAGTAATCGTGATCAAACGATCTGACTTATCGTCACCAATCTTGATTCTCGCCGTGACCACGCCTTGCGAATCTGTCTGGGTGGAAGACGTTGCAATCGTGGCCTTGTTGTCAACCGAGAAGGTTACCGGGATGCCACTGATGACATTGCGCAGCGAATCCACGGCTGTTGCCGTGACGGTGACGGTATCGCCGCCGGAGTTGGTGATATTGGTCTTGTCAAGCAGCAAAGACAAATCCGCGGCCTTAGGAATACTGACCAAGGGATCAACCACATTGACACTGATGGATCGGGTCACCGTCCCGCTCGAAGCAATCAAGGAAATCGTCCGATTCTTGCGATTGGCAACCAAGCTCAATTCTGCGGTCAAGCGCCCGCTGGTTTCCCCTGTGGAAGTTACACCTCCAGCATTGAGCAAGGCGTCCTCATTCGGATAGAGCACTGAATCGGTATCGACCTTCAGTGCCACCGGAGACCCACCAATGGCGTTTCGATTCGCATCCAAAGAGGTCACTGTCAACTTGATGGTCTGCAAGCCGTCGTTCGAAATGGTTTGCTTGTCAACCACCAAGGCCAAATCTGCAACCTTGCTGCCATTGACACTGTCCACAACGTCAAAACTAGCGGTCTGAGTAATCGAGCCACTGCTGAAGGTTACCTTGACGGTTCGGCTGGTTCGATCGACCAACTGGACAATCGCCTCCATGGTGCCGTTCTCTTTGTTCGTCACTTTGGCAGACGGGGTGACGATCGCGCCACTATCGACGCTGACCGACACGGGCACTTCCGCACCGGTGATGGCGGCGTTCCCAGCACCTAGGGCGGTCACCGTCAACTTCACCTTCTCAAGACCTGAGTTGGGAATAGAAGTCTTGTCACCGACCACTGCCAAAGCGGTCAAACTGACAGGCTTGGTCGTACCCGGCGTCGTAGGCTCTTGAAAAATTGGAGTCCCAGCTTTGTCACCCCCACCGCCGCCGCCGCAGGCCAGCAACAAGCCCGACAGCAGCGCCCCCAACACCACTTGGGCGCCCCTGCGGCCCAGTAGGTTCATCACTTTGATACTGCTCATATCTGCAAACTCCTGCATTGCCAGCGTTCTGAGCCGCTGGCGCTCCCGTGTTTCAGTGGATTTTGTTCGTTAGCTGACTGACGACCAATGTCAGCGGACCGTGGCGCGGTCGTTCACAACCTTGGGGGTCAAGAAAATCAGCAACTCGGTCTTGATCGACGTCTTGGATTTGTTCTTGAACAAGTTGCCCAGATAAGGCAAGTCGCCCAGCAAAGGCACCTTGGAGATGTCTTCACGCTCATCTTGGGTGAAGATGCCGCCAATCACCACCGTGCCGCCGTTTTCCACCAGCACCTGGGTTTGCACATGCTTGGTATTGATGGCAAAGCCCTGGGGGGTCAGCGTGCCACGGCTGTCTTTGTTGACGTCCACGCTCAAGATCACATTGCCTTCGGGCGTGATCTGCGGCGTGACTTCAAGTTTCAGATTGGCTTTGCGGAACTGGATGGACGTCGCGCCGCTGGCGGTGGCCACCTGGTAGGGCAGTTCCTCGCCCTGTTCAATCAGCGCCTTGACTTGGTCGGCGGTGATGACGCGCGGGCTAGAGACGATCTTGCCCTTGCCGTCTGACTCCAGCGCCGAGAGTTCCAAATTCAAGAATCGATTGGCGGTGGCACTGAACAGCGACAACGCAAAGCTGGCGGCATTGGCGCCACCGAAGCTGTCGGAAGAGACATTGGCCGGCAAGTTGATGAACTGAGTGTTGGCGAAATCATTGACCGGGTACTGCAAGGTGCTGTAGCCCACGCCGTTGTACTTGCCACCGGCGACCACATAGTTGTCGCCACCGACCGAATAGCCCGGCACGCCGCCTTGCCGTCCACGCAAATCATTGACGCCGAGCTTGACACCGAGCGCACGTCCGAACTTGTCATCGGCTTCCACGATGCGGGCTTCGATCAAAACCTGGCGCACTGGGATGTCGATCTTGGCAATCATGGCCTGCACCTCCTCCAACTTGGAAGGAATGTCAGTCACGAACAGCTGGTTGGTGCGAGTCTCAAAAATCACGCTGCCGCGCGGCGACAAGATGCGCGAGGGGTTCTGAGCCCCAGCGGCCGACGATCCGCCGCCACCCGAGTTCTGGCCGCTCAGGCCCTTGGCCACTTCTTCGGCCTTGGTGTAGTTGAGTTGGATCGATTGGGTGCGCACCGGCTCCAGCTGCGCGATCTGGGCCTTGGACTCCAGGTCGAGCTTTTCCTTGGCGGCCAGTTCATCCTTGGGGGCGATCCACAGCACATTGCCGGACTTGCGCAGCCCCAAACCCTTGGCTTGCATGATGATGTCCAAGGCCTGATCCCAAGGCACATCTTTCAAACGCAAGGTGACGTTGCCGGTAACGGTATCGCTGGTGACGACGTTGAAGTTGGTGAAATCAGCAATCACCTGCAAGAGCGCGCGCACTTCGATGTTCTGGAAGTTCAGCGAAAGCTTGTCGCCCGCATAGCCGGGCCCAGCGACCAGTTTGTTGGGATCGAGTTTTTGCTGACGAACCTCCAAGACGAACTGGTTATCGCTTTGATAAGCGCTGTGCTCCCAGGCACCCTTGGGCTCGATCACCATGCGAATCCGGTCGCCCACCTGGGTGGTGGAAATGGATTGAACCGGGCTGCCGAAATCGGACACATCAAGCTTGCGGCGCAGGCTGGCCGGCAAGCTGGAGCGCAAGAACTCGACCACCAAGTTCTGCCCCTGCTGCTGAATGTCCACGCCCACCTGATTGCTTGGCAGGCTGACGATGATGCGGCCGGCATTGTCTTGTCCACGCCGGAAATCAATGTCACGGATGGATTGCAACTCGGTGTTCTGGCTGGGGGCGAAATGCAGGGGTTCGTTAGCGGCCTGAGCCACGGGCGCGACACCGGGCGCAGTTTCCAGCACCAACAGCAAAGCATTGTCTTGAATCTCGGCCTTGTAGCCAGAGGGCTGGCGCAAGTTCAAGACCACCCGGGTGCGCTCTCCGGCTTGGGCCACATTGGCCGAACGAAGATTGCCCTGATTGATCTCCACCAGCGAGCGACCAATGCCATTCACCACACCGGGCAGATCGATCGCAATGCGGGGGGGCGACTGCACCGTAAAGCCCTTGGGCAACTCGGTCAGAGGCTGGGACATTTCGATCCGCACCACCTCCACGCCCGCCTGCTGCACGCTATTGATGGAGCGTATGGCCGTTTGAGCCGCCGCCGAAGTGGCTGCAAACAAGCCCAACGAAAGAACCACGCTCAAACTCGCTGCGCGCCAAAACTGGCTCCTGCCGAATTGGCCCATGCCTGAAGTCTCCTGCAATTGTTTCATCGTCCCTGCTCCTGAAGCTGGAGGGTACTGGTGCGTTCAATCCACTCGCCGGCCGCGTCTTGCACGACTTCCCGCAGGGTGATATCGGTTTCAGTGATCTTCATCACTCGTCCAAAGTTGAGGCCCAAGTGGTCGCCCGACTTGACCTGATAGAGCAGGTTGTCTGCGCGCAGCAGGGCAAAGCGCTGGTTGGAGCGGGTGATGCTGCCCACCATGGCCATGCTGTCCAGGGGATAAGCCTCCAGCGGCTCACGGCGGCGGTTCATCTCGGCGCTCAATAAAGAGTTGGGTTGCGCCGCCTCTTGCTTGACAGCCACGCTGAGCTTTTGCGCGCTGTAGGGATCCACATCCGCAGCGGCCTCATAAGGCTGCGGCAAAAACTTCTTGGGCGGCACCAAGGGTGTGATGGTGGCGCGCGCTTCACGCCGCTGCTGTTCCATCCACTGATTCAATTCATCGGTGTCGGCCGAACAGCCGGCCAGCAAAGCGGCCAGCAACGCCGCACCCACATTCAGCGGCTTCACTTCTTCGCTCCTGCCGCGGCCTTGGCCGCACTCTTTCTCTGATCCGCCACTTCAAGGGCATCGAGATAACGGTAGGTTCGAGCGGTCGCCTCCATGCTCAGATTGCCGCTATTGGCATCCTTGCCGGTGGGCGCCACCACGTTCAGGTTATGCAGCGTCACGATACGAGACAGATTGGAAACATCAGCCGCAAAAGCACCAATATCGTGATACCGGCCCGAGACTCGCAGCGAAATCGGCAACTCGGCGTAATAGTCCTTGCGCTGCTCCTGCCCGGGGCGGAACAGCTCGAATTGAAGGCCGCGGCCCAAGCCTGCCTGATTGATGTCGGACAGCAGCGCGTCGATCTCGGCCTTGCCGGGCAATTGTTTCTCCAGCTGCGTCACATACTCTTCAACCTGACTCTTTTGCTTGCGCAATTCGGGCAGGTTGACGGCTTGAGCCAGCTTGCCCCGGAAGTCCTCTTTCAGCACCGGCTCGCGGGCGCGTTCGGCATCCAACGCAGCCTGTACGTCGGCGAGCACAAAGACCCAGCCCAAACCCATGACCAGCACCGCGGATGCGCAAAAAGCTGCCAGCTTGGGCAGCAAGGGCCATTGCCCCGGCTCATTGGGGTTGAGGCCGCGAAACTGCTCGGCCACGCCCTCGAACCACTCGTTGACATCGAACTTGATTGATAAAGCCTTGGTCGCCATGCTTGCCTTCAGGACTTGTTGGCTTCAACGGGCCGCGCCGTGGCGGCAGCGCCCGGTTTTCCAGGCACATCGCTGTTCTCGCGATTCGGATCCTTGATCGTCACGCGCATGGAAAAGTCGAGCAGACGCTTTTGATCGCGCCCGCTGGTGCTCAAGTTGGCGACCTTGATCTCCACCAATTCGGGCCGCTCCAACCACTCAGACGAGCGCGAGGTGTTGCGCAAAAGCTCGGCCACCCGTTCATTGGTCTGGGCAATGCCATTGATCGTGACCACCTTGTCGGCCTGACGGATCGCCGTCAGGTACACGCCTTCCGGGGTGTAACGCGCCAACTCATTCAGCAATTGCACCGGGGTATTGCGGTCGGCCTGCAGGTCTTCCACGGCACGCTGCCGCGATTTGAGCGACTCGATCTCGGCCTTCAGATTGGCAATGTCCTTGATCTGATTGTCCAGACGACCAATCTCCAGGCTCAGATACTGGTTGCGGTTTTGTTGTTCGTCCGTCCAATGCTGCAAGAGCGCATAGGTCAAGGCCACCAAACCGACGCCGACCAAGGCGGCGACGCCCAGACCCGCAAAAAACTGCGCCTTGCGTCGTTTGCGTTTCTCTTCCCGATACGGAAGCAGATTGATCAGGATCACTGGAAGAACCTCCGCATGGCCAAGCCGCAGGCGGTCAGATAGGCGGGCGCTTCGCGGCGCAGCTTGGGCTCGCGAATGGCCGAGCCCAAGGCCATGTTCTCAAAAGGATTCACCACCATGCAGGCAAAGCCGGTCAACTCGGTCACCCTCTCCTTCAAACCCGGCAAGGTGGCGGTGCCACCGGCCAGCATCACGTAATGCACTTTGTGGTGCGGCGTGCTGGTGAAGAAATACTGCAAAGCTCGGCCAATCTCCTGCGACAAGCTGTCCACAAAGGGATTCAGCACAGCACTGGCGTAATCCTCGGGCAGATCGTTGGCCAGCTTCTTTTGCTCGGCCTCTTCAAAGGAAAAACCGTACTGGCGCGAGATCAGTTGGGTCAGTTGGGAGCCGCCAAAAGCCTGATCGCGGTCATAGAGCATCTCGTCATCACGCAGCACCTTGAGGCTGGTGGTGTCGGCGCCGATTTCAAACAGGGCCACCAAGGCATCCTTGCCCTCATTGGGCAGATTGGCAATCAATCGCCCCATGGCCATGCGCGAAGCATGCGATTCAATGTCCAGAATGACGGGGCGCAAACCCGCCGCTTCGGCCAGGCCCTGCCGATCTTGCACCCGGTCTTTACGAGAGGCGGCGATCAAAACCTCGACGTCACCGACCGAAGTTGGGCTCGGACCGATCACGCAGAAGTCCAGACTCACCTCATCCAGTGAAAAGGGGATGTACTGATTGGCTTCCGCCTCGACCTGAATCTCAAGCTCCTCATCCCGCAAACCGGCGGGCAACATGATCTTCTTGGTGATGACGGCGGACTGAGGCATGGCCAGCACCGCATCACGGGTGCGGCAGCCACTGCGTGCGACAACGCGGCGCACCGCATCGGCCACCTCATCGAATTTCTCGATTTGGCCGTCGGTGATCCAGCCTTTTTCAAAAGGCTCGGTGGCAAAACGCTCCAGCACCATATCGCCATTGGCTGCCTGGCCCAATTCCACCAATTTGACGCTGGACGAACTGATATCCAAGCCAATCATGGGTGGATGTTTTCGCCCCATCAGTACGTCAAGTATTCCCACGACGTGAATCCCCCAACGTTATTTCCGCCGGACTGTTAATAAGTTACTTGAATGCTAGCAGCAAAGCCCTTGCGCCCCTAAGGAAACTAGGTCACAGCCAGTAACACCACGTTGCGAAACATACACGGCCGCCAAGACGCGCAAAGCCTAGAAAAAGCCCCCATTTCCGACTTCGGGGCCACTCTGTTGTGGCGAGGATGAAAGCAACGGCGCTGTAGAGAGCTTTCTATAATCCGCCGACCCTAGCGGAGGCCCATGAGCGAAGCCAAAAAGAAAGTCCCTCGGAACGCAAAGACCGAGTCACACCCCGAAACCCCAAGGTCCGCACTGTCTGCAGTGGGCAAGCTATTCGGCTGGCTGCTCGGCTTGGGCCTGGCGGCTGTGTTTTCCGTGCTCTTGCTGGTGGCCCTGGCCCTGGCCATGGCCTACCCCAATCTGCCCGATATCAGCGGTTTGACCGACTACCGGCCCAAACTGCCGATGCGGATTCTTTCCCAAGAGGGTCAGTTGCTGGGCGAGTTCGGAGAAGAACGGCGCAATTACCTGACCATCAAGGAAATCCCCAAGGTCATGAAAGACGCCGTGCTGGCGATCGAAGATGCGCGCTTTTATCAGCACAGCGGCGTCGATTACCTGGGGGTGATTCGGGCCGGCTTGGCCAATGTGGGGGAATCGCGCAGCCAAGGGGCATCCACCATCACCATGCAGGTGGCGCGCAACTTCTATTTGTCGACCGAGAAAACACTGACCCGCAAGATCTACGAGATTTTGCTGGCTTTGAAGATCGAGAACGCGCTGAGCAAGGACCAGATTCTCGAGATCTATATGAACCAGATCTTCCTGGGGCACCGGTCCTACGGCTTTGCCGCTGCCAGCGAGGTCTATTTCGGCAAACCGCTGCGCAGCATTTCGGTCGCCGAGGCCGCGATGTTGGCCGGCTTGCCGAAAGCGCCGTCGGCCTACAACCCGATCAACAACCCGCGTCGCGCCAATATCCGCCAGCAGTACATCATCGAGCGCATGCTGGACAACGGCTTCATCACGCCGGAACAGCGCGACATCGCCAAGGCCGAGGTGCTGCGCTATCGCCAGGTCAGCGAATCGCCCTCACACGCGGAGTTCGTGGCCGAGGCAGCCCGGCAGTTGATCTTCAGCCAGTATGGCGACGAGGCCTACACCCGCGGCCTGAACGTCTACCTGACCTTGAGGGCCGACGAGCAAAACGCCGCCTACCGCGCCCTGCGGCGCGGCATCATGGACTTCGAGCGGCGGCAGGTTTACCGCGGCCCGGAAGCCTATGTGGACCTGCCCGCAGCACCCAAAGACCTGGACGCACGGGTCGCCGAAGCCTTGGCCGATCACCCCGCCAATGACGAGTTGTTGGCCGCCGTAGTGCTGGAAGCGGACCCCCGAAAAGTCGTGGCGGCGCTACAAAGCGGCGAAACCTTGACCCTCAGCGGCGAAGGCTTGAAGCCAGCGACTTCAGGCCTGTCTGACAAAGGCAACCCCAAAACACGCATCCGCCGCGGCGCCGTCATCCGCGTCATCAAGTCCACCCGCGCGGGCAAGGAGGACTGGACCATCACCCAACTTCCCGAGGTCGAGGGGGCGTTCGTGTCCATGGATCCTCGGAACGGCCAGATCCGGGCCTTGGTCGGTGGCTTTGACTATGCCAAGAACAAATTCAATCACGTGACCCAAGCCTGGCGTCAGCCGGGTTCCAGCTTCAAGCCCTTCATCTACTCCGCCGCCTTGGAAAAAGGTTTCACCCCCAGCACGGTGGTGAATGACGCGCCCTTGTTCTTCAACGCTTCCAGCACCGGCAGCCAGCCCTGGGAGCCGAAGAACTATGACGGCACGTTTGAAGGCCCGATGCCCATGCGGCGCGCCTTGGCCAAGTCCAAGAATATGGTGTCGATTCGCGTGCTGAATTCGATTGGCGTGCATTACGCCCAAGATTGGCTGACACGCTTTGGCTTCGAAGCTGAAAAGCACCCCGCCTATCTGACCATGGCCCTGGGCGCAGGTTCGGTGACGCCGATGCAGATGGCCCAGGGCTATGCCGTGTTCGCCAACGGGGGATACCGCGTGACACCGCAGCTGATCGCCAAGATGACTGACAACAAGGGCCGGGTGCTGTACGAGGCGGCGCAGACTCAGGCCGGCGAAGAGTCCAGGGTCATTGAAGCGCGTAATGCTTTCATGATGAGCAGCCTGCTGCAAGAGGTGACCCGCAGCGGCACGGCAGCGAAGGCGCAGGCACAACTGAAGCGCCCCGACCTGTATGGCAAGACGGGCACCACCAACGACTCGATGGACGCCTGGTTTGCGGGCTACCAGCAAGAAGTGGTCGCGGTGGTTTGGATCGGCTACGACCAACCCCGCAAGCTCGGCGACCGCGAAACCGGCGGCGGGCTATCACTGCCCGTCTGGATCGAGTACATGAACTTCGCCTTGCGCAATGTTCCCGTCTCCGAGCCCAGCGCCCCAGAAGGCATCGTGCGCATCAACAACGAGTGGTACTACGACGAGTACTCAGGCAAAGACGGCGTGCGCGAATTGAGTCAAGACGAAACCAGCATGCCTCAAGCGGCCAGCCCGGACGAGAAGAAAAGCATCATGGACTTGTTCAAGCGCTGAAGTTCAGCGCTTTTCCGGCCTGCACACTGGCTTGTTCCGACAGCAGGCTGAGGAACTCAGCACTGCTGCGGGTGTCCAACCAGGCCCCCGCGACATAGCGAAAGTGATAGCCCCCGGCGCGCGTGGCCAGCCAGATCTCCTGCAAGGGCGCCTGGGTGTTGATGATGATCTTGCTGCCGCCGGGCATGCTCAGTTCCAGCAGTCCGCCACTTCGGTGGCTGTCAATGTCCACCACATCGTCATCCAACCAAGCATCCACCCGCGCCTCGACAGCATCGAGCAAGGCATGAGCCTTGGTTTGGTAGTCGAGGTCGGTCAAAGGTGTGGCGGCAGGTGCGGGCGATTGCGAAGACATGGGGGATAAACTTCCAGAATGATGAAACCAGCGAGCGAACACCTCACCCGCGCGGCAAGTGTAGGACGCGCAGCCCCAACCGTGCGCAAGACAGGGGCAAAGCGGGCCCGAGGCCTGGCCTGGGTGGCCACCTTGAGCCTGTTGTTGCTGAGTGCGGCCTGCGGTCAAAAAGGCCCCTTGACCCTCCCCCGAAGCGCTACGGCAGCTACGAGTGCAAACCCGGCTGCGCTGAAAGCGCCGCCCGCGCCAACGCCCTCAAGGCCGGCATCGGCTGTCGCACTCTAAACGCCAGGCGCTGTCTGCTCAGCAGCGCCCCTCTTCTACCGCGTGGCAAGCCACCCGCACCCCTTGAAACTGCAGCATCTTCGGCCGCTCGATCTTGCAGCGCGCAGTCGCCTTGGGGCAGCGCGGATGAAAGCTGCAGCCATTGGGTGGGTTGAGCGGATTCGGCACCTCGCCCTGTACAGGGGTGCGGGCCCGACCGGTCATGTGGATATCAGGGATCGCATCCAAGAGCATGCGGGTGTAAGGGTGGCGCGGCTGTTCGAACAATTGAACCTTGTCCGCCAACTCAACCAAACGCCCCAGATACATCACACCGACCTGATCGGACACATGCCGCACCACGGCTAGATTGTGCGAAATGAAAAGATAGGTCAAACCTTGGGCGCGCTGCTGATCCTTCATGATGTTGAGCACCTGCGCCTGCACCGACACATCCAAAGCCGAGGTGGGTTCATCACAAACCAAAAACTCAGGCTGTGTGGCCAAGGCCCTCGCTATGGAGATGCGCTGCCGCTGGCCACCGGAAAACTGATGCGGGAACTTGTCCCGGTCGACCGCTGATAAACCGACGGAGCGCAACAGCTCACCCACCCGCTCGCGCTGCGCCTCTAGGCCGGCCAGCAAGCCGTGTTCGCGCAAGGGTTCGGCCACGATGTCTTGGACTTTCCAGCGTGGATTCAATGACGCATAAGGGTCCTGGAAAATCATCTGCATGCGGCGCCGCAGGGCCAGCGCGGCGCTGGAGGCCAAGGTCTTGGCGATGTCTTCGCCATCAAAACTCACGGAGCCCCGGCTGGGCTCATACAAGCCCACCAACAGGCGCGCCACCGTGCTCTTGCCGCAGCCCGACTCACCGACCAAGGCCAGGGTCTTGCCGCGGGGGATGCTGAAGTCAATGCCGTCCACCGCATGCACAAACTGTTTGGGCTTGCGCTCAATCACGCGGTTTAACCAAGGCGGCGAGACATCAAAGGTCTTGGCCAGGTCCTTCACCTCCAGCAAGGGCCGACTCATCGCACCGCCTCCACGGATTCTGTATGCAGCCAACAGGCCGCCTGTGTTTGGTCGACCCGGCGCAGTTCGGGCCGATCACTTCTGCAGCGATCGAACACCTGCGGGCAGCGCGGGTTGTAGGCGCAGCCGGCAGGAATCGCGTTCAGCCGCGGCATGGCGCCATCAATTTGCAGCAAGCGCTCCCGATCCTCGTCCATGGCTGGAATCGAGCCCATCAAACCTCGGGTGTAAGGGTGAGCGGGACGATGAATGAGTTCATGCACTGGCCCGATCTCGGCGACGCGGCCGGCATAAAGCACCGCAACCCGATCACAGGTTTCGGCAATCACGCCCATATCGTGCGTGACCAGCATCACTGCAGCCCCCTGCTCTTTGCAAATGCGTTTGAGCAAGGCAATGATCTGGGCTTGAATCGACACATCAAGCGCGGTTGTAGGCTCATCGGCCACGATCAGCTTGGGGCCTGCCGCCAGGGCCAGGGCGATCACCACGCGCTGACGCATGCCGCCTGAAAACTGATGCGGATACTGGTCGATGCGCTCCGCCGCGGCCGGAATGCCGGTCTGCTCGAGCAGCTCGATCGCACGCTGGCGCGCTTGTCCATGCGTCAAGTCCAGATGGGTCGTGATGGTCTCGATCAACTGCTGCCCGACGGTGTAGAGCGGATTCAGGGAAGTCAGTGGATCTTGAAAGATAGCGCCGATCTGGCGGCCGCGTATCTTGCGCATCTGCTCATAGGGCAGATTGTCGATTCGCCGTCCTTCCAGCAGGATTTCGCCCGAGGCAATGCGGCCCGGTGGATCCAAGAGGCCGATGATGGCTGCGCCCGTCAAGGACTTGCCGGCGCCCGACTCGCCCACCACGCCCAGGATCTCTCCAGGCGCGATGTCGAAACTGATGTCATCCAGGGCGAGCAAGGTGCCGCGGCGGGTGGGGAACTCAAGCCGCAAATGGCGGACTTCTAGCAAAGGCGTCGTCGTCATGGTGTCAGCGGTCTCAGCGAAGGCGCGGGTTCAAAGCGTCGCGCAGCCAGTCGCCCAGCAGGTTCACGCTCAAGGCAATCAGGACCAGCATCACGCCGGGCCAGATGGTGATCCACCACTCTCCCGAGAACAAAAAGTCATTGCCCACCCGGATCAAGGTTCCCAAAGAGGGGCTGGTGGGCGGCACGCCCACGCCCAAGAAGGACAAGGTGGCCTCGGTGATGATGGCCGCCGCCACCTGAATCGTGGCCAAGACCAACACCGGCCCAAGCACATTGGGCAAGACATGTTTGCGCATGATGCGGCCCGGCTTCACGCCAATCACGCGCGCAGCCTGCACATACTCCTTGTTGCGCTCGACCAGGGTCGAACCGCGCACCGTTCGGGCGTACTGCACCCATCCAGTCAAGGAGATCGCCAGAATCAGCACCAGAAACGCCAGCGCGCCATGGGCGTCAGGAAACATCGCCCGACCGACACCGTCGATCAACAAAGCAACCAGGATCGAAGGGAAGGACAGCATCACATCACAAACGCGCATGATGAATGCATCGACCTTGCCGCCCACAAAGCCGGCCAGCAAACCCAACCCAACACCCATCACCATCGACAACAGCACTGAGGCCAAGCCGACAAACAGGGAAATGCGCGCGCCATACATCAGGGCCGACAAGATATCGCGGCCTTGGTCGTCGGTGCCAAGCAGGTACTTGCTGCTACCGCCCTCCATCCAGGCCGGCGGCAGGCGCGAGTCCATCAATTCCAGCGATGCCAGATCGAAGGGATTGTGCGGCGCCACCCAATCGGCAAACACCGCGCAGAACACGCAGACCAGCGCGATCACAGCCGCGGTGATGGCTACCGGCGACGATCGAAAAGAGTGCCAAACATCACCATCGAAAAAGCGCGCAAAGACTCCGGGCTCGGGGGCCAGGCTAGGGCTTGAACTCATCAGACTCGTCTCAGAAAGTGGCGGGCATGCGGATCGGAGGACAGACCCTCAATGGGCCTTGCCCTCAACGCGCAAGCGCGGATCAACGGCGAAGTAAAGCAGGTCCACCATCAGATTGATGGTGACAAAGATGAAAGAGATCAGGCACAGGTATGCGGCCATGACGGGGATGTCGGCAAACTGAACCGCCTGGATAAAGAGCAGGCCCATGCCCGGCCACTGAAACACAGTCTCGGTGATGATGGCAAAAGCAATCAAAGAGCCCAGTTGCAGGCCCGTGATCGTGATGACCGGCACCAAGGTGTTCTTGAGCGCATGGCCAAAGTACACCGACCGATTGCTCAGCCCACGCGCTCGCGCGAACTTGATGTAGTCGGTGCGCAGCACTTCCAGCATCTCGGCGCGTACCAATCGCATGATCAGGGTCAGTTGGAACACCGACAGCGTGATGGCGGGCAATAGGATATGGCGCAGCCCATCGGCAGTGAGAAGCCCGGTGGTCCAGGAACCGATGGCAATCACGTCACCACGCCCGAAGCTGGGCAGCCATTTGAGCCAAACCGCAAACACCAGGATGAGCAGAATCCCGATCAAAAAAGTGGGCAAGGACACGCCCAACAAAGAAAGCATCATCAGCACTTGCGAACTGGCACGCCCGCGCCGCAAGGCCGCATAAACACCGAGCGGGATGCCGACGCCAAGCGCTATCAAACCGGCCACCAAGGACAGCTCCAAGGTTGCCGGCAGGCGCTCCGCAATCAAGGTCGACACCTCGCGCCCTTGCCGCAGGCTCAGACCAAACTCGCCCTGCAGTGCATTGCCCACGAATCGCGCAAACTGCACCGGGAACGGCGCATCCAAGCCGAGGTCCTGTCGCAAGGCAATCCGCTGTTCCTCGGTCGCATCCTGGCCCAAAAGATTGGTCACCGGGTCACCCACATACTGGAACAACATAAAGGCCATGAAGGCCACCGTGAGCATCACGATGAGCGCTTGAGCCAGGCGCCTGAGAATGAAAACTAGCATGTGCAATTCAACCGTTAGCTGACCCACGCAGGACGCCAAGCGCCGGCAGCCACGAGATTAGGAGGATAGAGATGGCCTCGATGGGCCTCATGCCCACCGTGGAAATGCGACATCATGGCGAAGACCGCCTGCCGCGACAAACGGGTAAGCCCTGATCACAGCTCCAAACTGCCGTCCAGCGCCCGACCTTCGGCATCCAGAAGGAGAATGTTGCCGTAACAGGCGGAGGTGCGGCTGGCGGTGTTGTCGCCGTCGGTCATCATGGCCATCGACACCAGCTTGCCAGCAGGCTCGCCAAACGCCTTCTCATAGTCGGCTCGCACATCGCGCAGATGGCGATGCCAAACGCCCTTGCCACCCATTCCGCTGCCCACGACGATCTTGCGAATACGATCGCTGCGCGCGCTGATGACCACGGTTTCCGGCTCAGCCTTGGCATCCCACACATACATCAGGGTCGCATAAGGCGGCATCTCACCGGTCAAGGCATGCGCCAATTCAAACTGCATGCGGTTGCGCATGGAGAGCTTGCTCTCATCCCCTGCAAAGCCGAGCAGCAAGCGCGCGGGGGCATCGTCCGTGAGTGGGTCTGTGACGCTTGCACGCGGCTCCAGAGCCTGAATCCACCAATCGAACTGAAGACGTTCAAGCTGCGCCGGCTCCACCTCCAATGACCGTTTCCACAGACTCACCGAATGAGCGGCCTGTGCCAAGACGCAAGCCTGCCCGGCTCGGCTGGCCAAGGAATACTCCGTGTTGCGCTTGCCAGGCAAAGAACGCAGCGACCACTCAGAGAGGGCCGCGGGCATTACCGATACCGGAGATCCGCCCGCTGGCCTGATCGAAGCGCACCCCGACAAAGCGCCAAGGATCACCAAACTCAAGAACAGCAGCGCTCCAGTTCGGATGGGCAAACAAGAGACAAGAAGACCGGACCGATACACAGGCAAACTCTCAACAAATAGACTCTGGCCAGTGTAGACAGTGGCATGCGCCCGCCTCAGTCCGCTGCAATAAAAAAAGGGCCGCTTACAGCGGCCCTTTCATGGGAACTGAGATGCTCAAGCGAAGTCGAGCATGCCAAGGAGCTTGATCAGAAGCGGTGACGAATACCGCTGCTGAAGCCCATCCGGTTCTTGGCGGTATTGCTAAAGCTCATGGCTCCGCCCAACTTGGAGTAATCGACTTCAGCATACACATCGGTGCGCTTAGAGAAGGCGTAATCAGCCACTGCGGCCGCAAAACCAGCCTTGCTCTTGCCGCTCAGCCCGAAATGGGTTTGCTCGGCATACCAACCCTGCAGACCCAAATTCAGTTGCTTGGTGAGTTGATAGGTCAAACCCAGGGTCAGCATATCGCGCTGCTTGACGTTGTATGCCGCGGCATTGAGGTGCGAACTGGCTGGCTGCGAGCCCAAGGGACTGACGGTGTAGTTGTTCGTGTAGGCGAACTGAAGTGCCGTCGTTCCCGCATCAAACTTGTTTTGTGCCCAAGACAGATTCAGGTAAATCGGTCCAGAGGTGTAGGCGCCGCCAATCGTCGTGCCTTGCACCTTGCGGCCGGCTGTGTCCTTGACCTCCAAGAAGCCGGCGCCGACGGCATACTCGTTCATCACGTAACGAGCCATCGCGCCCATCGACTTGTCGGGCGACGCGCCCTCGCCGGCACTCACCTGAGCCTCGGCCCGAAAGCCACCCAGCTCAACCAAATACTTCACCATATTGCTCTGACGACCACCCATGGCCATCACCGTCTCTGGACGGAAGATCTCGATGTAAGGCGAGTACTTGAACGATGAGTAGGTGCTGGTGTAGACGTCAAACAAGACGTTGTACTGGCGACCCACAGTCAAACGCCCATAGTCCTTGGATTCAAGGCCGACCCAAGATTGGCGCCAAAACTCGGGCGCGGTTTGCGCGCCATTGTCCGAATTCAAACGATGCTCCAGATTAGCAATCGCCTTCAAGCCGCCACCCATGTCCTCGGTGACATTGACACCCAAACGGCTGTTGGACATACCGCCAGGGATCACTTGCGACAGCGACGCACCCTTGTCAGCAGCACTGCCCGAATTGGTGGTGTAACGCACACCGACATCCACGATCCCATAAAGAGAAACGCTGGACTGAGCCCAGGCAACAGAACTTGTCAGGGCCAAAATCCCAAGCGCCAAAGCCGTCTTTCTCATGAATGTCTCCTGCTGTTGTGAAATATCGTTGTCACGATTCTCAGATAAGAAGCAACAGAAAGGGACAGCTTGTGGTTCGAGCCCAACAAGCACAAACCCTGTGACTCACCTATTCCTTCACGCAAGAAAAAAGCCACCCGAAGGTGGCTTTTGAGTCGCGCGCAGGGCCTAAGCCCCGCTACACAGGCCTGGATTAGAAGCTGTGACGCACGCCGAAGTCGACGCCGCCCGAGCGGCCGCCAACGGCCACTGCAGGCACGTTGCCGTTCAGATTGAAGGAGGCGCCCTTCTCGTTATCGATCAGAGAAACAGTGCTGTACAGGGCAGTGCGCTTCGACAGGCTGTGGATGTAACCTGCTGCATACTGAACCGCCTTGTACTTGCTGTTCTTGCTATCAGCCGATGTGTACGAACCCCACACCACACCCGAACCAAACACAGGTGCCGTCACCGACACGTTGTAGATGTCTTGCTTGTCAGCCTTGAACTTGGTTTCCGAGTAAGTACCGAAGATCTTGACCATGCCGAAATCGTAAGTACCGCCGACCGACATCAGCTTGAACTTGTCGTTCACGCCAGACTCGGAGTAAGCCGCGCCAACATTGAACGCACCGGCCTTGTAGCCCACGCGGCCGCCGATGTCCTTGTTCATGCTGGTACCTTCACCAGCAGACACGTCCACCGAGCCGTAGAAACCACCCAGGTTCGAGGGCAGGATGTAGGTGACTTGGTTGTCACGGCGGCTCATGTCAGCACCGCTACCGAGGTTGCTGTACACATTAGTGGAAGCACCCAGGCCGGTGGTCGCTGTAGGTTCGAAATCTTCGATCTGCAGACGCACGGAAGTCTTGAAGCGGCCCAGACGCACTTCACCCAGTTCAGCCGACATCAGGCTGACGGTGGCGCGACGGCCCCAGAAACGAGTGGTGTCAGCGGAGCCGCCGTCCACGTTCACTTGGCTTTCCAGCCAGAAGCCAGCCTTCAGGCCACCGCCCAGGTCTTCAACACCACGCACGCCGAAACGGCTGGTGGAGCTGCCACCGGAAGCCAGGCTGTACACATGCTTGCCTTTGGCTTCGGTGTAGCGCATCGATGCATCGACCACGCCGAACAGGGTCACCGACGATTGAGCAGCAGCAACGCCAGCGAACGAGCCGAGAACGGCCAGTGCAACAATAGATTTCTTCATTCGATACTCCTAAAAATTCAACGAGGTCCCAATCTGCGAACCCCTCAATGGGGCCGTCGGGCCAACCCCCTCAGTGGAAGTTGCCGTATTGCACCAGACGAAAGCGGCTTTTGCGAGACAAGCGCAATTAAATCAGGGTTTGCGTTGTTGACACACAACGAATAGTGATCATCACAAATCATTCATAAACGGCGGGATCTGCAGATCCTCCTGGGCCCAAGAGTCGATGCAAGTCGCATAACTCCATCCGCCTTGTCTACACTGTGGGGCCGACCGGGGAATTCAGCCCACGCCGTCATGACCACCCGACCTGCCCTCACCCCTTTGGACCAACTCCTGGCCAGCCTGGATCATGGCTTGCGCACCGTCTTTGCCTCGCCGCAAGCCGCACGGCCCTGCCCGGCAAGCAAGGCGGAGGCAGCAAGCCCGCTGCAGCCGGAGCAAGCCAAACTGTCGGCGGCGCTGATGCGAGTCAATCATGTGGGCGAGGTGTGCGCGCAGGCCCTCTACCAATCCCAAGCCTTGCTGACACGCAATGCAGAGCTGCGCTCGCACTTCCAACAGGCGGCAAAGGAAGAGGTCGATCACCTGGCCTGGACCCATCAGCGCATCGCCGAGTTGGGCGGCCACATCAGCTACCTGACGCCGCTTTGGTATGGCGGCGCGTTTGCGATTGGCAGCTTGGCGGCGCTGGCGGGCGATCGGCACAGCCTTGGTTTCGTGGTGGAAACCGAAAGTCAGGTCGAACAGCACCTGGCTACGCATTTGGATCGGCTTCCCGCCGAAGACCACGCCTCGAGGGCGATCGTCGCTCAAATGAAGCTAGAAGAAGCTCGGCATGCCGAGGAAGCCCTGGCGGCGGGGGCGCAAACGCTACCGAGCCCCGTGAAAGGTCTGATGCGCCTGAGCGCAAAGATCATGACCCGGACGGCCCATCACATTTAGCCGCCAACCGGCGCAAGGCTCAAGCGCCGGCAACAAAGCAGGCCGAAGCACCAACTCAGGCTTCGATCAACTCCACCGAGGTCGTGATCGCCGCCGTTTTGCCCAACATGATGCTGGCCGAGCAGTATTTTTCGTGGGACAGCGCCACCGCGCGCTCAACCACCTCTTGCTTCAAGCCTTTGCCGGTCACCACGAAGTGCATATGGATGGCGGTGAAGACCTTGGGCTCGACATCGGCGCGCTCGGCACTCAGTTTGACCTGGCAGCCGCGCACATCATGGCGCCCCCGTTTCAGAATCAAGACGACGTCATAGGCGGTGCAGCCTCCCGTACCGGCCAGCACGGTTTCCATCGGCCGCGGTGCCAGGTTGTGCCCCCCACCTTCGGGCGCGCCGTCCATATTCAATAAGTGACCGCTGCCGGTCTCGGCCACAAAAGCCATGCCTTGGGCGCCCATCCAGTTGATCGTGCATTCCATACGGTCCGACTCCAAAAATCTCGCATCACCCCCTCTTAGGGGGCTTCGCCCAAATCACCGCAAACTTATTGCAGTGCAGCATAACTTGCAGCTAAAATTCTACCCAAGCGAATCAATTCAGAGATATTGCAAACTGCAACCTCTTTTTTTGACCCGCACCGTTTGTCTCCTCCACCGCCTCCATGGTGGATTCAGCCCGAGCTTGCAAGAGCTTGGGCTTTTTTTTGGCCTTGCTATCGTCTTCTGAGCGAAGCCTGCCGCCACGAAGCTTGAGAAGCCGCTCGCTTATCATGTTGCACTGCAATAGATTGGCATTGGAGATTTCATGGCAGGCCCCGCTCGAGCAAAGAAGAACACGGTCGACAACAAAGCCGACCGCGCCAAAAGGCCCGCCCTCCCTGCTCTGATTCCCAGCGACAACAGCTATTTGCAGAAGATTCTGAACGCTCGCGTTTATGAGGCCGCCAAAGAAACTTCGCTCACACCCGCCAAGAATCTCTCCAAACGCCTGAGCAACAAGATTTGGCTCAAGCGCGAGGATGAGCAGCCGGTATTCAGCTTCAAGCTGCGCGGTGCTTATAACAAGATGGCGCATTTGAGTGCCGAGCAGCTGGCGCGCGGCGTCATCTGCGCCTCAGCCGGCAACCATGCCCAGGGCGTCGCCTTCTCGGCCAAAAAGCTGGGCTGCCGCGCCGTCATCGTCATGCCGGCCACCACGCCCAAGCTCAAGATCGATGGTGTCCACAGCCTGGGCGGGGAAGTGGTCTTGCATGGCGACAGCTACTCCGATGCCTACGCTCATGCCCTGGAGTTGGAAAAAGCCCAAGGCCTGACCTTTGTCCACCCCTTCGATGACCCGGATGTGATCGCCGGCCAAGGCACCATCGCCATGGAGATCTTGCGGCAGCACCAAGGTCCAATCGATGCCATTTTTTGCGCCATTGGTGGCGGTGGCCTGATTTCCGGCGTTGCGGCCTACATCAAGGCGGTGCGCCCCGAGATCAAGGTCATCGGTGTGCAAACCCGAGACTCCGACGCCATGGTGCGCTCGGTACGTGCCGGCAAGCGAGTGCAGTTGAATGATGTCGGCCTGTTTTCGGACGGCACGGCCGTCAAACTGGTGGGCGAAGAAACCTTCCGCATCACCCGGGAGCTGGTCGATGACTTCGTGCTGGTGGACACCGATGCCGTCTGCGCCGCCATCAAGGATGTCTTTGAAGACACGCGCAGCATCTTGGAGCCCGCCGGCGGCCTGGGCGTCGCAGCGGTCAAGCAGTATGTGGCCGAGCACGGCTGCAAAGGTCAGACCTTTGTCGCCATCACCTGTGGCGCCAATATGAACTTCGACCGCCTGCGTTTCGTCGCAGAACGGGCCGAGGTCGGCGAGCACCGCGAAGCCTTGTTCGCCATCACCATTCCTGAGGAGCGCGGCAGCTTCAAGCGCTTTTGCGAGTTGCTGGGGCCGCGCAATGTGACCGAGTTCAATTACCGAATCTCGGACGCGAACAAGGCGCATGTCTTCGTGGGTGTTTCGACACAAAAACGCGAGGAGTCTGCAAAACTGGCCAAGGCCTTGGTCAAGCAAGGCTTCGATGCGGTGGACTTGACCGACAACGAGTTGGCCAAGCAGCATGTGCGCCATATGGTGGGAGGCCGCACCGAACTGGCCCGCGATGAGCGGCTCTACCGTTTCATCTTCCCCGAGCGCCCGGGCGCCTTGATGAAGTTCCTCTCATCGATGCATCCGGACTGGAACATCAGCCTGTTTCACTACCGCAACCAAGGGGCCGACTACGGTCGTATCCTGGTGGGCATTCAAGTGCCTCGTGGTAACGGCGCGGCACTGCGGGAGTTTTTGGCCACACTCAACTACCCTTTTGTCGACGAAACCCACAACCCGGTCTACCAACTCTTTTTGCGCTGAGACCGCGTGACCGTGGCGCTGACGAAAAAAGGGCATATGCGGATGGGCAGTGTCACCGATTGAATCGAGAATGCTGGTTTTGCATCTCGTGTGCATTGCCTCGTGTCCCGCTCGAGCCTTGAACGACGCCCCTTCTTTCCACCATGTCGCTGCAACAGTCCCTGATTTCACCAACGGCCAATCCTGAATTGGAAAAAGCCCTGCGTGACCGGGTGGAGCGCCATGCCGCCATCACGGGCGGACTGGGGGAACTGGAGCCTCTGGCCGTGCGACTAGGCTTGGTGCAAAACAGCATGACGCCCAGATTTCGTGACCCCGTGCTGGCACTCTTTGCAGCCGACCACGGACTGGTGGTCGACAACATCGGGTTTCAGTGGGGGCGCAGCACCCGAGAGCAGGCCAATCTGGCCTTGCAGAACCGGCTGCCGGTGTCGGTTTTCGCTCGTATCCAAGGACTTCAACTGGCCGTGGTCGACTGCGGCATCGCTGAAACCTTGACCCCGCATGCCAAATTGCTGTCCCGCAAGATTGCTCATGGGACTCGCAATGCCCGCGTAGGCCCTGCGATGAGCCTAGAGCAAGCCCATGCCGGCGTGCGCGTGGGGATGGAAATCGCTGACAAATTGGCCGGCAATGTGTTGGCCTGCGCCGGCATGGGCCAGGGCTCAGCAGAAAGCGCGGCCTTGGTCTTGTCCCGACTGACGAACGCACCGGTGCGGGACTTCGTCATCTCCGGCCCCGATATGCGCCAGGACGACTTGGCCCATCTTTTGGCCGTTTTGCAAGGGGCACAGTCCAGACACCGAGAGGTCCACGACCCTATGGAAGTGCTGGCCGCGTTTGGTGGCTTCGAGATGGCGGTGATGGTGGGCGCCATGCTGGTGTCGGCCTCCAAGCGTCATCTGATCATCGTCGACGGCATCAGCGCCTGCGCTGCCTTGAAGGTGGCCGCAAGAATCGCAACGCCGGTGACGGACTATGCGGTCTTCTGTCGCAGCCATGTCCACCGCGGCCTGGACGAAGCGCTGGCTTTGTTCCATGCCTCGGCGCTGCTGGAATTGGGCATGGACAGCGCGGACGGCACGGGCGCGGCCCTGGCATGGCCCATGATTCGCAGTGCCGCAGCCCTGTTGACCGAACTGCAAGATAGCGCCGAACTCAACGCCAAAACCAGCAACCCTGAACCGGCCCCGGTACCGCCCCCCCCCAGTTCGACGCAAGCGGCGCGCGCCCTCTGAGAATCGAAGGCTCTCAGCGAGCCGGAGGACCCGAAGGATCGTTCAGCGGCATGGCGGGCGGCACATTGCTGTACGGCGCGTCTTGCGCTGTCGCCTGCGCGGCTTGCGGCAAAGCACCGCCCAGCACCACCGGTGAAGGTTGGGCAGGCGGCAAAGCGCCGGTCGCTGCCGGCGTCAGCGGTGCCATCTGTAAACTGAAAGTGCGCCCCCCGGCCTCCCCCAAACTGGCGGAGCGAGCTTCGACGCTCAGCAAACGCAAACCGCCATCGACCAAGGCGCCGACACGCACGGTGCGGGCGACACCGTCCACCGCGATCAAGGCCACACCCTCACCGGCATGCGGCCCTTTCACGCCTTTCGGCGCCACCACCCCCAACAACTGGAAGCGGCTCTCGGCCGGCGCAGCTTCGGCTTCCGGCGCAGCGGTGGTGGCCGCACCGAACAAACGCGTCAAGTCGCCTTGCGGGCTTTGTCGATCAAGCGCCGTCAGCGCTTGAGCCGGCGTGGTCAAGGGTTTGGCCATCAGCTGAATCAGCCAATAGCCCGCACTCAAGGCCAACAAGCCCCACAGCAAAAAGGCAATCAATCGTGCAAGCATCGGCAGATTATGATTCAAGCGCCGCGCTGCCCAGGAGCTGCGGCGTTACTGAAACAAGGTCGCAACGATTTATGCTCACAAAAGCTCAGCTTTCTTCGCTCCCATTGGCGTCTGGCGGCCTGCGCCGTGGCTTGACCCGCGGTTTCACACTGATTGAGTTGCTGGTGGTTCTGGTCATCATCGGCGTGCTCGCCGCCTTGGTCGTGCCGAATGTGCTGGATCGTGCCGATGAAGCTCGCGTGACCGCAGCCCGCACCGACGTCAACAATTTGATGCAGGCGCTCAAGCTCTACAAGCTCGACAACCAACGCTTCCCCAGCCAAGAGCAAGGGCTGGATGCCTTGGTACGCAAACCCACGGCCGGGACACCGCCGCCGAACTGGAAGCCTTACATCGAGAAGCTGCCCATGGATCCCTGGAAGAACCCCTACCAGTACGCCAATCCGGGCATCAAGGGTGAGATCGACGTCTACAGCTTCGGCGCCGACGGCCGCGCCGGAGGCGAAGGCAATGACGCCGACATCGGCTCCTGGCAATAAGCCTGAGCTTGCCCCCGTGGCCGCTCCCCAGCGCGCTGCACAAGGCTTCACGCTGATCGAGTTGTTGGTGGTGGTGGCCTTGATCGCCATTGCCACGGCCACGGTCAGCCTCTCGCTGCGCGACCCTGCAGCCGTGCAACTGGAGCGCGAAGCCGAACGCCTCGCCGCCCTGTTTGAAACCGCGCGGGCCGAGAGTCGCGCGGCCGGCTTGGCCGTGACTTGGCAACCGGTTCAGAACGACAGCAAGGATCAGTTTCGCTTCATCGGCTTGCCGTCGCGCATCCAGTTGCCGCAGCGCTGGCTGGGTGATGCGGTGGCGGTGCAGATCGCCGGCGCCCGCCAGATCACGCTCGGCCCAGAGCCGATGATTGGCGCCCAGAAGGTCCAACTGAGCTTGGGCCAGCAGCATTTGTTGCTGAGCACCGATGGGCTGTCAGCGTTTGAAGTTTTGCCTGCGGCTCAGCCTTGATGAATCGAAGCACCGGACGCCTTGAGTCGCCCGCGGCGGGCTTCACCTTGATCGAAGTCCTGGTGGCACTGGTCATTGTGGCCATCGCACTGAGCGCGGGCATCAAGGCGGCGGGTGCGCTCACCGACAACGCCGACCGGCTGCGCGCGGTCAGCGCCGCTCAATGGTGCGCCGAGAACCAACTGACCGAATTGCGCCTTTCCAAACAATTCCCCGGCGTCGGCGACTCCGAATTCAGCTGCGATCAGCTGGGGCGCAGCTACGCCGGTCGCATCACGGTTCGCCCCACACCTAACCCGAATTTCCGGCGGGTCGATGCGGTGATCTTGAACGAGGCCGGGCAGCAGCAATTGCTGCTGTCGACCATCATGGGGCGTTTTTGACATGAAGCGCCAAGCCGCTGGCTTCACCTTGATCGAAGTCTTGGTCGCCTTGGTGGTGATGGCCATCATGGCCATCATGGCGTGGCGCGGACTGGACGCGCTGATGAAGAGCCGCGAAGTTGCACAAACCAATATCGATCAAAGCGCTCGCCTACAAACCGTGGTAGCCCAATGGGAGCAGGACCTGCGTTCGGTCCAAGACCCGGGCGAGTCCGATGCCTTGGCATTTGACGGCGCCAGTTTGCGTTTGATTCGCCAACACGCCCAGGGTCTGCAAGTGGTCAACTGGAGCGTTCGCAGCGGCGCCCTCTACCGCTGGGAAAGCAAACCGGTGCAGACCGTCGCAGCACTTGAGGTGAACCTGCTGCGCGCCTCTCAATTGCTGCAGCAAGACAGCGGCCAGCTGCGCGCACTCGAGGGCATCAATGGCTGGCAGATGTATTGCTACCGCGGCAACAGCTGGAGCAATTGCTTGTCCACCGGCAATGTGAAAACAGCCGCGCCCCCAGCTTCTTCCGCATCGGGGGCGCCACCGTCACCGCCCAGCCCCCAGCGCCAAGCCCTGCCCAGCGGCGTCCGCATGGTGATGCAGTTTGCGCCGAACAGCGGTTTTAGCGGCACCTTGACGCGCCAGATCGAACTGGCGGCCACCCCATGAAGCGGCCCACCCAAACCGGTGCCGCCCTGCTCACCGCCATGATCATCGTCACCTTGGTGGCCAGCCTGGCCTCCGGCATGGTGTGGCGACAGTATCGGGCGGTGCAGATTGAAGCCGCCGAGCGCGCACGGGCTCAGGCGGCCTGGATTCTGCAAGGCTCCTTGGATTGGGCCCGACTGATCTTGCGTGAAGACGCGATCGAGAACCAACGCGCCGCCGCGCGCGGCGAGCCCGCGATCGACCACCTGGGGGAAGTCTGGGCCGTCCCCCTGGCCGAGGCCCGGCTCTCAACTTTTTTGGCGGCGGAAAAGAGCAATGCCGAGGACGGCCCCGAGGCCTTTCTTTCAGGCAGCATCGAGGATGCGCAGGCGCGCTACAACCTGCGCAACCTCCTCAGTGCCGGGCCCCTGCCGGCGCTGGAACGGCGTGTGCTGGAGCGCTTGTGCAATAGCGCGTCGGCGCCGCCCGGCACGGCCGATCTGATCATCAAACAGCTGCGTGCCGCCTTTGAGGTGCCATCCACCGCGCCGCAAGGCGGCGCCAGTGCGCCGGTCAGCACGAGCGAATCCGAACAAGGCGATACGCCCTTGCAACCCAAAACCCTGGACCAATTGAGCTGGCTGGGCTTGAGCGCCGACACGGTTGAAAAGCTCCGCCCCTTGCTGGTTCTGCTGCCCTCACCGACGCCGGTGAACTTGAACACCGCCTCGCGCGATGTCATCGCCGCCCTTTTTGACAATATGGACCTGGCTTCGGCCGAACGCCTGGTTCAGGCCCGCCAATCCCAACCGCTGAAGACAAGCCAAGACAGTGCCAGTTTTTTCCCACCCAATGTGGTGGTGAGCGCCGACCGGGCCGCGACCAACTCCTCCTTTTTCATCGTCAAGGGACGCTTGCGACTGGAGGAGCGTGTGCTGGAGGAACGCTCCCTGATTCAAAGGCGCGGCCGGGATATGGTGGTGCTGGACCGACAGCGCGTGAGCCAAACCGTGGACGACAAGCCATGAGCCGGGGGCTTGCCGTGAAAGCGCTGCAATTAAGGGTCCTCAGTGATTGATTTCGGAACATACAGTCATGATGCGCCTCCTAGAATGCGCCTGCTACTGAAACCCCTATGAGTACTCTGCTCCTCTTTTTGCCTGCACGCAGCCGCTTGCAAGCCCAGGGTCGCGCCACCTCGTCTTTGGACGGCATTGGCAGCGGCGCCTCCGCTCGTGAGTACGATTACCTGCTCAGCAAGGACGGCATCGGTATTCAAGCGCAAGGCAGCCGGGTGGCGGCCAAGTTGCCGCACGCCGAGCAGGTGATTGCGATTGCCGCCGAATCCGATCTGTCCTGGCAGCGCGTGACCTTGCCGCGTGCCGGCCGGCAGATGCGTTCGGCACTCGCAGGCATGCTGGAAGACTCGCTGCTGGAGGATCCGGAAGGTCTTCACTTCGCCATTGAGCCCGAAGCCGTGGGCGGCGACACCGCCTGGGTGGCCATCACTTCTCGGGCTTGGCTGCAGCAACACCTGAATGATTTGGAATCGGCGCAGGTATTCGTCGACCGCATCGCCCCGCTGAGTTGGCCCGATGCGCAAGCGCGCGGCCATTTCTTTGAAACCGGCGTGGAAGCCAGCCCGGTCGGACTGCACTGGAGCCACCCCGAAGGCGTGACCAGCTTGCCCATCAACGGCAGCTTGACGCGCCAGCTCTTCCCCGCGTCTTTGGTGCAAAACAGCCAGTGGAGCGCCGCGCCGGCGGTGGCAGCACAGGCGGAACGCTGGCTGGGAACCTCGGTACAAGTGCTAACGCCAAATCAACGGGCACTGGGTCTGATGGATGGCAGCTGGAATCTGCGTCAGTTCGAGCTGGCGCCGCGGACCCGGGGTTTGCGGGCACTGAAGAATTTTTTGCGTGGCTTGATGCGGCGCAATTGGCGGCCGGTGCGCTGGGCCTTGGCTGGCCTGGTCGCGGTTCATTTGCTCGGGCTGAATTTATTGGCTTGGCAACAAAGCCAGCAAGTCAAGGCCCGCCGCGCGCTGCTCGACAGCACCCTGACCCAAGCCTTCCCACAGGTGCGGGTGATTCGCGATGCCCCGATTCAGATGCAAAGAGAAACCGATTTGCTCAGGGCCAGCGCGGGCCGCGCCAGCGAGCAGGATCTGGAAGTCCTGCTGACCGCCGCCGCCGCCGCTTGGCCGGCAGAACGCGGGCCGGTGGACAGCCTGTCCTTTGAGCCGGGGCGCCTGCAGTTACCCGCCAACGGTTGGACCGAGGCACAAATTCAACAATTTGGCCAACAGTTGCGCAGCGAGGGCTGGCAGCTGGAGACCCGCGAAGGTCGCTTGACCATCAGCCGGGCGGCGCGCGATGCATCGCCCGAAGGCAGAGGCAGGACATGATGAATCAAGCCAAGAACGTGCAATGGCAAGACCTCAAGGCGCAGGCCAAGGCCCAATGGGAAGGCCTGGGTGAACGCGAGCGGCTCTCGCTGCAGTTGGTGGCCTGGGTGCTGGGTGCATTCCTGCTCTGGCAGCTGGCGGTAGCGCCAGGGCTGCGCACCTTGCGTCAGGCTCCCAGCCAATTGGCCACACTGGAAGCGCAGTTGCAAGAAATGCAAGGCTTGGCCAGCGAGGTCCGCGAACTGCGAGCCACGCCGGCCGTGCCAGCCGCCTTGGCCGTTCAGGCCCTTCAAGCAGCCAGCGATCATCTGGGCCCGGGCGCCAAGCTCAGCCTGAGTGGCGACCGGGCGATTTTGAACATCAACGGCGTGAAGGCCGAGGCCTTGCAAGCCTGGCTGGGTGAGGTGCGCAGCGCCGCCCGCGCCAAGCCGCTAGAGGCCAAGTTGCAACGCGGCCCGAGTGGGTACTCTGGCAGCATTGTTTTGAGCCTGAGCGGAGTCCATCCATGAGCGCCGCCTTCTCTCTGAAATCCTGGCTCAAGCGGGACAAGTCTGGCGAGCCTCACGGCCCCTTGACCGAGCTGACCGCCACGCAATGGCAGGATTCTCGGCAAATCGAGCCCGGCTGGCGCGGCCGCAGCAACGCGGCCTTGCGCTGGAGCGTGGCGGGCGCTGCGCTGGGCGGCATGCTTTCCCTGCTGCTGTTTGCGCCGGCCAGCTGGCTGGCTCATGCGCTGGCGAGCGCCAGCCGAGACCATCTCTTGCTCACGGACACGCGCGGCAGCATCTGGAGCGGCAGCGGCGTCTTGGTATTGACCGGCGGCGCAGGCAGCCGGGACGCCAGCCAATTGCCGGGCCGGCTGCAATGGTCCATGGGTCTCAAAGGCCTGGGGCTGGAATTGCGCGCCTCTCAAGCCTGCTGCATCAACGGTGAGTTACAGATGCAAATCAAACCCGGCTGGGGTCGGGTCGAGATCCATCTCAGCAGCCATGCCGACTGGTTGGCTCGTTATCCGGCTTCTTGGCTGGCCGGCTTGGGCACGCCTTGGAACACCTTGCAATTGGGCGGCTCCTTGCGCCTGGCCAGCCGTGATTTCAGGCTGGAATGGGTCCAGGGACGTTGGCGTCAGTTTGGGCAGCTGGACCTCGACCTGCTCAATCTGTCTTCCCGCATCAGCACCCTGGCGCCGCTGGGCAGCTACCGGTTCAGCCTGTCACCCGAGTCCAGTGATCCGAGCAAATCCGGCGTCAGCAAAATGAACTTGATCACTTTGGACGGCGCCTTGCTGCTGTCCGGTCAAGGCACCATCGCCGCAGGCAAGGCCCGATTCATGGGCGAAGCGAGCGCAGCACCAGGCCGAGAAGCCGCCCTGGGCAATCTTCTGAACATCATTGGACGGCGCCAAGGCGCACGCTCCGTCATTTCGATTGGATGAGCATGAACAAGCGCCCACGCAATGAGCGCCCGGCACGGCAAGCCGGCTCCACCCGGGTGGCCCTGGTATCCCTGGTATCCCTGTCTGTCCTGGCCAGCCCCGTGCTGGCGCAGTCCGGCCAAGCGCAGAGTTCCAGCACCCGAGCCCACAGCCCGGCCCTGAAATCAGGCACCCCGGTGACCCTGAATTTCGTCAACGCCGATATCGAAGCCGTCACCCGCGCCATTGGTGTCATGCTGGACCGGCAGTTCATCATCGACCCCCGCGTCAAGGGCCAGATCACGCTGTATAGCGAGCAGCCGCTGAGCGTGCGCGAGGCCTATCTGAACTACCTGGCGGCCTTGCGCGGCCTGGGCTTCACCGTGGTGGAGAACACCGGCATGCTCAAGGTCGTGCCCGAAGCCGATGCCAAGCTGCAGGCCGGCGCGGTGGCGGTCGGCACCAGCAATACCCGCGGTGACCAGATCATCACGCAGATCTTTCGCCTCAACCACGAAAACGCCAACAATCTGGTGGCCGTTCTGCGGCCCTTGATCAGCCCCAACAACACCATCAATGCCAACCCGGGCAATAACAGCCTGGTGATCACCGATTACGCCGAGAACCTGCAGCGCCTGGGTCGCATCATCGCGACCATGGACACGCCGGGCAATACCGATATCGAGATCGTGCCGCTCAAGCATGCGGTGGCCTCGGATCTGGCGGCCTTGGTGCAAAGACTGGCCGCAGGCGGTGGCGCAGCGGCGGCTGCCGCCGTCCCCGGCCAAACCAGCGGCGGGATTTCGGTGCTGGTGGATCCGCGCAGCAATGCCTTGATCCTGCGCGCCAGCAACCCCGCCACCTTGGCCGTCACCCGGGCCATGGTGGAGAAGCTCGACCAGCCCTCGGTGGATGGCGGCAGCAATATTCGCGTGGTCTATTTGAAGAACGCTGATGCGACCAAGTTGGCCACGGTCTTGCGAGCGGCCTTCGCGGCCGGCAACTCCACGGCTGCGGGGGCCAGCGGCAACAGCAACACCAACAACCCAGGCGCCAGCAATTCGCTGGGCGGGGCACCGTTGAGCGGCTCCAACACCGGCGCTTTTGCGGGCGGATCGGGTGCCTCCACCGCGTCCACCACCCCGGTCTCGGCCTCGCAAGGTCCCTCGACCGGTGGCTTTGTGCAGGCCGACCCGGCCACCAACTCTTTGATCATCACCGCGCCCGAGCCGCTCTACCGCCAGATTCGCACGGTCATCGACCAACTCGACTCACGCCGCGCGCAGATCTATGTGGAGACCATGATCGTCAAGGTCGACGCCAGCAAGTCCGCTCAGTTCGGCGTGCAATGGCAAAACCTGTTCGGCGGCAAGGGCGACAGCACTATCCCGGGCCTTGGTACCAATTTCGGCACCGGTCTGGGCAATATCATCAACGGCAGTGCGGCTGCCGCAGGAGGCAAAGCGGGCGTCGCCACAGCCTTGGCCAGCGCAGCGGTTCCGCAAGGCCTGAACATCGGATTTTTGAAAAAGGTCGGCGATTTCTACACGCTGGGCGCGATTGCCAACTTCCTCGAAGGCCAGGCCGGCGCCAACATCCTGTCCACCCCAAATCTGGTGGCGCTGGACAACGAAGAAGCCAAGATCGTCATTGGCCAAAACGTGCCCTTCCTGACCGGCTCTTACTCCAACACCGGCGGCTCGGGGGCCATCAATCCCTTCCAGACCATCGACCGCAAAGACGTGGGCCTGACCCTGCGCATCCGCAGCCAAATTGGCGAAAGCGGTACCGTGCGCATGACGGTCTACCAAGAGAACTCCTCGGTGGTGGACGGCAAGTCCAGCAGTGCCGGCCCGACCACCGACAAGAGCTCGATCGAAACCACGGTGGTGGTGGACGATGGCCAGATCATCGTGCTGGGCGGCCTGATGAAGGACGAATACAGCGACGGTGAAGACAAGGTCCCCGGCCTGGGCAGCATCCCGATTCTGGGCAGCCTGTTCAAGAGCGAAAACCGCAAGCGGGTGAAGACCAATCTGATGGTCTTCTTGCGCCCTGTGGTGATGCGCAATCAGGCCACGGCCGACCAGCTGACGCTGGATCGCTACGAGTCCATCCGTGCGCTGCAACAAAACTCTCAGCCGGGCCAAAGCTTGGTGTTGCCCAATACCGGCGCGCCGGTTTTGCCGCCTTCGCCCGCAACGCCTGCGGGCGGTCAGAGCGAGGCTGGCGCCAAGACCCCATTGGCACCGCTCGCGCCGCAGTAAGCCAACCACCGCACCGAGCCCCAGAGTCCGCGCATGGCCGCCATCCGACATCCCCTGCCCTATGCCTTTGCCAAGGCCAACTCCGTGCTGCTGGAAGACGACGGCAACAGCCTGGTCTTGTGGGCGCCGCCCGAGGTCAGCCTGGCCACCTTATCCGAGGTGCAGCGTCTTTACGCCTTGGACCGCCTGGAGCAAGAAGCCCGCAGCACGCTGAGCGAACGCATCAATGCGGCCTACGCCGGCAGTGAATCGAGCGCGGCGGTGGTGATTGGCGAAGTCGAGAGCGCGGTGGACCTGTCGCGCATGATGCAAGACCTGCCGGCCGTTGAAGACCTGCTGGAAGCGGCGAACGACGCGCCCATCATCCGCATGCTCAATGCCTTGTTGACGCAGGCCGCCAAAGACGGCGCCAGCGACATCCACATCGAACCCTATGAGCGCGCCAGCTCGGTGCGCTTCCGGGTCGACGGCACGCTGCGTGAGGTGGTGCAACCGAACCGTGGCCTGCATGCAGCCCTGATCTCGCGCCTGAAGATCATGGCCGAGTTGGACATTGCCGAGAAACGCCTGCCGCAAGACGGCCGCATCTCGCTGCGCATCGGCGGCCGCGCCATCGATGTGCGGGTCTCGACGCTGCCCAGTGCGCACGGCGAACGCGCGGTGCTGCGTCTGCTCGACAAGAGTGAATCGAAGTTCACGCTCGAAGGTTTGGGCATGAGCGGCGATGTGCTCTCCAGCTTCAAGCGCCTGGTGCAGCAGCCACACGGCATCGTATTGGTGACCGGCCCGACCGGCTCGGGCAAGACCACCAGCTTGTACGCCTCGCTGCAGACCGTGGACACCGGCACCACCAATGTGCTGACGGTGGAGGACCCGATCGAATACGAGCTCTCTGGCATCGGCCAAACCCAGGTGAATGCCAAGATCGAGCTGACCTTTGCCAAGGCCTTGCGCGCCATCCTGCGCCAAGACCCGGACGTCATCATGATCGGCGAAATCCGCGACCATGAAACCGCTCAAATTGCCATCCAGGCCTCGCTGACCGGCCACTTGGTGCTGGCCACCTTGCACACCAATGACGCGCCCAGTGCCGTGACACGGCTGACCGATATGGGCATCGAGCCCTTCTTGCTCAGCTCCAGCTTGCTGGGCGTGCTGGCGCAACGCTTGGTTCGCAAGTTATGCCCGGCGTGCAAACGCGTCGATGAACAAGGCAAGTACCACCCTGTGGGCTGCGAAGCCTGCGCCCACACCGGCTACAAGGGCCGGACCGGCGTTTATGAATTGATGGTGGCGAATGATCAGGTGCGCGGCTTGATTCACCAACGAGCGCCCGAGAGCGTCTTGCTGGCAGCCGCGCAAGCGGCCGGCCTGCGCTCGATGCGCGAGGACGGCGCTCGCTTGGTGGCGGCGGGCATCACCTCAGAAGAAGAAGTCTTGCGCGTCACGCGCGAGTAGCCGGGACCGAACTCGCCATGCCCGCTTACAAATACGAAGCGCTGAACGCCGGCGGCCGTCCCAGCAATGGGCTGATCGAAGCCGACACGCCGCGTGCGGCCCGCGCTTTGCTGCGCGCCCAGGGACTGGTGCCCTTGACGCTGCAGACGATGCAACAGCATGGGCAGCAAAGCGGCAGCCGCTTTGCCCGCCGCGTCTTCAGCCCCACCGCCTTGGCCGTCTGGACCCGGCAATTGGCTGGCCTGGTCGGCTCGGGCCTGCCGATTGAGCGCTCGCTGACCGCCTTGGCCGATGAATGCGAAGACAACCGTCAACGGGAATTGATTTCGCAACTGAAAGCCGAAGTCAACGCCGGCGCCACCTTTGCCCATGCCTTGGCCAGCGCGCCGCGCGAGTTCGACGAGGTGTATTGCGGCGTGGTCGCCGCCGGCGAGCAAAGTGGCGCCTTGGGCCTGGTGCTGGAGAAGCTGGCCGACGACCTGGAGGAACGCCAAGACTTGCGCGGCAAGCTCTTTGGCGCCATGGCCTACCCGGCCATCGTCTCGCTGATCTCGGTCTTGATCGTGATTTTTCTGGTCACCTATGTGGTGCCGCAAATCGCCACCGTGTTCACCAACTCCAAGCGTTCGCTGCCTTTTTTGACCGTGGCCATGCTGGCCATCAGCGCCTTTGTGAGGCAGTGGGGCTGGCTGATGTTGCTGGGGCTGATCGGCAGCGGCTTCGCCCTAGGTCAAGCCTTGAAGGGCGAAGCCTTCCGCCAGCGTTTTGACGCCGCCGTGCTGGGCGTTCCGCTGCTCGGCCGATTGGCGCGTGGCTATAACGCGGCGCGTTTCGCCAGCACCTTGGCCATGCTGGCCGGGGCCGGTGTGCCGATCTTGAAAGCCTTGCAGGCCGCAGCCGAAACCTTGTCCAACCGGGCCATGCGCGCCGACGCGCTGGATGCCCTGGTGCAGGTGCGCGAAGGCGCGCCGCTGGGCAATGCGCTGGCCGGCAAGA
>NZ_JBMLSK010000261.1:0-1638 GCF_049240545.1 Roseateles sp. | reverse complement strand
CTAGACAGAATGGCTTCGTGAGTTCAGGCGGCCCGTCCCCCGCAACGCCGTAGGTTGCAGGCCGAGGGCCTGCCGAGCTACACCAACGCACCGGGCCGATCGTCGGCCGGATCGTTGCCAACCTGCGAGGAGACGGGCCATGGACCAATCTAGCACCGTGTACGTCGGTCTGGACGTGCACAAGGACAGCATCGACATCGCGCTGGCCGAGGCCGGCCGCGACGGCGAAGTCCGACACGTCGGCCGCATCGGCGGCGATCTGGCCGGGTTGGACCGCGCGCTGCGCCGGCTCATCAGCCGCGGTGCGCCGCTGCACATCGTGTACGAGGCCGGACCCTGCGGGTTCGTCATCTGGCGCCACCTCAGAGCGCAGGGCCTGGCCTGCGACGTCGTGGCACCCTCATCGATTCCCAAGCGCTCGGGCGACCGCGTCAAGACCGACCGGCGCGACGCCATCGTGCTGGCCCGCCTGGCGCGCGCCGGTGAACTGACTGCCGTGCGCGTGCCGCAGGCCGCCGACGAGGCTGTGCGCGACCTGGTGCGCGCGCGCGAGGACGCCGTGCGCGAGTGCCGCAACGCACGCCACCGCCTGAAGGCCCTGCTGCTGCGCAACGGCATCACGTATGCCGGCAAGAGCGCCTGGACGGCCGCCCACCTGCGCTGGCTGGCCACGCTGAAGATGGCCCACCCCACGCAGCAGATCGGGTTCCAGGAATACCTGCACGCCATTACCGAGGCCACCGCACGCATCGGCCGGCTCGAGCAGGCGCTGCGCGATGCCCTGCCCGGGTGGACGCTGCGCCCCCTGGTGCAGGCGCTGCACGCGCTGCGTGGGGTGCAGCCGATCGCGGCGATGACGCTGGTGGCGCAGTTGCAGGACTTCATGCGATTCGCCAATCCGCGCCAGTTGATGAGCTACGTGGGTCTGGTGCCGGGCGAGTACTCCTCGGGCCCGAAGCGGCGTCAGGGGGCCATCACCAAGGCCGGCAACAGCGCAGCGCGGCGCATGCTGGTGGAGGTGGCCTGGCACGACCAGCACAGCCCGCGCGTGACGCCGATCATCGCGACCCGGCAAGAGCACCTGCCCAAGGAAGTCACCGACATTGCCTGGAAAGCGCAACTGCGGCTGAACGCGAAGTTCAAGCGCCTGGGGGCACGGCGGGTGATGAAGACCAAGGCGGTGGTGGCGGTGGCGCGTGAGCTGGCCGGCTTCGTGTGGGCCATCGGGCGCCAGGTGCAGACCTCGGGCTGGCAGGGTGTGCCGATGGGCACGGTCGCTGCCACAACGCACTGAACGCACTGAACGCACCGAACGCACTGAGCGCACTGAACCGAGCGACCAACACTCAGGGCCCTGACCCGGGCCAACACGTCAGGAGGTGCATCACCGCAAAACCGCTTCGATGCCGCAGGGGGAACGCGGCGCAGCCACGGCCACTGGGGAATCCTCGACAACGTTATTGGTGGGCCCTGCGTGCGCAAGCATGCAGCGCGATCTCAGTCCCTAGAGCGAAGGCAGCCCCGCGACGCAAATCTGTCTTGAGGTATCCAACCCTCGCATATCAGCATGAACAACCGTCGCACATCCTTTACGGGTGGCAACCAAGTGCTCCGCCGCGTTCCCCGTGCGGCAACGGA
>NZ_JBMLSK010000260.1:0-1155 GCF_049240545.1 Roseateles sp. | reverse complement strand
CCCGAGGTGTAGAAGAACCACAGCGGGTCGTCGTGGGCGACGACTTCGTGCGCCGCGGCCTGCGAGGCGGCTTGATGCAGGTGCTGCGCCACCAGGTCTTCGTAGGCCAGCTCGCCCTCGCGCGGGTTGCCGATGGCGATGACATGGCGCAACGCGGGCGAGGCGGCGCGGGCCGCGTCGGTGTGGGCGGGAAAGACGTCCTCCACCATCATCGCCACCGCACCGCTGGACGAGGCCAGATACGCCACCTCGGGCGGCGCCAGCCGGAAGTTCGTCGGCACCCACACGCAGCCCAGGCGAAACGCCACCCAGCAACTCTCGAACATCGCGCGGTGGTTGCGCGAGTGCACGAGGATGCGGTCGCCCTTCCTCAGCCCCAGTGAGCGCAGCGCCGCCGTCATGGCCGCCACGCGCTGCTCGATCTCGCCCCAGCTCCAGCGCGCCTCGCCCTGGATCAGCCCGGCGCGCTCGGGAAAGAGCTGCGCCGTGTGGGTGAGCAGGCGGGCGAGGTTGCTGGTCTGGGCGGGATCCAACGCTTTCCTCAGTGCTGCGTAGCGCCAAGCACCTCGAACGCCATCTCGCGCGGGTTGCCCACCTGCTTGCTGGCACCCAACATCTCAATGCCGATCACCCGTCCCTGCTCGTCAAAGTCCAGCACCACGCCCGGGCGCACCTCGTCGCTGTCTGTCACGGGCCCAGCGCCCAGCCGGATGTACATGGCATCAGCCTGCGGGTCGTACTCGATCTTCATGGCAAGTTCACTCCGTACTTCGAGAGTCTGCTCGTTACGATCACCGTGATCACGCTCACCACTTCCCCTTGCTCCAGGATCACTCGAAGCAGCATGGGTCTGCCGTCGCGCTCGAACAAACCCTGGCGCTCTTCGCGCCCTTGTTGCGCTGGCAGAGTGCGCCACGGTCTGCCCACGACGGACTCGACCTGAGCTTTGCTGACGCCTCGGTCGGCCATGCGAGCCAATGCATGGTCTGTGTACCGAAGGAGCATATCGCCGCTCATGGTGGTCGGGCACAGTTTCTGTCAAGCGAGTGGCGGCTCGTCAGCAGCTCGCTCAAGCCGTCTCCAGCACGCTCAGGTAGTTGGCCACGGCCGAGCCGCCCATGTTGAAGACGGCGCCGAGCTTGGCGCCCTCGACCT
>NZ_JBMLSK010000259.1:0-1633 GCF_049240545.1 Roseateles sp. | reverse complement strand
TTCGTCATCACCCAGAAGGCCTTGGCCGAGGGTTGGGACTGCCCGTTCGCCTACATCTTGGTGAGCATGGCCTCGCTGTCATCGGCCACAGCGGTGGAGCAGTTGCTCGGTCGCGTGCTGCGTCAACCAAGCGCCAGCCATCGGCAGGCCAAGGCCCTGAATCAGTCCTATGCCTTCGTGGTATCGAGCAACTTCGCCGAAACGGCGGGAGCGCTGCGCGACCGGCTGGTGGCGGGCGCGGGCTTCGAAAGACGCGAGGTGGGCGAGTTCGTTGCCGCCGCCAAGGCCGAGCAAGGGCGGCTGGACATCGAGGGGCACGCCGGGCGTGTGGTGGTTCGGCCGGTGGCGATCACGTTGACTGAGAAGCCCGATCTCAAGAGCGTGCCGAAGCCGGTACGTGACAAAGTGAGCTGGGACGGCAAGGTCAACACACTGACGATCAGTGCACCGCTGACCGAGGACGAGGCCGCGGTACTCCAGGCCTCTGTCACGAGCGAGGCCGCGGCGGCGGCTGTTGCTGAGGCGGCCGAGATCAGCCGCACCACAGCCATCGAGTTCTTCCAGACGCCGGCAGAGTTGGGGCAGCGCTTGCGCGTGCCGCAACTGGCCTTGCGGCTGCAGGGTGAACTCCAACTCTTCGACGATCCCGAGGTGCTGGACTACCCGCGGGATCTGTCGGCATTCGACGCCACACCGGCTGGTCACGACATCACAGCGTTGGGCGCCGGGCTCAGAGTCTCCGAAGGCGGCGAGATCGATATCGATGGAAAGAGCGGCAAAGTCATCTCGCGCTTCCTGCCCGATCTGCAGCGCGATCTGGGGCTGGTGTATCAGCCTGAGCACTGGGACGAGGTGCGTCTCGCAGCGTGGCTGTGCCGGAACCTCCCGGAGCCGTCACTCACCCACGCCAGCAAACAAGCCTTTGTGGCCAGGTGGTTGACGGATCTGTTGCGCCGGGACGGCTTCACCCTCGCACGCGCCAATCTGCAAAAGTTCCTACTGCGTAACCTGCTGGAAGCACGCATTCGTGACCTCCGCAGGCAGGCAGTGGGCAAGGCGTTCCAGCAAGCTCTGTTTGGCGAGGATGTGGCCGCACGCGTGGCGGTAACCGATCAATTTGCCTTCGAGTTCCGTGTCCAGGCCTACGCCCCAGCCCGGGACTACGACAACCGATTCGGGTCATTCGACTTTCGCAAGCACTTCTACGGCCGTATCGGTGACTTCGACAGCAAAGAGGAGTTCGAGTGCGCTTGCAGGTTGGACATCCTGGCGCAGCAAGGGCGCATGGCGTTCTGGGTGCGCAACCTGGTTCGCCGCGAAGGCAGTTCGTTCTTTCTGCAGAAGGCCGATGGACGCTTCTACCCTGACTTCCTATGCCAGCTGCCGGGCACCGCGGGCCAGCCTGGCCCGATCCTGGCCGTCGAATACAAGGGCGCTGACCGTTGGCTCGCTGCACAGGATGATCGGATGATTGGCGAGTTGTAGGCGAATCTCTCCGATGGGCGCTGCCGCTTCGTCATGGTCAAGGACAGGCGGTGGGAGTGGATAGGCCAGATGTTGATGAGGTGACCAACGTGAAGACCATCATCGAAGCGCCGACCGATCTGCTGGAGCGCTGCATGCGCCAGGCGCA
>NZ_JBMLSK010000258.1:0-5506 GCF_049240545.1 Roseateles sp. | reverse complement strand
CGCCAGTGCCTGTCGAACCAGAAGCCCGAGTTCAACGACTGGTTCTTCAGCACGGTGCAGTGGGTGCTGGCGGGCAATGATTCCGAGGGCCTGCGCTACGGCACCATCCAGACGCAGGAGAAGTACTTCCTGGCCTGGACAGAAGCCGAGGCCGACAACGCGGGCTACAAGCTCGACAAGTACCTGGCCACGCTGTGCAGCAAGCAGCGCCTGCTGGAGCTGATGCACGACTTCGTGCTGTTCGACGGCGGCATCAAGAAGCTGCCGCGGGTGCACCAGTACTTCGGCATCAAGGCGGCGCAGGCGCATGTGCAGCAGCGGCGCGGCGGCATCATCTGGCACACGCAGGGGGCGGGCAAGAGCATCCTGATGGTGCTGCTGGCTCGGTGGATTCTGGAGAACAGGCCCGCTGCGCGCGTGGCCATCATCACCGACCGGGATGAGCTGGACCGGCAGATCGAACGCGTGTTCAAGGACGCCGGCGAGACCATCCACCGCAGCCAGAGCGGGCGCGACCTGATGGCCCAACTGGCGCAGCCCCACCCGCGCCTGCTGTGCGCGCTGGTGCATAAGTTCGGCCGCCGGGGAGTGGGCGCAGGAGAAGACGACTTCGAGGCCTTCCTGCGCGACCTGGCCGCTCAGCCCAGCCAGACGCAAGGCGAGGTCTACGTCTTCGTGGACGAGTGCCACCGCACGCAGGGCGGCAAGCTGCACCGGCTGATGAAGGCCATGATGCCCAACGCGGTGTTCATCGGTTTCACCGGCACGCCGCTGCTCAAGAGCGATGCGCAGACCAGCCTGGAGGTGTTCGGCGGCTACATCCACACCTACAAGTTCGCTGAAGCCGTGGAAGACAAGGTGGTGCTGGACCTGGTGTACGAGGCGCGGGACATTGACCAGAAGCTGGGCAACACCGACCAGATCGACCAGTGGTTCGAGGCCAAGACCAAAGGTCTGAACAACTGGCAGAAGGACGAGCTGAAGAAGCAGTGGGGCACGATGCAGAACGTGCTCAGCTCACGCGCCCGCATGGACCGCGTGGTGGCCGACATCGTGTTCGACTTCGCCGTGAAGCCCCGGCTGTCGAGCGAACGCGGCAACGCCATCCTGGTGGCCTCCAGCATCTACGAGGCCTGCAAGTACTTCGTGCTGTTCGGCAAGACGGTCTTCAAGGGCCGGTGCGCGGTGGTGACCTCCTACAACCCGCAGGCCTCGGACGTCAGCAAGGAAGAGACCGGCGCCAACACCGAGAGCGACAAGCAGTTCATCTTCAACACCTACACCGCGCTGCTGGTGGACGTGGTGGCCGAGACGGGCAAGACCAAGACCGAGACATACGAGCAGCAGGCGAAGGACCGCTTCATCAAGGCGCCCGCGCAGATGAAGCTGCTGATCGTGGTGGACAAGCTGCTGACGGGCTTTGATGCCCCGCCCTGCACCTACCTCTACATCGACAAGGCCATGCAGGACCATGGCCTGTTCCAGGCCATCTGCCGCACCAACCGGCTGGACGGCGATGACAAGCAGTTTGGCTACATCGTTGACTACAAGGACCTGTTCAAGAAAGTAGAGAAGGCCATCGCCGTCTACACCGCCGAACTGGCCCACAGCGCGGGGGGCGACAACCCGGAAATCCTGCTCAAAGACCGTCTGGAGGCCGGCCGCGAAAGCCTAGAGGATGCCGTGGAAGCCCTGGCTTTCCTGTGCGAGCCGGTGGCGCCGCCCAAGGGCGACCTGGAGCACATCCACTACTTCTGCGGCAACACCGAAATCGCCGACGACCTGAAGACCCGCGAGCCGCATCGCGTGGCGCTTTACAAGGCTGTGGTGGCCTTGGTGCGTGCGTATGCCAACCTGGCTGATGACCTGGAAGCGGCGGGTTACACGCCCGCGCAGATCGACACGCTCAAGGCGCTGCAGAAGCACTACCTGAACCTGCGCGAGATCATCCGCAAGGCCGCCGGCGAGACGCTGGACCTGAAGCCTTACGAGGCGGACATGCGCCACCTCATCGACACCTACATCGAGGCGCAGGCCCCGAGGAAGATTTCGCCCTTCGACGGCATCGGCCTGCTGGACCTGATCGTCAAGACCGGCATCGCCGACGCGATTGCAGAGCGCCTGGGCGAGATGAAGGGCAACAAAGAATCGATCGCCGAGACGATCGAGAACAACGTCCGCAGCAAGATCCTGAAGGAGCAGCTGACCGACCCGGCCTACTTCGCCAAGATGTCGGCGCTGCTGGACGAGATCATCCGGCTGCGCAAAGAGAAGGCCATCGAGTACGAGGACTACCTGGCCCGCATTGCCGATGTGGCCAAAAAGGTGAGCGCCGGCAAGGCCGATGACACGCCAGTGCAGCTGAAGACGACCGGCCAGCTTGCCCTGTACAACAACCTGAAGGACCAAGCGACGATCAGCGCCGTTCAAGATCTCTCCGGCCCGTTGCTGCCAGCCGATAAGGCGCTGGACAGGGCCTTGCAGCTCGACTCGGCCATCAAGAGCCGCCGCCCGGACGGCTGGCGGGGCGTGCTGGCCAAGGAGCAGATGGTCAAGCAGGCGATGTTCGATGTGCTGCAGGACATCAATGAAGTGAACCGCCTGTTCCCCATCGTCTTCGCGCAGAAGGAGTATTGACCCGTGCGGGACGTGCTCGATCTGGGCGAGCTGCACGCGGAGGTCATCCGCAAGGCCATCAAGCACGTGCACCTGAGCCTGCTGCCGCCAGCAGGCAAAGTGCGCGTGGCCGCGCCGCAGGGCATGCCGCTGGACACGATCCGGCTGTTCGTAGTGTCGAAGCTGGGCTGGATACGCTCACAACAGCGCAAGCTGCAGGCCCAAGAGCGCGAAACGCCGCGCGAGTTCCTGAACAAGGAAAGCCACTACCTGTGGGGCAAGCGCTACCTGCTGGAGATCACGCACGCCGACGCAGCACCCGTGGTCAGCCTGAGCCCAAGAGAGCTGCATCTGCAGGTACGCCCCGACGCCGATGAGGCCCGCTGCGAAGAGGTGCTGGAGGCCTGGTACCGGCAACAGGTGCGCGATGCGGTGCCCGCGCTGCTCGACAAATGGCAGCCCCTGCTGGGCGTGAAGGCAAGCCGCGTCTTCGTGCAACGCATGAAGACCAAGTGGGGCAGCTGCACGCCCGAGTCAGGCTACATCCGGCTCAACACCGACCTGGCCAAGAAGCCCCCCGAGTGCCTGGAGTACATCGTGGTTCATGAACTGGTGCATCTGCTGGAGCCGACGCACAACGCGCGGTTCTCGGCGTTGATGGACTTGTACTTGCCGCATTGGCAGCAGTTGCGGAGAAGGCTCAACAGCTTGCCGGTGAGGCATGAGGAGTGGGGGTATTGAGGCTGGGTTTTCAACTTGACTCCGCTGTACTACACGCGGATCGCCGCCGCGTAGAGCGATTGCGGCAGTTTTCTGTCCAGGGATATGGGTGTGCCGTTGCTGCGTCCTGCTGGTCAAGTGGCATCTGCCGGGTTTGCTAGTAGCCGCCGCCACTGCCCGTAGGCAACACAGGCCGTCGAGCCGGTGTGTAGAGGTGAATAGCATCGATATCCACAAATGATATTGAATTAGCAAGTAAGTACATTACATTGGCGTTTGTAGGCAATCCTGCCGCCGTGACTTCGGCAGTGAACCACCCTCGCTTGACGCACTCATAAATGAACAACCAGTATTCTTCCTTGAAAGAGTCTGGGGTAATCCAAGATTTCCACAAGGTTGAGTCAAAGTCTGACTCAAACACCTTTTCCTCGTGCGCGACCATGGCAGTAACCGCTACGACCGCATCATCCATCGTGGCAATTAACGCCTGGCTGGCTGAGCTTATGGGTAACTTGAGATGTATTGCGGCCCAAATACTCCAAACGACTTCGCTGCCATGACCAATAGGTGCGCTATTCTGTATGAGGGACTCAACCGCGCTTGCACCTAAATCGAGATCAATGCTGTGGCCGCCTGCCGCCTTATTGCTAAGTAAAATGTCCGTAACGAAACGTAAGCAGCCAGCATCCGATGTGATGCACTGCCACAACAACTGCTGTACGAGCTCCCATAGTTTGGGATTAACCTGCACGCCCTGCAGCGCTGCGACCGCGTACCGAAGAACTCCGGCTTGTGGTTTAGCGCGTGCGGCACCAAAGGCCTGATTGAAGTAGTCAATCCATTGAGCCTTAGAACTCGTACCAGAAGTTGGCACATACGGTCTGAGACTAGTTACATAGTCCGATTCGATCTCGCTTGGCAATTCGTCGATATGGGTCTTTGTTTGATTTAGCTGCAGCTCCAATTCATTTAGAAAATATTCCATTCTTGCAAGTGCCGTCTCCGCTTCTGAGAGTCGCTTGAACGTAAACTCGATATCATCAATGAATCTGGTTCCTCCCACAATTGGGCAGGTATTCTTCAGGTGGAGATCAAGAGGAGCCAATAGAATCTCGGCAATGCCGAGGGAAGTATCTGGTCCGATCGGTACACCCTTGGTTTGTCCGAATTGGCTCGCTTGAAGTTCGCGATCAAGGACATTCCCGGCTAGGCTCATGTCCTTCATCGACTTCTTGGCAACAGCTTTGGAATGCAATGACCACGGCACGGCGTGGGTGTAGATCGATGGATAGAACTGAGCTATGTCGGTGCGAAGCAAGTATCTCGCGCCCACCCTAGTCTTCGCTCGTGGGCTGGCGCGATCCGACACGTTGCGCGCGATCGCACGGGGGCCAGAGCATGCTGCGTCAGGCGTCGTCTGTGAATACGGCGATAAGCCCCACTGTGCGACAAGGGCCCCACTGTTCGTGTCGAAAGCCTTGGCCAGCCGGAAGTAGTTCACCGGATTTGGGATCGACAGCTTACGACGTAGACCACCCGCTCGGGCCAGGTTGTGTTGTACCGGTTGCGTCCAGACCGCCGTAGTAGAAACGAAATCCGCTGGCAATCCCGTCTTTCCGACCAAGTTGCCAAGACTGGCGCTAGAGAAGAGCTGAGGTAGTTCCCTCGGAAGAAAGCCTTTGCTTAACAGGGCAGCGTGCACTCTGGCTTCCTTGGCTTGGGCCGGTTCGTAACGGATTGGGCGCTCTTGCGCCGGCAACCATTGGTGTTGAGAAGATGACCGGACGGTGAGATTTCTCTTAGACCGCTGCCACAGATGCTACGCGAGCAAGTACGCGCCATCGGCCTTCCTTCGTCACAGTAGCAAGAACGGGCGCTTGTTCAACTTAGAGCATTCGCGGCGCAAGCCGGTCACGAAGAGCGTGCCCGTCATTCGACGGTCACGCTGGGCTTGTGGCTCCGGCCGGGCCTGTCGGCCCTTCACATCGCTAGCGCGATGTGAGCCTGCGCCGCAATCCACGCCACCTGGCGCGCCTTCGGCGCTGCCGCTGCGCGGCACAAGCCGGCCACGGTCATTCAACCGTGACCGACTTGGCCAGGTTGCGTGGCTTGTCAACATCCGTCCCCCTGGCGCAGGCGGTGTGGTACGCCAGCAGCTGCAGCGGCACCA
>NZ_JBMLSK010000257.1:0-1090 GCF_049240545.1 Roseateles sp. | reverse complement strand
GCCACGACAAGCCTCCTGCAGAGCTGGTGCTGGACATCGACGCCTCGGACGTGCCGCTGCACGGCGCGCAGGAGCTGGGTGCCTTCCACGCCTACTACGACCACCACTGCTACCTGCCGCTGTACGTGTTCTGCGGCCAAGCGATGCTGGCCTGCGTGCTGCGGCCGAGCAAGATCGACGGCGCACGGCATGCGGCTGCGGTGATCAAGCTGCTCGTTGCCCGGCTGCGCCAGGCGTGGCCGGCCACGCGGTTCATCGTGCGAGCGGACTCGGGGTTCTGTCGCCGTCGGCTGCTGCAGTGGTGCGAGCGCTCGGGCGTGGGCTACATCATCGGACTGGCCCGCAACGCGCGGCTGCACGCGGCGGTGGAGGTGGCCGAAGCGGCGCTGGCCGACGCCTACGAGGCCAACGGCACCAAGCAGCGTCTGATCGGCGAGTTCAGCTACGCCGCCCAGAGCTGGCCCCATGAGCGGCGCGTGATCACGCGGCTGGAGTACGGCGACCAGGGCACCAACCCGCGCTTCGTCGTGACCAACCTTGAAGGTGAGCCCCAAGCGCTGTACGACGGCCTGTACTGCCAGCGCGGCGAGGCGGAGAACCGCATCAAGGAAGCGCAGCTGGACCTGTTCGGCACGCGGGCGAGCTGCTCGCGCTTCATCGCCAACCAGTTCCGGCTGCTGCTGGCGGCGCTGGCCTACACGCTGATGCAGCGGCTGCGCGCGCTGGCGCTGCAGGGTACGGAGCTGGAGCGCGCCAGCGCAGCCACCATCCGCGTGCGGTTGCTGAAGATCGGCGCGGCGATCCTGCGCAACACGCGTCGCGTGCGGGTGATGCTGGCCAGCCACCATCCGCTGCGAGCGCTGTTCGCCGCCGCAGCCGGCAGGATGGCTGCGCTGGGTCCGTAGCAGCTCATCCAGTGCCTGGCCCGCGCGTTGACACCAACAAGGCCCGCATCCCAAGCCGGGGAGGGGCCAATCACGCTCGCACGGCACCGATCGCTGCACCAACACGCATGAACCACGGCCCGCTCAGCCGCATCAGCGACAGCAGGACATCGCACGGCCTCAAAAACTCATCCAGTGCGGGGCTG
>NZ_JBMLSK010000256.1:0-1781 GCF_049240545.1 Roseateles sp. | reverse complement strand
CCTATCTGCGCCTGGGCAAACTCACTCACTTGCCGACCTCGCCATTTCTGCCCGCTACAGCCTTGTCAACGGGCGTCACCAAGCATCGAATGTGAAGTCAAGTTCCACACGGAACGACATAGAGCCGGTGTTCGTCAATGCCGACCTCATCGCTGCCGGCCTGGCGCCCTTTGCCCCCGAATCCGCCGCCTTGCAGGCCGGGCGCTTGATGTTGACGGAGCTGGAGCGCCATTTCCGTGCGGGCGAGAGCTTCGCCTTTGAAACCACCCTGTCGGGCCGCACCTAGCTGCGCCACATCCGGCGCTGGCAGCAGGCCGGTTATCGGGTGGAGCTGATCTCTCTGCGTCTCAACCATGCCGACGAAGCCGTGGCGCGCGTGGCCCAGCGGGTTCGCCAGGGCGGACACGACATCCCGGAAGCCGTGATACGCCGCCGTTTTGCTGCGGGGCTGGACCTCTTTCATCACCATTACGCGCCCGCGGTCGATGACTGGGTGCTGTACGACAACTCCGGGGAGCGCCGGTGCTGCTGGTTTGGAGCGAGCGATGAGCACGAAAACCATCGATCAGGCGACGAGCGCCGATCTGCGCGGCTCCTGGCAGGCCTTGTTGCGGGCTGCGCAGCGCGCCCGCGAACTGGCTGCGAAGACCGGCACCGAATTGGTTGTGAGCCGAAACGGCGTGATCCAGCGGATCAAACCCGAGCCCCGATCCGCTACTGTCACCCTTCGAACTCAAGAACGATCAGCGCCCGGCGAGGAGCGGCCATGAGTGGCTTTGCACCGAAGGACTACCAGCAGCAGGTGCTGGACAGCGTGGAGACGTACTTCAAGGCCTGCCACGAATTGCCTTCACCCTCGGTTGCGTTCACTGCTACCACTGAGCGGTTATGGCTCCGTGGCAGCACGTACAACCCGCTGTCGGGTTTCCCGCTTGACATGCCGTACTTCTGCCTGAGGGTGCCCACTGGCGGCGGCAAGACATGGCTGGCGGCCAAGAGCGTGACCCGTGCGACGCTCGATACCTCGACCACGGTCATCGTCGCCACACGGCAGGCGTTTCTGGTGGAGGAAGAGGAGTCCCGCAAGGCATACCAGAGCAGCGGCGCGCTGATGCACGACTTCGACCACCTCACGCCCACCCAGCGCGATGGCTTGTTGAACGAGGGTGAAGGCGCGGAGCGCATAACGCCATGCTCGCTGGCCAACGTGCTGCGCCTGCGCCGGCCCTTCGTGGTGGTGGACGAGGCGCACAACAGCCGCACCGAACTGGCCTTCGACATGCTGGCGCGCTTCCGCCCCAGCGGCGTGATGGAGCTGACCGCTACGCCCGACCTAGAACGTACGCCCAGCAACGTGCTGCACAGCGTTTCCGCGGCCGAGTTGAAGGCGGAGGAAATGATCAAGCTACCCGTGGTGCTGCAAACCGAGCCGAACTGGCAACAGTGCCTGGCAGACGCCATCGGCCGGCGCGACGCCCTGCACAAGTTGGCTGATGACGAGCGCCGCGCAGGCAGCCCCTATCTGCGGCCGCTGGTGTTGATCCAGTCGGAACCACGACGCGCGGGGGTGGACACGCTGGACGTCGAGCGTGTGAAGAACGAGCTGATCACCAATCACGGCATCCCGCCCAGCGAGATCGTCGTGGCCACGGGCGAGGAAAAGGGGCTGGAGCAGATCGACGCTGACTACAAGCGGGGTATCGCCGACCCGGCTTGCCCGGTGAAATTCGTCATCACCCAGAAGGCCTTGGCCGAGGGTTGGGACTGCCCGTTCGCCTACA
>NZ_JBMLSK010000255.1:0-6249 GCF_049240545.1 Roseateles sp. | reverse complement strand
GCGAAAGGAACCGCCACCTTCAGCTCACGCGTTCAACAGACTGCGGGACATCGCCGGTCGACCATGGCGGTCCAGTTAAATGGAGAGCCCTGGAAATTCTTATGCAGCGACGGGCTCCTTCTCCTCGGGATGCAGGCCCACGGGGATGCTGCGACCGTTGTCCTCGATCTCGATGCTGCCGTCAGCCAACAAGCTGACAGCGATCTTCTTGGCGAAACCCGCCAGTGTCTCGTCCGCGGAGTTGTCGATGACTTCCTGAATGATGTGCGTGGGCGAGTCGGTGCGGGTGTACATGCCCGGACTCTCGCGCACCGGCTCCAACCCTTTGAGGACCCGGAAACTCGACTCGTCGTAGTCCTTCTTTGTCATGGCCTGGCCTTCATTGTCGCGGTTGTAGGAGTCACCGAGGTGATGGTCGCGAAGCGCGCGGGCCGAAGTCCTATGCGAGTCATGCTGTCGTTGATTGCCTGAACCAGGCCCTCGGCCTGGGCGCGCGCGTCGGGGGCGGAGCGCACATAGGCCCGCAGTTCGGCGATGGCGCCGTGAACACCCTGCTCGACCTGGTCAAGAGCCGCAGAAGTCTGCCGACTGGTCATCCCGCATTGCGTGCGGGCGAATGTGGCCAGGGACTCCTTGTCTGGAAAGGCTTTTGAGCCGGCCAGCGACAGCGCGAGGGCGTCCTTTGGCAGGTAGCGGCGCGTGCACACGACGTCGTAGATCGGCGCCAAGCGCACGTTGACGCCGAACCGGTCGTAGAGGATGCCGAAGTTCTTGCGGTGCGCGTCACCGTTGCCGACCGCACAGCTAAGCAGCAGCGAGCTGAAAAACTCCCGCATCGACGAGGCGCGGTGGCTCGGGTCGACAAAGAGGCGCAGGGAGGCAGCAACGTCCTCGTAAGAGCCTGTGTACTTGCCAGAGGTTCTCAACGCGGCCAGCACGCAAAGGTCCTCAAAACCGAGGTAGGTGCCATCGGGTGCACGGTCGAACCGATCAACGACCAGCATCGAGCGGTTCTCTGACATGCGGGTGGTTGCCGCGGGCAGGCCTGCAAGCTTGGCTGCGCGCATGCAGGTGTGCTCGTTGAGAACCAGTTCGGGATACTCGCGAGGGTCGAAGCCCTTCACGATATGTGTGGCACCCTTGTGTGACACCTTTGGCGAGTCGGCGTCCATCGCGCTGCGGATCAACACCTTGGGTTGCACGCCGGAGACCCCTGAATGCTTGGCGTAGCGCTGCACGAGGTCATCGAAGTACTCCTCAGCGCCGCGACAGGCAAGCAGTTGCGTCAAGTCGTGCTCAGGCACGTCTTCGGCCGACTGGCCGGTCTGCCCGTAGCGAATCCGACCGACCTGCGACTGACCCAGAAGTGCAAGCATGTCCAGGGAATCGAACGTGCCCAAGGCCTTGGCAAACATGCTCTCAAGCGTCTTGCGCAGGTAACCCTCGGGCAAGCTCATCTCAAAGATCGGATGCACCTCGTTCATGCTGTCGTACTGCGCGCGACGCACCGGCATCGTCAAGGAGACGGCCAGCTCCGGATGGGTATCGGCGAAGTAGCCGAACAGAAAATCGCCCTCGGACTTGTCGTCCCGAAATAGCGTCCCCACCCGGGCGCTGTCGACCAGCACCTGCACGCTGTCCCGGCTCATCAGCGCTGCTCCTTCTTACGAAGCTGCTCCAGCGTTGGGTAGTGGGCTTGCTCCGCGACCGTTAGTTCGAGCCCGACGTTCTCACACAGCGCCATGAGTTTGCGCACGCCAACTTCAATCACCTTGCCGCTTTCGATCAGGGACACCGTGGCCCTACTCATGCCAATCGATTGCGCGACATCGGCTTGTGTGCGCCGTTGCCGCAGCCTCGCTGCTCGAATTTGTGCGCCAATCTGGTCCAATCGCATGTATCAAATATAAAGCATTATTTGACTCAAGTGACATATTGTTTTGTATAGAATATGTCATCGCCAAAGCGGGCCCGTCGGACCTACGGCCGGCACTTGCGACCGCAACGGAGGGCGAGCACCGAGCATCAGCTTCGGCTATCGCTGCTGCCCCTGGTCTCGATGCCACGTACGGGGCCCTTCACCTGCACCTGGCAGCCCTTGCGTGCCCGATGCAACCGGTGCTTTTCGAGGTCCTCGCCCTTGACGGTGACGCCCTTCTTTTCCGCGGCGACCGTGACCGACTTGATGTCCTTGCCGATGGCCAAGGCAACCAGGGACTCGCCGTCACCCGCCGTCATCAGGATCACGCCCTTGCTGTTCAACGGTGGCTGTCGGCCAGGAGCTGACGGTGATGACGGGCAGCTTCCTGGCATCTCTTCGGTCAACCTCCCCGTCGGAAACAGTCGCACCGAGGTACTGTGTATATGCACAGTATTTCGATGCGGCCCCATGTCCGCTCTCACGCTGCCAAGTCGGGGCGAAGCCGCCAACGGCGCGCTCCGTTATGAGCGCCACCGCCCTGAGCAGACCACGCTGTACCGCCTGGTGCAGCAGCATGCGGCCAGCTTCATCGCGCACACCGAGGCCAGCACCGGATCGGAGCTGCCGCGGTTCATCAAGGATGAGTTCGACGCCTTCCTCGAGTGCGGCATCCTGGCCCATGGCTTCCTGAGGCTGCGCTGCGGCGAATGCGGTCACGACAAGCTTCTTGCCTTCAGCTGCAAGCGCCGCGGCTTCTGCCCGTCGTGCGGTGCGCGGCGCATGTCGCAGACCGCGGCGCACCGGGTGGACCACGTCATCCCGCACGTGCCGGTACGGCAATGGGTGCTGTCCCTGCCGATCCCGCTGCGCGTGCTGCTGGCCGCGCAGCCCGAACGGGTCACGTCGGTGCTGCAGGTGGTGCATCGTGTGGTCACGCGGCACCTGCTGGGCCGGGCCGGGCTCAAGCCCGAAGAAGGCCACGGCGGTGCGGTCACGCTGATCCAGCGCTTCGGGTCCGCCGCCAACCTCAACATCCACCTGCATTGCCTGGTACTGGACGGCGTGTACCGCTGTGGCGCCGACGGTGTGCCAACCTTCGTCGAGGCGGGTGCCCCGACCGACGACCAGCTGCACGCGCTGCTGCAGACCGTCATCGCCCGGCTGATGACGCTGCTCACGCGCCGGGGCGTGCTGGTGGAAGACATGGGCCAGACCTGGCTGGCCGAGCCGCAAGCCGAAGGCGAAGAGGCACGCACGCTGCGACCGCTGCAGGCGGCGGCTGTGACGTATCGCATCGCCTTCGGGCCCCGCGCCGGGCAGAAGGTGCTGACCCTGCGAGGTGCAGTGCCGCGCGAGGCTACGGCGCGCCAGCCCCTGTGCGCCGACATCGACGGCTTCAGCCTGCACGCCGCGGTGCGAGTCGAGGCCCATGACCGCAAGCGGCTGGAACAGTTGTGCCGCACCATCACCCGGCCGGCACTGTCGGACGAGCGGGTGCAGCTCAACGCGGCCGGGCAGGTGGAGCTGAAGCTCAAGACCCCGTGGCGCGATGGCACCACGCACCGGGTGATGAGTCCGCTGGAGTTCATGCAGCGGCTGGCCGCCAGGGCGACCGAAGGGCGCCCTTCGGGCACCCGTGCCGCGGCCGCGGCTGCATCTCATCCGGTTCCATGGGGTGCTGGCACCCAACGCCAAGCTGCGGTCATGGGTCGTGCCGCAGGGACCCGAGGGGCAAGAGCAGGCCAGCGAAGGCGCCATGGCCAGCAGCGGCGAGGCCGAGGCGGTTCAGGACCAGGCCCGGCCGCACCGCATCGGCTGGGCGCGGCTGCTCAAGCGGGTCTTTGACATCGACCTGCAGCACTGCCCGCACTGCGGCGCCGGGGAACTGAAGATCATCGCGGCCATCCTGGAGCGGCCGGCGATCGAGAAGATCCTGACTCACCTGGGGATCGATCCACAGCCGCCGCCTCGGGGACGGGCGCGCGAGGCGGGGCAAGACTTTCCTGCCTGAGCCGCGCCGGCCCGGCCGTCGCAAACACAACGTCCCAGGCTGCAACACCATGCGCAGCCGGGGCAGCAGTGCGCGCCACGGCAGCGCGAGGTCGCACGACGCAGGCTCAACCCCGAGGTCGAGGCAGCGACCCGCCCTTGTGAAGCGTCACGGGCCTGCCGAACCCGACCCAGGCGAGGGCATCGGCACCCAACCCTGACACTCCATGCTGCCGCAACCTCCGCATCCGGGCCCGCACCCGGGTCCCATGGCCTCCCCAAGCCTTGCCGAGGGCGTTTGAAATTCCTATGCTCCGATGTGCCACTGCCTGCTGTGTGAGAAGAGAAACGGCAACACCTACAGCGTGCACGGGTACTTTCCGAGCGAAGAGGTCCACGTCGAGGGCCCGACGAAAACCCATCCGCCGGCGAAGGCGCATCTGTGCTCCGGCAGTTCGGCGACGCTCCCCGCGACCAGCGGGGTGCAGCGCTGGTCGCGACGAAGCTGAGCTGCACGCGAACTGCCGGCCATGATCACGCGTTCATGCCAGCGAAGTCGACGGGCGCAGCCCAAAGTCCGTCCGGTTTTCCAGACATGAATTCTCCAGCCAACTCCTCGCAGCGCCCGTATGCGGCGATCGCAAGGGCTGGGCCGGCCGTCAGCCGTCGTACGCCAAGTCTTTCGAGTTCGTCGACGCCGGGCAGGCTAGGAAGCGCCATGACATTCAGAGGGACCGCGATGGATGCCGCGATCACTTCGATCTCGTCAGCGTCCGTCACCCCGGGGACGAATACACCATCGCAACCCGCATCAACATAGGTCAAGGCGCGCGAGATCGCTTCAGTGGCCCGGTCGCCATTCGCAGCAAGCCCGAGCAAGTAGACATCCGTGCGCGCGTTGATGAACAAGATGCGGCGATCATGGCTTGATCGGATCGCGGCGATCTTCGAAGCAAGGACTGCAGGGGTGTCATCGCCATCCTCGATGTTGATCGAAGACACGCCCGCACGTACGAGCGCGTCGACCAGATCCGTAACGTCGCCAAGCGCGTTCGAGTAGCCGCGCTCGATGTCGACGGAAAGCGGTGTGGCTGGACAAACGCGACGGATCTCAAGAGCGCGCTGAACGACCTGCGGTGGCGTCAGCGCCTCGCCGTCGCAAAGGCCCAGAGACCAGGACACGCCTGCACTGGTGGTTGCGAGGAGTGGCGCACCCGCCGAAACCACACGCCGCGCGCTCGCCGCGTCCCAAGCGTTGGGAATGCGGAGCAGGCCGGGCTTGCTCAGGATGGCACTGGCGAAGGACGTGGTGATCATCTTGAGGCCTCTGGCGTAATGGATTCGTAGTTCTCTGCCGCCGCTTGCTGTCGTTCGAGCTTGAGTAGGAAAGCCTTCCGTGCCATGCCCCCGCCATAGCCGCCCAGTCCGCCGTCGGACGCGACCACGCGATGACAGGGCAGAAGGATCGCGAGGCGGTTGCGGCCGTTGGCGCCGGCGACGGCGCGCACCGCCGTGGGACGACCGATGGCGTGGGCGAGCTGGGCATAGGAGCGGATCGCGCCATAAGGAATGCCGCTAAGCGCCTCCCACACGGCCTTATCGAATGCCGTGCCCGGCGCACAGATCGGAACGCTGAACTCAGCAAGGCGTCCACCGAAGTAGCGCGACAGTTCGCCCCCGAGTGTCCGAAGATGAGTGTGGTCGCCAGGAACCGCGGCATAGCCGTGGTTATGGCGCAGATCTTCAAGTTCCCTTGGCAGTGCGGGGCGATCGCAGAACTCGAGGAGGACGACACCCGACGCCTCTGCCATTGCAAGCATCGAGCCCAAGGGCGTGGTCAGGCGACGGTAGTAGAGCACTTTGCGCTCACCGGCCTTTCCGGGCGCCACGCCGAACGTCTTCTGGAACGCGTCGCGGAACCCGCTGACCGATTCGAAGCCCGACTCCATTGCGACGTCATCGATCCCCGTGCCTGATTTCAGGCGATCCAAAGCCAGCCCCAAGCGTCGGGCACGCGTGTACTCGGAGAACGTCGTTCCAAACCGTTGTTTGAACCAAGCGCGTACCCGCGCGGGGGCGATGCCGTAGGTTTCGACGTCTGCAAGCGTCCATCGACGGTCAGGCTCTATCTCCAGTGCGTCAATCAGTGGACGAAGCCAACCCGGGCATTCACCCTCTAGTTCGAGCGGGCGGCAGCGCAGGCACGGCCTGAACCCTGCCTCTTGGGCCTCGCCCGCCGTGGCGTAGAAGACGACATTGCTCGGTAAGGGCTTACGGGCGGTGCAGGTCGGTCGGCAGAAGATCCGAGTGGTCACGACGGCCGTGAAGAAGACGCCCTC
>NZ_JBMLSK010000254.1:0-11192 GCF_049240545.1 Roseateles sp. | reverse complement strand
GCTCGTTGGGCTCATAACCCAAAGGTCGTAGGTTCAAATCCTGCCCCCGCAACCACAAGAACCGAAAGCCAGCTCCTGGTTTTCGCGGAAACAGTCAAACGCCAACCCATCGGTTGGCGTTTTGCATTGCGAGCAGCTTTTGCTGCAAGCAAGTTTCTTGATGCCAGCCGCACAGCTACTCTTGCATTCAAGCGTCAGTTTGTTCGGCTGAACTGCGCTGTCTGGTTACTCCTGCGGTTCCTTGAAGGAGCTGTGACCAGTTCATCTGACTGCTGGCGCTCGTTGTAGCCCCCTGGCTTCGGCGTGCACCACGGGCTGTAGCTTGAATAAGCACTGCTTTTCCAAGAGTCGCGCTCAAATGCTTGGCGCTGCACTAGACTGAGGCCAACTTGGATTGGGCTCGACAGGTGCGCAGTGCATGATGCAAGAGCAAAGTAGGCCGCAAACTCGACGGGCTGGCCGGCTAACTGGTACGGACCGGCGACAGCAGGGCGCTGCTTTGGTGAAGCCGTTGGTGGTGTTTGCGCTGGTGGCTTGCGGGCTTTTGCTCAGCCTGGGTTTGGCCTCAGGCGCGCGGGATCAAAGCCAGCGCGATGCGCAAGCCCGCTTCGAGCGTTTGTCTGACCGAATCGAGACCGAGGTTGAGCGTCGCTTGCGCATGCTGGTCTATGGCTTGAAGGGCGCGCGCGGTGTCTACGCCACCGGCGTTCAGGTCCGTTTGCCGGAGTTTCGACGTTATGTCGAGTCACGCAATATGGAGCAGGAGTTTCCGGGCGTGCGCGGCTTTGGCTTTATCGAACGGGTCGACCGTGCAAGTCTGCCCGCCTACGAGAAGGCCGCCCGGCAAGACGGTGCCGAGGATTTTGCGGTCCGAACTTCGGGCGACACGCCTGATTTGTTTGTGATTCGCTATATCGAACCCTTGGCCAGGAATCGACAGGCGCTGGGTTTTGACGTTGGCCAGGAGCCGACGCGACGGGCAGCGGCCGAGCAGGCCATGCGCAGTGGCGAGGCCACCCTATCGGGCGTCATCACCCTGGTTCAAGACGAACAGAAGCGCGCCGGATTTTTGCTGTTCGTGCCGATCTATCGCACCGGATCAGACCCCCAAACGGACGAGCAAAGACAGCGGGCTTTGCTGGGCTTTGTCTATGCGCCGGTGGTGGCCGAGGAGTTGATGGCGGGTGTGGTCGATGTGGCCGACCAGATGCTGGACTTTGAGCTGTTCGATGCCACGTCGGGCGAGGCCCAGAAAAGCGTGGTGGTGGTGCGGGCACCCTCTTCGGCGCCAGGGCCGTCCTTTGGCTTGGCGCCAACGCGTTTCTCGGCGGAGCGCAGTTTTGTATTCGCCGGCCGCGCTTTGCATTTACAAACACGCAGCGCCCCCGCTTTTGATCGCATGATAGATCAAGGCCCGGCGCGCACGATCTTCATTGCGGGTTGCGCGCTGACCTTGGCTTTGGCCTTGGTGGTTTGGTTGCTGATGACGGCGCGCGAGCGCGCGGAAGCGCTGGCTCGGCGAATGACGTCCGATCTGGAACGACTCGCGCGTGTGGCGCGAGGCACCAGCAATGCCGTGTTCGCGTCCGACACCCAAGGGCGTATCAACTGGACCAATGAGGGCTTCACCCGGATTACCGGCTACAGCGCTGCCGAGGCTCTGGGTCAGATGCCGGCTGATTTGCTGGGCCTGAGCGCTGTCAGTCAGACCGCCACAACGGCCCAGCGCGCGGATGAGCGCAGGACCTGGCTGGCCAGTTTGGTGCTGGCGCGTCAAGGTGAGCGCCTGGAGGAACAGTACCGCAGCAAAGATGGGCGGCAGCTGTGGGTGGACGCCGAGATTCAGCCCGTGTTTGATGAGCAAGGTCGCCATGCCGGCTTTATTGAGATTGCCCAGGACATCACCGACAGCAAACTGAAGCAGCTTCAACTTGACCGGGCCCTGAGTGAAAACAAGGCCTTGCTGGACACCATCCATCAACAGGCCATTGTGTCCGTCACCGACAGGTCAGGCTTGATCGTCGATGCGAATGCGGCTTTTTGTCGCATCAGCGGCTATTCGCGGGACGAGTTGCTGGGCCGTAACCATCGACTCATCAACTCCGGCACCCAAGGGCCAGACTTCTGGCCGGCGGTTTGGGCTCGAATCAGCCAAGGCCAGTCTTGGCATGGTCAGGTCTGCAACCGGTCCAAGAACGGCGAACTGTACTGGGTGGACAGCATCATCGCGCCGGTCTTGGATGAGACGGGTCAGATCGAGCGCTACATCTCAATTCGCACGGACGTCACCGAGGCCAAGCGAGCCGCGGCAGCCTTGGCCGACCAGCAAGCCCGACTCAATCGCATCATCGAAGGCACCCATGCCGGGACCTGGGACTGGAATGTGCAGACCGGCGAAGCCCGGTTCAATGAGCGCTGGGCCGAGATGCTGGGTTGGACTTTGGCCGAGCTCGCGCCGGTGAGCGGTCAGACCTGGGTTGATTTGTGCCATCCGGACGATATGCACAAGGCTCGCGAGTTGCTGATGCGGCATTTCTTCGCCGAAACGCAGTTCTACGAATGCGAGTTGCGCATGCGTCACCGCGATGGGCATTGGGTGTGGGTGCTCGCGCGGGGCAAGCTGTATGAGCGCACGCCCGACGGCGAACCTTCCTGGATCGCCGGTACCCATCTGGACATCAGCGCCGCCAAGGCGGCCGAGGAATTGCTGCTGCACAAGCAGATGGTGCTGGACCGTGCCGAGCGTCTCACGCAATTGGGTGCTTGGGAGGTGGACATGGCGACCCACCTGCTCAGTTGGTCGGCGCAAACCTACCAGATGCATGAGATACCGCTCGACCGCCTGGTTACGCTTGAAGACGCACTGGCCCATTTCTCGGCCGAGGACAGCACCAAGTTGGCGCAGGCGCTGAAGCGGGCGGTGGACGGTGGCGACTCGTGGGACATGGAATTGCTGCTGCGCACCGAAACGGGCCGTGAGGTCTGGGTGCGCTCGGTGGGCGAGGCGGTGTTTGATGACAGCGGTGCCTTGCGCATCGTGGGCACCTACCAAGACATCACCGAACGACGAGCGCTTGAGAACGAAACCAAGCGCAGCCACCAAGTGCTGCAAAGCGTCTTGGAGAACCTGCCCTGTGCCTTGAGCGTGTTTGATGCGGACTTGAAGCTGCTGGCGCATAACCAGCAGTTCCTCAGCCTGCTCGACTTCCCGGCGCATCTGTTCGAGGAGCAGCCGGTGCGCTTCGAGAACATCATTCGCTTCAATGCGGCGCGGGGGGAGTACGGCAATGGATCGGATCTTGAGTCCACCATCGATCAGATCGTCCAGCGTGCGCTGCACCCGAGCGCGCATCAGTTCGAGCGCACACGACCGAACGGGCGAACACTGGAGGTGCGCGGCTCACCGATGCCCGAAGGGGGCTTTGTCACCACCTATGTCGACATCACCGAGCGCCGCAAGCTGGAGGACGAGCAGCGTCGCAGCGCGGAACTGCTCAAAGCGGTGCTGGAGAGCCTGCCTTGCGGGCTGAGTTTGATCAACACGGCGCTTCAGGTCACGCTCTACAACAGCAAGTACGCCGAACTCTATGGTCTGGATCCGGAGTTTCTGGGTCAAGGGATCTTGACCGTCGAGCGGGTCGCCCGCCTGATGGCCGAGCGGGGCGAAGACGGTCCGATCAGCACCGAAGCCGCCCTGTCGCTGGCACGCGAGCATGGAGAAGCAGCCCTGCGCGGACCTCATCAATGGGAACGCCAGCGGCCGAATGGCTTGACCCTGGAAATGCGCAGCAACCCGCTGCCCAGTGGTGGCTTTGTCACGACTTACATGGACGTGGGCGAGAGGCGCCGGGCCGAGGCCGAGTTACGCCGGGCCGAAGCCCTGTTGCGAGGCTCCATTGATGCCGTGGGCGAGGCCTTTGTGCTCTACGGTCCCGACGATCGGCTGGTGTTCTGCAATGAAAAATACCGGCAGATGTATGCCGCCTCCAGCGACTTGATCGTGCCCGGTGCGCGCTTTGAGGACATCATCCGCGGCGGCGCGCTGCGCGGCCAGTACCGCGATGCCCAGGGTCGAGTCGAAGATTGGGTACGCGAGCGCATGGCGGCCCATCTGCAAGGCAATACCTTGATGGTGCAAAAGCTTGACGACGGCCGCTGGATCCGCGTCATCGAGCGCAAGATGGCCGATGGCCACACCGTCGGCTTCCGCATCGACATCACCGATTTGGTGCTGGCCACACAGGCCGCCGAGGAGGCCTCCCGGTCGAAGAGCCAGTTCCTGGCGAATATGAGCCACGAGATCCGCACGCCGATGAATGCCATCTTGGGCATGCTCAAGCTCTTGCAAAAGACGCCGCTGACCCACCGGCAAATGGACTACGCCAGCAAAACCGAAGGCGCAGCACGGTCTTTGCTGGGCTTGCTGAACGACATCCTCGACTTCTCCAAGGTCGAGGCGGGCAAGATGACGCTGGATCCTCAGCCCTTCAATCTCGACAGCTTGCTGCGCGATCTGTCGGTGATCCTGTCGGCCAATGTGGGGCTCAAGCCGCTGGAGGTTTTGTTCGACCTGGACCCCGCCTTGCCGCCGGTGCTGATGGCGGACCCCATGCGCTTGCAACAGGTGCTGATCAATCTGTGCGGCAATGCGACCAAGTTCACGCAGCGTGGCGAGGTGGTGTTGAGTGTCAATCTGCTGCGCATCAGCGAAAGCGATCTCGAGCTGGAGTTTGCCGTGCGCGACTCCGGCATCGGCATCGCGCCCGAGCATCAGCAGCATATTTTCTCGGGCTTCAGCCAGGCGGAAGCATCGACCACGCGTCGCTTTGGGGGCACCGGGCTGGGGCTGGCCATCAGTCAGCGTTTGGTTCAATTGATGGGCGGCAGCCTGGCCCTGCAAAGCGAGCCAGGGCGGGGCAGCTGCTTCTCTTTCAAGCTGCAGATGGGGCGCGTCGGGGACGCTCCCTTGCCCGTCGCATCAGGCCTCGAAACAAGCGCAGTCCCTGGCACTGGCTTGCGCGCCTTGATCGTGGATGACAACCCGATTGCGCTGGAGGTGCTTGGGGCCATGGCCGAAGGCATGGGTTGGCAGGTGGGCTTGGCCGGCTCGGCGGAGGCTGCCACGGCGAAGCTGAAGCAGGCACAGCAGGATGGCATGCCTTATGAGCTGCTCTTGATGGATTCGCCCATGCCGGGCTTGGAGGAACTTGATGCTGCGCAGCGACTGCAAAGCGCGAGCGGACATCCGTCTTTGTTGTGTCTGGCCATGGCGACCGCGCACGGCCGGGATCAGCTGAGTCAGCGAGGGGATGTCGAGCAAGCCGGTTGGCGTGGCATTTTGGTCAAGCCTTTGACGCCGGCCATGTTGCAAGGCGCGGTGGATGCAGCGCGCAGAGAGGCGGGGCCCGGTCCCGCCGTCGCACTGAAGCCGCCACCAAGTCTGGCCGCCAGGCCCTTGCAAGGCATGCGCTTGTTGGTGGTGGAAGATAACCTCAACAATCAGCAGGTTGCCAAGGAGCTGTTGGAGGATGTGGGGGCCACGGTCGCTTTGGCTGACAACGGCCAGGTGGCGCTCGACCTGCTGCGTGCCGACGCACAACCTTTTGATCTGGTCTTGATGGACATGCAGATGCCGGTGATGGACGGCTACACGGCCGCGCGGCTGATTCGCAGCGAGTTGAGATTGACCCGCTTGCCGGTGGTGGCCATGACCGCCAATGCCATGGCCTCCGACCGTGAGGCCTGCTTGGCTGCAGGCATGAATGAGCATGTGGGCAAGCCCTTTGATCTGGAGCGCCTGGTCGCCCTGCTGCTGCGGCTGACCAGCAGGACTGCATCTGCATCTGCGCCAGCGCCGGCGCAGCCGGTCAGCGCGGTCGAGGCCGCCCCGCGGTTTCCAAGCTTGAGTGTGCCCGCGTCGCTGTTGGAGCGCGGCACAGCGCAAGGCATCAATGTGCAAGCGGCGATGGACCGCTTCATGGGCAAAACCGATTTATTCCTGCGCATGGTCAAGTCCTTCAACGCTTCGGCCTCCGAACTCGCACCCCAGCTGCGGGCCAGGCTGCTGGCCGAGGCGCAGCCGCAGCGAGGTGAGGCCGGCATGGCGCTGCACTCCTTCAAGGGTCTGGCCGCCACGCTCGGTGCCGAGCAGATGGCGGCCCGGGGTGCGGAAGGCGAAGAGGTGCTCAAGCGGGGCGACAATTTGTCGCAGGCCTGGATTGATGAGTTGGAACGCGAGGTGCAGGCCGGTTGCCGCGATATGCTCAAGCTGGCGCAGGACCTTTGTGATCTGACGCCGAAAGCGGCCGCTCCAGCGAATGCGAGTTCGAGTCTGGAGACGTTCAAGACCTCCTTGAGTGATTTCATGCAACTATTGAGCAGCTTTGATATGGGGGCCACCGAAGCGTTTGCTCGCCTGCGGGAGCAGCATGCCGCGCGTTTGGGGTCAGAGCTGGAGGCGCTGGACGCCGCGGTTGCGGGGCTGGATTTCGAGGCGGCGCAGCAGATTTGCAAACGACTCTTGCAGTTGGCGGAAAGACCCGGATGAGCATGCACATCAGCAGCCAAGAGCCCGCGATGCAGGCCGTCAATGCCTTGCAGCAGTTGGGGCGCAAGCCGCGCTTGCTGATCGTGGACGATCAAGCGGTCAATATTCAAGCGCTCTATCAGGTGTTTGCCAGCGACTACCAGGTCTTCATGGCCACCAGTGGCCCGCAGGCTTTGACGATCTGCCGAGAGAAGCATCCCGATCTGATCTTGCTGGACGTCCAGATGCCGGGCGTGGATGGCTATGAGGTGTGCCGACAAATCAAGGCCGACCCCTTGTTGCAGGATTTGCCAGTCGTTTTTGTGACCGCGCACAGCGACACGCAGGCCGCGACCCAGGGTCTGGAGGTGGGGGCGGTTGACTTCATCTCCAAGCCCTTCACGCCTGCCGTCGTTCGGGCGCGTGTCAAGACCCACTTGACCTTGAAGCTGCAGAGCGATTTGCTGCGCCAGATGGTGTTCATCGATGGCCTGACCGGCGTCTACAACCGGCGCTACTTCGACGAGCGTCTGGAGGCCGAGTTCCAGCGTGCGCGCCGCAGCAAGTCGACCTTGGCCATGCTGATCGCCGATGTGGACTTCTTCAAGCGCTACAACGATCACTATGGGCACCACAGCGGGGATGAGGCCTTGCGGGCAGTGGCTCGGGTGATGCGAGCACAGCTCAAGCGGCCCGCTGATCTGCTCAGCCGTTATGGCGGCGAGGAGTTTGCTTGCATCTTGCCCGACACCCCTTTGGAGGGCGCGCTGACCTTGGCCGATGAGATGGAGCAGGCCTTGCGTGCGGCGCATATCCCGCATGCAACTTCGGGGGTGGAACCGATCCTGACCATGAGCATCGGCGTGGCCACACTTCAGCCCACCCCCGGCCGGGTCGAGGCCGAGTTGGTCGTGGCGGCCGATGAGCAGCTCTACGTGGCCAAATCTCGCGGGCGCGGCCAGGCCAGCGGCGTGGCCTTGTAAGGCCGCGTGTCAGGGCTGCTGCAGGCGTTTGTAGTAAAGCGCGGCCCCCTGCAAGCGACCTTCGGCGCAGGCACCATAGTCGGGGATTTCGCCGGCCCGCAGCCAGCCCAAATGGGCATAGACCGCTTCCGCCTGTGAGCCGCTGGGGGTTTCCAGCACCAGCAGGGAACGGCCTTGGGAGAGCGCGCTGCTCTCGAGGCGGGCCATCAAGCGACTGGCCAGGCCCTGACCGCGTGCTTGGCTGTGCACCATCAAGTGCTGCACTTCGCCACGATGGTGCGCGTTTGCCAGCGGGCACAGCGACAGTTGCACGGTGCCCAGTAGGCGGCCCTGCGGGTCCTCATCGGCGCAGGCGACCCAGAGTTTGTGGCGTGGTCCCAGGCGCGCAAACACGCCGTGCCAATACTCCAAGGCCGCATAGCGCGACAGCGGCGCCAGAAACCCCAGGCTGGCCCCGCGGTGCACGCTGTCGATCAACAAGTCGCAAAGCTCGGGCAGCCACTGCAGTTCGTGCGATGCAAGCTGGCGCAGCGTGACCGAGCGGCGGGCAGACGGGGCCGGCACGCTTGAACAGGCGATGGCATGCGCCATCTGGGCGGCTTGCATGCGTGCCGGGATCGCCGCCGAGGCGAGGGTGCTGACCGAGTGAAGCGACATGGGAGAGGCCTTTGCTGCAAAAAGAAGGGCGCCATCTCATGAACGGCGCTATCCAGTCCTATGCAAAGCCTGTGCCAACTGAGTGGGGCTCAACCCTCCAAACCGGGCTCGGCTTGGAGTCGCCCATGACCGCCCCGTTTGGCTTCATACAGTGCGGTCTCGGCGCGCAGCTTCAGGTCCTCGATATTGCGATCCCCAAAACGCAGCTTGGCCCAGCCGCCGCTGAAGTTCAGCGCAAAGCCAAGTTCGGCCTGGGCGCGTTGGGTCAAAGCGTCGCGCATGCGCTTGTCCATGGCCTGCGGCCCTTGCGCTTCGCAGCGCGACATGAGCAAGCCGAACTGATCATGCCCCACACGCCCCGCCAGGTCTCCGAGGCGCATTTGCGACTGGATGCAACTGGCGAACAGGGCCATGGCGCGGTCGCCGGCCTGAGGCCCATGTTCGGCCGTGATGGACTTCAAATCATCGATGTCCAACAACACCATGGCCAGCGGCTCCTGATGGCGGCGCGCCATCGAGATGAAGTCGACCGCGCGGGCGGCAAAAGCGCGGCTGTCCGGCAGCCCGGTCAGGCCATCGGTTTGCGCCAGCTTGGCCAGATCGGCCTCGATCTCATGACGCCAGGCCAACACCAGCGCCAACAGCGCCAGGCTCAGCCCCCAGTAGGCGGCCAGTCCCAAAGTCGTGTTGATGGCATCGGCAGAGAACAGGCTGGGCAGGCTCTTGCTGTAGCCGCCCAAAAGACCACGCAAGACGCACACCAGCAGCGCAGGCGCGCATGCCAGCAGGAGCAGCATCCGCCAATGCTTGTTGTCGATGCCAGGCAGGCCAAGAGGCGCGGCTTCTGACAGCGCGCGCGGCGCAGTGTCCTCCTTGGGGTGCCACAGCAGACTGAACATCAGCTGCGCCAGCTGCAGCGCGAGCCAGAACTGGGCCCAGGCAACACGAAAACTCGCGTCCTCAAACTGCAAGCCGTAGACCAAGGGCATCAGGACCGGGGCCAGCAGGGCCAGCGCGCGGCCGGGCTGGGGCTTGAGCCAGAGCTGCAGACTCCACCACAAGGCGCTCAGGCTCGCGCTGAAGCCCGCCATCGCCAAGGTCTGCCACAGCCGCGCAGCGCCGAGGTCAACGGCGGCCAGGCAAAGCCAGGCAAACGCCTGCAAGCCCATGAAGGCCTGCGCCCAGCGTGCCGCGGGGCTGGGGCGCAAGCCCATCAGCATCAACAGCAGCACGCTGGAGGTCAGCGACTGCACCAGCAACAGATTGAACAGGGTGGGGTTGTCGAAGTGCATGGGGTGGATTCTCTACTGGAAGGCCACCTCGGCAAAGCTGCGCAGCTTGCGGCTGTGCAATTGGCTCAGCGAGCCCGTACGCAGCAACTCGACGGCGCGCAGGCCAATGCGCAGATGTTGATCGACGCGAGCGCGGTAGAACTGGTCGGCCATGCCGGGCAGCTTGATCTCGCCGTGCAGCGGTTTGTCGCTCACACACAGCAAGGTGCCATAGGGCACGCGGAAGCGAAAGCCATTGGCGGCGATGGTGGCGCTTTCCATGTCCAGCGCAATGGCGCGGCTTTGGCTGAAGCGGCGCTCGGGGCCGCCGTGGCGGTCATTCGGCAGCAGCTCCCAGTTGCGGTTGTCGGTGGAGGCCACGGTGCCGGTACGCAAGATGCGCTTCAACTCATAACCGCTGAGTTGCGTGACATCGGCGACGGCCTGCTCCAGCGCCAGTTGAATCTCGGCCAAGGGCGGAATCGGCACCCACAGCGGCAGGTCTTCGTCCAGTACATGGTCTTCGCGCACATAGGCGTGGGCCAGCACATAGTCGCCCAGCTGTTGGCTGTTGCGCAGGCCGGCGCAGTGGCCCAGCATCAGCCAGGCATGCGGGCGCAGCACCGCGATGTGGTCGCTCATGGTCTTGGCGTTGGCGGGGCCGACGCCGATATTGATCATGGTGATGCCGCTGCGATCACGTCGCAGCAAGTGATAGGCCGGCATCTGCGGCAGCCTCGGTGGCGACGCGCCCAGCGCATCGTGGGCCTCGGGCGCGCAGCCGACGCGGCGCGTCAGCACATTGCCGGGCTCGACAAAGGCGATGCAGTCGTCCAGCTCGCTGGGCCGCGCCGGGTCGGGCGCTGTGCTCATCAACTCACGGCCCATGCGCACGAATTCATCGATGTAGAACTGGTAATTGGTGAACAAGACGAAGTTCTGAAAATGCTCGGCGCGGGTGCCGGTGTAATGGCGCAGCCGGTGCAAGGAGTAGTCGACCCGTGGCGCGGTGAACAGCGAGAGCGGCTGCGGCGCGCCGGGGGGCAGGTCTTGCGTGCCATTGGCAATGCCGTCGTCCATGGCCGCCAGGTCGGGCAGGTCAAAGACCTCGCGCATCAGGCGGCGCCGCTCGGCGCTCAGCTGGCCTTCAATGTGTTCTTGCTCGCCGATGGCGAAGTGCAAAGGGATGGGCTGGTTGCTGCTGCCGATTTCCAGGCCCGAGCCCTGCGCGCCATGGTTGGCCAAGAGCAGTTCGAACTGGCGCAGGTCGTAGTCGGCAAACAAGTCGGGGCGGGTCAGCGTGGTCTCGAACACACCGGCATCGGCCACAAAGCCGTAGGCCAAGCGCGAGTCGGGGTGCAGGCTGGTGTTGCTGCGCAGGCGCACAAAGGGATAGCAGGCGCGCACCTTGTCCGGGAAGTCTTCACCGGCCACAAAGCGCTGCAGCGCATCACGCAAATGTTGGAGGCTGGCGCTGTAAATCTGCTGCGCCTGGGCCAGCGCGGCGGCGGCCTCATGAAAAACGACGGGTGCAAAAAACGGTGGGCTGAAACTCATCGGCAAGGCTCCTGACTTTGACGCTGATTGTGGCGCGCCAGAGCCAGGGTCATCGCAAGGAATGCGCGGGGTTTGAGCAAGGTCTTCCGTGTGTACCGTCAATGCGTCCAGCCTGATCGGTAGAAGTTTTGAGACTCAGGGGCGGGTGATGTCCCAGGAGGTGGTGTAAGTTTTTGAGCGAGGCGGCCCAGTGAGGGT
>NZ_JBMLSK010000253.1:0-1350 GCF_049240545.1 Roseateles sp. | reverse complement strand
TAGCAGGCTGCTGAAAAGCGGTAGCGGCTTGGCGCCTGGTTGTGATTCCCTTGTCGCATCTGAGTTGGAGGGACGATGCGGGGGAACGACACGGTGGCTGGATCGCTGTTCAGCTACGTCGATATCGAAAAGCGGGTTCGCGCGGATCACCCGCTGCGGGTGATCCGGGAGATTGTGAACGCCACCCTGACGGCGATGTCGCCCGAGTTCGACGCGCTTTATTCGCCGGTTGGCCGGGAATCGATCCCGCCCGAGCGGCTGCTGCGGGCCCTGCTGTTGCAGGCGTTCTACTCGATCCGCTCGGAGCGCCAGTTGGTCGAGCGCATCGAGTTCGACCTGTTGTTCCGCTGGTTCGTCGGCCTTGGCGTCGATGATCCTGTCTGGGACGCGACCAGTTTCACCAAGAACCGCGACCGGCTGCTGGCCGGTGAGATCGCGGCACGCTTCCTCGCCACCGTGCTGGCACAGCCGCAGGTCAAGGCGCTGCTGTCGAGCGAGCATTTCTCCGTTGACGGCACGCTGCTGGAGGCATGGGCCAGCACCAAGAGCTTCCGGCCGAAGGACGGCTCGGGCCCGCCGCCCGATGCGGGGCGCAACGGCGAGCAGGATTTCCACGGCCAGGCGCGCCGCAACGAGACGCATGCCTCGACCACCGATGCGGATGCCCGGCTCTATAAGAAGGGAGCCGGCAAGGAGGCCAGGCTGTGCTTCATGGGCCACGCGCTGATGGAGAACCGCAACGGGCTGATCGTGGGCGCGGTTGCGACCCGCGCCTCGGGGCATGCCGAGCGGCTGGCGGCACAGCACCTGATCGAAGCGCACGCCGGCTATGGGCGGCGCGTCACGCTCGGCGGCGACAAGGGCTTCGACACGCGGGACTTCGTCGCCGAGATGCGCGAACTCAACGTCACGCCGCATGTGGCACAGAATGACCGCGGGCGGCGCTCGGCCATCGACGGCCGCACCACGCACCACCCCGGCTATGCGGTCAGCTTGCGCATCCGCAAGCGCATCGAGGAGGCCTTCGGCTGGGCCAAGACCGTCGCAGGCCTGCGCAAGGCCCGCCACCGCGGGCTGCCGAAGATCGACTGGCAGTTCACCTTCGCGATGGCGGCCTACAACCTGGTCCGGCTGCCGAAGCTGCTCGGGGGCGCCGCATGACGCACGGACTCCGTCCAAAAGTGGCAAGCAAGGGCCAGATCGAGCCTGCCGCGCCCGCCACCGACCATGTCGCCAACGCATAGTGCGTCGCCAACCAAAATCCGCGAGATGCGCATGCCCATTTCAGCAGCCTGTTAGCAGGCTGCTGAAATGGGTTCGCGCTTTGCCCGGGTTTGGTTGGGCAGGGTG
>NZ_JBMLSK010000252.1:0-1593 GCF_049240545.1 Roseateles sp. | reverse complement strand
AGGGGTCGGCGGTGACGCGGGTGAGGAACTCGCCGTCGCTGCAGCCGGGCGTGAGTACCGGCGTGACGATGAGGACCTTGTCGCAGGTGAGCGTCTCGGTGGTGCGGTACTGGTGGCACAGCGCCGTCTCGAAGCGGTCCGGCGTGGTGGTGGTCTGCACGCTGCAGCCGCTGTAGGTGCCGGCGATGTTCCCCGCGATGCTCTGGGGGTCGGCGGTGATGGTCCGGGCGCGCGTGAGCAGCGGATCGTTCGGGGCGATGCTGAAGGTGGGCCGGCGCGTCGGGTTGGTCTGCGAGAAGTTCACCGCGTTGCAGGCCTGCGCGCTGGTGGTGTTGCCGTTGCCGGCCGCCGCGCAGGCGCTGGTGGCAGCGGCTGCCTGCGAGCCCAGCCCGGCACTGCCGAAGTAGGCGGCTTGCGGCGGACTGGTGGTGTAGCCGGGCACCGTGCCCTGGGCGGTGGTCGGGTTGATCTGGGTGCGGGCGGCGGCGTTGCCGGAGCGCCCCATGGCTGCGCCCTGGTTGAAGGCGTCGGAGAGGGATTGGGCCTGGGCGGGCTGCACGGACAGGAAAAGCAGCACTGCGGCGGCTGCTATTGCTGCCACCCGTGCTACCGCTGGCAGTAGGTTCTTCATCGGGAGCGCAGCCGGGAGAGGTAGGGGCCGGCGACCGCAGCGGCTCCGGTGTGGCGACGGGCCATGTGCTCCAGCGCGTAGTCCAGGCTGACATCGCCCGACACCGATACGAAGGGACGCGGCACGGTGCAGGTGGTGGCGCTGCACGGTGGGGTGTCTTCACCGAACGTCAGCAGGAAGGTGGGCGCGGCCTCGACGCCGTGCCGCTCGAAGGCCTCGGGGTCGATCACCCAACCCGCTTTGCGTTCGCCGAGCAGGTCGCTGACGGCAGCGACCGTCTGGCGCATCGACTGGTTCTTCAGGCCGCGCAGCACGAGAACCGCGCCGGCCCGCTCGGCCTGGTCGACGAGGCGGCGCAGGCTGCCCTGGGGCATGTCCAGGGTGACGAAGATGCGAAGCGCGGGCTCCTGGGGTACGAGGGCTCCGGAGCTCATGGCGCCGCCAATCTGGCTGCCCTGACGGGCCAGGACGCCGATGTCGATGCCGGCGCCGCTTGCGGGAGGGCGCTGGGCTGCGCCCGGTCCCTCGCCGGAGCCTGGACCGATGCGGGGCAGGCCGCGCAGTGCCGGGATCGGGTTGTCCGGTGCGGGAAGCGGGCGGTCGGCTTTCGCGCGCTCGATCTCCTGTGCAGTCGGCCAGCGGGGCGCGGTTGGCTGTCCCTGCGCGAAGGCGTCGGGCGCTAGCAATGCGGCTAGACCCATCGCGGCGAGGCGTGCGGCCGGCCGGATGGGCGCGACTGGGCGCCGCTGCGCCCGCGGATCACCAGGCGCCGACACAGCAGTTCCTCTTGCGGAAGATCTGGTAGCTGAAGTCTTCCCCGCTGACCGGGAAAGACTTGCCGGAGCCCCAGATCATGGTGGTGCGCCCGTAGGGCTGGCAGCACTGGCCGGCGACCTTCGCGGTGGCGGGCACCGGGTAGGTCATCTGCAGCTTGTAGTGGGTCTTGTCGAAGATGGGCAGCG
>NZ_JBMLSK010000251.1:0-1536 GCF_049240545.1 Roseateles sp. | reverse complement strand
TAGGTTGGCGCACAATTCAGCCCGTCGCAACGACGGAGCTTGCCCATGGCTCGAACCAAGGCCGTGCTCGGCACAGGCGCGAGGCTCTCGGACTACCTAAGCGCCAGTCTCCTGGCGCGGGTGGTTCCCGCCGAAGAGGTGCACGCCGTACTGAATGCGCACGGGTGCAACTCGCAGCGCTTGCGCAGCTTCCCGGCCGTGGCCGGCGTGTACTACTGCATGGCGCTGAGTCTGTACCCGGAGGCCGCCTACGAGGAGGTGTTTGCCGCCGTCGCGCAGGGGTTGGCGTGGGCGGCCGGCGCCGCTGAGCCCGCGCGGGTGGCCAAGTCCTCGATCAGCGGCGTGCGCAGCAAGATCGGCGCGGCACCGCTTGCGGATCTCGTGCAGCGCTGCTGTGTCGCGCTGGCCGACCCCCGAGACCATCAGCAGGCCTTCTTTCGTGGTCTGCGCCTGGTAGCCCTGGACGGCAGCAACTTCGAATTGCCGGACGAGGTCGACAACGTGCAGCACTTCGGCCGCCCGGGCAGCCGCACCGGCGTGGCCGGCTACCCGCAGGCGCAGTGTGCGGTGCTGGTGGAATGCGCCACGCATGCCATCCTGGGCGCCAACATCGGCCCGTACCGCGCCAGCGAGTGGGAGGTCTGCCGGCCTCTGTTGCCGCGCTTGCAGCCCGGCATGCTGTGCCTGGCCGACCGCGGCTTCAATGGTTACGAGTACTGGCAGCAGGCTCGCGCCAGCGGCGCCGAACTGCTGTGGCGCTGCGCGGCCAATCGGCAGTTGCCGGTGCACCAGGTGCTCGATGACGGCTCGTATCTCAGTGCCATCTACCCCGGCGGTGTCCGCCGAGCGCAGGCACGCGAGCAGGCCATCGTCGTGCGCGTCATCGAGTACGCGCTGCCCGGCGCCGACGACACTGAGCCGCGCTACAGACTGCTGACCACGCTGCTGGACCCGGGTACCGCGCCGGCGCTGGAACTGGCAGCGCTGTACCACCAGCGCTGGGAAGTCGAAGCCGTGTTCGACGAGTTGAAGACCCACTTGCGGCAAAGCCGCCGCGTCTTGCGCAGCAAGACCGCCGAGCTGGTGCAGCAAGAGTTCTACGGCTGGGTGCTGGCCCACTACGCCGTGAGATGGCTGCTGCACCAGGGCGCAGCACGCCACCGAGTGCCGCATGCGGATCTGTCCTTCACGGGACACGTACAGTTGCTCCGACGCGCACAGCCCCGCTCCGGGGCCTTTCCCCCCAGGGCAGCCCCGTCGCCGCCGCCGCTGGTTCAATGAACTGCTCGCTGTCAGCGCCACGCTACGGGCAACCCGCACGCTGGGCAGGCGATCGCCGCGCATGGTCAAGCGACGAAACTCGCCCTACGCATCCCACGATCGCAATGCCCGCACCCGGTTGCCTATCGACTGCACGCCCAGCATGCTGACTCCGCTGCCTCTGTCGGTACGAAAGCGCCAGCCGTCACCGGCTGCGCCATGGGCGCCTGAGAACCCCTCTGGTGGATTCCTCTAGACACTATCCGAACAGTATTG
>NZ_JBMLSK010000250.1:0-2805 GCF_049240545.1 Roseateles sp. | reverse complement strand
ACTTCAGCTTCTTGCGAGCTGAAGTACCAGGACCGCTGAGCCAAACGGACATACCCTTCTTCTTGACGATCGCAAACGGTGGTCCCCAGCGGTCTGCGAGCTTGAAGCCCAGGGCTCTGTAGAACGGGAGTGCTGCATCCACGTCGTCGACCAAGTAGCGAACCACTGCCATTGATGAACTCCCAAGCGCAAAAGTGGGTTGTTCGTGACGCCTGGTTGACGACAATTACCTTGGCCGGTCGACGACAACTATCCTGGCCGGTTGAGGCCGACGCCGGGTAGGTCCGGGGAGCGGGATAACGTGGGCAGATCGATCAGATCGAGGTGCCCCAGATGCCCGGCAAGAAGATCACGGACCATCAAGTGTTGAAGTACAAGGAACACCGTAACAAGATGTCGCAGGTCGCCGCCGCGGCCAAGACTGCCATCAGCGAGCGCAGTGCGCGCCGGATTGAGAGCAGTCAAGCTTTACCCTCGCAGAGTCCGCCGCGTGACTGGCGCACGAGGCAGGACCCGCTGGCAGGGGTTTGGGACTCCGAGATCGTGCCGTTGTTACGGACCGACGCAGCGCTGAACGCGGTCACGCTGCTGGAGGAGCTACAGCGGCGTTACCCCGGCCAGTACGACGCCTCGGTGTTGCGCACGCTGCAACGGCGGGTGCGTCAATGGCGCGCCATCCATGGTGCGCAGCAGGAGGTGTATTTCGCGCAGGAGCATCCGCCTGGTCGGCTTGCGCTGTCGGACTTCACGGTCGCCGATGACCTGGGGGTGGAGATCGCCGGGACGGCCTTTGCGCACCGGCTGTACCAGTTTGCGCTGGCGCACTCGGGGTGGCGGCACGTGAGCGTGGTCGCTGGCGGGGAGAGTTTTGCTGCGCTTTCCGCGGGGTTGCAGAGCGCGTTGTGGCGGCTTGGCGGCGTGCCCGAGGAGCATCGCACCGACAGCCTGTCGGCAGCCTTCAACAACTTGGCCGAGCAGCAGGAACTCACCCGCCGATACCGGGACCTGTGCAGCCACTACGGCATGCGCGGCAGTCGATGCAACCCGGGGCAGTCGCACGAGAACGGCTCCATCGAGTCGCGTCACGACTCGCTGAAGACGGCGCTCGACCAAGCGCTTCGGCTGCGAGGCACGCGGGTGTTCGAGTCGCTTGCCGACTACGAAGCCTTCGTGGAGCAGGTCGTGCAACGCTTCAACACCCGCGTGGCCCGGCGACTGGCCGTCGAGCGGCCGACTCTCAGGGCGTTGCCACCGCGACGCACGGCGGAGTATGAGGAGTTGCCCGCACGCGTGAGCAAGTACGCGATCTTCATGGTCAAGGGCGCCCAGTACAGCGCCCCGAGCCGGTTGATCGGTCACCGCCTGATGGTGCGCCAGTATGCGCAGCACGTGGAGTGCTGGCTCGGCGCAGACAAGGTGCTGGAGTGCGCGCGCGCCACGCACGCACAAGGCCATAGCCATGCGCGCAACATCGACTACCGGCATCTGGTGGAGGCACTCAAGCGTAAGCCGGGCGCGTTCGCGCGCTGGGTGCTGCGCGATGCGGTGTTCCCGCGGCAGGTGTACCGACAGACCTGGGAACGGCTGTGCGCCGCGAGGCCGGAGAGGGAGGCCTGCAAGACGATGGTGGGGCTGCTGGTGCTGGCCGCCGACGGGCACGAGGCGCAGCTCGCCGTCGAACTTGAACAGCTGATCGAACTCGACCAGTTGCCCGACCTGCAAGCGCTGACCACGCTGCTAGCGCCCCCCAGGGGCCAGATACCCGAGGTGGAAGTGCGACTGCCAGCGCTGAACGACTACGACGCACTGTGCGGGGGGAAGCCATGAGCGGCGCGGCAATCACGAGCGCAAGGCTGGACCTGATGCTCACGGAACTGCGTTTGCCCACTGTCAAGCGACTGGCAGCAGGACTTTGTGCACAGTCGGATCGTGAGGGATGGCCGGGCCAGCGGCTGCTGGAGGCGCTGCTCGAGCATGAGATGAACGAGCGGGAGGTGCGCCGTATCGAGCGGCACCGCGCGGAGTCAGGGCTGTCAGTGGACAAGCGACTGTCGAGCTTCGACTTCGCCGCGGTACCGACGGTGTCGAAGGCGCAGGTGATGGCATTGGGGGAAGGACAGGAGTGGCTGGATCGCGGCGCCAATGTGCTTCTGTTCGGCCCGCCGGGCGTGGGCAAGAGCCACCTGGTGAGTGCGATCGGCAACGCGCTGATCGACGCTGGTCGCCGAGTGTTGTTCACGCGTTGCAGCGAACTCGTCCAACGCCTGCAAGCAGCCCGACGTGACCTGCGACTGCCACAGGAATTGGCCAAGCTCGACAGGTTCGACTTGTTGATCCTGGACGACCTGAGCTATGTCAGGCGCGACCAGGCCGAGACGTCGGTGCTGTTCGAGCTGATCTCCGAGCGATACGAGCGCAAGAGCTTGGCCATTACCGCCAACACCCCGTTCTCGCAGTGGGGTGACGTGTTCGTGGACCCTGCGATGACCTTGGCGGCCGTGGACAGGTTGGTCCACCACGCCACGATCCTGGAGATGAACGTGGAGAGCTACCGCCGGCGCGCGGCTCAGGCTGACCAGAAGGCATCGCAGTCGAAGCACAGCTCAGCCACAAAGTCTGGTTCCGGCAAGTCCAGCTGACACTCAAAGCGGGGCATCGGTGGACAAGTCACCTGCCCACAGGACAAGCCTGTGGACAGCCCCTTCGGGGTCTGTGACTTGACCACCGATGGGCAAGAAGGAAGGAGTTCGAAGACAGAAATACAGACACCGATCAACGACAACTACGACCCGCCCCCACCGGCCA
>NZ_JBMLSK010000249.1:0-1304 GCF_049240545.1 Roseateles sp. | reverse complement strand
CGCGGTTCGGCAGAGAGGCTGGGCGCGGTTTTTTTGCGGGGACGAGCGCTTGGTCGCGGTCGCGCGGCGCCGCAAGCCTTCAGTGCCGACGGTACCGGCGGCTGTGGGGATGCATGAGGTTGCCGCAGAGGGCATTTCGACGCTCCTCACGCCGCCCGCAGCACGTGCAGCCGCTTGATGTTCCACGCCAGCGCGGCCAGGGTCCATTCGCCCGCCGCTTGCGCCAAGCCGCGCAGACTCACGCGCCGCCAACCCATCACCTGCTTGACGATGCCGAAGACGGGTTCCACCGTCTGTTTGCGCAGCGCATACAGCGCCCGCCCCGCGCGCGTACCCAGCCGGTGCGCCATGCGCACCACCGGATCGTCGGTCGCCGGCGGCGGCGCATCCTCGGCGAAGCGCTCCAGCACCGGCAGGTGATGCGCCTCGCGCTTGAGCGCCACCAGCGGCACGATCCCCGCGGCTTCGCACGCGGCCACGTTGGCCGCGCTGAAGTAGCCGCTGTCGGCCAGCACGGTGTCGACCTGCCCGAGCGCTGCCGGCAGTGCTCCGAGTCGCTCCAGCGCCGGGGCCAGTTGCTGCTTGTCGTTGGGGGCCTGGGTCAGGTGGGTGCTCAACACCAGCAGCGTCGCCGTATCGACCGCCGCCTGCGCGTTGTAGCCCTGCACAAAACCGCCTCCGGACGCCGGCAGAATGCGCGAGTCCTCGTCGGTCAGGTTGACCTGATCGGTCGCGCGCGGGCCAGGCACCGGTGGCGCGGGCGACCGTCCGCGCGGCTTCTTGCCCGCAGCGCGCGCCGCTTCGCGCCGGGCACACTGGGCCTCGTGCTCCTGCTGCTCGCGCCGCTGCCGCTCCTGGGCGCGCTGCTCGATCTTGGCTTTGGCCTGGGCGATGGCCGCCAGTCGCGTCTCGCGCCGGGCGATCTCGGCCGGCACGTCCAGGCCGTCGGGCAGTGCACTGCCATCGGCTTGCTCGGCCAGCGCCAGCAGACCCTGCACCTCCTGGCGCAACTGCGCTTCGATTCTCTCGGCATGCGCCCACGACAGCGCCTTGTGCTTGCTGGCGTTGGCTCCCACCTTGGTGCCGTCCAGCGCCACCTGTCCCAGCTTGAGCAGCTTCATCTCGCGCGCCAGCAGCAACACCTGCACGAACAGCGCTTCGACCTGGGGCAGAAACCGCCGCCGAAACGTCGCCAGCGTGTCGTGATCCGGATGGGTGTTGGCCGCCACAAACCGAAACGCCACCGAGTCGTAGGTGGCCCGCTCGATCTTGCGGCTGGAATGCACGCCGCTGGCGTAGCCGTA
>NZ_JBMLSK010000248.1:0-29422 GCF_049240545.1 Roseateles sp. | reverse complement strand
CGGCCTCCACCACCACGATGGCGTCGTCCACCACGATGCCGATGGCCAGCACCAGACCGAACAGCGTCAGCATATTGATCGAGAAGCCCGCCAGCAGCAGGCCGGCCATGGTGCCCACAATCGAGACCGGAATCGCCAGCAAGGGGATGATGGTGGCCCGCATGCTGCCCAGGAACAGATAGACCACCACCAGCACCAAGACAAAGGCTTCGATGAAGGTGTGTGTCACCAGTTCCACCGAGGCGGTGACGAACTTGGTGGTGTCGTAGCTGATCGACCATTTGATCTCGCGCGGGAAGGCCAGGGTCAGCTGGTCCATGCGGGTCTTCAAGGCCTTGGCCAGCTCCAGCGCATTGCCGCCGGGGCGCAGATAAACGCCAATCGCCACGGCCGGTTTGCCGTTCAAACGCGACTCAAACTGATAGTCATCGGCGCCGAGTTCTACCCGCGCCACATCGCGCACCCGCACCACCGAGCCATCCGGCAAGGCACGAATCACGATGTTCTTGAACTGCTCCACCTCGGTTAGGCTGCCGGCGGTCTGTACCGGGAAGGTCAGACTCTGGCCGTTGTCGGCCGGGGATTGGCCGATCTCGCCCACGGCAAAGTTCTGGTTCTGCTCGCGCACCGCATTGCCCACATCGGCGGCGGTGAGGCGGTATTTGGCGAGCCGGTCCGGGTCCAGCCACAAGCGCATCGCATAGGGTGCGGCGAACAGGGTCACATCGCCGGCACCGGGCAAGCGCTTCAACTCATTGATGACCTGGCTGTTGGCCAGATTGGCGATATAGGCGCGGTCAAAGCGCGGGTCTTCCGACTGAAGCACCAGCACCTGCAAGATCTGCGGATTGGTCTTGTCCACCCGCAAGCCATTGCGCAGCACCTCTTGCGGCAGCAGTGACTCCACCCGCTTGGCACGGTTGTTGACTTCCACCGCTGCCAGGTCCAGATCGGTGCCGGGCTGGAAGAAGACCTGCAACTGCATCAGGCCGCTGGCCGAGCTGGTGCTTTGCATATAGAGCAAGCCGGCGATGCCGTTCATCTCGCGCTCCAGCGGCGCGGCCACGGTCGTTTCCAGCGTTTCGGGGCTGGCGCCGGGGTAGGTGGCGGTGATCTGCACCTGGGGCGGTGCCACATTTGGATATTGCTCCACCGCCAGCTGCTTGCTGGCGAGGATGCCGATCAACATGAAGAGTAGGGCGATGACGGTCGCCATCACCGGGCGTTTGACGAAGAATCCCATGATCGGGCCTCCAGGTCAGCGGCTGGCGCCGGAGGAGGGGACAGCAGCCGCTGCGGCCGGCGATCCCGCCGCGCCGCCCGCACTCGGCGTCCAGGGCGAGGGGCTCACCACCGCACCTTGCTGCAAGCGCTGCAAGCCCTCAACCACGACCTTCTCGCCGGCGCCCAGGCCTTTTTCGATGATCCAGTCGCTCTTCAGCCATTCACCCACCACCAGATCGCGGCGCTCGACCTTGTTCTCGGGCCCGACCACCCAAGCGATATGGCCGGTGGGCGTCTTGGTGACGGCTTTTTGCGGAATTAGGATGGTGTCTGGCCGAGCCCCCGAGGTGTAGACCACGCGGACATACATGCCCGGCAAGAGCTTTTGGGAGGGATTGGGCATCACCACCCGCAAGGTGATGGTGCCGGTGCTGGGGTTCACTTGCGACTCTGAAAAGTCCAGCCGGCCGCTGCGCTCGAACTCACTGCCGTCCGGCAGGAAAAGCCGCGCTTGCGCGCTGCCAGTGCCTTCTCCGGTCTTGACCCGACCGGCGCTCAACTCACGCCGCAGAATCAAGGCGTCACGATCGGCCACATTGAAGTTCACATAGACCTGATCCAATCGATCCACGGTGGTCAGGTGGGTGGACTCACCGCGGCCCACCAAGCGACCCTCGGGCACCAGCGCGGCGCCGATCTTGCCGGACTCGGTCGCCGTCACCCGGGTATAGCCCAAATTGGTTTGGGCCCGCTCCACATTCGCGTTAGACACGGCCAGCAAGGCTTCGGTTTGCTTGACTGCGGTGACCGCATCGTCATAGTCCTGCTGGCTGATGGCGTTCTCTTTCACCAGCGGCGCCAGGCGCTTCTCCTTGGATCGGGCACTGGCCAGATTGGCGGCGCTGCGGGCCTGGTCGGCCTGTGCGTCGTTCAAGGCAATGCGGTAAGGCGTCGGGTCAATGGTGTAGAGCAAATCGCCCTTTTTGACCTCGGCGCCTTCGACAAAATGGCGACGCTCCAGAATGCCCTCGACCCGGGCCCGCACTTCCACGGAACGATAGGCAGCGACCCGCCCGACATACTCGTTATTCACCGGCACCGTTTCAGAGCGAGAAGTCACCACCTTGACCTGCGCCGGTGGCAGCGCCTTTGGTGCTGCGGCCTCTTTCTTCTGGCAAGCACTCAGGCTCAGAACCAGAGCCAGCGCGGGTATCAGGGCCAGACCCCCAATTGAACGCTGGGGCGAATGGGGGCATGGCTTCATCTGAGGCATGGTGCTGATTCCGTCAAGAGTTGGCTGGATCCGAACCGTCAAACTGCAGGCCCTGGGCTTCGGTGTGACCGGAGCAGGGGCCGCCAAGATCGATTGACTATACCGGGCGAATTTGGCAGAACTGCGCAGCCACGGGGGCGTGGATTTCCCGTAGCTTTCTTGCGCATGTCTTTCCGTGCGAGCCCTTCGTTATCCTGCGCCGAGCCAAGCCTTCTCATTTTCAAAATGAGCTATAAAGCGCCAGCACCGACTAGCCTTGACCGATGAGCCCCCCTTGCCCATGAATCCTTCTTTTGTATTGCGCGCTGTGGTCTTGAGTGTCTTGTGCTGTATGGTCACTGGTCTGCCGCACGCAGCGTTCGCTGCAAAGCCGGGTTCGGTCAGTGATGAAACGCTGCTGCTCACGGGGCGGGTGCTCTTGCCTGCGGGCGCGGTGTTGCCGACGCAGGCGGTCTTGACCGTCCGGGTGGAGGACGTCAGTTTGGCGGACGCACCGGTCCGATTGATGGGTGAGTTCAAGCAAGGTTTGAGCGGCGCCCATACAAAGCTGGAATTCAAAATCGCGCTTGCACGCCGCGATATCGACCCGCGCCACCGCTACTCTCTTCGCGCAAGCATCCATGAAGCGGCGGCTCTGCGCTTCACCAGCACCCAGGTTCATCCGGTATTTGGGGCTGGCGCGACGGCCAAGGCTCATGCAGCGGGCCAAGGCCTGGAGATTGCGCTCGAGGCAGTGGGTCAGGCAGCAGCGCCGTTCACCCATGCTCAGCAGCAGGCTTCAGCCTTTGGCCCCGCTTTGCCGATCAGCTTCGTGGGCGTCTTGCCCTGCGCCGATTGCGAGGGCATTCGGCATCGGCTGACCCTGCGCGCCGACGGCAGCTTTCGCTTGCGCTTGGACTATTTGGGCAAGCCCGGCGAACCCTCTACTGAATGGGGGCGCTGGACCCTGCAGCCCGGCCAAGGACTGATGCCGGGGCGGCTGCTTTTGCAGGGAACTAACCAGGATGCCCGGCATTTTGTGCTGATGCCAGGCTCTGGGAAGACCCCCGCGCGTCTGCGCCAACTGGATCGCCAGGGCCAGGCTTTTTCGTCGTCCGCCAATCTGGACCTGCAGCAAAGCGCTGCGCAAGAGCAAGGGCAGGAGCCGCTGCACCTGCGTGGCGAGTTTCGATATATGGCGGATGCCGCCAACTTCACCGACTGCGCCAGTGGCTTGCGCTGGCCGGTGCTGATGGGCGGTGACTATCTGGCGCTGGAGCGGCGCTATGGCGAACTGGCGAAGTCAGCCGGCGCCAGCGTCTGGGTTGAGTTGAAGGGCCGTGTGGCCCTGGCGCCCAGCATGGAAGGGCCGTGGCGCGAGCATGTCTTGGTGGATCGCTTCATTGCCGCCGATGCCGCAGCCAGCTGCGCCGCGCCCTCGCAGGCCTTGGCTGCTGAAGCGAGGCCGCCGCTGGCTCAGCTGCTCAATACCTATTGGAAGCTGATCGAAATCGAGGGCCGGCCATTGCTAGGCACTGCGTTTCAGGCTTTTGGGGATGTGAGCCTGACTCTGTCCTCCCAAGAGGCGAAGGCCAAACTCAGGTCGGTGTGCGGCACCACCAGCGTGCCGTATCAATTGAGCGGTAATACGCTGAAATTCAGCGCTATGGCGGGTACCATGAGCGCATGCCCGGCGCCTGCTCAAGACTTGCTTGGCAAATTGGATCAGGCTTTGCGGTCGAGCCAGACTTATCGCATCGAAGGTGAGCATTTGCTGCTGATCGAGGGCGATCAAAGCCTGGCGCGCTTTGAATCTGTCTATCTGCGTTGATTTTGTTTTCTATTGTTGAGGAATGGATCTCCGATGAATCGTCTTTCTACTCTCGCACTGGCCTGTGCCTTGGCCTTGACTGCCGGCTTCCCTTTGTCGGCCCAGGCCCAAGGCGTCACCACCAACACCGTCAGCGCCAAGACCGATGGCGCGCGCATGAAAGGGGCTGAAGTTGAGTACCGCGCCCGCGTGGTGGAGTTGGATGCAGCAGGGCGCATGCTGACCCTGCGTGGCCCCAAAGGGCGACTCAGCACGGTGAAGGTCCCGACGGAGATGCAGAATTTTGAAAAGGTGCGCGTGGGCGACGATGTGGTGATCCGTTATGCCACCGCCATCGCTGCGGCCTTGGAGCCGACCAGCAAGAGCGGCATCCGCGAACGCGTCGAGTCATCGTCCGAAGGACGCGTCGAAGCGGGTGGCATGCCTGCGGTGGCGGCCGGTCACACGGTTGAGGTCTTGGCCGTCATCACGGCCCTGGATGCCAAGGCCAATACCGCCACCCTGCGCGGCGTGAAACGCACCGAGACCATGGCCCTGCCTGCCAATGTTGATATCAAAAACCTGAAGGTGGGTGATGAGGTGCGACTGGCCATGGTGGAGGCCATGGCCATCAGCATCGAGCATGTCTCGGCGGACAAGGCGGCGCCCAAGCCCGCTGCTCCCAAGGCGGCCAAGCCGGCTGCCTCGGCCGCGTCCAAGTAAGTTGCGATTCGCCAGTTCCAGATCATGAAGGAGAGAGCCGTGATTCAAGGTGTTTTCAGTGGGGTCGGCAGGCGTGCAGCCGGCTTGGGTATGGTCGCCGCTTTGTTGATGCTGACAGGCTGTGCCAGCGCGCCTGAAGTCCGCATCAGCTCCGACAGTTCGGCCGATTTCACGCAGTACAAGACCTTTGCCTTTGCCGATCTTTTGGGGACGGACCGGGGCGGCTATCAGAGCATCGTCAGCCAACACCTGAAGGACGCCACGACGCGCGAGCTGCAGGCGCGTGGCTTGCGGTTGGTGTCGGCCTCGCCGCAGCTGCTGGTGAACTTCAGCGCGGCCCTGCACGAGAAACTGCGGGTCTCGTCAACACCGAGCCCGATGTTGGGCATGGGCTACTACGGTTATCGCGCCGGCATGTACACCGCCTGGCCCTTGTATGCCGAACGACAAACCGTTTCTCAATACACCGAAGGCACCTTGAACATCGACTTGGTCGATGCCAGCCGCAAGCAATTGGTTTGGGAGGGTGTTGTCACCGATAGCGTGACGCAAAAGGACTTGGATCAGCTCAAGACCAGCATCAATATCGCGGTGCAGGCGGCCTTCGCCAAGTACCCGGTGGCGGTGCTGCAGGCGCCATCAACACCGGCGGTGCCAGCGAAAGCGCCTTGATCCTGGGCGTTGCGACCTTCGCGCTGAGCAAGGTCGAACGGCGCTCAACTGGCGCGGCAAGGTAGATCCCTCCTCGGGGGATCTACCTTTTTTCTTGGCGGCGCTGCAGTTTTTGACCACAGGCCTCAAACTGCAGCGCCGCCAAGCGCGCGTAAAGGCCGCCGCGTGCGCTCAGTTCGGCATGGTTACCGACCTCGATGATGCGGCCATGTTCCATCACCACAATGCGGTCAGCACGTTGCACCGTGGCCAGGCGGTGGGCGATGACCAGGGTGGTGCGGTGCTGCATGGCGGCTTCCAAGGCGGCTTGCACCATGCGCTCGCTTTCGGCGTCGAGGGCACTGGTGGCTTCGTCCAGCAGCAAGAGCGGTGGGTTTTTCAACATCGCCCGGGCGATGCTGATGCGTTGCCTTTGCCCGCCAGACAGCCGAACGCCGCGCTCTCCCAGAAAGGTGGCATAGCCTTCCGGCAGGCCTCGGATGAATTCATCGGCGAAAGCGGCCCGGGCGGCTTCCATCACCTCGGCATCGCTTGCGCTCGGGCAGCCATAACGGATGTTTTCCATGGCGCTGCTCGAGAAGATCACGCTGTCTTGTGGCACCAAGCCGACGGCCGAGCGCAAATCGCGCAGTCGCAGTTGCTGCGTGGGCACACCGTTCAAGCAAATCTGACCGAGTTGGGGATCGTAAAAGCGCAGCAGCAACTGGAACACGGTGCTCTTGCCGGCGCCACTGGGCCCGACCAGCGCGACGGTTTCGCCGGCTTTGATCTGCAGATCAAAGTCTTCCAAGGCCAATTGCTGGGGGCGAGAGGGGTAGTTGAAGCGCAGCTTTTGCAGATCCAGCGTCATACCGCCTGTGGAGGCGGGCAGCGAAACGGGCTCCGTGGGCTCGACGACTTTGCTGCTGCTGGACAGCAACTCCATCAAGCGTTCGGTCGCCCCAGCGGCCCGTAGCACGTCGCCATACACCTCGGCGAGCACCGCCACGCTGCTGACCAGCAGGATCACGTAGACAATGGTTTGACCCAGGTGGCCGGCGCTGATGCGTCCGGCCATCACCGCCTGAGTGCCTTGGTACAGGCCCCAAAGCAAGGCGGCAAAGGTGGCACTGATGATGAAGGCGACCAGGCCCGCCCGCACCAGGGCGCGCTTGCGAGCCGTCTCGAAGGCGCTCTCGCTGGCTTGATTGAAGCGCTGCGCTTCTGCACCTTCTTGGGTGTAGCTTTGCACCACGGTGACCGAATCCAAGACCTCAGCGGCGATTGCGCTGGTGTCAGCGACCCGGTCCTGGCTGGCCCGACTGAGCTTGCGCACGCGCCGGCCGAAGTACAGGGCAGGGGACACCACCAGGATCAAGATCCCCAGTACCTGGGTCATCACCAAGGGGTTGGTGGCGATCAGCATGATCATCGCGCCCACGCCCATCACCCCATTGCGCAAGCCCATAGAGAAGCTTGAACCCACCACGGTTTGCACCACGGTGGTGTCGGTGGTGATGCGTGACAAGACCTCGCCGGTTTGAGTGGTTTCAAAGAACTCGGGGCTTTGCTTGAGTACATGGCTGTATACCGCGCTGCGAACATCGGCCGTGACGCGTTCGCCCAGCCAAGTCACCATGTAAAAGCGCGCGGCAGAGAACACACCCAAGGCCGCGCCCACCCCGAAAAGGGCCAGAAAGTGTTCGCGCATCGCCATCAATCGCTCGCTCGCCAGGCCTGCAAGCGCCTGCTTGGAGGCGTCTGCTGCGCCGCCGCTCATGCCTTCATCCACCAGGCCGCGCAAGGCCAAAGGGAAGGCCAGCGTCGCCAGCGCCGCCAGCAAGAGAAAGACCAGGGCCAGGCCGATCTGCAAACGGTAGGGCCGCAGAAAGGGCAAGAGCCCGCTCAAGGCGCGGGGGTGGCCGCTGGTTCTGGGGGGTGATGCATCGCCGGGCGCACCGGACGAGGCGGCACTGACCGCCTGGGCTTGAGAAGCTGACTTGGAAACCATGCGGCAGTGTAGGCGGCTCGGCCTACCCTGCACGCAAGGTCAGTCTCAGGTTTGGCCGCAGTCTAGAGATTGCTGGAGAACAGACGCCGCACGAAAAGCTCCTTGAAGCTCTTGGCCTCCGCCAGGCCCAAACGCTCCAGATAAGCGGGGGGGACCGGCTTTTCGCTGCCCAGGCTGCGGACAATCATGCCGACCAACTCCACCGGATGGTGGCTGGCGTGTTTGAGCTTTTTCAGCGCTCGCACGATGGTCAATTCATCCTGATTGAGGTCGGTGCCAAACGGGAAGTCGGGCAACACGCCGTCATTGCGCCAAGGGCGCAGCTTCTCGCGCAGCATCTCGGGGCTGTTGTTGCCGGCCCATTCGGGCAGTTGGTAGTCGGCAGGCAGTTTGCCGTGGGCTTTGGCTTCGGCCATCAAGTCCGCTTGGAAGCGGGAGTCGGCAATCTGGAGCAGGCGCTTGATGCACTCGGCATCGGTGCAGCCGCGCAAATCCGCCACGCCGTACTCGGTGATGACCACGTCACGCAGATGGCGCGGGATGGTGCAGTTGGCATAGCTCCAGACGATATTGCTGCGCAAGCCGTCCTTGTTGTCATGGGTGGATCGAAGAATGAGAATGCTGCGCGCATCCGCCAAAGCATGGCCCATGGCGACAAAGTTGTACTGACCACCAACGCCGGAAACCATCTGCCCCGACTCCATGCCGTCGGAGGATGCTGCGCCCAACAAGGTCACCTTCATGGCCGTGTTGATCAGCCGGGCTTTCACCCGCTGGGCACGCTTCAAAGCTTCGCTGCCCAGGGCGTCATCGAACAACTCGTTGATGAAGCCGATTCGGGTCATGTCAATTTGACTGAGCAAGTCGGCGGGCATCTCGCGCAGGCTTTGGTAAAAGTCACGCGGACCGAGGAAAAAGCCGCCATGCATGATGGTGGATTTCAGCCAGCGCGACCCAAGCAATTGCTGCGTGATGGCCTTGGCCGATTCGGGAGTGCGCAGGTCGTTGGCAAGCAACTGCTCACCCAAGACTAAACCTTGCGGTGTCAATTTCACGCCAGGCTTGAACAGGCCTTGCTCGATCAGGAAGTCCAAGTCCTGCTGGCTGAGTGGCGAAGCAATTCTTCCCGCCTCCAGCAGCGCTTGCAATGCTTTGGCATCTGGCTGGTCGCCGATCTGACCCGCCGCTGCCAAACGCTGCAGGCCCAGGTCAGGAAAAACCTTGCGCCGAATCAGGCCGGCCTGAATCAGGCGCATAAAGCCATTGACGAACATCTCGGAGCAGCCGTAAAGGCCTTGCTCAAGGCCTCGGGTTTCCCGACCCGACAGGTCGCCGTGGCACAGGCCAGAGAGAATCTGCGCATAGGCCTCGGGTTGCCGGTCGCGCACGATCAAGGCTTGGGCAATGGCGTCGCCCAGGGAGCCGATGCCGATCTGCAAGGTGCCGCCGTCCTGAACCAAACTGGCCGCGTGCAGGCCGATGGCGTAGTCGGCCCAGGTGATCGAAGCGTTGGGGGGCGCAAACAAGGTGTGGCTGCAGCCCGGGCCATCCACCACGAGGTCGAAAACGCCCTCAGGTACCACGGCGTGACCCGGCATGAAGGGCAGTTGCCGGTTCACCATAGCAACCGCCAGGATGGGGCGCCCTTGGGCTTGCATGCGCTCCAAGAGATCAAAGCTGAGATCGGGATTGCAAGACAGCGAGAGCTGCTGGCTGTCATCGGGTGCTTGTCGGGCGGCCACCGCTTGCATCAGCAGATTGACGCCATGCGACATCATGTCGCGCACCGCAAAGCTGTAGTTGGTGCAGACAAAGCCCTGCTGGGCGAGGTCGTTGCCGAGGTAGTCGCCGGTCTTCATGAAGAACTCGTGCACCTCGATATTCGGCGGCAGGGTGCCACCGCGCAGGGCCGAGACGTAGTCCATATCGGGGTAGTCGTCGAAAACGCGCTCCACCAGCGGTGCCAGGAAGTGCGCCTCCAATTCAGAGGCGCCTTTGGGCTTTTCCAGTGACAAGGCCGTGAAGATCTTCAAACGGCGCTCGGGCTGGCTGGCGATGCGCCGGTACAAGGCGTTCACCAGCGGGTTGGGCTTGCCAATACCCAAGGGTATGGCCATCACGATATCGCCCCGCACGCGCTGCAGGATCAGATCTACGGCGTGTTCCAGTCGGTCCGTGGTGATGGGGTTCGAGGCTCTGGCCGGGGCGTCGGAAATTTGCATGCTTGTCTCCTTGCTGACGCATCAAGGCATCAGTTCTTGATTTGTGACAAGCACAGTCTGATCCAAACGGTCGGTACTTGCTTTGACTTTTGGCAAGCTTGCAACAGGGGCCTCGGGTATTGATACCCACCGTTGGGGGGCAGGCTTTGAATCCGCTGGGGCTGTGCTGAAATGGCCGGACAGGGAAAAACGTGCGCTGTTCGCACAGTTACTGCTAAAAAATTGAAGAGCAGACCAAGACACATGCATGAAGAACTGGAAGCTCCGATTTGGCTTGGGCCCGTCAGAGCTTGGCTCGGTCGTTGGGGCTACCACTGGACCCTGTTGATCCTCGCTTTGCTCGTCGCCTTGATGGCGGTGGGCCTGTCCAATTTGCTCGTTTCCCTGCGCGGAGAGGGGGATCGTGTCTCCGCCTCCATTGCCGGTGGCGTGTGCGGGCTTTTGCTGGTGTTGTCCGCAGGTTCGGCCTTCTTGCGCCTGCTGTCCTACCAAGAGCAAGCGGATCGCAAGCTGATTCGGGTGGCGACGCTGGATGCCCTGACGGGCGTTTTCAACCGCAGGCATTTCTTGAATCTGGTCGAGCGCGAATGGTCATTGGCCCGCAGATACGACACGGCCTGCGCGCTGCTGGTCATCGATGTGGATCATTTGAAACGCGTCAATGATGGTTTTGGCCAGCGCTGTGGCGACATGCTCTTGCGTCAGGTCGCCGAAGCGTGCAGCGAAACCTTGCGTCAAGCCGATGTCTTGGCTCGCTTTGGCGGCGAGGTGTTCATCCTCTTCTTGCCGCATACCGACCCCTTAGGCGCGCTAGACGTGGCCGAGCGCATCCGCGAACGGGTGGAAGGTCTTGATTTCGCCTGGAATGGGCATGGCATTCCGACCAGTGCCAGCATCGGCGTCGCGGCCCTGCATCGCAGCCACGCCTCACTGGATCAATTGCTGCATGAGGCCGAGACCGCGCTCGATGCGGCCAAAGCGGAGGGGCGAAACTGCGTGCGCGCCGGGGAGGGCTTGCTGCCAGGCATGCCAGACCAGCTGTTGAAGAGCTGAGGCCTCCAGCCCAAGTCAGTCGGTGCCCTCAAGACAGCTTGACGGCGCCGGCGTAACCCGTCATTTCCAGGTAGCCGAGTCCGAGGCGTCGACCCTGGGGGTCAAGCAGTTCGGCCGGACCCTCCCAGTAGCGCATGCCGGTCGTGGCGCGGGCGTCGATTTCTTGGTCGTCGATCAGGGCGTTCAAGCGCAGTCGGCCGATCGGCGCGGCCACGTCCCAGACCACCGGATATTGGGCCTGGCTCTTCGGGCTGCGCCAATGCTTGAGCGCTTGTAACATCACTTGATCTGGCCCGAAGTTTTGGGCTTCGTTGCCAGCGCCTGCCTTGCGCCAGCTGCCGCCACTCCACAGTGTGCTGCCATCGGCGCGACGCAGGCGGAACAGGGTGAGCGCAGAGCCATCATGCAAATTGATGCCCATCCAGTCCCAGCCCACGGCCTTGTCTGTACTTTGGGTGTTGGCAGCGCCCAGCAGGTGATCGCTCCACTCATGATCGAGCCAGGCCAGGCCATGCATCGTCCGTTGTCGCCCTTTGATCGTCAAACGCGCCTCGGTCTGCAACTGAACCTGGCTGTAGTAGTGGCTGAACTGCTCGGCCGCCGGGCCTTTGCGGGAGAAGCCTGCTTCACCCTGGAGCAAGGGCGGCTGCAAGGCTTGCAACCGCAGCTGCAAATCGATGGCGCCATGTATCGCTGCCGAATACCGTGAGCCCGAGGACGGACTGTCAGGATCTCGACGCAAAAACCAATCCGCCATATGCACATCGCAATCGGATTCACTGGCCTGCGCCAGACCAGGAAATTGCCTGGCAATGCGTTGATCATGGCTCAAGCGCGTTGCGGCGACATCGCTCAAGGCCGCGTGGGCCATCATCAAATGTCGAACGGCAAAAGCACTGGGGTGATCATCCCGCGCGGGACCGCGGACCCGGAAGAATGTCAGCTGAAAGCCATAGCGCGGCTCGCTGTGCTCAGTGATGGGCCCCGCAGCGTCGAACAACACACCGCTCAGGTACCACCATTCCAAACGGGTCTGGGGATGAGAACCAAAGTCGCGCGGAAAGCTCACGCGGCTTCGGCGCGACGCGGCATCTGGCCCGGCGATAGCAAAACCGGGCAGGCCTGCCGCCGTTGCTGCAGCCAAAAACAAAAGGCGCCGTCTTTGCAGCCAAAGGCTGGAAGGGGGCCGCCAGCGAGGCTTCAGTCCGTGGTTCACCAATCCTCCTTCACGGCCTGCACCGCTTGAGCGCTCAGCGCTTGGCGCCCAGCCAGCAGCGTGGTGGCCACGCCAGCCACGAACACGGCCGCCACCAGGCCCAGCAGTGGGCGCCAGGGTAGGCTGAGTTCCATGCTCCAGTGAAAGCTTTGCGGATTCACCACAAAGACCAGCACAGCGCTGAGGCCCACACCCAGGGCCAAGCCGGCCAGCGCGCCCACGCCACAGAGCAAGACAGCTTCCCAAGCGAGCAGGCGCAAGATACCGGCGCGACTCAAGCCCAGATGCCACAGCAGGCCAAACTCTCGCTTGCGTGCCAAGGCTTGCGCCGACTGGCTGGCCGCAATGCCAAACAAGCCAATCGCCAAGGCCACCGACTGCAGCCAGAGCGTGACGGCGAAGCTGCGATCAAAAATGTGCAAAGAGATGCTGCGCAACTCCTCGAGCGATGCCAACTCCAGATCTTCGGGCTGCTGCGCGAGCGAGCGGATGCGCGGCACCAAGTCCGCTGCGCGATCTCCGGGACGCAGCCACAACAAGACTTCGGTGCTGACGGTGTTGCCGCTCCAGGCGCGGTAGTCCGCCAAGTCCATGATCAGGGCAGAACTCTGGCGGGCATAGTCGCGCCAAACGCCGCGGACAAAGACTTGTCGCTGACGGGTGCTGTCCGCAGGGCGGCTGACAGGGCCGTCCTGTCGGGCATCGAGACTCAGCACCAGCATTTGACCGGGCTGCAGATTCAGGCTGTCACGCATGGCCTCATTGATATAGACGGCTTGGGCGCCCGGCTGCGGTGCCGCCGCCAGTGCCCCGACCCAGGGCATATCGTCTTCGCGGACCTTTCGGGCCATCAGTGCGAGCGGTTCAGCATGACCGGGCAGCCATAAGCGCCCGCTGTACTGCGGCAAGACCTGTTCGGCCAGTCCACTGTCGTGCAGCTTGGCAATCAACTCCGGCGGCAAAGGGGCCGTCTGCCCCTCAGCAACCCGCAAGCTGGAGCGCAGATACAGGTCAGCGGGCAGCATCTGTTCCAACCAGCCTTGCAGGGCGGTGCGGAAACTGCCCACCATGACCAACATGGCCACCGACAGGCTCAGTGCCACCAAGATGCCCGCCAGAGCCCGCGTGGCGGCGCCGGCTTGGTCTTGGGCGTGTTCGCGCACCAAGAGCAGGGTGGCACTGTGCGGCCTCGCCCTGAGCAGCCGGGTGCAAGCGCGCAAGAGACTGGGCACACAGGCAATGCCGCCCAGCAGCAGACTCAACATGGCCGCATAGGCGGCCAACGGCACATTGGCCCATCCGCTCGAAACCGGCAAGGGTGGCAGCAAAGCCAGGGCCAGGCCGAGCAGCAAGAGCGCCGGGCCGAGCCAGCCGGGTAGGACCAAGGCCGTGTCATGTCCCAAGCCCTTGAGGACTTGTGCCACCGGCATGCGGCGAACCGACAAGGCAGGCAGGGCGCTGGCCAGCACGCTGATCAAGAGGCCCAGCAAACCAAAGCCGGCCGCCGCCGGCAGGTGTTGTCCGGCGTCGAAGCTCAGGCCTTGGGAGCCGCCGATGCCAATGGCCAGCCCCAAGTCCCCCGCCAGGACCTGACGCAGTCCCAAATCCGCCAGGGCCCAGCCCAATAGCAAACCAAGCCCACTGCCGATCGCACCGAGCACCATGCCCTCGGCCAGAATCAAACGGCCGCGCTCGCTCGCACTCATGCCCAAGACGCCCAGCAGGGCCAACTGAGGCAGCCGCTGGCTGACCGACAGCGAGATCACCGCAAACACCAGAAAGCTGCCGCTGAACAGCGCCATCAGGGAGAGCACGCCCAGGTTGACTCGGTAGGCCCGGGTGATTTGGCCCATCCAGGCGCCGTCGTCGCTGGGCGGTTTGGCCTGTAAGCCGGGAGGCAGACCTGGCTTGCCGACACGAGCGAGCCATTCATCCGCGGCGATGCCGGAGCTCAGGCGTAGGTCGATGCGGTCGATCCTCCCCAGCCGACCCAGTAGCAGCTGCGCGCCGGCGATATCCATCACCGCCACGGGTGCACCGCCGGCGCTATGCCGGCCCCCAAACAGCGCAAGATGATTGTGGGCCTGGCCTGTGCTGGCATCGGCCACGCGCAGCGTGATGGGGCTGGACAAGGCCGGCCTCGCACCTAGTTTTCGCAGCGCAGCGTCGTTGAGCAAGAGTCGCTCGGGATCGAGCAGATGCATCGCCGTAACTTCGGCGGAACCGCTGTCCTTGAGGGGCATCAGCTCGGGCGAAAGGGCTGCAGCTTGCAAAAAATCCAGACCGATCACCGTCAGATTGAATCGCTTGCCATCTGCGCCGCTCATCTGCGCCTGGCCCTCCAGGCGCGGCGCCGCCAGCACAAGGTCCGGCAGGTTTGCGATGCGTGCGTAATCGGACTCCGAGATCCCTGCAGAGCCCGGTTCGGCCAGCCTTTCTACGATCAAATCGGCCTGACCATTGATACTGGCTGCTGCGCGGCCAAACTCGGCCAGCGCACTGCTGTTCAGCAGATGCACCGCGTAGGCCAGGGCCACGCCCAGCACGATGGCGACAAGCGCCAGCGATTGCCGACCCGCTTGATGTCGAAGCACCGGCCAAGACAGTCCGCGCAACCAGCGAAACCAGTGCACGAACGGGCCGGGATGCATGTTCAGCGAGGTTTCCAATGACTCAGGCTCGGGTCGTTCAAGCCCTGATCATCCAGCCTGAGACAGCGGTCGGCCCGCGCAGCCGCGCGCTCCGAGTGAGTGACTAAAAGGCAGGCCGCACCTTGCTGCTGGACCTGCGCCTGCAGCAAATCCAGCACCAGGCTGGCACTGCGAGCATCAAGATTGCCGGTGGGCTCATCGGCCAAGACCAAGGCGGGTCGATGCACCAAGGCCCGAGCAATGGCGACGCGCTGCATCTGTCCGCCTGAGAGCTGCCGCGGCATGCGTGCTCCCAGGCCCTCCAAGCCCACACTGCTCAGCATTTCTTGTACCCGGCTCGGGTCGGGGCGCTGCAGCAAAAGCAAGGGCAGGGCGATGTTGTCGGCCACGCTCAGATGCGGCAGCAAATGAAAGGCCTGGAACACAAAGCCGAGCTTGGCGCGCCGCAGCAGGGCTTGCTTAGGTTCAGGCAGGGCACTGAGTTCCACGCCATCCAGCCAGACGCTGCCGCTATCGGGTCGGTCCAAGCCGGCTAGGCAATTCATCAAGGTGGACTTGCCCGAACCGGATTCACCCAGCAAGGCGACCATCTCGCCGGCGGCCAATTGCAGGCTCAGGTCAGCAAAGACCGCTTGGCCTGCGTAGGCCTTGCTCAGCGCATGCGCCTCAAGCAGGGCCATGGCTTGCGGCAGGGCCTGGCTTGGCAGCGGTTTGAGCCTTCAGCAGCAGACGCTGCAAGGCGGCCAAGACATGAAGCTGCGCCTGCGGGTCTTCACAGGCAATCACCTGGCGCTGCGGCATGCTGCGCAGCCAGGTCATCTGACGTTTGGCCAGTTGCCGGGTGGCGGCAATACCGCGCTCGGGCAGCGATTTGAAGTCGCCGCTGTCCAGCGACTCCCAGGTCTGACGGTAGCCGACGCAGCGCATGGAAGGCAGCTCGGCATTCAGATCACCTCGCGCTTTCAGTGCGCGCACCTCTTCCACCAAGCCCTCGGCCAGCATCTGCTCGAAGCGCTTCGCCAAGCGCGCGTGCAGCCAGGCCCGGTCGCTGGGCTCCAGCGAGATCAGCGGCCAATCCACCCCAAGGCTGCGCACTTGGTGCAACTCACTCATCGGCCGGCCCGACAAGATGCAAACCTCCAGCGCCCGCTGAATGCGCTGCGAGTCGCCCGGCGCTAAGCGTGCGGCGGTGATGGGGTCAAGTCTTGCCAGTTCGGCATGCAAGGCAGGCCACCCTTGATCCGCCGCCTTGGCATCAAGCTCGGCGCGCAAGGCCTCGTCGGCTTGAGGCATCTCGCTCAGGCCGTCAAACAAGGCCTTGAAGTAAAGCATGGTGCCGCCGACCAGCAGCGGCAGCTTGCCGCGCGCCAAGATCTCATCGGCCAGCTGCCGCGCCGAGGCGACGAACTGCGCGGCCGAATAGGCCTCCAGCGGATCGATGATGTCGATCAGATGGTGCGGCACCGCAGCCAACTCGGCGGCAGTCGGCTTGGCCGTGCCAATGTCCATGCCCCGATACACCAGGGCCGAATCGACGCTGATGATCTCCACCGGCAAGAACTCGGCCGCGGCCAAGGCGGCGGCCGTCTTGCCGCAGCCCGTCGGCCCGGCAATGCAAATCGGCCCCGTGAACTGCATTTCTTGAATTGGGGTCAGGTTCATTTTCTTAGGCGCAAACAGCCGAAACAGCCCAGCACTGCATCAGTCAAAACGCTCCCAAGGCGTCAAGAAGCGCCATTGGCCGACCGGCAGATTGCCCAGATTGATGCGGCCGATACGCACCCGCTTCAGCCCCACCACCTTGAGCCCGACCTGCTCGCACATGCGGCGGATCTGGCGCTTGCGACCCTCGCGCAGCACAAAGCGCAGCTGGTCCTCGTTTTGCCAGCTGACCTTGGCCGGCTTGAGCTGAACACCGTCCAGCTCCAAACCATGGTTCAGCAGCGCCAAATCGGCGGCGGGCAGGCGTCCGTCTTCGCTGCGCACACCGTCGCGGCCGTGGTACTCGACCCGCACCAGGTATTCTTTTTCGATGCTGGAGTCTTCACCGATCAGCAGCTTGGCGATGCGACCGTCTTGGGTCAGCACCAGCAGGCCGGTGGAGTCGATGTCCAAGCGTCCGGCCGGCGCCAGGCCGCGCGAGTGACCGATGTGGTACTTGATGCCCGAGCTGTCTTCGCCCCACTGCGCATCGGACTTGATCAAGACGGAAGCAGGCTCATAGCCATCCTCGGCTTGGCCGGACACATAGCCAATCGGCTTGTGCAAGAGAATGGTGACGCGCTTGGCCTGCTCTTTGTGGGCCAAGGGGTCGATTTCGATCTTTACATCGGGTGAGACGCGCTGGCCCAACACGGCCAGCTTGCCGTCCACCCGCACCCAGCCGGCGGCAATCCACTCATCGGCTTCGCGGCGCGAGGCCAAGCCGAGCACGCCCATTTGTTTGGACAGGCGCACGCCTTCGCTGTTCGGATCGGTGTAGACGTCGCCGTCTTCATCATCCTCGTCGTCATTGAGTTGACGCCGCAGTTGAGCGGCAGCCTCGCGCAGATGCGCGGGCAGCTGTTGGCCAGCGCGCTCGGCGGTGGCCGAAGGACGGGGGTAGCCCGGACGCGGACCGCTGGCGCGGCGCTGATCTTGACGGGGCTCTTGTCGAGAATCTTGGCGCGAGTCCTGGCGCGGATCTTGTCGCGAGTCTTGGCGCTGGCCGCGATAGCCTTCGCGCGAGTCTTCACGGCGTGAGTCGTGGAAAGACTCGCGGCGTGGCTCTTGCGCATAGGAGGGACGCTGGCCCTGCCAGCGGTCTTCGCGACGACCGGCACCGCCAGGGCCGCTCGGGGCAAAGCGGTCATCGGGATGGCGTCGTTGGCCTCTGTCCGGCCCGCCTTGGGCATAGCCTCGGCCTGGGTTGGCATCGCGGCCGAAGCCGGAGCGCCTGTCGTCTTGACGCGGGCCTTGTTGGTCATACTGGCCTTGCTGACCTTGCGAGCCGCGGGGGCCATAGCCGCCAGGGCCGCGCGCATCGCGGGGCTCGTAGGGCCGTCCCTGTGTGCCGCGACCCTCGTCACGGAACTGAGGCCGGCCTTCATGGCGACCCTCAAAGCGGTCGTCATTGCGCCCCTCATTGCGCCCTTCAAAGCGCGGCTGCTCACGGCCTCGGAAGCCTTGTTCCGAACGGCTTTCAAAGCGTGGCCCCTGGTTGCGCCAACCGTCGCGGGCTTGGCCACCATGACCTTCATGGGCTGGACCGCGTGCGGGGCCTCGGGCGTCGCCGCGTGGGCCGCCCCGGTCTGCGCCTTCATGGCCGCGGAAGGGCCGGTCTGAAGGACGATGGTCCGGACGTCCCGGCGGGCCTGAGCGACGTTCGTCGCCACGGCGGCTTTCAAACTGTGCTTGCCGCTGCTCACGTTCGGCCTTGGCTTGCTCGAGGCTTTGGCGGGGGCGCGATACGCCCTTGCCGCGAATCGGCGCGCGACGTTCGGCGTCGGGGCCGCGTTTGCCGGAACCGGGTGGGCCTGCATTCTTCTTGTTGAGTTTCAAAGTGGCCATCTTGCCTCCGGGGGGTCCATCAAAAACATGCCGCCGTTGCGGCCGATCAGGGCTTTAACGGCGAACGAGCGCGAGCGTTCAGTGGGGGTCAATGACCCGCTTCAACGTCCGCGCAAAAACAGCGCATCCAGTTCACGCATGGTCAGCTGCCGCCAAGTCGGGCGACCATGATTGCACTGATCGGCTCTTTCCGTGCGCTCCATATCGCGCAAGAGCCCATTCATTTCTTCCAAGCTCAGCTGCCGATTGGCGCGCACAGCACCATGGCAGGCCATGGTGGCCAAGATCTCGTGCTGCGCGCGCTCAATCGCGTGGCTGGCGTCAAACTGGCCCAACTCGGCCAGCACACCGCGCACCAAGTCCACCACATCGCCGCCCATCAGCAAAGCCGGACGGGCTCGCACCGCCAGCACCTTGGCCGACAGCGGCGCCACATCCATGCCCAACCGTTCCAGCGTCGAGGCATGCGCTTCGGCGGCCGCAATCTCGGCGGCCGTGGCAGCGAAGGTGATGGGGATCAGCAAGGGCTGGGATTCGATCTTGGCGGATCCTAAGCTGGCCTTGAGCCGCTCGTAGACCACCCGTTCATGGGCGGCATGCATATCGACAATGATCAAGCCCTGGGCGTTCTCGGCCAGCACATACACACCCTGAATCTGCGCAATCGCGCGGCCCAAGGGCCAGTCATGCGTTGGCAATGTTTGTGCCGGCGCCTCACCTGCTGCAGGGTCAGGTCTTGCCAGAGGCAAAGTTGCTGAAGTCTGGCCATACAGCGTGGCGACCTCGCTGAGCCCAAGGGAACTCTGGGTGTTGCTACGCCAGCTGGGTACGCCGCTGTTGTAAGCCGCGCGGCTCTCTTCGGCTTGCGCTGTTGCGGGCTTGAACCAGACCGGCGGATTGCCGGGCGAGGGGCGGGTGCCGGTGATCACGCTTGCGGCGGATTCGGTGTCCGAGCTGATCGAGGCTTGCGCTGGCTCAGCCGCCGCAATTTCATTGGAACGGGAGGCCGCCAGCGCATCTTGCACCGCATAGCGCACCTGCTGGTGCATCTCGCGGCCATCGCGGAAGCGCACCTCGATCTTGGTCGGGTGCACATTCACATCGACCCGGTCCGGCGCGATCTCGATGAACAAGACATAGCAAGGCTGGCGATTGCCGTGCAACACATCTTCATAGGCTGACCGGATGCCGTGCGCAATCAGCTTGTCACGCACATAACGGCCATTGACGTAGACGTACTGCATATCGGCGCGGCTGCGCGCCGCTTCCGGCAAGCCGGCCCGGCCATAGATGCGCAGTGGCCCGGCCTCCGCGTAGACCGGCCGGCTGGCCGCCATGAACTCGGCGCCCAAGACATCGCTCAAGCGCTGCTCGGACGCGCCGGCGCGCAATTGCTCGACCAGCTTGCCCTCATGCCAGACGCTGAAGGCCACATCCGGGCGCGCCAGCGCATGGCGGCGCACCGATTCCAGACAATGCGCCAGCTCGGTGGCGTCGGTCTTCAGGAATTTGCGCCGCGCTGGGGTGCTGAAAAAGAGTTCGCGCACCTCCACGCTGGTGCCTCGCGCACGGGCGGCCGGCTGCAACTCGCCGGAGCGAGCGTCGAGCCGGTGCGCATGCGGGGCACCCTCAAAGCGGCTGGAAACCGCCATTTCGGCCACCGAAGAGATGGCGGCGAGCGCCTCGCCCCGAAAACCCATGGTGGCCACCGATTCCAACTCGTCGAGATTGCGAATCTTGCTGGTGGCGTGACGTTTCAAGGCCAGCGGCAACTCTTCGATCGGAATGCCCAGGCCGTCATCCTCCACCACGATGGCGCGCACGCCGCCGGCCATCAGCTTGACCTGGATCTGGCTGGCGCCGGCGTCAAGCGCGTTGTCCACCAGCTCGCGCACGACGGACGCCGGCCGCTCCACCACCTCGCCGGCGGCGATCTGGCTGATCAATTCATCGGGGAGTTCGCGAATCGCGCGCCGGGCGGCGGGCTGGGCCGCGGCGCCACTCGGCGCAGGCGGCAAAGAAACAGGGGAGGACACATCCATACGTCTATTGTAAGAAGTCCGGCCGCGCCGCCGATGAAACGGGCAAAACTGTCGTCATCAACTGCAGCCATAATCCGCCGCCATGGAAATCATAAGCTTCTTGATCGACTTCATCGTCCACGTGGACAAGCATCTGGCCAGCTTTGTGCAAGCCTATGGCGTCTGGGTTTACGCTTTGCTGTTCTTGATCATCTTTGTCGAAACCGGTGTGGTGGTGATGCCCTTCTTGCCGGGGGATTCGCTGCTCTTCGTGGTCGGCACCTTGTGCGGCGCGGGCTTGATCAATCTGCCCTTGGTGATTGGGATCTTGCTGGTGGCTGCGATATTGGGTGACCAATGCAACTACACGATCGGGCGCTATGTGGGCCCCAAAGTCTTCCAATGGGAGCAATCGCGGTTTTTCAATCGCCGCGCCTTTGACGCGGCCCATGAGTTCTACGAGCGTAACGGCGGCGTGACCATCATCATTGCCCGCTTCATGCCGTTTGTGCGGACCTTCGCCCCCTTTGTTGCCGGTGTGGCCGCCATGGACCGCGCCAAGTTCACCGCCTACAACGTGATCGGCGCCTTGATTTGGGTGATTGGCATCACGCTGGCCGGCTACTGGTTCGGCAATCTGCCCTGGGTGCAGGCCAATTTGAGCAAGATCATCTGGGCCATGATCATCATCCCCGGGCTGATCGCCATCTACGGCGGATGGAAGGCTCGCAAGAGCGAGGCCGCGAAGGCCTCGGCTTGAACGTCAGGAGTTAAGACAGGGCGCGGTGACGCGCCAGTGGCGGGTTCTTGGCAAAGTAGCGCGCAATACCGGTGGCCAGGGCTTCGACCAAACGCTGCTGGTACTCCGGATCCCGCAGGAGCGACTCTTCCTCCGGGTTGGAGATAAAGGCGGTTTCCACCAGGATGGACGGCACATCGGGGGCTCTCAGGACCGCGAATCCTGCTTGCTCCACCTGCTTTTTGTGGAGCCGCCCGACTCGCCCCATTTGGCCCAGCACTTCCTTGCCGAGCTTCATGCTGTCCTTGATCTGGGCGGTGGTGCTCATGTCCAACATGGCTCTCAACACGCTGGTGTCTTTGACCGCGGTGTTGTTGACGCCGCCCACCATATCGGCGGCATTCTCTTTGTTGGCGATCCAGCGAGCCGCCGCGCTGCTGGCCGCGCCGTCGCTGAGCGCAAACACCGAGGCGCCGCGCGCCTTGGGCGTGAAGAAAGCGTCGGCATGAATCGAGACAAACAGGTCGGCTTTGACGCGACGCGCTTTGCGGACCCGCTCGTGCAGCGGTACGAAGAAGTCTGCGTCGCGCGTCATCATGACGCGGATGTTTGGGTTGCTGTTGAGCCGGTCGCGTAGCTTCAGCGCGACCGAAAGCACCACGTCCTTCTCCTTCAGCCCCGTCGGGCCGATGGCCCCTGGATCCTCACCGCCATGGCCCGGGTCCAGGGCGATGACGATCAGCCGATCAAGCCGGGCCTGATTGAGTTCTTTCTCCTCGGCTTTGTCTGGCGTTTGGGGCAGGACAGGCGCGGGGATGGAGGTTTGGGGGTTCGGCGCCGGTTTGGCAGCGGCGATCACGGCAGGCGTGGTGATCGGGGCCTTGCTGACGCGGCCAATCAATTCACCCAACGCATCCTGTACCGACTGCGCTGCCGCATGTTCGGCCTCTTCCTTTTCCTTGATCAAGGCCAGCAAGGGGTCTTGTTCTTGCTTGGGGTAGAGGTCAAAGACCAAACGGTTTTGGTAGGCGGCCACCGGGGCCAAGGTGAAAATCTGCGGCGCCACAGGCTGCTTGAGGTCGAGTACCAGGCGCACCACGCGCGGCGTGTTTTGGCCGACGCGAACGCCGGCGATGTAGGGGTCGTCGGCGCGCACCTTGGCCAGCAGTTCGCGCAATCCGGCGCTCAGCTCCAAACCCTCAATGTCAATCACCAGGCGATCCGGTCCTTCGACCAAGAAATGCTTGGCTTCCAGCGGCTTGTCCGACTCCAGGGTCACGCGGGTGTAGTCGCTCGCCGGCCAAACGCGGACCGCCACAATCGTGCTTGACTTGGCCGACACCGGTGCCGAGGCCTGCGCGGGCTGCAAGCGCAGGGTCAGCAACAAACTGCCCATCGCTGCAAGGGCTTCGCGGCGGCCCTTCATTGGCAAGCCTCCAAGCCCTGCAATAGCGCCAGGCCAAATGGGCTGCCGGCGTGCAGATCGACCAAGCGGCTGTCGTCCCCTTGTACGCTGAGGCAGATCTGCAGATCGGCGCTGGGCAACATGCCCGCCGCTTTCTCCGGCCATTCGCTCAGCTTCAATCCCGGGGCTGCAAAGATGTCGCGAAAGCCGGCGTCTTCCCACTCGCGCGGGTCATTGAAACGATAAAAGTCGAAGTGGCTGACCTCGCCGACTTGAATGAAGTCAGCACCCAATTCATAACTCTCCAACACGGCGTAGCTGGGACTCTTGATACGCCCCGTGACACCCAAAGCGCGCAGCAGGTGGCGGGTGAGGCTGGTCTTGCCGGCGCCCAGGCTGCCGTGCAGCTCGATGCTGGCGTTGACAGGTGCAGGACTGTGTTGCAGCAGTGCTGCCAAGCGCTGTGCAAAAGACTCACAGGCCGCTTCGTCGGGCCAATGCAGATGGCGGGTTTCTAGAATGCGCAAATGACCCAGGCTCCACAAGACATCAAAAATATCAACCCAGAGGCGATGCAGGCGCTGGTGGGGCAGCTGCGTGTCTGGGCACTCGAATTGGGATTCTCCCAGATTGGTGTGGCCGATATCGACCTCAGCCATGCCGAGCCCGGCTTAGAGGCTTGGCTCGCCGCAGGTTTCCACGGCAGCATGCACTATATGCAGTCGCACGGACTGAAACGGGCGCGGCCGGCGGAGTTGGTACCGGGAACCCTGCGTGTGATTACCGCACGCATGGACTATTTGCCGCGTCAGAGTGCGGAGGACTGGCAGGCCATCGAATGGCAAGGTCTGCGCGACCCGCAGCGCGCCCAACTGTCGATCTACGCACGCGGCCGCGACTATCACAAGGTCTTGCGTGCACGGCTGCAAAAGCTGGCCGAGCGTTTGAGTCAAGCCGTCGGCCCTGTCGGTTACCGCGTCTTTACCGATTCGGCGCCGGTTCTGGAGGTTGAGTTGGCTTCGCGATCCGGCATTGGTTGGCGCGGCAAGCACACCTTGACCCTGCACCGCGACGCCGGCTCGATGTTTTTTCTTGGAGAAATCTACGTCGATTTGCCCTTGCCCTTGAGCGAAGCCGTGAGCGCGCACTGCGGCCAGTGCACGGCCTGTCTCGATGTCTGCCCGACCGGGGCCATCGTCGGGCCGCAGCGGGTGGATGCGCGCCGCTGCGTTTCCTACTTGACGATCGAGCACGAGGGACCGATACCGCTGGACCTGAGACCCTTGATCGGCAACCGCATCTATGGTTGCGATGATTGCCAGCTGATCTGCCCTTGGAACAAGTTTGCTCAGAAGTCCACCGTGGTCGACTTTGACCCGCGCCCTGAGTTGCAGGCTCCGAGCTTGTTGCAGCTGTGGACCTGGGATGAAGCCGATTTCTTGCGGCGCACCGAGGGATCGGCGATTCGTCGAATTGGCCATCAGCGCTGGCAGCGTAATCTCGCCGTGGCCAGCGGCAACGCCTTGGCCAAAGCCGAGCATGCCGCCTTGCGCCAGGCGCTGGTGGAGCAACTGCCCAAGGCCTCTGACTTGCTGGCCGAACACATCCATTGGGCCTTGGCGCAAACACCAGCTTGAGTGCCTGTCCCAGTGCCGAGCCAAGCTGAGTACGCTGCCGATTCAGAGGTGCTTCAAAACCATCAGCCACAAAGGCAGGCTGAGCATGCCCAGAAGGGTGGACAGGGTGACCAGACCCGCGACAAAAGGCCCGTTGCCGCCCATCCGCACTGCGAGAACATAGGCGCTTGAGGCGGTTGGCAAGGCGGCAAACATCAGGAGCATGGCGCCTTGTTCGGCTTGTAGCTTCAAGGCCTCGGCCATGATCAAGGCCACCAGAGGCAGCATCAGGTGGCGTATCGACAAAATGGCGCAGGCCAAGCCGGGTGCTTGCTTCAAGGCGCCGAAACGCAGACCCGCGCCCACCGCCATCAAGCCCAGCGGCAACGCTGCCAGGCCGATCCTGTGCAGGGTGAGGGCGGCCGGTTCCGGCAGGCGCAGTCCCAGCAGATTGGCCAGCAGGCCGGCCACGGTGCTCAGAATCAGCGGGTTGCGTGCCAGCTCGCGCCAGTAGCCGTGACCGCCGTGCCGCGCCAGCGGCCAAACCGCCGCGATATTGCAGACCGGCACACACAGAGCAATCAGCAAGGCCACCCACGCAACGCCTTGGGCCCCCAGCAAACGCTCGGCCACGGCCAAGGCAATGAAAGAACTGAAGCGAAAGGCGACTTGAGCGCCCGAGGCGTGCATTTCCCTCAGGGACTCACTGCGCCACCAGGGCAGTCCTCGAAGGGCATACGCGAAGGCGACGCCGGCGAGCACCGTCGCCAAGCCGCCAATGGCCAATTCGGCCGTGCTGCCCAAGTGCAAAGGCGTGCGCACGATGGAATTGAACAGCAAGACGGGGAACAGCAGGTAGTAGACCAAACGTTCAGCGGCCTCCCAAACCGGCCGGTTCAGTGCGCTGTACCGGCACAGCACAAAGCCGCAAAGAATCAACAAAAAATCGGGCAACAGCAAGAGGACGTCGGGCATGGGCGAAGTGTGCCTCGTCCCGGCGAAGCTGGGTTCTTCCGCTGTTTCGTGAGTGCGCCGAGCGCACTTCGGGCCTGCGCAGTCCAAGGGCTTCGCGTCTGAAAGCTCAGCTTGTGGCATGCTCTGCCGCGGCGCCCTTGAGCGCGGCCAACGGGAACCACCAAACCAAGAATTGGAGCAAGCAGATGATTCGTCGTAATTGGGTGTTGGGCGCCACGAGCGCACTGTTTCTGAGCAGTTTGGCTGCTCCTACTGCCTGGGCACAGAACTATCCGAATAAACCGGTCAAATTGATCGTGCCTTTTGCGCCCGGCGGAACCACCGATATCGTGGCCCGTGTGCTGGCCGAAAAGCTGAATTTGGCACTGGGGCAACAGGTGTTGGTGGAAAACAAGGCGGGTGGCGGCGGTTCGGTCGGCGCTACAGAAATCGCCAAGTCGACGCCTGATGGCTATACCCTGGGCATGGCCACGGTTTCGACCACGGCGGCCAACCCCGCCATCAACCCCAAGATTGCCTACAACCCGCTGACCGACTTCACGGCCATCACCAATGTGGCGGCCACGCCCAATGTGATCGCGGTTCACCCTTCGTTCCCGGCACGGGATTACAAGGGCTTTATCGCCGAGTTGAAGAAGAATCCAGGCAAGTACAGCTATTCCAGCTCGGGGACGGGGGGCATCGGTCACTTGCAGATGGAGCTGTACAAGAGCTTGACCGGGGTCTTCTTGACCCACATTCCCTATCGCGGCGCCGGTCCTGCCCTGAACGACACGGTGGCCGGCCAAGTGCCGATGATTTTTGACAATCTGCCTTCGGCGCTGCCCTTCATCAAGGACGGCCGCTTGATTCCCATCGTCGTGGCCGCACCCCAGCGTCTGAGCCAGTTGCCGAATGTGCCGACCTTCAAGGAATTGGATCTGGAGCCGGTCAATCGCATGGCGTACTACGGCATTCACGGCCCCAAAAACCTGCCCAAGGAGGTGGTGGACAAGGTGTTTGCTGCGGTTAAAAAGACGGTCGAGTTGCCTGACGTGAAGGCCCGCATTGAAGGCACGGGGTCTTTGGTCATCGCGAACACCCCAGAGCAGTTCACGGCGCAGATCAAGGCCGAGTTTGATGTCTACAAAAAAGTTGTCGAGCGGCAAAAACTCAAGCTTGACTGACGCTGCTTCTGGAGCCGAGCCGGCATTGGATGAAGTCGCCCGCCGGCTCAGCCTACAAAGCCAAGCCGCGATTGAGAGCTTTGGCCAAGCCTTGTGGCTGGAAGACGGCTTGGCCGCCAACACACTCGAGGCTTACCGGCGTGATCTGCGCTTGTTGGCCGACTGGCTGGCCAGCCATCCTCGCCTGAGCTTGGATGGCTGTAGCGAACTCGATTTGCTCGCTTATGCCAGCGCTCGTCATGCGGGCAGTCGCGCGACCAGTGCCAATCGGCGCCTGAGCGTGTTCAAACGCTACTTTCGCTGGGCCTTGCGCGAACAGCGCATCAGCCAAGATCCGACGCTGCGTTTGCAGAATGCCCGCCAAGCGCTGCGAGTGCCCAAGCTGCTCAGCCAGTCTCAGGTGGAGGCTTTGCTGGCCGCGCCTGACACTGGCACGCCCTTGGGCCTGCGCGACCGCGCCATGCTGGAGTTGATGTATGCCAGCGGACTGCGAGTCACCGAGTTGGTGACCTTGAACAGTGTTCATGTGGGCTTCAAGGAAGCAGTGCTGCGCATCACGGGCAAAGGCGCCAAGGAGCGCTTGGTGCCTTTTGGCGAAGAAGCTCACCTGTGGCTGATGCGCTATTTGCAAGAGGCGCGATCGGCCTTGCTCAAGGGCGTGTCTTGCAACGCCTTGTTTGTCACCGTGCGCGGCGAGGGCATGACGCGACAAATGTTCTGGACGCTGGTGAAAAAATACGCGCAGCAGGCCGGCATCACAACGCCGATGTCGCCCCACACCTTGAGGCACGCTTTCGCCACCCATCTGCTCAACCATGGCGCCGATTTGCGCGCGGTGCAGTTGTTGCTGGGGCATGCCGACTTGTCCACCACGCAGATCTACACCCATGTGGCGCGCGAGCGCCTCAAGGCCATTCATGCCCAGCATCATCCGCGCGGATAGAGGCCTCTGAACGCGGTGCGCTGAGGCTCCTGCGGCGCCATTTACGCCAGTCACTTGAGCAAGCGACAATCGCGCCCATGGATCACAGCTTTCTCTCCGCCTTTATCCTGCTTTTGCTGGTGCTTGACCCGCTGGGCAGTCTGCCAATCTTTATCTCCATCATGCGCGAGGTGCCCAAAGAGCGGCGCACGCGGGTGGCGGCGCGCGAGGTGGGCATTGCTTTTGTCGTGCTCTTTGCCTTCATGTTCTTGGGCGGCACGTTCTTGGAGGTGATGCACCTGTCTGAGCGATCGCTGGAGGTGGCCGGTGGCGTGATTCTCCTGATCATTGCGATCAAGATGATTTTCGGCAGCTCGAGTGAATCTGCCTATGGGTTGGAGCCGGGCAAAGAGCCTTTCATCTTCCCTCTGGCCGTGCCCTTGTTGGCTGGCCCCTCGGCGATGGCCACGGTCTTGCTGCTGGCCTCACGTCAACCCGAGCGCATCTTTGATTGGATCGGCGCTTTGACGGCGGCCATGCTGGTGTCGGGCCTCACCTTGCTGCTGGCGGACCGGATTCGCAAACTGCTGGGTGACTCGGTGGTGTCGGCCATTGAAAAGCTGATGGGCCTGGTGCTGACCGCGATTGCGGTAGAAATGATTCTGGCCGGCTTGAAGCGCTACTTCGTCGGCGGGCTTTGATTTGGCAGCACTGACCGAGGCAAGGGGGCGATAGGCCGATTCTCGGCCTCGCCATCTAACGCTTGATTGCGGCCTGCAATGCCGCTAAGTCGCCGCCGGTGATCAGTTGCAGATTCGCGGTGATCATCTCGGCTGACCAATCCCACCAAGCCAGCGCCTGCAACTGCTTCGCGACCTCATCGGGGAAGCGCTGTTTGATCAGCTGCGCCGGATTGCCTCCCACCACTGCATAGGCCGGCACATCGCTGACCACCACCGATCGCGAAGCGATGATGGCGCCGTCGCCGACCTTGACGCCCGGCATGATCAAGGCGTCATAGCCAATCCAGACGTCATTGCCGATCACGGTGTCGCCCTTGTAGGGCAGGTCGCCGGGCTGCGGTGCGGCGGCCTCCCAGCCATTGCCGAAGATGAAGAAGGGGTAGGTCGAAAACCCTGAAGTCTTGTGGTTGGCGCCGTTCATGATGAACTTGACGCCGCGAGCGATGGCGCAAAACTTGCCGATGATCAGCTTGTCGCCAATAAACGGGAAGTGATAGAGCACATTGCGCTCGAAGTTGCTCACGCCTTCCGGATCGTCGTAATAGCTGTAGTCGCCCACGATGATGTTGGGATTGTGGCTTAGCGCATTCTTCAAATACGCCACCTGCGGAAAGCCCGGCATGGGATGGAGGGCGCTGGGTTCGGGGCCTTGCATAGTGTTCTTTTCACTTCCTGTGGCTTGTGCTTCCTCACTATAGCGAGGACGCCCAGACACCATGGGGCTGTAGCTCTCGCCATTTGTGTGATGCCGTGGGGCAGTGGGGCGGCTATTGCGTAGCGCCGGGTTCGCTGCCAAGTGCAGTCCGCTCTAGTGGCCGGATTGCTTCATGGCGCATCAATCGGATCTAGCGCTTGCTCAATTCACGATGCGAAACAACGATTTCATATCGTGAAATTAGGCGTTGCTGCGCCGCCGCATTTTTTCTCATGATGATGAATCACTTTTCATAATCAGAAATGCAAATCGCAAGTCTTTGAATTTAAAGGAAAACAAATTTAGTCTTATATAAGATATAAGTATTCCGCTGCGACGGAAAGAGGAATAAATTTAGTCCCAAGCAAGACGCTTTTTCTTCTCTCTTCCTTCTTTCCTTTCTTTCTTCCCAACGTCTCAGCAGGAGCAAATCATGACGAACTTGACCCGTGAACAGCAAATCGCCGCCCTCGAAAAAGACTGGGCCGAAAACCCCCGTTGGAAGGGCATCACCCGCGGCTACAGCGCTGCCGATGTGGTGCGTCTGCGCGGCTCGCTGGCCATTGAGCACACGCTGGCCAAGCGCGGCGCTGAAAAGCTCTGGGGCTTGGTCAACACCGAGCCCTTCGTCAACTCGCTGGGCGCGCTGACCGGTAACCAAGCGATGCAGCAGGTCAAGGCTGGCCTGAAAGCCATTTATCTGTCTGGCTGGCAAGTGGCGGGCGACGCCAACAGCAATGGCGAGATGTACCCCGACCAGTCGCTGTACTCGGTGGACT
>NZ_JBMLSK010000247.1:0-2036 GCF_049240545.1 Roseateles sp. | reverse complement strand
TGGAGCGAGCCAATCCCCGTGACGATGCCCGGCTGAACGTTGCCCGATTCAAGGCAATGTTTGCGCATAAGGTGAAAAAGCATGGCTGATCTTGGCTCCCTTGTCGTCAAGCTCTCGGCTGAGACCTCCGAGTTCAGGGCCGATCTGGGGCGCACGGCGCGCCTCCTTGACCGCCACGCCAATGACATGAAGGCGTCGCTTGGGCAAGTGGCAACGGTGGCCAAGACCGCATTTGCGGTGGCGGTCGGCGCTGCTTCGGTTGGTGCGCTTCGGGATTTCATTGATCGGACGATTGAGGCAACGGCGGCTTTGCAGCAGTTGTCCGAGCAGACCGGCGCGAGCACCACCGCTTTGTCTGGCCTGGCCCCGGTGGCAACGATCTCGGGCACCGCCATGGAGACGATAGGCACCAATCTCTCCAAACTCTCCAAAGCGCTGGCTGGAGTGGATGACGAGGGGGCAGATGCCAGCAAGGCGCTACAGTTCCTCGGGATCACTGCCAAAGATTCGGGCGGCAATCTGCGTGATCCCGCCGAGGTGCTTAACGATGTGGCCTTGAAGCTGGCTGAGTTCGAGGACGGTGCCGGTAAGACGGCACTTGCCATGGACCTGTTCGGCAAGTCTGGTGCCTCAATGCTGCCCTTTTTGAAGGACCTTGCAGAGAACCAGAACCTCAACATCAGGCTCACCGCGCAACAGATCGAGGAAGCTGACAAGGCATCCAAAGCAATGGCCCGGATGCGGGCAGAAAGTAGCTTTGTATCCCAGACCCTGGTGACGAGCGCCATTCCTGCGCTGTCGGTGCTATCCGAAGAACTCAAGAAGATCCTGCTCGGTACGGACAACGCTGTAACGGGCATCAGCAGGCTACGTGATGATGGGACCCTGGCCAAGTGGGCAGAGACCTCGGCCTATGCAATCGCGGTGCTGGTGGACAGCCTTCGTGCGATTTTTCAAGGGATCAAGTCGATCGTCGGCAGCTTCCAGGCGGTTTGGGCTGACATTGAGTTAGCCGGGGGTTTCATCGCCCGCGGGGGTGTTCCTGGCTTGCTCTTGGAGGGTAATCGCAAGGCGCTACGCGAGGCGCTCGACAAGCGCAACCAGATCGTTGAGCAAGCCAACCGCAACTATGTTGAGCTGTGGAACATGCCGCTGCTGGCCGACGCGGTGACGCAGCGATTCGATGAGATGCGGCGCAATGCTCAGGCGGGCGCTAGCCCCCAAGGAGATAAACCACAGCGGCCCACTCTCAACTACAACACCGCAAGCGACGCCAACCGCGCCGAGGCGCTTGCGGGCATCGAGCGAGACGTCAAGCGGTTGCAGGATGCGCTCGATGTCGAGGCTGCGCTTTTGAAGGATCGCCAGCGCATCATTGATCTGTACGAAGGCCAGGGATTTTTGACCTTCAAGGAAGGCAGTGACGCCCGCATCGCCGCGCAGGACGACTTCACCGAGCGTCTTCGTGCAAACATGGCAGAGGAAGAGGCCATTTTGAAGCGCGGCCTAGCGACCGTAGCCAAGACGACCCAGGAAAAGGCAAAGCTCACTGCCCGGCTCGAAGAGGTCATGGCCCGGCGTGCCCGGCTTGAGCGCGAGGTCCAGATGTCGGGGCTTGAGCGCAGCATTCGCGAACCGGGTGAGGCCTTCAAGACCACACTCGCGGACATTGAGCAGCGATCGAAGGCGCTGCAGGCGCTTGCCGATGATGAGGCGGCCATCATGCGAAGCCGTCAGCGGGTGATTGACCTCTACCAAGAGCAGGGCTACCTGCGCTTTCGGGAAGCAACCGATCTACGGGCCAACGCGCAGCAGGAATACCTGGAGCGCTCGCGCGCCTACTTCGATCAGGAAGAGGCGTTGCTGCGCACGGCACTTGAGACAGTGGCCAAAACCGCTGATCAACGTCGGCAGATCGAGGAACGACTCGCCACATTGGCTGCTAAGCGCCAGCGCATGGAGCGTGAGGCTGCTCAAGTCACTCTTGAGCGCGCCATTCGCAGCCCGTTTGAGGCGCTGCGCGACATCCAGGAGCG
>NZ_JBMLSK010000246.1:0-1047 GCF_049240545.1 Roseateles sp. | reverse complement strand
TGCAGCCGCTCGCTGATCGCTTGCGCGAGAGGTTGCGCGAGCAAGCCTGCCTGCATGCCGATGAGACGCCGGTCGACACGCTCGATCCGGGTAGCGGCAAGACCCAGCAGAGTTATCTGTTCGCCTACCGCAGCACGGCCGGACCGCCGATCGTGGTGTTCGACTACGCCGATAGCCGCAGCGGAAAGCACGCACGCGAGTTCCTCGGGGACTGGCGCGGTGCGCTCATGGTCGACGACTACGCCGGTTACAAGGCGCTGTTCCGCGAGGGCGTCACCGAGCTCGCCTGCTGGGTGCATGTGCGCCGCAAATTCGTCGAGGTCGCCCAGGCCAGCGGCAGCCCGCTGGCGCAGGAGGCCGTCGAGCGCATCGGCGCGCTGTATCGCATCGAAGCCGAGGCCAAGGACCAAGGACTCCACGGCGAGGCGCTGCGCGCCTATCGCCAGCAGCAGGCCGCGCCGCGGCTGACCGAACTGCACGACTGGCTGCAGGCGCTGGGCCTCAAGGCACTGAAGAACAGCGGCCTTGCCAAGGCCGTGAATCACGCACTCAGCCGCTGGCCCGCGCTGCTGCGCTACCTCGACGACGGCGGTCGACCGATCGACAACAACCCGATCGAAAACGCGATCCGCCCGATCACGCTCGGCCGCAAGAACTGGCTGTTCATCGGCGGCACGAAAGCCGGCCCACGCGCCGCCGCGATCATGAGCCTGCTCGCCACCGCCAAGGCCAACGGCCTCTGCCCGCAAGCCTGGCTGACCGACGTGCTCACCCGGCTACCGACCACGCACAATTGCGATGTCGACAGCCTGCTGCCGGTGGAGGGCTGGGGGGCGGTCACCGGCTGAGGCTCAGCACAGCGCGAGGGGTTGCGGTAGGTGTGGTGGGCGGACGCTTACGATTTCCCCGACGGAGGACCGTAAGCGTCCGGCGACGACACCTACCGCTCGACCTCGCCCTTTGTTGTGCCTCAGCCCCCAACCGCCGCCACTCAGCCCTCCACCGGCAGCAGGCTGTCGACATCGCAATTGTGCGTGGTCGGTAGCC
>NZ_JBMLSK010000245.1:0-3932 GCF_049240545.1 Roseateles sp. | reverse complement strand
GCTTCGATATGCAGATGGCGTGACGTAAGCACTTTATTGGAACGGAGTACTAGTACTTAATCGCGTAAGTTGACGATAGTGTTTCGAAGCTGCGCACCCCGGACCTCCCGTTTGCGCCACACGAAGGGGGCGGCGTTTTCGTTGTACGCGACGGTGAATGCATGGATGGCCTCTACCAGTTGCTCGGTGCTGCGAAAGCTCGCATTGCTCAGCGTCTTGCGCTGGAAGATTCCGAACCAGATCCCGACCTGATTGAGCCAGCTCGCGCTGGTGGGCGTGAAGTGGAAGGTGACGTTTGGGTGCGCAGCAAGCCAGTCGTCGTTCCTTTTGTGGGTGTTCAGATTGTCCAAGATGACGTGGATTTCGCGTCCGGCAGGCTGGGCGGCGATCACCTCATCAAGGAAGGCCTGAAAGTCCGCACGCTTCTTGGTCTGGGTGGTTTTTCTGCGGATGACGCCGGTGGCGACTTCCAGGGCAGCGAAGAGGTTGACCGTACCGTGGCGTTTGTAGGTGCTCTTGATCCCCTGAACGATCTTGCCGCTGCTGGTCTGCACGTAGCCGCGTGCCCGTTCCAATGCCTGGATCGAAGGCTTCTCATCCACACTGAGGACCAAAGCGTTTTGCGGCGGATTCAGGTACAGCCCAATCACGTCGGCCGCCTTGGCGGCAAACTCAGGGTTCGTGCTGACACACCAAGACCGATGTCGCTGCAACTGGATGCCTTGCTTGCGCAACACACGCCACACGGCGTCATCGGACACGCCCAGCGCTGCAGCCAGGCTGCCGCCGTCCCAGCTCGCCATCCCCGCCGGCGGCGCCACCTCCAGCTGCGCCAGGATGCGATCGCGAAGCTCCACGCCGTACTTTGCCGGTTTGCCCGACCTTGGCGCATCGCGCATCCCAGCCAAGCCGCGCGCAGCGAACCGCTGCCGCCACTGCCCGACAGTGTTCGGACGCAAACTCATCTCGCGTGCGATCTCGTCGTTGCGCTTACCCCGAAGGCAAGCCAAAACGATGCGCGCTCGCTGTGCCATCCGCACTTCGCCACTGTGGCTTCGAGCCATTCGCTCGAGCTGCGCCATCGTCTCCGCCGTACACGACAATGCGATCGCTACACGTGGCACAAGGCTCTCGCTCATGAGGCAAGGAAAGCACCATAGTACTAACTATCGTTTACGCAATCAAACACTAGCGATTCATCCGGCATCAACAAACTTGAATCAAGCCGCATAGCGAAGGGGCCATGTTCGAAGTACTTGCGAATGCGTTCAGGCTGGCGTTGAACGCGTCGCAGGGGGCGTGCAGCGGCCTTGACCCCTTGCAGCTTGGTGCGCGCCGGGGCCTGCGTGGTGACCGCTTGCTTGATGTCGGCGTTGGCCATCTCGTCGGGGTTGAGTTCGGGGCTGTAGCTGGGCAGGTAGAACACCTCGATGGCATCAGCGTGCTCGGCCAGCCAGGCCTTGACCGGCTTGGCGTGATGCACCCGCAGGTTGTCCAGGATGAGGAACAGTTTCTTGCGCGCTCCCTTGACCAATCGGCGCAGGAAGTCGATCAGGATCTGCGCATTGAGCGCTCCATCGAAGATGCGCCAGCGCATCTGCCCTTTGTTGGTGACGGTGGAGATCACCGACAGGCCATGGCGCTTGTTGTTGACCCGTATGACCGGTGTCTGGCCTTTGGGCGCGAAGCCACGACCACGAACGTCGTCGCTGCGCAGCCCGCTGTCGTCGCCCCAGTGAATCTCGGCGTCCTCGGCCTGGGCCCGTGCGGCGATGGCCGGGCAGTCCTCATCAAGCCACTTGCGCACCGCAGCGGGCGACTGCTCGCAGGCTTTTTTCATCGGCTTTTGCGGCGTGAAGCCCCAACGCGCCAGATACAACCCCATCGTGCGTACCGCCATGCGAATGCCAAATGGCCGCTCGATGACTGGGGCCACCGCAGCGCGAGTCCACAGCGCGCAGGGCATCTTCAGCTGGTCCGGCGTCTTGTCAGTGATCAGCCTGCGCACCAAAGCCTCCTGCTGCGCACTCAGCAGCCGGCCATCTCAAAGGGCGCCGTGTTCAGTTTTGCGCGACCACCTCTCTCTCGCCAGACCGTCTGCATGACCAGATCGAGACGGCTGAATACGCTTGAGCATGGCGCTGGGCGTGGTAGTCGTGTTTGGCTGACGGCTTTGGCGTCTGCGCATGTAACGGCCGCGTCAGGGGCGGCTTGCGGTCAGCCATGAAGCTGTCGATCATCGTCCCGCTGTTCAATCACTTGGCCGAGACGCAGGCGATGTGGGCGTCTTTGCAGGCCACGCTGCCGGCTGGTTTGCAGGCCGAGATCGTTCTGGTGGACGATGGGTCCAGTGACGGCACGCGGGCCTGGTTGGCGGGCTTGGCTGACCCACAAAGCCCGGCAGCGCCAAGCCATGCTGGCGTGCTGGGCCGGCCCGGTGGGCAGGTTAGCGATACACCACCGCTGCGCACGGTGCTCAACGCTGCCAACCTGGGATTTGCGCGGGCGTGCATGGCCGGAGTGGCCGCTTCTACAGGCGAGGTGCTGGCCTTTCTGAACAACGACCTGGTGCTCAAACCTGGCTGGCTGGAGCCGATGTGGGCGGCGCTGATGGAGGGCGGGGCCGCAGCGCGGGCGGGGGTGGTGGGCAATGTGCAGCACCGTGTGGCCGATGGCGCGCTGGACCATGCCGGGGTGCACCTGACGCCGCTTGCGCAGTTTCAGCACACGCAAGTCTTGCCGGGTATGGCCATGATGGGTGTGGCGCCGGGTGCGGGGCCGCGTGCTGGGGTGGGTGTTGGTCTGAGTGTTGGTTCAGATGTTGGTTCAGATGCCGGGCTGGAGGGTACAGCGCCCGTTTTGCGCACGCTGGCGGTGACTGGCGCCTGCATGCTGGTGCGCCGTGCGGACTTTGAGGCCGTGGGGGGCTTTGACAGCCGGTATGTGAACGGCTGCGAAGACTATGACCTGTGCTTCAAGCTGCAGGCCCGGGGCCTGGTGACCGTGGTGGCCACGGGCAGCCGCGTGTTGCACCACGTGAGCCTGAGCCGCGGCCGCACCGTAGCCCAGAACGAGCGCAACAGCCGCATGCTGTTTGAGCGGTGGCGGCGCGAGATCAAGCGCGAGTTGGTGCGGGTATGGGCGGCTGCGCTGCACGGGGGCAGCCTGCAGACCTGGTGGCCGGGCCGCCTGACGGGCGCCCTGGAAAGGACGCCCCACACAGCCGCCCAGATGCTGGCCGAGGCGGCCTTGCAGCAACAGGAGCACCGCTGGGCGCTGGAGCTGGACGGCGTGGACTTGAACGCCGCCCTGCCTGAAAGCACCCGCGGCGAGGGCCTGGCCTGGCACCCCGGCGCTCAGGCCTGGGGCCTGCCGCAGGGCGAGGCGGCCTTCAACTTCAGCGGCGTGCGCAGCGTGCGAGATTTTTACGTGTGCGGGCGCGTGGCCGAGAGTGGGGCAGGCGGCGGCACTGGCGCCCGGGCTTTGGGCGAGATGGAAGTGACCCTGTGCGCCAATGGCCTGCACGAGCAGACTTTTCCCCTGATGCCCAACCCCACCGCCCGCCACCTGAACGTGGGCCTGGTGCCCCCGTTGTGCCTGCCGGCCCTGCCGGCGCAGCACTTCACCGTGCGCATCACCCGAGCAGATCCTGCCACCCCACCCAGCCAGCGCCCCGCCGTGGGCGGCGCGGTGTGGCTGACGCATCTGGTCGTGGATGGGAAGGCGGTGAGGTTGGGGTAGGGGCGGATGAACTCAAGCAACTTCCAGCGCTCGGAAGGGGAGCGTGCTGAGCATCAATACCCGCGATATCTGTTGCGTTAGACCTTATCAATTGCATGTACAGGTAAGTGTCCAGTTCTCCCACCTTGATTCCAGCTGAAGGCACTGTGACGATGGTGCCCACTTATTTGAATAGGTGGGCACTTATGCAT
>NZ_JBMLSK010000244.1:0-1574 GCF_049240545.1 Roseateles sp. | reverse complement strand
GCATGAAAAACGCCTTGCGCATCAGTCACTTGAGGGGTGTTTCTTAAGAGGCGTCGCTCTCTGCAGGCCGAACTACGGCTTTCTGCTGGGCAGTGACTCGACGCGCGCTTGTTCCGCGGCCAGGATGCGCTCACAGGTCGTCAGGCTGCGAAACAGTACTTCAATACCGGCTCCGCCAGGGCTTGGATCACGGCTGGGTGAGGTAAGGGCACGCAAGGCATCGGGCGACTTAACTAGATCCGCTAGGAGCGCCAAGCAGGCGTCTTTGGTGTAACTCGCATTGATCTCTGCGACGATGTCGACCACCCCCTTGGTGAGATGCTCAGTCGATTTGGCGGCAGACTCGGCGAGAGCGCCTAGCTGCCCGCCAGCCGAAGCGGTCGTAGCAACGCGAGACTGAGCCGACCTTAGCGCTGTTGCAGCAGACCGAACCTCCTCGTCTGCGGAAGCCGCTCGCCTTCTCGCGTCGGCGAGCGCGAGCTGACTATCCTGTAGTTCCTTGGTGCCAGCGGTCACTTGTTCCTGCAATGTGGCAAGGGTCGTTGCGTTCTGATCTTCAGGCTTCTTCTTCGTTTCAAGGTCGAGATTCTCTCGACTATCCCGAAGGGAGGCGCGTGCCTTGTCGAATCGAGCAGCTGCCTTGTCTATCTCAGTTTCCGCAGTGAGTGCGGCAGCCTTTGCTGCGTCCACGCGTGCCTGCGCTTTATCGACTGCAGCGTCGCCCGCCGAGGCACCGGACTGCCCGGCAGCTGCCGACGTCAGCAACGCCTGGCCGGCAACCACGGGACGTGTCAACTGCTCGATGGCGATGAGGCCCATCATTGTGCTTTGATATCGGCGCTGCATCGCAGCGAAGTCTGTGTCGCCGACCGCTCCGGCGGCATAGCCTTCGCACAATCTGTACATGGCATCACGAAGGAGCTGGATGGATTGCGTGCGGAGTCCGACGAAAGCGCCACTCTCCGCCAGGCCGGCTGACGCATTAGCTACGTTGTCGCCGTTGCTGACTGCAAGTCCGCCGGAGACGGCGAGGACGGTCAAAGCGTCTGGACTTGGTTCCGCGCAGACCACAATCCGGTCTGGGCGACCGGTTGCGCCACCCTGTCTCTTCTGAGAGAAGACCACTCTCTGTTTCACATCAAGCGAAACGGATGCTCCATCAAGATCGATCGCCTTGTTGTAGGTAGTCAGGTAGGCGCATCCAGATATGAAGTTGGTGGAAACGAGTAGAGCGGTCGCGATGAGCGTTCTCATATCTTTCCCCAGTGTTCGCGTTCAGATGCAAGTGAAGCCTTGTACTTGTGTTCTGCACTTCTCGAATCGTCACAACTACTGACGACGCAGCCTGCGACGCCTAACGTGTTATGCCCGACACCACGCTGTCGCCTAACACGGCAACTGTCGTCCTAATCGGGTGCGCCTGATGTGGCCTATGTGCTTGTCGCATCAAACTTCCCTCCCTGTTGACTGTACGTTCATACAGTCATAAATTCGCCGTCAAATGCAGCGCTTGCTGACAGAGCATAGGAAATTCAAACGCCCTTTTCAAGCTGACAGGCCCCGGGGTAAACCCG
>NZ_JBMLSK010000243.1:0-1068 GCF_049240545.1 Roseateles sp. | reverse complement strand
TGTCGGGTCCCGGATGATTGGCTCCTGCACAATAGGCGCGCTCTGCTCTTCGGACGCGACGTCCTGAAGACAGTCATGGCAGCATTTGTTTCCGGGAGCCAGGCCGCATGATGATCGCACTGCACAAGAACGCCACGACCACGCCCGCGGTGCGGGCGCAGATCCAACAGTCTTCGGCCAGCGAGTACGAGTTGGCTGAGCAGTACGGCATCAGCCGCACCACCGTTCAGCGCTGGAAGCATCGGGACACTGTGGAGGACCGCAGCCACACCCCGCACAAATTGCAGACCACGCTGAACGCAGGCCAGGAAGAGTTGGTCGTCTACCTGCGCAAGCAACTGCGTCTGCCTCTGGACGACTTGCTGGCGGTGGTGCGCGAATTCGTCCACCCGACGATGGGTCGGTCTTCCCTGCACCGCCTGCTGGTGCGCCGAGGTGTGGACAAGTTGCCCAAACCGTCGCCCGAGTCTTCTCCTGCCAAGCCCTTCAAGGCCTACGAGCCGGGATACGTCCACATCGACGTGAAGTACCTGCCCCAGATGGCCGACGAGGCGTCGCGCGGCTACGTGTTCGTGGCCATCGACCGCGCCACGCGCTGGGTGTACATCTCGATCAAGCGGCGCAAGACGGCGGCGGCTGCGCGCAGCTTCCTCAACGAGGTGGCCAAGGCTGCGCCGTTTGTGATCAGCACCATCCTGACCGACAACGGCAAGGAGTTCACAGACAGGTTGTTCGGCAGCCGCGCCAAGGACGCCTCTGGCGAACACGAGTTCGACCTCCTGTGTGACAGCCTGGGCATTGAGCACCGACTCACCAGGCCGCGCACGCCGCAGACCAACGGCATGGTCGAGCGGTTCAACGGCAGGCTGGAGCAGGTGCTGCAGACGCATCGCTTCAACAGCGCCGAGGACCTGAGCAAGACTCTGCATCGCTACGTGTGGCTGTACAACCAACATCTGCCGCAGAAGGCTCTCAACCACCAAACACCCCTGATGGCGATGAAAAAGTGGCAGGAATCACACCCTCACCTGTTCACCAAAAGAGTCATCAATCATCCGGGACCCGACA
>NZ_JBMLSK010000242.1:0-1507 GCF_049240545.1 Roseateles sp. | reverse complement strand
CCCTTGGCAAGGCGGCGCAGTGTTGACAGAATTGTCGGCAAGCGCCGCGTTTGACCGCGAATTTAGTGCTGTATGAACGTACAGTCAACAGGGAGGGAAGTTTGATGCGACAAGCACATAGGCCACATCAGGCGCACCCGATTAGGACGACAGTTGCCGTGTTAGGCGACAGTGTGGTGTCGGGCATAACACGTTAGGCCTCTCAGATGGAGAATCCGCATGTCCCGAACTTACGGTCTGAAGTCAGCTCGCGACCTGCTTGCGAAGCTCGAACGCGACGCAGCGCTACTTCGAGAGGAAGTCTCCAGCGATCGCTTCTTTAACTTCGTCGTCACAGCGTACTCTCTTGCCGATTGGATCGAGAAGGACCCATCCGTTCCTGCATCGGCGAGGTCAAGTTTGCAGCAGTTCCGAGGAACGTCAGAAATTCAGACTTGCCGAGATCTTGCCAATGCTAGTAAGCATTTTGAACTCGACAAGAAGAAGAGTCCGCCTCCCACCGTTGCCACTGCCGAATCTGAAGAAGGCTTCGGTGTCGGCAGGTTTGGGGTTGGTGGCTACGGCGTAGGCGAAGAGGAGATAACGGTTACTCTGACCGCCGGCAATGTAATAAATGGCCTCGATGTTATGGAGAACGCAGTTCGAGCCTGGAAGCAGTTCTTTTCGACCCATTCAATATGAGTTTCTACGGCGCGGAGAGGCCTAACCCCTCGGTCAAGCGGAGCGCCAACGGCAGGCCACCAGGCCCGCGCGCTGCTGTGGTTTATCCTGCATCGCGCGGGCCTGGCGTCCTGCCGCTGCCGCCCGCTTACCTCGAACGTTAGGCATCACATTCGACGCACTTTTGCCGGCCGAGGCCCAGGAAGACCACCCCGTGCAATCCGAACCCAGAGCTCTCATCTTCGACTTCTTTGGAGTCGTAGCCCAGTTCGATGAAGGCATCCTGTACAGGAAGATTGCATCCGAGTGTCGTGAGCCGGAGTCCGCCTATCGAGCCCTGCACGGACTGCCATCGACACCGTCCCTGATTGAAGGAAGAACCACACTCGAACAGGTTCATCATCGGCTGGTCACCGAGCTCGGATATGGAGCATCGTTCCAGTCGTTTCACCAGATCTGGCTTGAGCCCTACAGCTCTCCCATGCCTGACTTCGCGCCATTGCTTGGAGAACTCAGGGATAGTTATCGCCTCGTCCTGCTTTCGAACGTTGACCGCTACTACTTCGAGGCCATTCGACACCTTCACCCAGAGTTGCGGGATTTCGATGTGCAGTTGGTTTCCTTCGAACTTGGCTTCTCCAAACCAAGCGAACAGGCGTTCCACGCCGCAATCGCAGCCGCAGAAGCGCCGGCGTACGAGTGCTTCTTCGTCGATGACAAGGCCGAGAACATCGCTGCAGCAATGCGGCTTGGAATCAGAGGTCATGTCTTTACCAGCACGCTTGGCTGCCGTCAGGCACTTGCCACTGTTGGGGTCATGTGCGGTGATGCCTAACCCCTCGTTCAA
>NZ_JBMLSK010000241.1:0-1167 GCF_049240545.1 Roseateles sp. | reverse complement strand
AAGGCTTATCCCGTTGATGCCGGGGTTGCTACATCTTGTGGGGCGCTGCCTCTGGGGGGGACGCCGGTCTTTCGTTGCTGGGACATGTGAGTGAACGGATGCAGGCCGGAGGACGACGCTCGGCGATCTTTGGCAGTTGGGATCAGGCGCGCTGATCGACGAAGTCGCGATAGGTGGCGGGTCCGAGGTCCATGCCGATCCCGAGGAGACGATCAAGGGCGATACGCGTGTGGCGTCGTCGGTTCCAGCGGAAGACGAATTCGTCGAGGTAGCGCTGGACATGGGCCTTGCGCAATCCGTGGAAGACGCCCTTGGCCCATCGCTTGAGGTTCGAGAACACGCGGTGGACCCATTTCAACACTTCATGAGCCTTCTGCCCCTCGACAACGCGCACCTCGTGAGGGTTGGCCGGCGGGTTCTCGTAGCCCAGCCAACCGTCGGTGATCACCCGGGCACCCGGGGTTACCACCTTCCCGATGAACCCGTGCAGCGTCTTCGAGGATCCGTCGGGGATGTGGGCCAGACGGATGCGGCGCGGCTCGCCGTCTTCAGACAGCTCGACGGCGCCCACGATGAAGATCTTGCCAACCGGTGAGCGCCCGCCCTTCTTCTGGTCGACGGGGTCGTGTTTCGAGCGGAACGGCATCTCGGTTTCATCGATCTCAACGAGGGTTTGCAGCGGGCTGCGTCCGGGATCGACCATGGCGCGCCGGAGCTTCTGGAGCAGGAGCCAGGCGGTCTTGTAGCTGCCGATGCCCAGTTGGCCCTGCAACTGAAGAGCGGAGATGCCGTTCGAGTGGGTGGCGACGATGTGGGCGGCAAGGAACCACGTCTTGAGAGGCAGATGGCTGCGATGCATGATGGTGCCTGCGGTGACCGAAGTCTGCCGCCTGCACTCTGCGCATTCCCACGTCGGCCTGTTACGATCCAGAGCCCAACCCTTTCGGGTGTCGCAAACCGGACAGGTGAAGCCTTCGGGCCAGCGTTTCTTGGCAAGGTATTCCGCGCAGGCGTCGTCGTCGGGAAACAGCGCCTCGAACTCCTGGCGCGACATGGGGCGATCTGATGACCAGCGTGCAGGCATGAGGGAACATTACAGAAACATTCGGCGCGCCGCAACCCCCGGATACCACATCTTGGGAGACCGGGCTCAAAGGGATAAGCCTT
>NZ_JBMLSK010000240.1:0-1247 GCF_049240545.1 Roseateles sp. | reverse complement strand
AAAGAAAGCTGGCTGAGAGCCTTCACTTGTTAAGATGCTGGTATCTAACATCAACGTCAAAACAGAAAGGATCAGCCATGTGTGACGATACCAAAAAAACGCCTGCAGTCGAGCGTTTTTCGTTTCAAGCAGTTTGTCGCCGAAGCCCCCGGCGCGGCAATGAGCGAGGCAATACCACTGGCGCGGCTACAATCGATTGTTAATCTTGAGCTCGGCAGCTACCGTGACCGGCTCTACCCACCGTTGACGACACTGGGGCTATTCATTGAGCAGAGTCTGTCTGCGGATGGCGCGTGCCAAGATGCCGTCGCCCGATACCTGAGTGCACGCCATGCGCGGGATCAAGCCCCTTGCAGCCTCAACACCGGCCCTTACTGCAAAGCGCGCCAGCGGTTGCCGATTTCGCTGGTAGAACAGCTGAGTGCGACCATTGGAGAGCGTCTGGAGCAATCCGCACCGAGTCAATGGCGCTGGCGAGGGCGGCGCGTCAAGCTCTTGGATGGCACCACCGTCTCGATGCCGGATACACCGGCCAATCAAGCGGCATATCCACAAAGCGGCGAACAAGCACCAGGACTAGGATTCCCGTTCGCACAACTCGTCGGCCTCCTTTCCTTGGCCACCGGTGCGGTGCTCGGTGTCGCGATGGGGTCCACCAAGGGCAAGGGTAGTGGCGAGCAAGCGCTATTTCGTGAACTGATGCCACAGCTTGACGGTGGAGACGTGATTCTGGTGGATCGCTATCACTGCACTTACTTCACCATTGCCATGCTGTTGGCGCGTGGCGTCGATATCCTGACCCGACAACACCAGAAGCGCTTAACCTCTCCTGAGGCGATCATCGAGACCTTCGGCGGCGGCGACCGCTTGGTACGATGGGTGCGACCGCAGCGCCCGAAGTGGATGGACGCCAAGCAGTACGCCACGATGCCCGAAGAACTCATCGTTCGTCAGACCGAGGTAGGTGGTCGCGAGCTGGTGACCACACTCGTCGACGCCAAGCGTGTCTCAACGAGTGAGCTCGATGCGCTCTATCGCAAGCGCTGGATGATCGAGGTTGACTTCCGCAGCATCAAATCCGAGATCGGCATGGATATCCTGCGCAGTAAGTCGCCGGAGATGGCCAGAAAGGAAGTTGCTGTCCACCTGCTGGCCTATAACCTGATCCGCTCACTCATGGTGCGTGCCGCCGTGCTGGCCCACGTCCTGCCGCGTGCCTTGAGCTTCAAGGCCACACTTCAGCTTTG
>NZ_JBMLSK010000239.1:0-3302 GCF_049240545.1 Roseateles sp. | reverse complement strand
AAACGCGGTGACCGCAGCCAGGGCAGTCACCGCGTCAGCGGTTTAGTTCAACTTGATTTGGTGTGGCGCCGAGAGCCGCTTATCAAAGCAAATGTTGTAATAGCAAGCTGCTCGTGCCTAGGGCGAAATAATCGTCAGCTTTGCCCTTTCTTGCGGATTATCTGTTTCTTCATGCGTCATTGAGCTTCACGCCAAAAACCGCGCCTGTTGCAAATGCACTGCATGGTTCGCGCGGTGGCTTCAGGCAGAAGGTGGGAGTCTATGTTGCCATCAAATCAGGGCGTTATGTCTTCCCACGGAAATGCAAAGCAGTTCAATGAGCTGAAATGGGCGCAGCACGTATGCCGCGAGGGGAAGGGCGCGCTGTCGAATTGGCAAGAGCTACAGTCTCCCTCAGGCCCCGCAACGGGATACCGTTGTGCAACAAAGCCGCTCCTCCTCCTCACTGTCACCCCGTTCCCCCATGCCCCACGCCGTCTCCCGGCTGCGCGCCGCCCGTCTAGCGCGCACCCACACGCCTTATCGCGCCCCTGGCGGCTTCAAGAGTGAGCGCTGCGAGCGTTGCCGGCTGCTGCCCAGCCATTGCATGTGCGCGCTGATGCCTCGGGTGGCGACGCGGGCGGGGGTGTGTTTGTTGATGGCCGATATTGAGCCGCTCAAACCCAGCAATACCGGTTGGTTGATTGCCGACTTGGTGGCCGATACCTTTGCCTTCAGCTGGGCGCGCACGGTGGTGGACCCGGCTTTGCTGGCGCTGCTGCAAGACCCGCAGTGGCAGCCGTTTGTGGTGTTCCCGGGCGAGTTTGTGGCCCCGGGGCGGGTCATCACCGAGTTGCCGCAGGACACTGTGAACCCGGCGCCGGGGGCCAAGCGTCCGCTCTTTATCTTGTTGGATGCGACCTGGGGCGAGGCGCGCAAGATGTTTCGCAAAAGTCCCTACCTGGATGCTTTGCCGGTGCTCAGCCTGCAGCTGGAGCAGGTCTCGCAATACAAGCTGCGCCGCTCGCGGCGGGATGATCATTTCTGCACCAGCGAGGTGGCGGCGCTGTGCCTGAGCCTGGCCGGCGAGACGCGGGCGGGCGAGACGCTGGAGGCTTATCTGGACGTGTTTTCTCATCACTATCTGCAAGCCAAGAACCAGCAGCCGATTGCCTGGGAGGACGAGGCGCACCAGCGCTTGCGGGCGCTGGCCACAACGCCAGCTTGAACGAGCAGCGCCGGGCGCGGGGCCTGGTGGAGAATGGCCGCTCTTTACAAAAGAGCTTCATTCCCATGACCCAGCGCTCGTCACCCGCTTTCCCTGCCTCCAACAAGTTCCGGGCCACCGCGCTCGCCTTGTCTTTGTTCGCACTGTCGGGCGCTACTGCGGCTGCTGCAGAAACGCCCTTGGACCAGCTGCCCTACACGCCCAGCCTGGATGTGCCGTCCATGGACCGCAGCGTGGACCCCTGCGAGGATTTCTATCAATACGCTTGCGGCGGCTGGATCAAGAACAACCCGATTCCTGAGGACCAGTCGCGCTGGTCGGTCTACGGCAAGCTGGCGGTGGAGAACCAGCGCTTTCTCTGGGGCATTTTGGACAAGCTGGCCAGCAACCCCGAGCGCAGCAGCCTGACGGCCAACCAAGCCAAGATGGCCGATTACTTTGGCGCCTGCATGAACGAAGACGCGGCGCGCAGCCAGGGCTTGGCGCCCTTGCAGCCGCTGCAGCAGCAGATTGCGGCGCTGACGTCCAAGGACCAGCTGCCGGCCTTGTTGGCCGCGCTGCACCTGGCCACCAACAACGAGCGCTTTTTCTTCCGCTTTGGTTCGGGCCAGGACTTTGGCAACTCCAGCCAGGTGATTGCCTTCGCCGTGGCGGCGGGCCTGAGCCTGCCGGACCGCGACTTCTATGTGAAGCGCGATGCCCGCTCGCTGGCCATGATCAGGCAGTTTGAGGCCCATGTGGCGCGTCTGTTTGAGCTCTCGGGCGAAACGCCGCAGGCCGCTGCCAAGGCCGCGCGCAGCGTGCTTAGCACCGAGCGCGCGCTGGCTCGCGCCACCTTGACGCAGGTGCAAAAGCGCGACCCTTACAAGACCTACAACAAGCTCAATGCCAAGGCCTTGCAAGACCTGACCCCCGGTTTCGACTGGGCGGCTTACCGCGCCGCGCTGGGCATGGCCGGCCCTGTGGGCGCCACCAATGTGACCGAGCCTGGCTTCTTCAAGGCGCTGGATGCGCGCTTGCAGTCCATGAGCTTGGGGGAGATCAAGACCTATCTGAACTGGGCTTTGATCAGCAGCCATGCGGCTTATCTGGCGCCCGAGATGGTGCAGGCCAACTTTGACTTCTTTGGCCAAACGCTGAATGGCACGCCGCAGCTCAAACCCCGCTGGAAGCGTTGCGTCGAGCTGGTCGATGTGCAGATGGGCGAGGCGCTGGGCCAGGAGTTTGTGGCGCGCAGCTTCAGCCCCGAATTGAAGCAGCAGACCGAGCGCATGACGGCCGAGATCGAAGCCGCCATGGCCGACAGCATCAAGGCCTTGCCCTGGATGAGCGCCGCTACCAAGAAGCAGGCCCTGGCCAAGCTGGGCAGCATCGTCAACAAGGTGGGCTACCCCGAGCGTTGGCGCGATTACAGCGGCTTGAGCGTCAGCCGCGACAGCTTTGTGGCCAATGTGCAGGCCGGCCATCGCTTTGAGTTCAAGCGGCAACTGGCCAAGATCGGCCAGCCGCTGGACCGTGGCGAATGGGCGATGACACCGCAAACGGTGAACGCCTATTACGACGCGCAGATGAACGACATCAACTTCCCCGCCGCCGTGCTGCAGCCGCCGCTCTTCGACCCCAAGATGGACGCCGCGCCCAACTACGGCAACACCGGCGGCACCATCGGCCACGAGCTGGTGCATGGTTTTGATGACGAAGGCCGCAAGTTCGATGCCAAGGGCAATCTGAAGGATTGGTGGAGCAAGAAGGACGGCCGCGAGTTTGAAAAACGCGCCGCTTGCGTGGCCGACCAGTACGCGCAGTACACGGTGGTGGACGACATCAAGATCAACAGCCAGCTGACCCTGGGCGAAGACCTCGCCGACCTGGGCGGCTTGGTCTTGGCCTTGACCGCCTGGAAGCAGCATGTGGCCGGCCAGAAGCTCGAGAACAAAGACGGCCTGACGCCCGAGCAGCGCTTCTTCGTGGGCTTCGCGCAATGGGACTGCAATAACGCACGCCCCGAGGCACTGCGCGTGCAAGCGCTGACCAATCCGCACTCGCCGGGCCGCTACCGCATCAACGGCGTGGTGGTGAACATGCCCGAGTTTGA
>NZ_JBMLSK010000238.1:0-1949 GCF_049240545.1 Roseateles sp. | reverse complement strand
TCATCAAGAGATCAATTCAGCAAACCGCCTCACACACAGAAATCCGGACACTCCCGCCGCGGGACACGTACCGGTCGTCATCGCAACGAATCTCAGCCGCGGCCACCTCCTTCATCTCGCTTGTGCCCGCTTCCTGCACGAACGCAGTCCGCATCAGATGAGCTCCACCGTCATCGATCGCCATCCGGCGACCAAGAGGGATGCACCGAGCGCCACGGCGAAACGCCTTGCCGAAGCCGCGGGTGGCGCCCAGATCGAGATACTGAGACACGGCAACGCCGTTGCAGATCACCATGTCATCTACACGTTGGCAGGAGAGACGATCGAGATCGTGCACCGCGTCACTTCGCTGGAGCCTTCCGTGCTCGGCGCGCTCGACCTCATCGAGGCGGCATCGAGGCTGACCCGGCCCGGGCTGTACGACATCGAAAGTCCCGAGCTGCGCGTACGCTGCTGATCGCCGACCCGATCCCGTACCGATCTCGAGTTCCGTTTCGACTCAGAACCTGTGAACGAAATCGGCAGCTGACTTGTTTGGCACTGCATGAGTGCCACAAGCAGCGACAGGGGGAGCGAACAAGGCCAAGGGGGCCTGTTCGGGGAGAGTGAACTGCCGCAGGGCCCCGCGCCGACAGTCAAGCGCAGCGAAGGCGCAGCGCGATTGCTTCATGCCGAGCGGCATCAGGTCGAACTGCGGCCGGTGGACCTGGATGCGACGCTGGCGCCGAACCACCGTAAGCGTCTAGCCACGCCTGCCATCAGCGCCGCCAACACGGAGACTGCAATCGCGCGCCAAGGCTGGGAAAGGATTGCCATGCTCTCTCGGAAAAAGGGTTATCGGGGAAGCTGGTCGCGGATCGCCCTTGGCAGTGCCAGTTGATGCCTGGTGACCCACGTTCAGCTCAGGGTTGATGCTATCCGAGGGAGCACATTCCCTTGTCCGGTGCCTGCGGACCAGGCCTCTGGTCTCAGGAACGGTTCGAGCGAAGTCCGTCCTGAGACGCGTCACGAATGACCGCACACAGCCTGATCCGGCTCTCCGGTTTGCGAGAAGGCCCAGCCGTTCGGCAACCAGAGCCGGCAGCACCTGGCCGACACTTGCTTCAAGAAGGCCGCCGAGGTGCAGCCGCAGACGACGGACCGCTACCGGGCAGGGGAAAGCACAACGCCGCTCGACCGCTCGGGTTTCCTTGACAATGACTTTAGTGGTGCGCCGGTCGTCAAGGGACGCAAGAACCTTGCGCATGAGCTGAATCCGAAATGGCGGCACAGGATGAAGAGTGCGGCCTACAACGAGTTCACCAGCTTGGCATTCTTCTACGACGAAATCGGGTACACGAAGATCGGGTCCTTTTCGAAAGGTGCGTTGGCTGAGGTGATGCGTCGCGGAACAGAAGAACAGGGCCGCAAGCTACGCAATCGCTTCAAGTCGATACTTGGGGAAGATGGACGGCTAACTTTCATGATGTGGGACAACGCCCCGGATCATGGAAGACTTCCACATTAACTTTCATGATGTGGGACAACGCCCCGGATCATGGAAGACTTCCACATTAACAGGCTCAGACTTTCCAGACCTCTGGCAAAGCAGCGTCAGCGGGTCAACGGAAGAAGAGCAGGCGAGAACTTTCCACCAGCACAGAGCCGATCTTGAACGCGTAGTTGCAGAGTTGGACCTGTTCCTCCGCGGAAGAGGTTGACGGATCGGGCGGCGGGGCCTCTAACGAGTTGACCGATGCTCGCTCGCAGGAACAAAGAGCTGAAGACGCCGTGGCGCGACGGGACCACGCACCTGGTCATGAGCCCGCTGGAGTTCATGCAGCGGCTGGCGGCGTTGGTGCCGCGGCCGAGGTTGCACCTGATCCGTTTTCATGGGGTGCTGGCGCCGAACGCCAAGCTGCGTGCGCTTGTGGTGCCGCAGCGGCCACCGGATCAAGAGAGGCCAGCCA
>NZ_JBMLSK010000237.1:0-14150 GCF_049240545.1 Roseateles sp. | reverse complement strand
TTAGGCATATGACCCAGCAGCCGCTCCAGAACGCCATGGACCACCATGGGGTAGAACTTTTTGGCGTAGATCCAATTGGCAAGGAGGTCCGCGTCGGGCAGCGCCGCCAGCTGCGCTTCTTGCGCTTGAACTTGCCCCAGCACGACCTTGGCATCGAGAGTGTTGTGCCAGTTGGTCAGCTCAACCAATAGCGCTGCATCTGCGATTGTTTTCGCGGGATCGAGCACTCCATTGGGGAAACCCTTTGCCCGTAGAGCCCGCCAAAGTGGATTGATGGTGTGCCACAGAGCGGCATGTCGAACCCAGTGCGCCAGCTGCGCCATCACGGCCTGCTCCAGCGCTGGAAGCCCACCGGCCACCTTCGCTTGCTGTACCGGCCCAAGGGCAGGCCAAAGCTCTTGAGGATCAATCAGGTAACTCTCAAGGCAGTAACGGGGAAGCAGCAGCAAGTTGGGCGTTGCCTGGAGCGCTGACTGGCATTCGGCGGCGGTCCAGTCGTCACGGTCGACCACACCCAGCCATGTGGGTTCAAGGCCAAGCATCGCTTGCACATGGCGCTTGTTACCTGCTGGCTCCAAATGCCATTTGCGCTCCCAGCCAGCAGCTTGCGCTCTGTTCTTCAAAAAGATGCGAAACGCGGAAACGTCGTCAGGCCCTTCAACGAGCAGAACGCGAACCCCCGTCGAACCAACCGACTGGGTCTTGATTCGCCGAACTCGATCTTCAATATTCATCGGCCCGATCCCTCCCACCTAGCTCAACCCGACGTCCTGTCGCCTCATAGCGCTGCCAGACATCTGGCTGGTGCGAGGTGATCATCAACTGCCCATCGAGCTTCGCGACCAAGCCCTCCAAGCTTGCCAAAAGACCGCTGACCAGCGAAGGATGCAGGTACAGGTCCGGCTCGTCGATCAGCACGACGGCTCCCCGCTCGGCCCAGTGCGCGACGAGGAACAGCAGGATCAGGACCTGGTGCTCCCCTGCGCTCAGCTCATCCAAGGTGTGGTGTTGCCCTCGCCTGTCCTTGAGCTTGACCCGCAAACGGCCCTCGCCCTGCTGGATGTCAGGATCAATCTCCTTGCCGGACAGAAAGCCGTTCATCAGCCGCAAGACCTCGTGGTACTTGTGCAGTTGGGTGGTTTTCAGCGTAATGAGCGAAGCCTCCAGCTGATCCTTCCAGTCGTCACTGGCTACGTACTTGGGCAACCAGCGTCGAGCAGGGGAGTCGGCCATCAACTCGCCCACATTCCGCCTTGCAGAGACCCAACGCCGCTCCTCTGCGTCAAGAAAAACGATGTTGGGGGCGTCGGTCTTGTCGAACGACAGCACCATGCGCCGATGGGCATCGCTCCATCGTGTCAACAGGTCACCCTCGGGAAGGAAGAGCTCGCGCTTCGGATTACCGGGCTTGCCGGTCCGTGCCACGCTCTCGCCAACCCAACACACCTCGGGCTGGCGCTCCTGGAGCTGCTCACACCACTGCAAATCGCCAAACACCAGGCCGACCGAGCGCCCTTCAATCGGGGTGCCGCTCAGCACCACGGCACAGGCGCCCCAGCGCTGCAGCCACTCGCGAGCAGGATGGCTCTTGGGCAATGGCTTGCGGTGCGCCAACCAATGCCCCAAGGCTTCCCAGAGCATGGCGACGGCCCTCAGAACCGTGGACTTGCCGCAGCCGTTGGGGCCAGACAGCAAGACCAGCTTCTCGATGTCGCCATCCCAATCGCTCTTGAGGTCCACCACGCGGTCGCCCAGAGGACCAACATCGTGGAAGTGAATCGATTCGATCTTCATCAGTCTTCGTCCTTCCCGCCGCAGATGGCTTTGGCCTCGGCGAGCAGGTCGCCAAACTTCGCGTAGTTCACCTTCACGCCGTCGTCCAGGTCCAGCGCAATGCGCATGTCGGCGTAGTGTCGAAGTTTTTCGTCATAGGCAAGAAGCTCGATCTGCTTCTTGCGCAGCGCTTCGATCTGTTTCTGCAGCTTGGTGCGGGCGGCTGCCGACGATGCTGCACCCACGTCCTTGTCCAGCATGTCTACACGGGACGCCATCTTGGCGATTAGCGGCACCACGTACTCAGCGCGCATCCGTGCCAGCGTGCCCTCGTTGTAGCGATGCAAGTACACCAGCGCTTGGAAGGCGCCTTGTTTGCCGCTTCCGAAGAGCCAGTAGATAGGGCGCTTCTTGTAGGTCTGTAAGTGATCCTTGAAGAACTTTTCAGCAAGGTAGCGGCGAATGGCTTCGTCGGGCGCCTCGCTACTCTTCGCGCCAAGGCTACCCGCGAGCCAGTCCATATTCTCCTCCTGAGCATCGGTGCCCCAAACGGCGCGAAGAAACTCGCCCACACGACTGGCAGCGTCGTCTTCGAACCATCTGTGGTCCGTCAGTGGAATGATGCCGTCGGCATCAGCCGGGAATGCCGACCCGTACCTTTCCGAGTCGAATCCAAGGCCGCCGGTGTGGGCATAGATTAGTCCTGGCTCCCGAAGGCTGTAACGGCCCATCATGCAGCCGACAGCGTACGAAATCAGACGCTGCGAATCCTTCTCTCGATCTGCGCGAGCCAGGGTGATTTCATCTTCTTGCACATCGGGCGAGAACTCGCTTTCGAGGCCATAAGCCCGTATCAGCAGCAAGTTGTTTTCGTCCTCGAGAGCCTTCATCTCGTGCCTGCGCTCGTCCAATACTCCCTTCCACGAAGCCCAGGACGATGCGACTGAGCCCTGCGCGAGGCCGGACGGTCTTGCCCATTCGACCGATTTGAAATCCCACGAGGTTTCTAATGAATCCCAGTCTGCCTTCGCCAGTTCCGTAGTCCGCCTGACGATAGCCGACACAGCGGACGCAACCGAATCTACAGCCTTATGAAAAGGGATTCTACCAATCTCACCAACATTTATTGCAATCGTTGGATTGATTGCGGCAATGCATTGGAAACTCACCTTTGAGTTAAGTAGGCCGAGACTAACGGCTAGCGACTCTGAGGACTCGGAAAACCCGGCAGAACCCCTACCATCGAACAAGAACCCCTTCGGCATGTAGCGAAATGCATTCGCGCCAGAGGTAACATCAGACCACGTAATGCCTTCACGAAGCCCATACTCTCCATTGTAGTTGTGAGACCGGATTCGGCCCGATGCGTCTATATTTCCTCGCACCTCGGCGCCGTCTCTCTCCCAATTCACAACATAGGCATGATTTCCATACCATTTTCTGAACAGCCCACCCTTTTGATAAGGAAACCATTTCTTTTGGACACCACTCAAATCGCTTGCGTCGACTGCTTGGAATGCCACCTTGAAGACATCTACTTCGTGCCAATATCTCAGGAATCGTTCATTGTCGGCGGTCGACATACCCAACCGCGTTAAAAGCCGATCACTCAGTGGCGCTGAATTTTCGAAGACATTCCTTATCCGATCCGAAACCCAGTAAGCCAAAGGAATTCCTGGCACCTTTAGAAATTGATTTACCGAGACCAGAAACGGCGCTGTGCCAAAGAACCGGGCGTTTAGTTCTTCATTGGTCGCGACACTACCCTGCTTATCGAAGAGTCGCTTGTATGTACCTTTGTAGTCAGATTGACACATGTTCCTAATCGTGAAGGAACAACTTCCAAAATCGGATCCAAACACACCTCGCCCATTGTGGCAAAAAGTCTCGATCGTGGATTCCATAAATACCGATCGCCTCAGATCTTCAAACCCAGAAAGAAACATCCAGTTCGGAATGGTTATCATCCCAATCAATCCACCGTCAGCGGCGAACTCTAGATTCCGAGTCAGAAAGCTTGCGTACAAGTCGCCCTTTGCGCTTTCATACTGACTATTGATCATCTCCTTCAGGTTGGGATTGAAGAATTTGCCACCCATGTACGGAGGATTGGCGATCGTCGCGTCGAATCGCATGCAGAGCATCAACGCCTGCAAGACCAGTGGCAGTAGGTCCTTGGCGGCTTGTTGGGCGTAGAGGTCGCCATCGCCTAGAGCTTTCTCTAACCCATTCGCCATCCCAGTCAGTTCTTGTCTTAGCGGCGGAGGAATTCGAATCAGGGAGCCAAAGGTCTTTGCCCCTTCAAAGACTTCCACCAAGGCGCTGGTTGAGGTGCGCTGGAGACCGAACTGGGCGAGGTGCGTCGTAATCTCGCCAATGTCTAGGCCCTTACTTTCCAGCAAACTAACTACATTGAGCTTTGGGGCTTCGGTGAAGAGTCTGCGGTCGTCGGCGCGCGCTTTCATCAGCAGGGCGAAGGCAGCAAGTTGGGCAGCCCGATCATCAATATCCAACCCGAAGAGGTTCTTCTCCAGGATCAGACGCGGAATAGCTCGGGGTTGGTAACCACGCTCAAGGTAGATAGCCTTCAGAACGTCATACGCTACGACAAGGATGTGCCCGCTTCCACACGCGGGGTCCAGCACGGTTATGGTTTCGGGGTTCAGCATGCCGCCGACCCCGCCGACGCGCATCTGAATGAGCGAGTCCAACTGCGCTCTCACTTCGGGCGGCTGTTCGGCTGGATGGATGTAGTGCGTCCACTGGCTGGGCAGCGTGCTGCTGGGGTTGGCCATCAGCCACAGCCGACCCAACGTGTTCTGCACCAAGTACTGCACGATCCAGTTGGGTGTGAACTGCTGAGTGGCAGCAGGTATGTCTTCGCTCCTGACCACTTTGCCGATGACCTCGTCCTTCTTCTCGCTGATGTAGAACTGGTACAGCCAACCGATCACCTCAATCTCTAGCCAGTCTTCCTCGGGCACCTGCTCGACCAGCTTGGCCACGATGGAGTCGGTGCGAAGCAGGTTCTCGGGCAGCAGCAGCTCGGTGTCGTCGTCGATGCGCTCGAACAGAAACGGCATCACGCGTGACAGCTCATTGCACTGCGCCACCAGCAGCAGCTTGTAGAGCTCGTTGTCCTGGTTGCCGGCCAGCTGCATTTCGCGCGCGTGGCCTGGGTTCAGACCCGGCAGCGTCACCTCGCTGGCGTGGCGAAGGATTTCGGGCAAGCCACCATCACGGCTGGACAGCACGCGCCAGCCGTGGCCCAGGTAGTCGTGGATCTCCATGTAGCGCAGCGCGGCGAAACGGTTGAACCAGGTGTAGGCCACCTCGTCCATGGTCTGCTCGAACCCATGCCGCTTGATGCGGGCAATGAGTTCGTCGCGCTGGCCGGCCACCTTGGCGGGCCACTCACGGCCGTCGATCAAGGCCACGTCGCCCCGCACTTCGGCTGGCACCACGCCGGCGGCCGAGATGCCCAGCACGTTGGCACGCTCGGTCACCGCCTTGATGAAGTCCAGCCGAGCCTTGGGGGCGTAGCTCTTGAGGTTGGCCTTGTTCATGTCTGTCCCTGGAAAATCGGTCTTGGTCTTGTTTTGCTTGCGCGGAGCGCTTACTGGATACGGGCTCGGTGGCCGGCTGCGATGGCAGCCATCAGCTCGGCGCGCAGCTTCGCCACGTAGTCGTCCACGTCTTGCTCGGTTTCCAGATAGGTCTTGGCGTTCAGATCCGCCGTGCGCACCACCCGGATCGGCTTGGCAGCCGGCGGCGCAGGCGGTGGTGGCGGCGTGGGTGCGTCGCCCGGCGTGGGCGCTGGCGCAGGCTTGACCGCGGCCTTGGCCTTGGCCGCCGCAGCGATAGCCGCGGCGATCTTGTCCATCGCCTCGTCCAGCAGTTCGCCCGCACGCTGCTGCAAGAACATGATGCGCGGGATGCTCACCAGGCCCGCCAGCTGCGCCTTCAGCTCTTGCAGCGGCCTAAGTGCGGCGTTGCGCATCGCGGGCTCGGCCTGAGCGTCATCAAGGGCCTGGGTGGCTTCCTTGATCTTGGAGTCGATGGAGAGCAGCGCCTTCTCGCGCCGCTCGCTGGCGAGGGCCTCGTTGACTTTCTCCACCGCGGACAGCAGCCCTTCGATGCGGTTGACCTGCGAGTACGGTCTCGGGTTGGCGCGAATGGCCTCCAGATCGGCCAGCGGCTGGGCCGATGCCGTGTCCTTGACCAGCGCTTCGCGGTTGTCGGAAAAGCTGACCAGCCCATCGAGCATGCGGGCCCACACCGGGGCCTGTGTCTTGTAGAAGCTCAGCACGTCGTGTGTGTCTTCGGCCAGATCCAGCCAGTCGTCACGCGTCGACAGCATGGCGTTCAGAAACTCGAAGGGGTCGCGGATCGCCAGTTGCCGGTCAATCGCCTGCAGGGCCTTGGCCACCTCGGCGGCACCCGGGTGGTGCTTCTGTTCGGCCTTGAGCTTGGCGCGCTCCAGCTCGGCTTTGCGTTGACCCAGGTTGTCGCGGAATGCGGCCACCAGCCCGTCTTCGTCATCCGGCGGCTGAAGCGAAAAGATCTCGCGATGCAGGTCGCGGGCCTTGGCGCGGGTGCCAGCATCCGCTGTCTTGCGCTTGAGGATGGACACCTGCTTGAAGCGGGCGGCCTTGGTCAGCGGTTCGGCCGCAGACTTGGGGTCGAGATCAGACCCTTCCATCACCAGCTTGATCTCGCCGGCCATGAACAAGCGGGCAATCAGCAGCACCGTTTCCAGCTCGGGCCGCCAGCCCCACGGCGCACCGGCAAATCGGTCCACCACGTCGGACAGCAGCACGCGGCTGGTGCCGGCCGCGACCGTGAGGTACTGGCGCATCTCGCCGATGGCCAGGGCATTGCCGTCTTCGCCATCGAGGGCGATCTTGTACTGACCGTGGGTATCCGATGCCAGCACGGCGCGGATCTCAGCCGCCGGGTCGGCTTGGCGCACCTTGATGTAGCCGAGCTTGGAATAGGTGTTGGAGACGAGGTAGTTCAGTGCCTCGTCCAAGATCACCGACGGGCCCTGCGGCTTGAGCGTCAGCTTCTGGCCCAGGGCGTAGAAGTCGCCGCGGCTCAGCAGGTCGGACAGCTGCGCCAGGATGCGGGTCTTGCGCTCGCGGTTCTCGTCCTTTCGGTCCAGCAAGATGCGCTTGAGCGACGGCGTGGCAGCGTCGGTCTTCGGGCCGCTGATGTACTTCTCGATCTGCACATAGGTGCGCAGTTCCACGTCCACGCGGGCGTCGTTGGCCATGCGCAGGATCACGCGGCCGGCGCCCTCGGCGCTGCGCCCGATGCACTTGGCTTCGGTCATCAGCTCGTAGTCGCCACCGACGGGCGACAGAACTTCCAGGGTCAGCTGCTGGTTGGCCTGGCGCCAGGGCGCGCCGTCGAGTAGGCGATTGAACTCGTAGTCGGTCTTGGTGTCGCGTTGGCGTACTTTGGTCTGGCCGCCCAACACCTCGTCGAAGACCAGCTCGGACACCAGGCGCGAGACCTCGGCCGACGAGATGTCGACCGACTTGATCTCTTGCGACACGTCGCGCTCTTCGTTGGTCAGGAAGAACCACAGGTCGCCGTTGCGGCTGACCAGGTTTTGCCGCTCCAGCCGGGCCAGGCTCTCCTGGATCTGGCGCTTCAAGGCCAGCTTGTCGGCGTCCACCCGGTCTAGGCACAGGGTGGCCAGGTTGTCCACGGTGGCCTTGATGGCTTCCTGGTAACGAATCAGGAACAGCGCACGGAGCAGTTTGATGTCCCACTTTTCCAATGCCGGGTTTTCACTAGCTTGGTCGATAGCGCGCTTAACGGATGAGTCGAGGAAGCTCTCGATGGAAGGGTAGAAGTCGTACAGCGGGACGAAGGCGTCGATGTCCTTGTCACCGTTGCCCACGGCAGCGGTCTGAAACGCATCGAGCATGGACCGCTCACCGCGTGCCAGATGGCGGCCCGTGGCGCCCACCTTGCGAATCGACTCGAAGACCTTTTGCAGCAGCTGGAACTGGTACGGCGCGAAGGGGTAGTGCGCGGCGTAGTCGTCAGCGTCCTTGAAGCGCCTGAAGGCGACGGCATGATCGGCGAACGAGAGCTGGTTGTTGATGATGTCGCCCTTGGCCCTCCACACCGCGGCTAGCGCGGCCTTGGCCTCGGGCGTCTTTTCCAGCAGGCGCTGCGAGATCACCTCGTCGGTGTTGGAACTGGACAGCGACAGGCGCGTGTGGAAGCGGCCCGTGATCTTGGAGAAGTCGTTGGTCCGGGCCTGGTTGGCCTCGCCCAGCGTGGCGTCGATGTCTTCCTGGCTGGTGACGATGACCCAGGCGCGGCCCTTGCAACGCACGCCGAGTTCTTCGGTGATGGTCTGCAGGTTCAGCATCAGCTGGGTGTTCTTGCCGATGAACTGGCCTACCTCGTCAACCAGGAACACGATGCGGTGACCGGGGCCCTTGGCGTCCAGGTAGGCGCGCACCAGATCGGCGAAGCCTTCGATGTTGATGCGGTAGGTGTCACGGGCATCGTCGAACCACTTGCCTGCGGACTCAGCCGACATCTTCAGCGCAGCGCTCAGACCTGCGATCACGTCATCACGAAGGAAGTCCACCGCGTCGCGCTCGGCATCCCACTCGTTGCCATTGGAAGCCTTGAAGGCGGCCTTGAACACGTCGAAGCTCCCCTTCGAGATGAGATGGCGCTCCATGTGGGCGACGTGCGGCGCGTCGCCTGAGAGGCCCTGCATCTCGTTGAACACGCGCAGGAAGACCTGCAGGATGGCGTCGCGGTCGCTCTTGGCATCGGCCTTGGAGTCAATGTTGAAGAGGATGACGTCGGTCTTGCCGGCCACGGCACGACGCACGTCGCCGATGAGCAATGGATCCTTGATCTTCGACTCGAAGAACTGCGCTGCGCGGCGCTTCTCGCCATTGCTGGGGTGAGTGGCCTCCAGGTTGGAGAGCAGGTACGACAGGATCTTGATGAAGTGCGACTTGCCGGAACCGAAGAAGCCCGACACCCACACGCCCATTCGCGCTGCGATGGTGGGATCGGTCGGGTTGTCGACTGTGGCCAGGTAGGCGTCGAAGAACCGGCGGAGGTACTCGGTCACCTGCTTGGTGGTGACGTACTCGTCCAGTTCCTGCCAGATGCTTTCGTCGTCGCGTTGGTCTGCCTTGATGACGCCGTTGATCGGGCGGTCAATCGGCTTGACGAAGAGTTCCTTGATTTTCATGGGTCTCCCTGAATCACGAGACGAGGCTGAACGCCCGGTAGTAGTTGTCGTCCGTGAGCTTGCTGAACAGGCGCAAGGACTGGCCGTCGTAGCGGCCGGGGTAGAGCATCAGCAGCGGCGTATCACGCATGTGCGGGTGCAGTGCAGACAGCAGCGTGTGCGTGCGGAGCATGGGGTAGACAGCCCCCACGCCCTTGACGATCAAGAGGTCAAGATCCGCGGCGCCGGTCATCTCGACGATGCGCGCGGCCAGCCGGTCTTCCTTGAGTACCGAGCGCAGTGAACGCAGGACGGCTTCGTCACCTTGCTTCATCTGCATCTCCAGAACCTTGGTGAGCAGACCTCGCTCTTCCAGCAGCGAGATCACGCACTCGAAGAGATCAACCGTCGCAAATCGAAGTTCGGGCTTCAGCTTTCGCAGGCCTGGTTCGATCACGTCGCTCAACCAGGAGCGGACGTGCATTTCTTGCTCAGGCGGGTAGTCGAAGATCCAGAAGCCGATCTCGCCACCCGCACCTCGGTTGCTCAAGACATCAGGTGATGCCAGACGTGGCAGGACTTGATTGAGGCGCTCTTCAAATCGGCTGTTCATGCTTGGGGTTCCATCCTGGAGAGCGTGGTCGGGTCGCCCAGGTGTTGCAGGTAGTCGCGGACTTTCGGGTGCAATATTGGTGGCGTGAGTCCCATACGCCTCGTGGAGTCCAGGTATTTGGCTTCCGCAAGGATTCGGACGATGACCTGGAAAAGCTTGTCGCGCGTGGTGTTTGCCCAGGCGCTCACCGCGGGGTCGCGATGCCCGCACTCCATGAGAAAACCTTGCCACTGTCGGTGACTCAGGTTTCGCTCTAGGCACCGTAGGTCAGCGGCGTAGACATCGCGCAGAAAGTCACTGAGCAACTGGCTGTGGCGTATAGCCGCCGCCAGAAGCACCTGCGAACTCACCTCTCCCTCAGCGCTGGAAACCAGGCTCCAACCCGCTTCGTCCAGCGTCTGCAGTCGGTTGCGAATCAGCCTGGCCTGCCGACGCGCCGTCGCAGGCTTCTTCTGCAGCAGGTTCTCCCCCCTTAATGCCTCGTCCCACTGCTGCGCCGTGGGGCGGGTAAGCAGTAGACGCGCAATGTGGCGACTCTCCGGCAGCAGCAGCGAGCCTGCGGAAATCTCAGCGTTGTAGAGGCTAGGCGTAGTCATCGCGGAAGGTAACGAGCACGTCGCCCCGTGGCGGACGGAAATACTCCGCCCGATTCATCACACAGACCCCAACGCTGGCTTGGGCTGTTCCGTTCAGTGTGTTCCGAATGAGGGATCAAATCTTTGTCCCCTGGACCTCGGCGCTGACGATGGTCTGCCGCCGTATCCACGCATCAATATCCATCCGCGAAAACCTCCAGCTCCCGCCCACCTTGAAGGCCGGGATCTTCTTGGCCGCAGCTAGCCGGTAAATGGTCCTCTCGGTGACCTTCAGGTACTCGGCGACGTCCTTGATCATGAGGATGTCTGTTTTGGGTGCTCGGGTGACCATGGCTCCTGCCGCGACGGTGGAATGAAATGCAGAATAGAGCAAGATTGTCACTCTGGGAGCTGAGTCTTCGTAAGTTTCCGCTGCCGCTGGCTCACCAGGTGAGCTTGGCCGCAGCTACAAAGGGCATTACAGGAGGTCAGCCATGGGGTTCCGATTTCAAAAGCGCATCCGCATCTTCAAAGGGTTAACCCTTAACTTGAGCAAGTCCGGCACGTCCTGGACGGTTGGTGGGCCCGGGGCATCGGTCAACGTCCGAAGCGAGAAGGTCACGGGTACGGTGGGCGCGCCCGGCACGGGGCTGTCCTACCGGCAAACGTTGGTGGATGGGTCGGAAGGCTCGGGCGGCAGGCACGCGGGCGGCAAGGCGTGGCGATGGGTGCTATGGGCCGCCTTGCTCGCCTTCCTCGGCTATCTCGTCTTTGGGCAAGCGTGAGCTGAACGTCCGTTGGCCGATCGTCCTTTGCCCGGTTCCTGCGGTCGCCACCATCAAACAAATGACTAGCTGCCCCGTGTACGTCATCGACCTCACCCACTACCTCGACCCCAAGGGCGCGATCGCCCCGGAGCGCGGCCCTGCCCGCAAGTTCGCGGACTTCGTCACCGCCGTCGTGGCCCACGCCACCGACTTCGACGGCCCCGACGGCACGCCCGGGCCCCTGTGCTTCAGGTGCCGCAAGCGCGACCAACGCTTCGTCGAGACGGGCCTTACCGAAGACAACCTCGTCGTCTGGCGATGCCTGGCGTGCGGCACTGAAGGTCAGGTCTCCAACTGGCAGGGGTCGTTCTGGGATCTGAGCGCTGGCTCGCCTTCGGCCTGATCACCCCTTCTCGCGCAAACCCCGATGGCCAAGCCGCCCGCTGAAGATCTGCCCACTTTCCTCGCCCGCCAAGCTCATGGTGACCTGGTCGCCGTGCTGCTGGAGCTGGCCCAGGACCACGAGGCCGTCCTCGCGCGTCTGGCCCGCCTACAACTGGCCGACCAGCCCGACAAGCTGGCCAGCGGGTTCAAGAAGACCTTGTCCGCCTGGAAGCGCTCCAGCAAGTTCTACGGCTACCGGGAGGCCGGCGAGTTCGGTCGCACCCTGGAGGGATGGCTCGACCAGGTGGAGCGAGAGCTTTGCCCCAAGGACCCTCCGGCGGCGCTAACCCTGTTCCAGACGTTCATCGAGTCGGACGCCGCGTGGTTCGAGCGTGCCGACGACTCCGACGGCGTGATCGGCGACGCGGTGCGCTCAGCCTGCCAGCACTGGCTACGTGCGGCAGCGCGGTGCGAGACGCCGGCCGATGTGTGGCCGCAACGCCTGCTGGATCTGTACTCCGCCGACCAGTACGGCGCCCGCGGAGCCCTCCTGCGCCATGCCGGCCTGCTGCTCAGCGAGGAAGCGCAGCGCGGGCTGGTGGCTCGCCTCGACGCGCAGTTGGCGGAACGGGCGGTCTCGGGGTTGGCCGCTGGCCGTGGGGAGGACGGCCAGCCGCTGGAAGTGTTCAAGCTCTCGGGCGCGTTATCGCTCTTATCCGAATCCTTGGGCGACCCCGATGTGCAGGTGCGCGCCTCCCTCCACTACAGCCCGGATCCGAACCCGGTGCAGCGGCAGTCCTTCGCCCGGGCCTACATCGAAGCCAACCGGCCGGCCGATGCGCTGGTGTGGCTGCAAGACAGCTGGGGACACGTGGAGGACAGCCGGCAAGGGCTGCTGGCCGAGGCGCTGGAGAAGCTCGGACGGTTCGACGAGAGCGTGCCGATCCGGAGAGCGATGTTCGAGCGCACCCTGTCGGACTACTACCTCGACCTCTGGCTGAAGCACCTGGCGGAGCCTGCCCGTACCGATGCGATCGCCCGCGCCCGCGAGCTCGCCCTCGCGCACAAGGACCCCGCGCGGGCCTCGACCGTGCTGCTTCAAATCGGCGACGCCGACGCCGCCGAAGAGAAGCTGCTGGCCAACCCGGCCGGCATCGACGGCGGCGCATACGGCAGCCTCGTCCCCCTGGCCAAGGCGCTGCGCGGCCACGACTGCCCGCGCGGCGAGACCGTCATCTACCGGGCCCTGCTCAACGGCATCCTGGACCGGGCCTACGCCCGCGCCTACGGTCATGCGGCGCGCTACTGGGCCAGACTGCGGGAGATCGCGAATAGCGGCGTCGACCTGCTGCCCCTCTCCCCGCCTGACGCCTTCGAAGCGGAGATACGCACGCGCCACGCGCGCAAGACAGCTTTCTGGGCGCATGTGAACGGCACCCGGCGCGACCGGCACGATGTCGAGGACGACGAGTAGGACGCCGGGCAGGCTCCGACCATCGGACACCGCGCTTATCCACGGCCGCGCGATCGGCGCCTCATACGCAAGACTCGCGCGGCGGTGGGTAAGCCGCCTGTGGCAGCCATAGCGGGCGTCCGCACTGCTGACAACGACCATCGGCCCGCCAACGGTGTCGACCGTCACCACTGCGGTTGCACCGCGCAGCCGCCTGGCGCAGCATGCCGCCCATCAACCGCTGGCTGAGTCAGCCCGATGGATGCGCGTTACGCATCGCCCTGCCCGCTTCGGCGGGTGCCCCAGCCGGCCTGATCTCCTGCAACCCGGCGACCGCAAGGTCTGGAGATATGCGTCCGAGGTCGGCTCTGCCGACATGCTCTGCCCCAGCCGAGCCGACTGGCTTGCCCGTGTTTCCTGGCCCAACACGGCGGCGATGCGCGCGCCACGGCCCACATCAAGCCCTGCTGCAACCGTGGCGGCGCCCTGCCGCAATCTACTGCGCCAACGGGCAGCGTCGTCACTACGCGGCGCGAGCCGGTAGTGACGACGCGCACGCAGCCCCTGCACGCCCGGGCCATGCCCGGGGGATATCCGGGCTGTCGCAAGTGACGGACCCGCGTGACGGGCTCCGGCGCGCCCATCCGGTACCGCGAAAGCGGCTTCCGGGTCGACGATAAAGGTCTCCAACGACCCCTCGCCCAGCCTGCGCCAGCAGGCACCGTCGACAAGCGCACCACCCCGTGGTGCACCCCGCCGAGCCTAGGGCATGGGCTCGAACCGACGGACCGACTTGCTGCAGCAAGCGCCGTCGGGGCCAATGCCGCATGCCGCGGCGGCCAGAAGCAAGACCTCGGCACAAGACGGGAGTGGTGTCCCGTGTCCCTCGTGGTTCCCTTTGCGCTCAGGCGCTCGGGACGGACAGAAACACTTACCAGACCGACTTCACACCAGCGACAACGAACCCGACCTGCCCCCAGGGGCAGCCGACCGACCCGACGACTTCAGACCGCCAGCAGCAACCGGATGCGCGACCTGAACTACCAGCTGAAGCAGCTCTGCCACCGCAACCGCGACGGCAGCTTCGCCACGCAGCGCGACCGCGAGCGTGTGCTCGACCTCGTCGCCAACCAGCTCCAGGAGGCCGGCTACCGCCACCTGGGCGCCACCAGCCTCAAGCCCAAGCATGTGGAAGGCCTGGTGGCCCGCTGGCAAGCCGAGGGCCTGGCCATCGGCACGATCAAGAACCGCATGGCCGAGCTGCGCTGGTGGGCCGAGAAGATCGGCAAGAACAACGTCATCGCCCGCGACAACCACCACTACGGCATCGGCAACCGGCAGCACGTCACCAACGTCAGCAAGGCGC
>NZ_JBMLSK010000236.1:0-9481 GCF_049240545.1 Roseateles sp. | reverse complement strand
CCGTGTGAAAGTAGGTCATCGTCAGGCTAATATTTATGCAAAACGCCCCTGATTCTCTCGAGTCGGGGGCGTTTTGCTTTTGATTATGCCTACCTTAGTTTCGGAGTTTGGCCATGAGGTCAACTCTGGCTAACGAAAACAACCCGATTGCGACCTTGTTTTTTGGCCATATAGAGTGCCTGATCAGCTTCTTTGACCAAGGCGTCTGCTAGCTGTTGCGTGTTGGCTTGGATGCGTTCTGCTGGCAACATAGCCAAGCCAACAGAGACGCTGGCGGTGATGACTTCACCGCTGCTTAGGCTGAAGGGCCGGGCCGCGATACTGCTGCGTATACGCTCGGCAATTTCTTGCGCGTTGGCTGCAGGCGCCTGCGGCAACAAGACGACGAACTCTTCTCCGCCGAAACGAGCAATGGTGTCGCCTGCTCGCAGTTGAGTCTGAATCATGCGGCCGACGGCGCGTAAGACCTCATCACCTGCAGGATGGCCGTAACGGTCGTTGATGGCCTTGAATCGGTCTAGATCCAAAAACAGACAACCGAGTTCATGTTTGTAACGACGAGCTTGCGCAATCTCGATCAGGCATCTGTGTTCAAAGTAGCGCCGGTTGTGCACACCTGTCAAGGCATCGGTCAGACCGGCAAGCTTTAGCCGCTCCTGGTTCAAAGTGCTGTCTAGACAGACTGAGACGATCGCACCCAGGCGTTCGAGCAAAGCGGTTCCAGCCGCAGCTTCATAACGCTGCGAATCGACGCTCCCGAATTGGAGGCTGCCGATCAGTTCGCCATGGCGGCTCAAGGGCAATAGCGCCACTGAGGCAATGCGTGTGGCCTCACTTTGTCCTTGGAACAGGTTTCCATGTAGGTCGGCCCTGAATGCGCCTAAGCGGGGCTTGAGTTCTGCATCGCCATGCAAGACTTGCAACCTTCGCTGGGTCTGAGGCGATTGCAACAATTGAAGCCCCAGCAAGGGTCCGTCTTTACCCAACTCTGCTTCCAGCATGCGGCCGGCCTCGTGCTCGCGGTCAATCAATGACAAGGCCACACAGTCGATGCCAAAAGCCAGCTTGTATTCCCCCAGTAGCAGGCGAACCAGTTCCAAAAGTGAGCGGGTTGCAATCAAGCGATGCTCCAGTTGCTCGAAGCGGCGCATCTTCAACTCATTGTTGCGGGCCTCTCGCAAAATGCTCTCGAGCTGCTGACGCAATGCATGGTTCTCTGCTTGAATCTCGGCGTGCCGAAGTTGCTGTTGGTCGCTGTCCATGCTTTTGGCGAGAGGTAGAAGGTTCTAACTGTAGCGATATACCCGGTTCAGGCCTGTGACTGCAGGGCGGCCAACTGTTCGAGCAGTGCTTGGTTCTCTTCTTTCAAGGCTTTGTTCTCTGCCGATAGCTCGGCCACCGTGTTCTGCAGCAGTGTCAGTTGTGCTTCGCGGTTACGTTCTTCGGCGCTGATGCTATCTTCGGAGGCCACCGTGGCTTCGGAGTTCTCGTCACCTGCTGTTCCGGTGTTCGACTTGGGTGAACGGGATTTGCTTTCTCGGACACGCTTAGCGGCTTGTTGCAATTCCTTCTTGCCGCCGGCCACTGCTGCTCGCTGGTCTTCCTTCTCCAGACTGGCGACCGCTGCTGCAGCATTGATGGAGATCGTTCCAGCCTTAACGGCCTCCACCAATTCGGGGGCGGCGTTCTTTTGAATCTTCTCGATCTGGACCACGGTATTGCTGCTGATGCGTGCTGCTTTGGCGATCGCTTCGCGGCTGATCAGAGGTTCTGGTGCTGGTATGTCGGCGTTATGACTGATCTCATTGGGGAATTCTGTGCCCGTAGCGGCCCCAATCGCTGTGCCAGCCTCTGCTAAGGCTGCCACTGCTGCTTGTGCTCGAGCGGTGGTGATCTCCTTCTTACGCAGGGCTAAAACGCCTCGCTGAAAGTCTGAGACGCTTCGACGCCCCAGATGCTGGTCGATCATCCACAGATGCACGTCTTCCATCGACTTGAAGCGTGTGTTCTGTACTGTATTGAAGGCGAGGCCGTGTTTCTGGCAGATGCCGTAACGGTTGTGGCCATCGACCAGGATATCGCCCCACAGCACCAGTGCATCGCGGCAGCCCTCACTCAAGATGCTGCGCTCCAGCGCTTGGTGCTCGTCCGGTGTCAGGGGGTCGATGTAAGCCTTCAATTCTTCGAGGACGGTGATGTTCATGGGAGCGTGAGTGCGAGAAAAAGACCCGGCCAAACGATGGCGGACAAGGGCTGGATGTAAGGGCGAGCGCAAGGGCAAGCGTGTGCTGGGCATTTTATCGGGTGCATCACTGTGCCCCGACATCGCTCCACTGGGACTTGCTGTCAGGTGCAGAGTGTGGGCGTTGGTCGCTATCCGGTCTGAGCAATTGCGTGTCAAATTGTGACGCTGGTGCACCGGGCGCTTGGGGCTCGCGTTGAGCCCGCATACAGTGAATTCGTCTATTGAGACATCAAAGGAGTTCGGCGATGAGCAAGACCAAACTAGTTTGGGCAGTGTTGCTGCAGGGTCTGGCACCGTTGGCGCCCGCGCAAGCCGCCGATGTGGGGCTGTCGATCAACATCGGGCAGCCGGGGTTTTACGGCCATATCGATATCGGCAATGCGCCACAGCCACGCTTGATTTACGCGCAACCGGTGCTGATCGAGCGGGTCCGGGTGCAGGGCGCGCCGATCTATTTGCGCGTGCCGCCCGGCCATGAGAAAGATTGGCGCAAGCATTGCAAGCATTACGACGCCTGCGGTCGGCCGGTCTACTTTGTGCGCGACGATTGGTATCGTGACCAGTACGTACCTCATTACGAGCGCAGCCATGGCGAAGGCCGTGGTCGTGATCGTGATGATGAGCATGGGCGCGGCCACGGTCGGGATAAAGAGAAACACGGCCGGGGTCATGGCCGGGATCGCGACTGAGCCCAAAAGCACTTGCGGCTCGGCCTGAATGGGCGGGGGCCGCAAGCGCTCTCTCAAGGGTCTAGAGCGGGAGGCCGGGGAAGGCCTGCAGGATCAAGCCGACCAAGGCGCAGCCTATCAACAGCGGCATCACGCCCAGCTTGAACCGGAACAGGGCCAGGCTAGCGCTCGCTATCAACACGGCCGAACTCAAGTCGAAATGGCCATCGAGGCCCTGCGGCCACAGCACGTGGTAGGCAAAGAACAGCGCCAGATTCAAGATCACGCCGACTACGGCGGCGGTGATCGCCGTCAGCGGGGCGGTGAATTTCAGCTGGTCATGGGTTGCCTCGACCAAGGGGCCGCCCGCAAGGATGAAGACAAAGGACGGCAGAAAGGTAAAGAAGGTTGCCACGCAGGCAGCACTCGCGCCTGCCAGCAGCAGGGCCTCGGGGCCGAAAAGGGTGCCCGTCCAGGCGCCGACGAAACCCACAAAGGCCACCACCATGATCAGCGGTCCTGGCGTTGTTTCTCCGAGCGCTAGGCCGTCCATCATTTGTGCGGCGCTAAGCCACTGATAGTGCTCGACCGCCCCTTGGTAGACATAGGGCAGCACTGCATAGGCGCCGCCAAAAGTCAGCAGCGCGGCCTTGCTGAAGAAACCGGCCATCTGGCTCAGCCCATGGCTCGGACCGAAGCTCAGCAGCAGGCCGCCAAACACCAGCAACCATAGCCCCAAGCCCAGCGTCAGCACCACGACAAGTCGGCGGCGCGAAAAGCGGGCATGTGCCGGCGGGGGGGTGTCATCGTCAATGAGGGCAGGGCCATAGTGTCCTTTGGCGCTCCCTTGCCCACCGCCGAGGGTAAAGACTTCAGGCCAGCGCCGTGCCCCCAGCCAACCGATGGCCGCGGCCAGCAGCACGATCAGCGGAAAGGGTGCCTTGAGCGCAAAGATCGCCACGAAGGCAAGCATTGCAATCACCCAGAGCCAGCGGTTTTTCAGCGCACGTGTGCCGATGCGGTGCGCCGCGTGCAACACCAGCGCGGTCACGGCGGGTTTGAGGCCAAAGAAGATGGCCGCCACCTGGGCTTGGTTGCCATGCGCCATGTAAAGCCAGGACAGGCCGATCATGATCAACAGCGAGGGCAGCACAAACAAGGTGCCGGCGATGAAGCCGCCCCAGCTGCGGTGCATCAGCCAGCCGATGTAGGTGGCCAGTTGCTGGGCCTCGGGGCCGGGCAGCAACATGCAGTAGTTGAGTGCATGCAGAAAGCGCTTTTCACTGATCCAACGGCGGCGCTCGACCAACTCGCTGTGCATGATGGCGATCTGTCCAGCTGGCCCGCCAAAGCCGATGAAGCCGAGCTTGAGCCAAAACAGCAGCGCTTGCCCAAATCCAATGGGCGCGGGACGGGTGTGATCCGCTGGGTCAACGGGAGCAGCGGGAGCTTTGGAAAGGGAACTCATGCGGCGACAGAACGGGGGGCGATACGGTGGCGCAGCATGCCACACCGGTTGGCGCGCCCCTGCCTCCTTCTGGCTGAAACTTGCGGGGGGAAGGTGTGGAGAGTGTATGGGTGCGTATGGGCGTGTGATCGGGCAATTGGACCTGTGGCCTGGGCGAGCCAGGATTGCCTGAGAGAATGCGGTCATGAATGTTGTCAATGAATCAATGGCCGGCGCACTGACGCAGGACCGGCCGGAGGGCTTTCGCCGGGTTCAAGCCGCCCTGAGTGAGCGCCGTCACCATCATGAGGTGCGCTGGCTGGAGGTCGCCGCGCGTACTTCGCAAGAGGCTGCCGATGCGCTCGGCGTCGCCCTCGGCCAGATTGCCAAGTCGGTGGTGTTTCGGCGCCGCGCCGACGAGGCCGCTGTGTTAGTGATCACCTCGGGTGACAAAAGGGTGGACGAGAAAAAGCTCACGCCGCATACCGGGCCACTGGGGCGAGCCGATGCCGACTATGTGAAGGCGCGCACCGGCTTCTCGATCGGCGGGGTTTCGCCACTCGGGTTCGCGCCCGCCGAGGGCTTGCCGCAGCCGCTGCTTTTTGTTGACCGCGAGTTGTTCCGTTTTGAAGTGATCTGGGCCGCGGCCGGTCACCCGAACGGTGTGTTCCCGATGACGCCGGCCGAATTGGTCGCGCTGACCGCCGCGCCGGTGATTGATGTGGTGCAAGCATGAGTGCCGTAATGAGTTCCTCGATCAAGTCTCCCTGCAGCAATGTCTGCCGTATGCATCAGCCCACCGGCTGGTGTGAGGGCTGCGCCCGCACCATCCCAGAGATCACGCTCTGGTCCAAGGCCGACGATGCCATGCGGCTTGAAATCCTGCAGCGCCTGCCTGCGCGCCGCGAGCAACTGCTGGAGCTGGGTGTTTTCACGGCCGCCGAGCAAACCAACGAACCCTGAGAGCCAAGACCATGAAGCAACTGACCTTTTACTTTGACCCAATCTCGCCCTACGCTGCGCTGGCATTCGAGCGTTTGCCCGAGGCCTTGAAAGGCCTGAGCTACAGCGTCGAGTACCGCCCCATTTTGTTTGCCGCCTTGTTGCATGCGCTGGGTCAAAAGGGCCCGGCCGAGATCGAGTCGAAACGGCAGTGGACCTTCCGCCAAATTGCCTGGACGGCGCACCAACTGAACATCCCACTGCAGGTGCCGGCCCAGCATCCCTTCAATCCGCTGCCCTTGTTGCGTCTGGCGTGGGCTTGCGCGCCCGTCGGCGGCACGCCTAACCGCCTGCAGGTCGAAAAGATTTTTTGTCATGTCTGGCGCGCTCAAGGTGCCGATGCCAATGAAGCAGGGCGTTTGGCCGCCTTGACGCAAGACCTGGCCCCGCTGCGCGACCCCGCCAGCGAGGAAGTCAAGGAAGGCCTGCGTGTGGCTACCGAGGAGGCCTTGAGCCTGGGCGTCTTCGGCGTGCCGACGATTGCAGTGGACGGCAAACTGTTCTGGGGCTTGGACTCGCTGGACATGCTGGCCGCTTATTTGCGCGGCGACCCTTGGTTTGAACAAGGTGACTGGGAAGCCGCAGCGCGCTCGCGCCCCGGTGTGCGTCGGGTGTCTCACTGAGACTTGGCCCGACCGACGGTGAGACTTGGTTGCCTCAGGGCCCTAGCGCGTGACTGAAGTCTCGCTGGCTGCCGGGCTTAACCATTTGGGCGAGAAAACCTCGCCAATTCCTAACTTCTATCTCCCTGGGAGCCGGAACAATCGGCCTCGGTTTCTCTGCGCGGCCAATGTAGTCGAGTCAGGGGCGCTTGTTCATTCAACAGGGAGTTGAAAAATGATGTCGATGCCAGGCTTGGGCATGCGTTCGCGCATGCGCCTCTTTGCAGCGATTTTGACCGCCTTCACCCTCATCGCGATGGTCATTGGCTTGCTGCGCTTGAGTCAGTTGGAGCAAGGGATGAGGACGGTCTATGAGGATCGGGTGCTGCCCTTGAAACAACTCAAGTTGGTCGCCGATGCCTTCGCTGTCCAAGTGGTCGACGGGGCACACAAGGCAGCTGCGGGCAGGCAAGATTTGAAACAAACGCTGGAGGAGATCCAGCAGGCGCGACAACTTGTGAATCGCGAATGGGCGGCCTACCGCGCCACTCAGATGGATGCGCAGGAACTGGGCCTGGCCCAGCAGACCGAACAGGCCATGCAGGGCGCAGAGGCAGCTCTGGTTCACTTGCAGCGTTTGCTGCAAGTGGCGGATCGTGAGGGGTTGCAGCAGTTCACTGCGCAGGCCATGTACCCCGCCATTGATCCCATCTCGAACAGAATTTCCGCATTGATTGATCTTCAGCAGAGGGTCGCTGAGCAAGAGTACCTGGCGGCGCAGGCCAACTACCAGCAAACGCTGCATATCCAAATGGGTTTGATGTTGGTGGCCCTGTTGGTCGGCGCGCTGGCCGCGCAGTTGGTGGTGCGATGGTTGATGGTCACGTTGGGCGGAGAGCCCGAGCAGGCGGCGCAAGTGGCCGCGCGAATCGCGGCCGGCGACCTGTCGGCCCGCATTGTCTGCGCCGGCGCTGGACAGCAAAGCGTGCTCGGCGCCATGGTGCTCATGCAGGGCCGACTGAGCGAAGTGATCGGCCAGATTGCCTGCGCCTCCAACTCGGTCGCATCGGCCTCGGCGCAGATTGCCGAGGGCAACCAGGACCTGAGTGAGCGCACCGAAAGCCAGTCGGCCAATGTGCAGCAAACCGCAGCCACCATGGACAAGATGACCGATGCGGTAAAGGGCTCTGTCCGGTTTGTGCGAGACGCACGAGCCTTGGCCTTGGATGTGTCGGCCACTGCCGCGCACAGCGCCAACTTGGTGGGCCAGGTCGTGAGCACCATGCAGGGGATTCAACAGGCCAGCCTGCGAATTGGTGAGATCACCTCGGTCATCGATGGCATCGCCTTTCAAACCAATATCTTGGCCTTGAACGCGGCCGTTGAGGCTGCGCGTGCCGGTGAGCAGGGGCGGGGCTTTGCGGTGGTTGCCGCTGAGGTGCGGAGTTTGGCGCAGCGCGCCACTGTGGCCGCGCGCGAGATCAGTGGTTTGATTGCAGAGAGTGGCGACAAGGTCAGCGATGGCTACGGCCAGGTCCAGCAAGCCGGCGAATCCATCTCCGGCTTGGCTCAGCAGATCCAGGGTGTCAGTGAATTGATTCAAGGCTTGAGCGCCAGTTCCAGCCACCACAGCCAAGGCATCTGCGAGGTCAACCAGGCAATGACCGAGCTGGACCAGCATGCACAGAAGAATGCGGCCCTGGTCGAGGAGTCTTCGGCCGCAGCGGGTGCCTTGCGTGAACAAGCGCAGCGTTTGCGCGAGACGGTCAGCTTTTTCCGCTTGGCCTCGACACCGGGCTGACGCAGCATTTCAGCGGCTGCGGGCTTGATCGGATTTAGCTCGTGACTTACCCTGCCTGGACCTTGGGTCCCGCATCATGAAAAGAATGATGCGGGTTGCTGCGAGGTTTGTCAGCTTGGCATAAGTCTGGCGTCAGAGTGGGGTCAGAGGCGGCGCTCATAGTTGGTACAAGAGCTACCGGGCGGTGGTTCTCGTGCAAAAACTTCTGGAGACACCCCACCATGGCAACTGCAAGCGCAGTCTCCACGACCAACACGCCGATGACAGGCGAGGAAAAGAAGGTCATCTTCGCTTCCTCGCTCGGTACCGTGTTCGAGTGGTACGACTTCTACCTCTACGGCTCTTTGGCGCCGATCATCGCCAAGCAATTCTTTTCGGCCTTGGATCCGCAGGCGGCCTTTATTGCCTCCTTGCTGGCCTTTGCTGCCGGCTTCATCGTGCGCCCCTTTGGCGCACTGGTGTTTGGCCGTTTGGGCGACATGATCGGTCGCAAGTACACCTTTTTGGTCACCATCCTGATCATGGGTCTGTCGACCTTCATCGTCGGCGTGCTGCCCGCTTACGCCACCATCGGTGTTGCGGCGCCAGTGATCCTGATTGGCTTGCGCATGCTGCAGGGCTTGGCCTTGGGCGGTGAGTACGGAGGCGCTGCCACTTATGTGGCTGAGCATGCGCCTCATGGCAAGCGTGGTGCTTACACCTCATGGATTCAGACTACCGCGACGCTGGGCCTGTTCCTGTCGCTGATGGTCATCCTGGGGACGCGCACCTTGGTCGGCGAGGCCGAGTTCGCCGCTTGGGGTTGGCGTGTGCCTTTCATCGTGTCGATTCTGTTGCTGGGGATCAGCGTGTGGATTCGTTTGGCGATGAATGAAAGCCCGGCCTTCCAGAAGATGAAGTCGGAAGGCAAGACCTCCAAGGCGCCGCTGTCCGAGTCTTTCGGTCAGTGGAAGAACCTGAAGATCGTGTTGCTGGCCTTGTTCGGCTTGGTCGCGGGTCAAGGCGTGGTCTGGTACTCCGGCCAGTTCTATGCGCTGTTCTTCTTGACCAGCGTGTTGAAGGTGGAGATGTCCACCGCCAACATCATGGTGGCCGTCTCCCTGCTGCTCGGCACGCCATTCTTCGTGGTGTTCGGTACGCTGTCTGACAAGATTGGTCGCAAGCCCATCATCATGGCTGGCTTGGTGCTTGCCATCGCAACTTACTTCCCGCTCTTCAAGGCGCTGACCAATGCGGCCAATCCGGACTTGGCTGCGGCGCAGAAGAACGCTCAGATCTCCTTGACCGTCGACATGTCGACTTGCTCCTTCCAGGGCAGCCCGGTAGCGCGTGAAGTGGACTTCACCAGCTCCTGCGATATCGCTAAGCGTGCGCTGGCTCAGTCCTCGGCCAGCTATGAGACCGTGGCCGGTCCGGCCGGATCGGTGGCTGTGATCAAGGTGGGCGACAAGGTGATCAACGGCCTGAATGCCACCAAGGCCACCGAGCACAAGTTCGACGAGGCTTCCACCAAGGGCATCGCCGCCTTCAAGAAGGAGTTGACCGACGCCATGAAGGCCGCGGGCTATCCCGCCAAGGCGGACCCCGCCAAGGTCAATCAGCCCCTCGTGATCGCCATTCTGTTCGTTCTGGTCTTGTACGTGACCATGGTCTACGGCCCAATCGCGGCCATGCTGGTGGAGATGTTCCCGACCCGTATCCGTTACACCTCGATGA
>NZ_JBMLSK010000235.1:0-2872 GCF_049240545.1 Roseateles sp. | reverse complement strand
TGGGCGCACACCTGCGGGTGCAAGTCCCGCTGCGAGCTGGTCACAGTGAGCAAAGTGAAGCGCAACTGCGTGAGGGTGACCGAGCGTGGGGAGGAAGCGTGGAGCGTAAATCGCGAGCCGATGAACAAGAACCGCATAGAAGGCGTTGCCGAGCAGGGCGAGTGGGCCAGAAACCACGAAGCTCTTGTGACCAAAGGCGAGGCGGCGTAGATGCGGCGGCTGTGCGATGAAGGTGTGCGTTCTTACCTGGGGAGATCTCGCCTTGCGGGTGAAAGCCCGACGGCTCTGCCGGAGCGAGAAGTCAGCAGAGGTCGTAGTAGCGGGAGCCGGGGCCGATGAGGCCAGAAGGTGAGCGCGAAGGACCGAACGAGAGCGAGTGAGCGAGGACAAGGAGATGTCAAAGGCCATGCGTCAGATGCTGGAGCGATCCGGGCGGGTGAGCGTAGCGCACGGTGAAGCCGTGCACGATCTCATCAGCGACGAAGCCTGCGGCCCGCTCCTTGAGCACCCGCACACAGGGTCGGCAAAGTCGAAGGCGGGCACTGGTGGCCTGCTGGAAGTGGCGCTGACGAGACAGAACCTGCAAGCCGCCTGGAAGCGGGTCAAGGCCAACAAGGGTGCCGCCGGGGCGGATGGGCTCGACATCGAGCAAACCGCCCAGCTGATCCGCCAGAACTGGTCCGACATCCGCCAAGAGCTGCTGGCAGGGCAGTACCGGCCCAGTCCGGTACGCAAGGTGATGATCCCCAAACCGGACGGAAGCCAGCGCGAGCTGGGCATCCCCACGGTGCTGGATCGGCTGATCCAGCAGGCACTGCTGCAAGTGCTGCAACCGCTGATCGACCCCACCTTCAGCGATTACAGCCACGGGTTTCGTCCGGGCAGGCGGGCGCACGATGCGGTCAAGGCCGCACGGGCGTACGTCCAGTCGGGCAAGCGCGTGGTGGTGGACGTGGACCTGGCCAAGTTCTTTGACCGGGTCAACCACGACATCCTGATCGACAGGCTCAAAAGGCGCATTGATGATGCCGGGGTGATCCGGCTGATCCGGGCGTACCTGAACGCCGGGATCATGGATGGCGGGGTAGTGGTAGATCGCCACTTGGGCACGCCGCAAGGCGGGCCGCTCAGTCCGCTGCTGGCCAATGTGCTGCTGGACGAGGTGGACAAGGCGCTGGAGGCGAGGGGCTACAGCTTCGCGCGCTACGCTGACGACTGCAACGTCTACGTGGGCAGCATCAAGGCTGGCGAGCGGGTAATGGGCTACCTCAGAAAACTGTACACGGGCTTGAAGCTTCAAATCAACGAAGCCAAGAGCGCAGTGGCCAGCGCCTTCGGGCGCAAGTTTCTGGGTTACGAGCTGTGGGTGGCCAAGGGCAAAGAGGTCAAATGTGCGGTGGCCTACAAGGCACTGGACAACTTCAAAGCTCGCATCCGGCAACTCACGCGCCGCTCGGGAGGGCGCAGCATGGCACAAGTGGTGGAGAAACTGCGGCCCTACATGCGGGGCTGGAAGGCTTACTTCGGGATGGCGCAAACGCCACGGGTCTGGCGAGAGTTAGACGAGTGGCTGCGCCACCGGTTGAGGGCGATCCAGCTCAAGCACTGGAAGAGGCCCCGGGCGATCTATCGGGAACTGAAGGCGCTGGGTGCGAAGGAGAACGTGGCGCGGCAAGTGGCGGTGAACAGCCGCCGCTGGTGGCGCAACAGTGACCGGCTGCTCAAGACGGTGCTGACGATTGCGTACTTTGATGGGTTGGGAGTGCCAAGGCTGTCGTGACCTCAAGCTCTCGAACCGCCCGGTGCGGACCCGCATGCCGGGTGGTGTGGCAGGGGTGCCTCCTACAATGGAGGTCCCCTATGCCGATGTGCGCCCAGCATGGGCGCACACCTGCGGGTGCAAGTCCCGCTGCGAGCTGGTCACAGTGAGCAAAGTGAAACGCAACTGCGTGAGGGTGACCGAGCGTGGGAAGGAAGCGTGGAGCGTAAATCGCGAGCCGATGAACAAGAACCGCATAGAAGGCGCTGCCGAGCAGGGCGAGTGGGCCATAGACCACAAAGCTCTTGTGACCAAGGTGAGGTGGCGTAGATGCGGCGGTTGTGCGATGAAGGTGTGCGACCCTTACCTGGGGAGATCTCGCCTTGTGCCTGAAAGGGCGACGGCCATACCGGAGCGAGAAGTCAGCAGAGGTCGTAGTAGCTCAAGCCGGGGCCGTTGAGGCCACAAGGCAAGAGCGAAGGACCGAACGAGAGTGAGTGACCGAGGACACGAGGATGTCAAAGGCCATGCGTCAGATGCTGGGGCAACCCGGGCGGGTGGGCGTAGCGCGGGGTGAAGCCCGGCGTGATCCAGCCAGCGACGAAGCCTGCGGCCCGCCGAGTGAACACCCGGGCACAGGGTCGGCAAAGCAACGGGCAGGCACGGGTGGTCTGCTGGTGGCGGCGCTGACGAGACAGAACCTGCAACGGGCGTGGAAGCGGATCAAGGCCAACAAGGGTGCTGCTGGGGTGGATGGGCTCGACACTGAGCAAACTGCCCGGATGCTGCAAACGAGATGGCTGGACATCCGCCAGGCGCTGCTGCAGGGCACATACCGGCCCAGTCCGGTACGCAAGGTGATGATTCCCAAGCCGGACGGTAGCCAGCGAGAGCTGGGCATCCCGACGGTGACAGATCGACTGATCCAGCAAGCACTGCTGCAAGTGCTGCAACCCCTGATCGACCCTACCTTCAGCGACCACAGCCACGGGTTTCGGCCTGGCAGGCGTGCGCACGATGCGGTCAAGGCCGCGCGGGCGTATGTGCAGGCGGGCAAGCGCGTGGTGGTGGACGTGGACCTGGCCAAGTTCTTTGACCGGGTCAACCACGACA
>NZ_JBMLSK010000234.1:0-15490 GCF_049240545.1 Roseateles sp. | reverse complement strand
GACGTTCTTGACGTGGCGGGCATTGACCAGCAGCACGGTGAAGCCCCGGCGCTCCAGCAACTCGAACAGCGCAATCCAGTACACACCGGTCGACTCCATGGCCACGGTGTCGACGCCGCAGGCATCGAGCCAGTCGGCCAGACGCTCCAGGTCGGCGGTGAAGCTTTTGAACTCGCGCACCGGCTCGTCATCACGATCGGGCGGCACCGCGCAGAAGTGCGAGGCGCTGCCGATGTCGATGCCGGCGGCGTTGGGGTGGGTGAGGGTCAAGCCCGACTTGGCAAAGACCCGGTTGCGTTGCGCCATGGCGTCCTCCATCATCGAAGTTGGAACGTGGCGCCGGATCGGGTACGTCGTCTTGATCACTCTCTCAAACGGGATACCGCCATGCGAGCCAACAACCCGCAAGACGGTTCACCAATGTCGATGACGCAGCCCATGACCACGCTAACCGACGGGCAATATGCACCATTGCTACTTCGGTCTTCCCCGGCGCTACGTTCCACCGTGCCACGATGCCTCGCGGCACGCCAGGAGTTTCTTCGGAACGATTTGCGGCGCGGGCGGGCCGATTGCTTCGCTAACCATTCGCTCGAGTGGACCTACACCGGCTGGCCGCGCTACGCTCGCCAGAACATTTTCGCTTCGCGCGGCCAGCCGGTTCCGGCCGCTCAGCTCAAACGTTAAATCTCAAGATGTGGCGAATTGAATTCTCATCGTCCGAGTTTCTCCCCTACTTACCGGAGGAGTCGCAAGGCAACCCTGGGGTATATGGGTACGAGCTTGCTCACTGGCTATCCCGGACGCTCGCCCAGCGAGGAGTAATAACCAGTTACCCGCTGGGTGAAGATTGGGGCTGGTTAATTGAATACATCGAAGGCGAACTTGAGGTGACGATTGGTTGCTCAAGCATGGCGGGGGAAGGTGAGGGGTATATTGGAAAACCCATTGCATGGTCCGTATTTGCGAGGCCGCACCAATCAGTGAAGAAGCTATTTCGCCGAGGCCCTGACGTTGCCGTGCCAGCGCTGCTAACCGCTGCCATCGAAAGTGCTCTGGCTGAGAAGAACATCGAGGTGCGGCATGTTGAGGTTTAACTGGTCGCTCCTGCGGACGGCTTCGCCGTCCGCAGAGCTTCGGCGTTAAACCGCAGAGTCCGGGCCTTTAGCAAACCGACGATGAGTACCGATCACAACAACGAGCCGGTCGACGCAAAGCGGAAACGGAGCGCTCTTCGGCTGGTTGCAAACCTAGCCTGGCTTCTCGCGGCGAGTTCCATCTTGGCTCCGAGTTTGCTTGAACTCTCTTCCGCAGGCAGGGGCGCTGCGAACGTTCTCTTCGGATTGGCTTTCTTCGTCTTCTTTCTATGCGCGATTGCAGGGTTCGCTCGCGCAGCCAAGCATCTTCGAACTCGGGGAAAGACTGCTTTATCCAAAGATCCCACGCACCCGAGTGAAAACTCATGAAGAAGGTACCCGCCAGTCTGCGGTTTAACCTTTCGCTCCAGCGGACGGCTTCGCCGCCCGGTGATCTTTCACGTTCGGCCTCACCAAATTCAGCTTCCCCGGTTGGTTGTGCCGATTAATTGTTGTAGCTACAATTAAGCGTGCGGATTGAATTCGACCCAGCCAAAGATGCGTCCAATCAAGAGAAGCACGGCCTGTCACTTGCTATGGCATCGGCGCTCGACTGGGACGAAGCTCTGGTGTGGGTTGATGATCGGTACGAATATGGTGAGTTGCGCATGATCGCGCTCGCACCAGATACGGGAATCCTGTACTACGTGGCGTTTGTGGATCGTGATGATGCCCGCAGGATCATCAGCTTGCGCAAGGCCAATCGACGCGAGGTGAAACACTATGTCCAAAGTTAGTAGGCGGCCAGCGGTTGTCATGCCGACCGTGGCTGAAGACAAAGCCATCACGGTTGCTGCCAAGGCCGACCCAGATGCGCAGCCCCTAACCCCGAAGCAGTTGCAAGCTATGGTTCCGCTCAAAGCGGTGCGCGGTAGGCCCAAGTCGGAAAACAAAAAGTTGCTTGTATCTGTCCGATACAGCCCTGAGGTTGTGGCCTACTTTAAGTCAACAGGCGAAGGCTGGCAGTCGCGGATGGATGGCGTGTTGCAGCAGTACGTAGCCCGTCATTCGCGCAGGGCATGAGGCCGAACCAGTCGTTCGAGCCGACTCGCAACGGCTACCCACTTCAGCCCCCCATTTCATTCTGGGCCTTCCCTGCCCAGCCGCCGCTCGCGGCTCAAATTCGTTAGGCCCTGCATTCAGCTCCTGTGTACGCAATGTCCATCGAATACAAGACTGCACCACCTGATCTCGCAGCCAAGTACATCGAGCTGCGCGGCCAGACCCGCGAGAACGCCATCACACCGGACGTTCTGCGCTCGATTGGCATCACGGCAGAATCTTGGGCACGGGACATCAAAACTGGTCAGACCCGAGGATTCATCGCGCTTTCCGGCGCCCAAGTCGTCGGATACGGTTTCGGCGATACCAACACCGGAGAAGTGCTCGTGCTGGTTGTTCATCCGGCCTATGAGGGCCAAGGCGTCGGGCGGCGATTGCTGGCCCTGCTGGTCGAAACCCTCAAGGGATACGGGCATGCACGGCTTTTTCTTGGCTGTTCGCCAGATCCATCCGTGCGCTCCCACGGCTTCTACCGTCGCCTGGGCTGGAAAAGCACAGGAGCCCTGGACGCACACGGAGACGAAGTCTTGGCGCTTGTTGAATGAACGCCTGTGAGCTGCTCGCACCCAAGGGCGAGGCCTAAGGGCAAGGTGCGCAAGGCGGTGATGAGTCCGCCCTGGGGCGTCGGCGCTAAGTCAGGCCGGGTCAGCCTTGGGGTTCCAGATGAGAACGCAAGACCTGACCCTGTCGGCGTTCAATCGGCGCTTAACCGGCGCTTAACCGGCGCGCATGCATCGGTCAAGCATCGCTCATTCGGTCGGCTTCCGATGCGCCGTCGTCGGCGGGGCCGGCTGCACCTGCAGCGCGGGGTTTGCGTACGCCGGGTTTGGCCAGCAATTCCAGGTAGAAGGACTCGGCTTTCTCTGCGGCATAGGCATTGATGCGGGCGGTGATGGCGCTGAATTCAATCACCTCCGCGGTGGCGGCGCTGCTGCCGAAGCGGCAGTCAAAGTCCCAGAAATCGACGCCAGCAGGCTTGGCCTTGTTTTGCTCGCGCTTGATGTATTTGCGGATCTCGTGTTTGGTGGCTTCCAGCAGTCGATCGGGGTGCTTGCCTTCAACTTGCAGCGGGAATGTTTTTTTCATGATGAGCCTGCGTGGCTGGCTGCTTGGCGCCGTGGTTCAACGGTCGCTGGCGGCTGAGGAGTGGGGACGCGGGCCGTGTTTCAGCCGCGCACGGGGCTCGATTATCGGGCCTTTGCAGCGATCTGACAGGGCAGGGCTTTGACGTGCCCAAGCCCGTGGATATGCGGCGATACTGTTTGTTCATGAAGCTCATCGCTCGGGTCTCAGCCATCACGGATGACGGTCGCAAGTTCGGCCTTTATGGTGTGCTGCCCGCGCTTCAAAGCAGCTGGTGGCGGCTGGGCAGTCGGCGGTTTTTCGCCCTGATGGTCTTGACTGGGGCTTTGGGTGCCTGCGACTCCGGCACGCCGGCCCAGATTGCGGGCGCGAAGCTCGCGGTGCAGGCTTCCCCGTCCCAGGGTGCTGCTGCTGTCGCTGCGGCGCAAACGGGGTTTGCAGCTGGCCAGCTTGATGGGCAGATCTGGCAGCGCTTCGCGGCGATTGAGCGCAGCGGCTACAGCCGACCCCAGGAGAGTGACGCCGCTTTGTTGGCTTTGTCCGCTTCAATCAAGCCAGGGAGCGCGGAGTGGGTGGAGTGGCTGTCTTTGCGCGGCCATGTCAATGCGGAGCTGCGTGCTCGCTCGGTGACGGATGCTTTGCTGGCCGATCTGGAGGCTTATGGGCGCGGGCCGCAGGCAGAGGCCGCGCGTTTGGCCGCAGCCTTGCTGCGCGCGCAAGTGCTGCAGCGTGAAGGTCAGAACGACATGGCGGTGAAGTCGCTCGACTTGGTTTGGCAGCTCTCAGAGGCCCAGGCCAGTCTGCCTTTGCGGCAGCGTTGCTATGCCTTGATTGCCGCTGCGTTGGCGGATTCCGGCAATGTCGAGATGGCGATCAAGGCCGGGCTGGAGAATCTCAGGCTGGCTCAGCAGAGCCAGTCCAGCTGGCGCCGCGCCAACAGCTTGGCGGTGCTGGCCTATGTCTACCTGCGGGCGCAGCAAGGGGATCGCGCCTTGCAAGCCGGCCAAGAGGCCTTGACGCAGGCTCTGCTGGATCCTGACCCATTCACGCTTTACCGGGTGCACAACGTGCGTGCGGTGGTGTTCTCTGAGCTGGGCGAGAACCAGAAGGCGGAGGCCTCCGGGCGCTTGACCCTGGACTTTGCGCGCCAGACCGGGTCGGACGCCATTTTGGCCTTGGCACTTGGCAATAGTGCGGACTACCTCTTGAGTCAGGGCAAGTATCAGGCGGCGCTGTTTCGGGCCGAGGAAAGCTTGGTCTTGGCCTTGCGGTCGGGTGATTTGCTCAGCCAGGCGCTGGCCCATCTCTCGATTGGTTTGGCAAAGATCGGCCTGAAGCAGGTGGAAGCCGGGCGTAAAGAGGTGATGAAGGCGATCGCCATGGACGAGGCCCAAGGGCAGCGCGCCGCCGTGGCGGAGGACTGGCTGGAGCTGGGTGTCTATCTGGAACGTGCCGGCGAGTGGGCGGGTGCGGTCGATGCCTATCACCGCCACCGTGCCTTGTTTGACGAACAGATGCGTGATGACAGCCGCAAGAAGGTGCTGGAGCTGCAGGCGGTGTTTGATGATGAGCGGCAGGCCAAGGAGATCACCTTGCTCGACCGCAGCAACAAGCTCAAGGCGGAGCAGTTGCGGGCCCGCGATTTGCAGTTGCGCCTGTGGATGGTGCTCGGGGCTTGTGTGCTGCAGCTGAGTGTGTTGATGGCCTTGGCCTATCAGCGCATCCGGGCCAGCAATCAGGCCTTGGCGAGTAGCAACGCCGATTTGCGCCGCCAAGGCGAACGTGATCCCTTGACGGGCTTGTCCAACCGGCGTCATTTTCAGACGGCCATCAAACGCTTGGCGGACCAAGGTCGGCTCAGTGGCACTTTTTTCTTGGTCGACATTGATCACTTCAAACGCATCAATGATGTGTGGGGCCATGCGGCGGGCGATGCGGTGCTGGTGGAGGTGGCCCGACGCCTGAGCGCCGTGGTGCGCGAGCAAGACTTGGTGGTTCGCTGGGGCGGCGAGGAGTTCTTGATCGTGGTGGACGGTCGCCAGGTGGCCACGGCGGAAGTGCTGGCGCAGCGTCTCTTGGATCAGATCGGCCAAGTGCCGGTGGCAGCCGCGCAGGGCCAGATTGAGGTGACGGCCTCGATCGGTTTTGCCAGCTTCCCGATAGCACCCAATGGCTTGTCGGTGAGTTGGGAGCGAGCGATCGACCTGGTCGATATCGTGATGTACTTGGCCAAGGCGCATGGCCGCAATCGCGCCTATGGCGTCGAGGCCATCGTGGCCGAGGATGAAGTGGCTTTGAGCCAGGTGGCCTGCCGGATTGAAGCGGCTTGGCATGAGGGCATGGTGAAGCTCGCGGTCCTGCAGGGGCCGGTGCGAAGTGGGGGGACTCCGGCATGAAGTGGGGCAAGACAGGGGCACAGGTGCGGCGTGACGCGGCCCGTTTGTTGGTGCGTGGGAGCCTTCTGGGCTTCATGGCCCTGAGTGCTGGTACGCCGGCTTGGGCGGACCTGGCGGCGTCGGGTTTTGATGTCGCACTGGATGCGGACTTGAGCCGCCTGCTGCGCGAGGGCTTTGACAAGCCAGACAAGGCGATGCAGGGCCTGCAAGAGTTGCGGGCGCGAACGTCAAGCCCATCCGACCTCGAAGCACGAGAAGTACGAGAAGCACGGGAGCGTCAGCTGCGTCTGGCCGAGGCGCGCTTGCAGGTCTTGGCGGGGGATTTGGAGGCGGCGGCAGCGAGCGCGAAGTCCTTGGGTGCGGCCGGTCTGGGCGGCCAAGACGCCTTGCTTTTGTTGCAGGCCGAAATCAAGGAACGCGCCGGCCAAACCGGTGAAGCGGCCGAGTTGGCGCAACAAGCGTGGCAGGGCTTAGAGGCGGCTTGCACCGTTGCAGCCAGCCCGCGCAGTTCCGCGCCAAGCCCGAGCGCCGATTGCAATTTCAGATTGGCGTGGTCGGTCTTGCGGGTGTTGGGACGCAGCCAGTTGAAAGAAGGCCGGATTCCCTTGGCTCTGGCCACGGCGCAGCGCAGCTTTGAGTTGGCCGACCGCGGCGCCGACCCCTTGCTGGCCGCATTGAGCTTGGGGCAGCTGGCCCTGCTGGAAGGCCGCCAGCAGCAGATTGGGCGGGCGCAGGAGCAATTGGCGCAGGCCTTCAAGAAGGCGCAGGGCGACGCTCTGACCCTGGCCCAGCTGAAGAACTTTGAAGCCAATCTGGCGGGCTCCCAAGGGGACAGCCGCGCCCAGCTCAAGGCCTTGGAGGAGGGGCTGCGTCTGGCTGCCGAACTGGGCGCTGGGCGCTTGTCGGCCCAGCTCAGGTCCAATCAGGCCGATGCTTATCTGCGCCTGCAGCAGCCAGCCAAGGCGCTGGCCTTGGGGCGTCAGGCTTTGGATGATTTGCTGCGCTTCACGGATGTCCGGGTCGAGCGCGCCACTCGTTTGAACATTGCCCTGGCCTTGATTCAGCTGGGCCAGTTTGAAGAGGCCCGGCGTGAGTTGGCGCGCGGAGATGCGCTGCGCCGCGACCAGCCGGACCAAGGCTTGCGCGTGCAAGAGCTGCAAGAGTTGGGCGAGGCTTGGGCCAAAGCAGGGCAGGCCAAGGAAGCGCTGGCCCTGTTTCATGAAGAGCGCAAGCTCAACGCCGAGCTGACGGCGATCAATCGTGAGAACGCGCTGCAGCTCTTGAAGGTCAAGTACGACAGCGACCGCAAGCAGCGCGATTTGGATCTTTTGCAGCGCGAGCGCAGCCTGGTCGACAGCCAATTGCTCAACCGCAAGCTGGCACAGCAGTTCGGCATTGCCGTGGCCGTGTTGCTCTTGCTGAGTCTGGTGCTGGTGGGTGTGATGGTTCAACGGGTGCGCGCCACCCAAAAGCGGCTGAAGGCGAATGAGTTGCTCTTGCGTGCGCAAAGCGAGCGAGATCCGCTCACCGATCTGGCCAATCGGCGTCACCTCTTGGCGGTGATGGCGATGCAGCCCAAGGCCCAGTTCAGCGGCGCTTTGTTGATGGTCGACATTGACCATTTCAAGCATGTCAACGACGAGTATGGCCACGGGGTCGGTGACTTGGTCATCTGCGAAGTGGCGCGACGCATCAGCCATGCGGTGCGCAGCGTCGATCTGGTGGTGCGCTGGGGCGGGGAAGAGTTTTTGGTCTTCGCGCCCGATGTGTCGCAAGAGCATCTCTTGCAGTTGGCGCAGCGCGTGCTGGACGAAGTGGCCTATCTGCCGGTGCAGACCGAAACCGGGCCGCTGCGGGTGACGGTGTCGATCGGCTTTGCCCATTTCCCCTTGCCGCCGGCCATGCTGGACCTGCATTGGGAGCAGGCGGTCAACTGGGCCGATATGGCGCTCTACACCGCGAAATCGCGTGGCCGCAACCGGGCCATGGGCATCGCCACCGTGGCGGCGGGCGATGCCGAGGCCTTGATGCAGATTGAGGCGGACTTTGATGCCGCTTGCTCTTCCGAGCGGGTTCGCTTGGTCGAGGTGATGGGGCCTTTGGCGCTCTGAGGGCGACCGCCGGCTTCGTCCTTCAGTTGCTGGAGTGGGCGGCTGACTCGCCCGCCTGGGCGAACTCTTTTTCATGCAGCCAGGCTGCATGCCGCACGGTGCGGCGGGTCTGGCTCCATTCCTCGATCATGGCAGGGGCCAGCTCGCGCAGCTTTTCCAGTTGACCCGGCTTGACCGTGTTGGCCGCCAACTCGATGCGGTGGCCATTCGGGTCGTGCAGATAGATGGATTGGAAGATCTCGTGATTGGTCGGCCCGACCACCTCGATGCCCATGCCCAGCAGCTTGGCACGGGTGCGCTCCAGCGTGGCCACATCCTCCACCTGGAAAGCCAGGTGCTGCACCCAGGCCGGGGTGTTCTCGTCGCGGCCCTGCGGCGGGGAGTCCGGCAGCTCGAAAAAGGCCAGCACATTGCCGCGACCGGCGTCGAGGAAGATGTGCATATAGGGGTTGGGCTCCTTGGTCGAGGGCACATGGTCCTCGGAGATGGCCAGCAAGAGGTCCATCTCCAGCGCGTCTTTGTAGAACTGGATGGTTTCCTTGACGTCGCGGCAGCGGTAGGCGACGTGGTGAATGCCCTGGGTCAACATGATGGTCTTTGCTCCGTCAGGATCTTGAGTTAGATGACGCCACGGCGTTCTTGGTCTTTTTCTAGCGAGCGGAAGAGCGCGCCGAAATTGCCTTCACCAAAGCCCAGGTTGTTGCTGCGCTGGATGATCTCAATGAAGATCGGGCCGATGATGTTCTTGGTGAAGATCTGCAGCAGATAACCCTGTTCATCGCCATCGACCAGCACCTGGTGGTCTTGGATGCGTTGCTTGTCTTCGCGCACACCGGCCACGCGCTCAAACACCTCGGCGTAGTAGTCGTCGTCGATCTCCAACGTCTCGATGCCGCTGCCTTGCAACTGGTCCAGCGAGGCGAGGATGTCGTTCGTCAAGAAAGCCAGATGCTGCACGCCAGGGCCTTTGTACTCGCGCAGGTATTCGGCGATCTGGTCCTTGTCATCCTTGGGCTGGTTGATCGGGATGCAGAAAGAACCGTCGGGCGAGCGCAGCGCAAAACTGGTCAGGCCGGTCTTGGCGCCTTGGATGTCAAAGTAGCGCACTTCCGTGAAGCCGAAGATGCCTTTGTAAAAGGCGGCCCATTTGTCCTGCTCGCCGGGCGGCACATTGTTGGTCAGGTGATCCACGGTCAAGAAGCCCTTGTCCGCTTGGATCAGCGGGGCGTCCAGCGCCACAAAGTCGCGCTCATAGATGGAGCCACCATTGGCGCTGGGCTCGATGAAGTAAATGATGCTTTCGCCGATGCCCCAAACGGCCGGGTAGGGGTGATCTTTCATGGCCGCATCCACGGCTACTGCACCGCGCGCTACGGCGGCGGCCAGCGCCGCTTGGGCGTTCTCCACCCGCCAGCCCATGGCGCAGATGGACGGGCCATGTTTGCGGGCGAACTGGGCCGAGTGGCCTTCGCTTTCGCCGTTGAGCAGGAAGTGAATGTCGTTTTGGCGGTAGTAGCTGATGGCCTTGCTGGGGTGGCGGCGCAGCTTGGAAAAACCAAAGTTCCAGAACAGCGCGTCCAGTTGCTCCAGCGTCGGGCCACAGAACTCGGTGAATTCAATGCCGGTCAGGCCGATGGGGTTGGTGGCGCTTTGCTGGGTCATGGCAGGGTCTCCGTTGCTGTTGTGTGTGAACGATGCCGTAACTGGCTGGCACCGCATGAGCCGGATTCTTCTCGCGCTTCACAATCAATAAAAGCAAAATTCTTTGGCTTTGTTGATCAATAATTTTGTTCATGAAATTGGATCTAGAGTCTTTGGCCGCCTTAGACGCCGTCATTCGCCAGGGCAGCTTTGCGCGTGCGGCTGAGGCTTTGCACAAGGTCACCTCCGCCGTCAGCTATCAGGTCAAGAAACTGGAGGACCAGCTGGGTCTGCCCCTGGTGGACCGGAGCGCCTACCGGGTGCGCCTGACGCCCGCGGGCGAAGCCGTCTTGGCCGAGGGGCGGCGGCTCTTACGCCAGGCCCACCAGGTGGAGGCGCTGGCGCAGCATTTGGCGTCGGGCTGGGAGGCCAAGCTCTTGGTGGTGGTGGACGGCATCTTGCCGCTGGCCGATACCTTGCGCGCCCTGAAGCGCTTGAACGAAGAGGGCGTGCCGACCCGGGTGCAGCTGAAGATTGAATTCTTGGGTGGGGTGCAGTACCGCTTTGAGAAGGAACAAGCGGATCTGATGCTGGTGAAGCAGTACGCGCCGTCCAGCCAACTGCAGGCTCAAGCGCAGACCGAGCTTGAGTGCGTGTTGTGCGTCTCGCCCGAGCATCCGCTTGCCGCGCGCGCAGGGCCGGCGGCTTTGGATGAGTTGCAGGCCCATGTGGAGTTGAGCGTGCAAGACAGCAGCGAGCGGGGTGAACGGGGCGAGCGGGGTGAGCGGGCTGAGGCGCTGGACAGCCACCGCTTCAACCACAGCTTTGGGGGTGAGCGTGTGTTTTACCTGTCGGGCTTTGTCGCCAAGCGGCAGGCCTTGCTGATGGGCATGGGCTTTGGCTGGATGCCGCGCTATCTGGTGGACGACGCGCTGGCCTCGGGCGAGTTGATCGAGTTGCCGTTTGAAGGCGGCTCACGCTTTCGCTTCACGCCCTGGTTGGTGCAGAGGGTGGACCGCCCGCTGGGCCGAGCAGGACGCCGACTGATCGAGTTGTTGAGCGATAGCGCGGGTGCGTGAGTCGGCTGGCTTCTCGGCGATCGCTTGTTGCTTGGTTTGTTTGACTGCAATTTCGCACACATGCGGCGCTTTGAAGGTCAGTCTAGGGTTGACGCGCTTGTTGGCCTGCCGATAGGCCGGGTACAAAGCCAAGCAGGGAGCAAAAAAGAAGCGCAGCGACGCGACCGGAAAAGAGCTCTGAAGAGCAGGCAAGGTCAAACAAGCGCAAACGCGCGTGCGTCCGAGATGATCGAGGAGAGAGGTTTTGACAGAGCTTCAACATCAGAGTGCCGCGCAGGTCGCGGTGGCTCGCGCGGTATCGCGAGCCTTGTTCCTGGTGCCGAATCTGCAGCGGGCGGTGGTGGTGGCCGAAGCCGACGGGAGCGTGCATGTGCGCGGCGACAGCCGCAAGCTCGAAGCCTCGATTGGTGTGGACTTGCAGCCGCAGCATATCGGCGCTTTGTGCCAGCGCCTTCAGCAACTGGGCGTTCGGGTGTTCGCCTCAGAGTCTGAATACGCACAGGCCTTGGCCGAGGCTTAAGTCCAGAGACAATCAGGCCTTTGCGCTCTCCCTCCCCAAAGCCCGCTGCCGAGCCGAGGTGGGCGAGGGCATTCTTGAAGGCCATGACGATGACGAAAACGAGTGCTTTCCCATTGCGGCGCACGCTGCTCTTGCTGCAAGCCTGTTGTCTGGCGATGAGTGCCCAGGCTCAGGCACCAAGCGCCTCTGCCCAGTTGCAGCAGCAAGCATCGCAGCCCTTGCGTTCGGGGTTGGACGCCAGCGGCTTCGACCCCGCCGTGCGAGCCCAGGACGATTTGTTTCGCGCCGTCAATGGCACTTGGTTGAAGCGTTATGACTTGCCGGCGGACAAGGCCCGATTCGGCAGCTTCATCCAGCTGCGCGACTTGTCCGACGAGCGCGTGCGCGCCATCGTCGAGGACTTGGCCTCGCGCCCGGACAACAAGCGCCCGGTGATTGGCAGCGTGGAGCAAAAAGTGGCCGACTATTACTCGGCCTTTTTGGACACCGTCGCGATCGACCGTGCGGGCTTAGACCCGATCAAGCCGGCCTTGGCCCGCATTGAGGCGATCCGCACGCTGGCAGAGCTGGCGCAGTGGCAGGGCGGCATGCAGGGGCGCTTTTCGCTGCCTATCAATCTGAATGTATCGCCGGACGTTTTGCAGCCCACCGTCAACCGGGTGTCGGCCAACCAAGGTGGCTTGGGGCTGCCGGACCGCGACTACTACCTGAAGAAGGAAGACGCGCGCTTGGCCAAGGCGCTCAAGGCCTATGAGCAGTATTTGGAGACTTTGGCGCGATTGAGTGGCGAGGTCGATTCCGCCCAGGTGGCTCGCCGCGTCTTGGCGGTGGAAACAGCCATCGCTAACGCCCATTGGGAGCGGGTGCTGCTGCGCAACCCGGCCAAGCGCAACAACCCCATGAGCGTGGCCGAGCTGCAAGAAAAGGCGCCCGGCTTTGACTGGGCCTTGTTGATGCAGTCCGCCGGCCTGGGCGGGCAGGGCCGTTTGAATGTGGGTCAGCCCAGCACGGCCACGGCGGTAGCGCGGCTGTATGCCGACTTGCCGCTGGCCGATTGGAAGCTCTACTTCAAGCTGCGCACGCTGGACCACGCGGCCCTGAGCTTGCCGCAAGCCTTCCGTGAGGCGCGCTTTGCGCTGCGCGATCAAGCTTTGACCGGCATCCAGGTCGAGATGCCGCGCTGGCAGCGCAGCATTGCCGAGCTGAACGGGGCGCTGGGCGAGGGCGTGGGCCAGCTCTATGTGGCCAAGCATTTCTCGCCGGCACACAAGGCGCGCATGCAGGCGCTGGTCGACAACCTTTTGCTGGCCTACCGCGAATCCATCGAGGGTTTGGACTGGATGAGCCCCGCCACCAAGGCCGAGGCGCAGCTCAAGCTCTCCAAATTCATCAGCAAGATCGGCTACCCCGAGGTCTGGCGTGACTACAGCGAGTTGAAGGTCTTGCGTGCCGACCCCATTGGCAACGCCGAACGCGCGGCTGCTTACCGCTGGCAGCGACAGCTCGCCCGCGTCGGCAAGCCGGTGGATCGCAAGGAATGGAGCATGACGCCGCAAACGGTCAATGCCTCTTACAGCCCGACGCTGAATGCCATCACTTTCCCGGCCGCGATTCTGCAGCCGCCGTTCTTTGATATGGCGGCCGACGACGCGGTGAACTATGGCGCCATCGGTGCCGTCATCGGCCACGAAATCAGCCACGGCTTTGACGACAGTGGCAGCCAATACGACGGTGACGGTGCCTTGCGCAATTGGTGGAGCGAGGCTGACCGCAAGGCGTTTGAAGGCATCGCAGACAAGCTGGTGGCGCAGTACAACGGCTATTCGCCGATTGCCGGCAAGACGGTCAACGGCCGCTTGACGCTGGGAGAGAACATCGCCGATCTGTCCGGCCTGCAAATCGCCTACAAGGCCTATCGCCGCTCTTTGCAGGGCAAGCCGGCCGCCAAGATCGACGGCTTCAGCGGCGAGCAGCGCTTTTACTACGGCTTCGCCCAAGTCTGGCGCGGCAAGGCCCGCGATGAGTGGGTGCTGCAGCAGCTCTTGTCCGACCCGCATTCACCGTCCGAGTTCCGCGCCAATGGCACGCCGATCAACCACGACGGTTTCCACGAGGCCTTTGGCACCCAGCCGGGCGACAAGATGTTCAAGCCGGCGGCGGAGCGGATTCGGATTTGGTAAGCACGTGGGTTCATCCCCGAGGCACAAAGGCCTGGGGATGGCGCCGGTCGTGCCAATCTTTCGCCTGCTCATGCGCCAGGCCGAGGAATAACCGGAGATCGGGCACGGCCAGGCCCCAGCAGACCACCGAAGGTCTGAGCTGTTGGCGGCAACAGACTGACGGCTGTGCACCCGCTGGACGCGGCACCCGCGCAAGGTTTTCGCATCCTGGGAGCGCTTGCGCAGGAACTTGCTGCGGCTTGAAGCGCGCGGCCGCCTAGACGCTGAGCAAGACCGCGCTGCTTTGGGCGGCCAGGTCGAGTTGCAGATGGCCGTCGCTGAGGCTGAACTCATGGCCCCAGGCCGCCTGCCACTGTTTGACCGGCACCGGCAATTGCCAAACCGGCAAATGCAAGGAAACGGGTGCCGTGCCCCGGTTCACCAGGATGAGGCTGGCCTCCCAATCGCTGTGGCGGGCGTAGGCGATGCAGTCCCCTTCGGCGAACAGGGTTTGCACCGCGCCGTGGCGCCATTCACCGCGGCTTTGGCGCAGGCGGATCAAGGCTTGGTAATGGGCAAACAGCGGCTGGTTCCATTGTTCACGGTCCCAGATGAAGGGGCGCCGGCAATCGGGGTCGGGTCCGCCGGCCAGGCCGATTTCATCACCGTAATAGATGCAGGGCGTGCCGGGGCGGCTGAACAGCAAGGTGGCGGCCAGCTTCATCGCGGCCGTGTCTTCGTTCAGCAGCGTAAAGAAGCGGGTGGTGTCGTGGCTGTCCAGCAGGTTCAGCTGGGCTAACTGGTTATCAAAAGGAATGCAGGCTTGGGCGCGGTCCAGCCAGGCGCTGAAGGTTTTGGTTGCGAGCTTGATCGGCTGGTAGGCCACGTCTTGGCCGGCCAGCCAAGCTCGCACCGGGTGGGCGAAGCCGTAATAGTTCATCGCGCCGTCTTCTTGCTCGCCCTGCAGCCAGCGGGTGGCCTCGGAGAAATGCTCGCCCAGCACATAGGCTTCGGCGTTCTCGGCCTTGATGGCTTGGCGGAACTCCTTGAGATAGAAGCTGTTGTTCGTGGCCCCCGAGCCTTCGCCCAACATATGGATGACGTCGAGCCGCCAACCGTCGATGTTGTAGGGCGCTTGCAGCCAGCGGCGCAGCACCGAGTCGGGGGCGGCGTAGACGGCGTCTTGCACGCCTTGGGTCGCGAAGTTCAGCACCGGCAACGAGTCAAAACCCTTCCAGCCGAAGTGATAGCCCTGCGCATCGAAGAGGTAGAAGCTGCGGTAGGGCGAGTCCGGTGAGGCCTTGGCTTCTTTGAACCAGCGGTGGTTGACGCCGGTGTGGTTGACCACGCCGTCCAGCAGCAAGCGCATGCCGCGCTGATGCAGGGCGCCGCTGAGTTCTTCCAGCGCCGCGTTGCCGCCCAGGTGCTCGTCGACCTCGGTGTAATCGTCGCTGTCGTATTTGTGATTGCTGCCGGAGGCAAAGATGGGGTTCAGGTAGACCGCGCTGATGCCCAAGTCTTTTTGCAAATAGTCCAACTTGGCAGTGACGCCGGGCAGATCGCCGCCGTAAAAACTGTTGGCGGCGTTGTCTGCGTCCACCGGGGCCTGCTGCTGCGGCCATTCCGGCTGCACCACCACGCGACCTGCTTGGCCGGGCAGGGCTTGGCCCGCGCGGTCGGCGGCCGGCCGGCCTTGGTAAAAGCGATCCGGAAAGATTTGGTAGAAAACTTGATCGCGCACCCAGGCCGGCGGCTGCTGGCTGGGGTGGATGCGAAAGTGCCGGTCTTCCGGCGGCAGGTGTTCATGCGCACCGTCGGCGGCCATCCAGTACTGCGTGCCATCGGCCAGCACCTTGAAGGCATAAAGGGTCAGCGCATTGCCACCGTCCCAGGGCAAAAACGCTTCCCAGCGATGCAACTCGGCGCAGCGGCCGGCGTAGTGCATGGGGATCAGCTGTTCTTCATTGTCCGGCTGGCTGCGCAGATAGACGCTGTCGAACTGCTCGCGCTCGCTCAGCAGGCTGAGCCGGCAGCCACCGGCCTCGCGTTGCAGCCAGGGCGCAATCGGCGGGTGCAAAAGCAGGGGGACTGCAGCAGGAACGGACAGGAGGGCAGGCATGGGGCAGGGTCTCTGAGGCAATGCGGCGGATTGTCTGAAGCATCATGCCTTTTCAGCGTCAGCCCCGGGGGTGGACTGCGGTGGTGGAGGCTGATCTTGCATGCTCTTGGGGGTGTGTGAACGCGTGAGGGGGTGATGTCCCAGGAGGTGGTGTAAGTTTTTGAGCGAGGCGGCCCAGTGAGGG
>NZ_JBMLSK010000233.1:0-3950 GCF_049240545.1 Roseateles sp. | reverse complement strand
CGCTCAAGCTCAGCAGCAGGGTCGAGCCCAGCACGCCCGCTGTGATCCATGCAGCGCGCGCCGTCCCATCCCCAGACAGGAATGCAAGGATGCTCACTTGTCTGTCTCCCGCACCTGTAGCGATCGGGCTGCCAGTGCGTGCAGGTTGCGCATGTGAAGGTCACTCACTCTTCCGGCTCAGGATCAGGCGGGTTAACCGTCTGACAGTCCATGCCTGTGCATCGGTTGCCGCGGTTGCCAACGTCGTTCAAGTCGAACGGGCCGGGCGAGTCCAGTCGGTTGCCGTTGCCGTAGTCCGTCCGGTCGCGGCCGATGGTGTCGCGGGCGATGTTGTCGCCGGTGCGCCAGTCGCCCAGGTGCTGACTGCCGCTGATCTGGTCGCGACCCACGGTGTCGCCGATGTGCTGCGTTCCGCTGATCAGGTCGCCGCCCACATACGTACTCGGTGGCAGCGCGCCGAATGCCGGCGTCGATCGCGGCATACGTCTGACCCAACGCAGGCAGCGCGCCCAGCAGCGCCAGCCCGACGTTCTCGGCGGCACCTCGCTGGCGCACGTACTGGCTCACGCCCTGCCGGCTGGCAGCGCCCTGCACCGCCATTGCGGCGAATGCCTTGGCTGCCACGACGCAGGTGGCGTCGCCGTTGCAGGCGTCAGCATCGGCGATCGTCGCCAGCTGCGCGGCCTGCTGCTGCTGAGCGCGGGCGTTGGCTTCGATGTAGGCCGAGTAATTGGCATCCGGCGTGCTCGCGCAGCCAGCAAGGGCCAGCAGCGTCAGGGGGATCAGGTAGCGCATGTGGCCTCCAGTTAGCCCGGCACGGGCGTTTGACCCAAGCACAGCGCGCGCGCGTGCTCGCGGCGCGTCACTATGCCTCGGCAGTTGTTGCTCGGGTCGCGGCAGTCTCGCCCGCCCACAAAGACCCAGCGGCGGAACTGCTCGCAGTAGACCGCGGGCGGCTCGCCGCTGTTGATCTGGCGAACCATCGTGCTGCTGCAGACGGCTTGCTCGCCGACGTTGTATCCAAGATCGACCAGCGATACCGCCACGTTGACCGGCACCGGCCGATGCAGGCAGCGCTCGATGCGCGACCACGACAGCTCGACGCGGCGGCCGAGCATCTGCATGCACTGCTCGCGCGTGAAGGTTTGGCCCATGCGGATATGCGAACCGGTCTCGCCGACGCATGCAGTGGGCACACGCTCGCCCCATACGGGGTCAGCGTAGGTGCTCAGTACAAGCCCCTCTTGCGTCACAAGCAGAGCGGATGCGCCGAGAATGACGGCAGCCGCGCCGCCGCCTATGACCTTCGTTGTGCCTTTCACAGCAGGCCCAAGCGTTTGCGCAGCCACAGCGAGAACGGCAGCCGCGCGGCCGGTGCCACGTCCTCGGGATTGTTGGCAGCACGATCAAGGGCAACGGCGATCTGGTCTTCGGTGAACAGCAGCGGGCGAACGGTGCCGCCGTCGTCCAAGTGCGCGAGGTAGTAGCTGCTGCCGCTGCCGAACTTGCGATCGGTGTTGGCCTGGCGCTCGCTCGCATAAATGCGGGAGTTCACCGGCGGCGGGGTGATGATGATGATCGGGCGCTTGCTGGTCATTCGTCAGCCTTTGGCCGCAAGTGCGGCGCCTGCATGTAGATCGCCGCGAGGTAGTCGTTCAGCGCTTTGACCTCGGCCCGCAGTTCGCGGATCTCCGCGTCGCGTCGGCTCGCCTCTTCGCGGGACAGGAAAGCCCCGACGATGGCAAGCGCGCAGACGATGGCCAGCGCAGTGGTGCACAGCCAGACCCCAACGCCGCCGGCGTTGATCTGGACTGTCGTTGTGTTTGTGCCCCGCAGCGCTTTCAGCAGGCTGGCAAGGTCTTCATGGCGGTCAGTCGGCACGCGGCTTGAGCCGTGCGTTGACGCGCTTGTAGTCAGTGACGTTCAGGCCCTCGCGATCGGCAAGGATCGTGACGGCCTGCTTGAAGGGCTCCAAGTCCTGCTCAAGCTCGTGGAAAAGGTCGGCGATGAAGGATCGAAGATCGCGCATCTCCTTCTCGAACCTTGGCTCTTGGACTGCCTTGTCCTCTTGCCGCTGGATCCGAAGCTCCAGGCCGTGGATTCGCTTTTGCGCCTTGAGCACCCAGATGGCGACAGTGACGCCGCCAGAAGCTGCGCCGGAAACAACAGCGAATGCCAGCGTGAGGTAATCCATGGGCGATCTCGAATGTTTGCCGGGTCACGCAGGTGGAGACTTAGGCCGACTGCAGAGGAAACGGGACAGCAGTCGAAACCAGTCCGCAGACGCGGGAGGCCCGCGCCCCGGCTGCCGGGGTTGTCCGTGAAGTCGGCCCGCACTCGCCGGCCAGCGGGTGGCGCTTTGTGCGCCATGGCTGCAGAAACGAAAAAGCCCCGCCGGATGGCAGGGCTTCTTGGGATTGATTCACCGGCAATTCCGCCAGCGTGCCGCAATTTCAGCACCCTACGGCTGCCACGTCAAGCGGCGCGTGCCAGCGCCATGAACTGTCCTTCGACGTGCGCGAATCCGATGTCGTGCAGCGCCCGATACTGCGCGCGGGAGATCTTGTGCCCGATCAGCTCGCATGCCGTCTCCAGCCGCTCGACCTGCACCCGACCGCGGCCCGCGTACCATGCCCGCAGGACGTTGGCCGCCTTGGGCCGAGTGATGCCCAGCTCGCTGATCATGACCTCGACCTGAAACGCCTCTTGGTCGACTTCCAGCGGCTTGTAGCCGGTCGGCCGCGGCGGCATCTCCCCGTGATGCTCGATCAGCACTTGGAGCATGTTCTTGCTCTGGTGCCCGAGATACTCGCAGTCGCGGTGCAGGGCGAACTCCCGGCCCCAAGCGGCGAGGCGCGTCTCGACGTAGGCGCCGAAGGTGTTGATTGCGGTCATAGGCGGCGTTCCTCGGGCAGTTGGGGCGGGTAGCAGAGTTCGGGGTGGTCGCACATGCGCTCGCCGCAGCAGAGGAAGCAGTCGCCGAGGCGAGGCTCGACGGGCTGCGGCTTGGGGGCGAATAGATCGGGCTGGTCAGGCTTCATGTCGCTTATTCCATGCCGCCCAAGCGCGAGCCTCGGCGTCGGCTGCCCACTCTTCGGGGCCGGTGTTGTCGGGGTTGATAGGCGGCCGGCCGGGATACTGGATCGCCCGGCACGTTTGAACCCGGACCTCTGGGCCGCGCGCCTCGCAATCACTGCACTGGACAGATCCCCATCGCGGCTCCTGCAGAACAAAAAGACCGTGTGCGCCGCAGAATGGGCACTGCTTGTGCTGCTGCTTGTCAGGCTGCACGGGTGATTCCCTCCGGCTGCAGGCCTGCGACGGTCACAGCGACGGCCAGCGCGGGCCATGCGTGCGACTTGACGCCGTAGGTCGGGCCGGGCGCAGCCTTCGTGCCGGGCGGCCCCAGCAGGTCGATCAAGGCCTGGCGGATGTTGCTGTCCTTGGCTCGCGTGTTGCCGCACAGGTGCATCTTCACCGCGTGTCGGGTCACCAGCTGCACTTCGCGCCCGCGCTCGGCGCACGTCTCGACCATTCGGCCGATGTTGACGCAGGTCTGAAAGACTTCGGCGCCTACCGGCATGCCGTAGGACGCGATCATCTCGACTGCGACGCGCGTCTCGGGCGATGTGCAGGTGCCTCGCAGCGCGGCCAGCATCTCGTGCAGCCCGAGGACTCCAGACTCCAGCAGGCGCCGGCCACTCAGCAGGGCCCATCCGCACTCAGTCGGGCCGGGGTCGATTGCGAGGATCATGCGACCTCCGCTTGCTTGGCGCGCTCGATCACGCTCGGGTCTTGTGGGATGTGCCGGCAGCCGAGGCAGCGCCAGCCTTCGCGGCCGGGGATCGACTCGGTAGCGGGGTCTTCGGCCGGATGGACTGCCCAGGCGCGGCAGTCCTTGGACATGCCGTTGACCACGGGCAGGTATGCCGGCGCGAACACCGTGGCCG
>NZ_JBMLSK010000232.1:0-2117 GCF_049240545.1 Roseateles sp. | reverse complement strand
AGCCAGCCCACGCGGCCGGCGCTGATCTTGCGCGGCGGGGCGAGCTTGCCCTCGCGCACCAGGCCCTCAAGCGTGCGCTCGCTGACGCCCAGGGCTTGGGCGGCGTGCTCGCGCGCCACCAGCAGGGGCGGGGCTTGGATGATCGTGAGGGGCTTGGCGCTCATGGCAGTGCTGATCGTTTGATGGCCATGGGTTGATCGAGCAGCGCGCTGATCCGCACGTATTCAGGCAGCGGCATGCCTGCCTGCCATGCCTGGTCGAACAGCTTGGACGGTATGAACAGCACCCACTCGCTGGGCGGGGTTCCGTTCTCGGTCATGAACTTGGCCCATGGCTCATTGGCCAGCAGTTTCTCGATCTCGCGCACCATGGCATCGAGGTCAACGGCAGCGGGTGCGCCGCTGCTGTTGGTACAGGTTGCCGTGCTCAAAATCCCACCCCCTTCACGCCCGCCGGCATATCGGCCCAGGCCAGCACCTTGCCCGTGACGGGCAGGCCGGTGGCCCAGCGCCAGGTGGTGCCGTCAAGGTAGCCCGGCCAGACTTCCTCGGCGTGCTGGGCTTCCACCAGCACGGTGGTGTCGGCGTCGGGCAGCTTGCCCGGCAGGCGGTGCCAGGTGAGCAGCTCGGTGTGGGTGGTGGTCACTTGCATTTCTCGGGCTCTTTGGCGCAGTCAACGCGGGGCGTGTCGACGTCGGGGTTGTCCTCGGGGTCGCCACCGCCGCAGGCGGTCAGCAGGGTGGCCAGTGCGGCCAGCAGAAGGGCGATCAGGCGGCGCATGCGTTGGCCTCTTCTTGCTCGATGGCCTGGCGCACCAGGGCCTCGCTGATGCGGAGTGCCTGGGCGACCACGGCGACGACTTGGTCGCGCGGGATCGTGCCAAGGCCTTTGGCGCGCTCGACGGCGGCCAGGATGAGGTCGGACTGCAGGGCGTTCATGCGGCTTGCTCTTCGTCGGTGGGGTCGTTGCTGGGCCGGCTGGGCCTGACTTGCCATGCGGCGGCCAGGGCGCTCAAGGGGTCGCTGCTGGCCGGGGATTCGCACCAGGTGCGGCCGCGGCGGATGCCGATGACGGTGGAGGCGCTGACCCCCTCCCGCGCGGCGATGACCTTGATGGGGTCCGTGCTGGCACGGATGCGGCGTGCGTCGTCCAGCGTGAGCTTGCGGTGGCTGACTTGCATTCGCCGCCGCAGGCGCTGCACGGCGTCTTGCTTGTAGACGCCAGCCGCGGCCAGTGCCTTCTGCTTATCGACGGTGCTGCCGCTGGCCAGGTGCTTGGGGTTGATGCAGCGCCAGTTGCAGCAGGTGCGCCAGACCACCAAGCCAGCGGGCAGTTGGCTCACGCTGTGCAAACCGCGGCTGAGGGCCAGCGCAAGGCGGAAGGCCGACTGGGGCAGGCCGCCGACGTTGATCTGTGGCTGGCGACCACCTGGGCCGCTCATGGAGCGTTGCCACTCCCAGCAGTCGCCGACCTCGACGGTGCATTCGGCGCGCAGCGCGGCCAGGGTCCATTGGCGGGTTGGGCGGCTCATGTGGCGGCTGCCTCGGTGTCCACGCTCAAGCCCATGGCCTCGTTGCGGGCGAAGTCGAGCTCGTTGGCCTTGTCGAGCCAAATCTGGCGCCAGTCGGTCCAGCTCATCTGTTCGCGGTGGCCGTCCATCAGGCGCAGCCAGTCGATCGGCTCGATGCCTTCCAGGGTCACCCAGGGCGTGCGGCAGGGCGGCAAGAGGTCGCGCTTTTCGGTGGCCAGGGCGATGAGGTCGGCCTGCTTGATGGTTTCGGCCCACATGGCGCTGGCGTTGTGCAAGGCGAAGGCGCTGCGCACGGCCCGGGCCAGCGTGGCCTCGAAGCGATCCCAGGCGGGGCCGATCACCCGCTTGCCTGGGGTGTGCATGTCGCCGCAGAAAGCCTCGTGGGCGTCGTGTATCAGGCCGGCAAAGAGGGCATGCGGGCAGGTGACGCGGAAATCGCGCTCCATGATCTGCACGACCAGCACGCTGTGCTCGGCCACGCTGTAAGGCCGGCAAGCGTGGCCGGTAAAGCGGTTGATCTGCGCCAGGCTGTGGGCGATGCAGGGCAGGGTGATGCTGCCAGGGCTGGGCTGCGTGAGGTGCAGCTC
>NZ_JBMLSK010000231.1:0-30428 GCF_049240545.1 Roseateles sp. | reverse complement strand
TGGTGACGGTCGAGCCGCCGCCGATGGTGGCGCCAGCGCCGATGGTGATGGGCGCTACCAGCACGCAGTTGCTGCCGACATGGACGTCGGCACCGATCTCGGTGCGGTGTTTGTTGGCACCGTCGTAGTTGGCGGTGATGGAGCCAGCGCCGTAGTTGACGCGCTCGCCCACGGTGGCGTCACCCAGATAGGCCAGGTGATTGGCCTTGGCGCCCTTGGCCAGGGTGGAGTTCTTGACCTCCACGAAGTTGCCGATATGGACCTCGTCACCCAGGTCGGCACCGGGGCGCAAGCGGGCGAAGGGGCCGATCAGGGCGCCGGCGCCGACCTTGGCGCCGCCAGCCTTCTCGCCGTCGATATGGGTGAACTCATGGATGCGGGCACCAGCGCCGATGTTGGCATTGCGGATCACGCAGTTGGCGCCGATGCGCACGTTGTCGCCCAAGACGACAGTGCCTTCAAACACGCAGTTGACGTCGATTTCCACGTCCTGGCCGCACTGAAGCAAACCGCGCAGATCAAAGCGGCGCGGGTCAGCCAGGCGCACGCCGGCTTCCAGCAGGGTTTCGGCCTGCTCCAGCTGGAATCGGCGTTCCAGATCGGCCAGTTGCACCGGGCTGTTGACGCCCAGCACCTCGGTTTCGTTCGGCGCGGCAATGCCCAGCACCGGCACGCCTTCGGCCACGGCCATGGCGACGATATCGGTCAGGTAGTACTCGCCTTGGGCGTTTTGATTGTTCAGCTGGCTGACCCAACGCTTCAACGCGCCGGTGGGCGCGGCCATCATGCCGGTGTAGCCCTCGCGGATGGTGCGTTGCTCAGGGCTTGCATCCTTGTGCTCGACGATGGCCAGCACGTTGCCGTCCGCCTGGCCGCCCTGACGCACGATGCGGCCATAGCCGGTCGGGTCGCTCAGATGGATGGTCAGCAGCACCAGAGCCTTGCCGTCGCAGGCTTCGACCAGGCGTTGTGCAGTGGCTTGTTTGATCAGCGGCACATCGCCGTTCAGGATCAAGGTCGTGCCTTCGTCTTCTGGCAAGGCCGGCACGGCCTGCTGAATGGCGTGTCCGGTGCCCAGCTGGGGCATCTGGCGCACGAACTGTACGCCGGGGCCGGCCACAGCGGTTTCCACGGCTTCGGCACCATGGCCGGTGATCACCACATTGCGCTCAGCTTGCAGGCCCTGCGTCATGTCCAGCACATGGCGCAAGAGCGAGCGGCCGGCCAGCTTGTGCAAGACCTTGGGCAAGGCCGATTTCATGCGGGTACCCTTGCCCGCGGCCATGATGACAATGTTCAGCGACATAAAAGAGTTGCGGCTCCGTCTGAGAAGCCGCAATTATGGCGGTGCTGCGCTGCAGGCCAGTGACAAGCGGGCGGCGCCGGCCTGCGCTGATTCAAGGCATGACTTGGACGCTGACTCGGTGCGGTTCGGGGCGCACCTTGGGGAAGTCGCTCATCGCCGCTTGGAACATGGCGCCCAGCAGGGCGCTATTGCCCGGCACCGAGCCTTCATTGCTGGCGCGGGCCTCGTAGAGCGGTTCGGAGCTGGCTCGGTCGCGCAGCAAGACCGCTACGGAGCGCTCGTAGCGCCTGTCCATCAGGTCGGACGGGTGGTACAGATAACCATAGCGGCCCGGCGCACCATAGCGCCAGTAGTTGTAGTTGCCATGCCAGCGCCACCAAAGCGGGTCATCCCAGGGCGCGTAGTCTTGGGCGCGGATGCGTTGGCCCAAAGAGACCAGCACATCGGCGCTCTTGGCGTCCTTGCTTTCGCTGAAGCCCGCCTTCAAGAGCGCCGCGCGGGCGCTGTCTTCGGCCTGCGTTTGCAACTCGGCGCGTTCACCGCCAGCCTGTTGGGACGGCAGGCGTTCAAAGAAAAAGCTGCCCGGTTTGCGCCCCTCAGGCCAAGCCCCGAAGCTGGCGACCTCGCTGCTAACCATATACGGCCCGCTGCATGCAGTGAGGCCCAGCACGGCGAGGCCGGCCAATCCGGCCAAGACAATGCGACGTTGCGTCTTCATCAGAGTCTCCTTGGGTTTGACGCCCATTTTGATCCTGCTTGTTTGACCGTGTGTGATCAATCGGTCGTGGTTTTGTCGCGGTGCAAGGTGATCACCGAACTGGCAGCCTGTGGTGGCGCGCAGCTTTCCTCTTCATCAAAGGCGATATCCCCGTTGGCATCGGGCAATCCGGTGGCCTTGAGCGTTTGGAAGGGGAAGAGGTCCCGGTCCATCATGTGCGAGGGCACGATATTGCCCATGGCGGTGAACATGTTTTCAATGCGGCCGGGGAACTTCTTCTCCCAGTCATTGATCATGGCCTTGACCTGCACGCGCTGCAGGTTCTCTTGGCTGCCGCAGAGATTGCAAGGAATGATGGGGAATTCGCGATGCGCAGCCCAGCGCACCAGATCGGGCTCGGCCACATAGGCCAGCGGGCGGATCACCACATGCTTGCCGGTGTCGCTGACCAGCTTGGGCGGCATGCCCTTCATGCGGGCGCCAAAGAACATATTCAGCAAGAGCGTGACGATGATGTCGTCGCGGTGGTGGCCCAGCGCAATCTTGGTGGCGCCTAACTCCTCGGCCACGCGGTAGAGGTTGCCCCGGCGCAGCCGCGAGCACAGCGAGCAGGTAGTTTTGCCCTCGGGCACCAGGCGCTTGACGATGGAGTAGGTGTCGGCCTCTTCGATGTGGAAGGGCACGCCGCGGCTCTTCAGATACTCGGGCAGTACATGCTCGGGGAAACCGGGCTGCTTTTGATCGAGGTTGACGGCGACGATCTCGAAATTGATCGGCGCGCGTTGCTGCATATTCAGCAAGATGTCGAGCAGCGAATAACTGTCTTTGCCGCCGGACAGGCAGACCATGACCTTGTCGCCTTCTTCGATCATGTTGTAGTCGACGATGGCCTGGCCCACCTGGCGGTGCAAGCGCTTGGACAGCTTGTTGATCGCCAGCGAGGCCTTGGCGCTCGGTTCTGCGCCGGGCTCTGCGGCCGCCTCGGTGGGGGCGGCGGCTTCGAGAATTTCAGGGTTCATCATGCTTGGGAGGCGGCTTCGGGTTTCAGACCAAACACTTCCACGCCGACCGCGTCGCAGTCGGGGTAGACGTCGGGCTTTTGTGTCGAGACGCTGGCGGCTTTCACCATCGGGTGCTTGAGCATCAAGGCCAGCACGTCGTCGCACAGGGTTTCTTGCAGATGAATATGGCCTTGGCTGACCCGCTCGGCGATGCTGCTGCGGATGAAGTCGTAGTCCAGCACCTCGTGTAGCTCGTCATGTTGCGGGGTGGACAGGCGCAGAGGGATGTAGAGATCCACATTGATCAGCACGCGCTGCTCGCCTTTTTTCTCGAAGTCGTGCACGCCGATATTGATATTGACCTCGTAATTGCGCAAAAACAGGCGGCGACAGTCGAGCAGGGAAGGGTGGGCGAGAGAGCTTTGCATAAGGCGATGAGGTAAGGGGATTCAGTGGCCCGACGTGGCGGGGGCGGTGAGAAACATGACATCGCGCGCTTGGGCGCTGAGGTGCTGGCCGCCATCGACCAGCAAGGTCGTGCCAGTGATAGCACGGGCCTCGATCAGATAGCGCACGGCTTGGGCGATGTCTTCGGGCGTGGAGGAGCGTTGCAGCGGCGTCATGCGGTGGGCTTGGTCGAATTCGCTGTCGGCCATCGGCCCCGAGACCAAGGTGACGCCGGGCGCCACGCCGCAGACCCGCAGTTGCGGAGCCAGGGCTTGCGCCAGCAAGGTAGTGGCGCTTTCCAGCGCCGCTTTGGAGAGGGTGTAGGACAGATAGTCTGGATTCGGGTTCCAGAGCTTTTGGTCCAGCACATTGATGACACAGGCACGCGCCTCAGCCGAGGGCAAGGCACGACGCAGCGCGCGGGCCAGCACGATGGCCGGGCCGGTGTTGGCGCGCCAATGCAAGTCCATCGAGGCGTAGCTGAAGCTCTCGACGTCGTCGTATTCAAACAGGGAGGCGTTGTTGACCACCGCTTCCAGGCGGCCGAAGTGCGCCACCACGGCGGGCACCAGGCCTTCACAGTCGGACTCTTGAGCCAGGTCGGCGCCGAACAAGGCCGCTTGCGCACCTAGTGCCTGCAACTCGCCGGCCAAGGCTTCGGCCTCGGCGCGCGAATGGCGGTAGTGCACGGCGATGTCATAGCCGTGGCGGGCCAAATCAAGCGCCATGCTGCGACCCAGGCGGCGTGCGCAGCCGGTGATCAAGACGACGGGACGTTCATTCATCCCCGGATTATCTCAGTCGAGCCGAATTTCGGCCCGCCGGTGCTCAAGAAGCCCGCAGCGCTTTCATCAAGCGCCAGCCGAGCAGGGCGGCGATGAGGGCCAAGTACAGCAGCGGCTCGCCAAAATTCTGCTTGCCCGCACGCATCCAAAAGAAGTGCAGCAGGCCGATGCCGGCGATCAGATAAACCAGCTTGTGCAGCTTTTGCCAGGTCTTGGCGCCCAGGGCCTTGATGGCACGATTGAACGAAGTGGCGGCCAGTGGCAGCAGCAAGAGCCAGGCGGCAAAACCCATCAGGATGAAAGGCCGCTTGAGGATGTCTCGGCCAATGTCGGTCAGCTCCAGGCCCATATCCAGCCAGCCATAGGCCAGCAAATGCAGGCTGGCGTAGAAGAAGGTGAAGAGACCCAGCATGCGGCGAAAGCGCGCCAAAAAAGGCCAATTCAAAATGCTTCGCAGGGGGGTGATCGCCAGCGTCAGGCACAGTGCCCGCAAGGCCCACTCCCCCAACTGCCGGATCAAGGCCTCGGCCGGATTGGCGCCCAACTGTCCGGCGGCAGCCCCCCAGATCAAGTAAGCCAGGGGCAATAAACACAGAGCAAACACCATCGGCTTGGCAGCAGGGTGCAAGCCGATGGCATGGATTCTTCCCATGGCGCGTTCGATCAATAGTTCTTCTTCAGATCCATGCCCGCATAGAGCTGCCCGACCTGGGCCTCATAGCCGTTGAACATCAGGGTGGGGCGCTTCTTGGCAAACAGGCCGTCTTCGCCAATGCGTCGCTCGCTCGCCTGGCTCCAGCGTGGGTGGTCGACCTTCGGATTGACGTTCGAGTAAAAACCGTACTCCTGCGGTGCGGCTTGGGTCCAACTGCTGATGGGTTGCTTTTCGACAAAACGGATCTTGACGATGGACTTGGCGGACTTGAAGCCATATTTCCAGGGCACGATCAAGCGCACCGGCGCGCCGTTTTGATTCGGCAGCACCTCGCCATACATGCCAAAGCCCAGCAAGGTCAGCGGATGCATGGCTTCGTCCATGCGTAGACCCTCCACATAGGGCCAATCGAGCGCACGATTGCGCAGTCCAGGCATCTGCGACTTGTCGGCCAGACTGATGAACTCGACGAACTTGGCCTTGGAGGTGGGCTCGACCTTTTTGATCAACTCGGCCAGCGAGTAACCCACCCAGGGAATCACCATCGACCAGCCCTCCACACAGCGCAAGCGGTAGATGCGTTCTTCCATCGGGCTGAGCTTGAGCAGGCTGTCGAGGTCAAACACGCCGGGTTTGGCCACTTCGCCCTCGATGCTGACGGTCCAGGGGCGGGTTCGCAGTGAACCGGCATTGCGCGCGGGATCGGCCTTGTCGGTGCCGAATTCGTAGAAGTTGTTGTAGCTGCTGGCGTCTTGGTAGCGGGTGGGCTTGTCCAGCGTCATCGCCCCGGCAACATTGCTGCGAGCCCCGGGCAATTTGCTCAAGCCGCCGCCGCTGGTTTGCGCCAGCGCCTCGCGACCCGCCCAACTGGCCAAGCCGATCCCCGCGCTGCCGCTGGCCATCAGCTGCAGCCATTGGCGGCGGCGCAGATAGACCTCTTGTGGGGTGATGTCGGAGCCAGGAATCCCAGATCCGTAGGCAGAAAGCAAGTCAGCGCGGCGCATGGCAGCCCTTTGTCTTCAGTTGGCAATGCTGATCAGTCGTGACAGCGGGTGCAAAGCTTACGGCCTGTCCGCAAATCTTGCTCAGACCCGGCTTTCCCTTGGCGAGGCGAAGCCGCTAGCGGACTTGAGCGCGATCGCCCTGGGCTCAGCGCCCTTCATTCCAACCCTCGGGGCAGGCCACCGACCGCAAGAGCGCCGCATGTTCTCCGCTGTCCCTCAAGCGCTTGAGTCCGCGGTTGAAGTCCGCCAGCAAAAGGGCGCTACGCGGCACAGACGGCGGAAGAATGAGGTGGGTGGTGAAGCTGTCGGTGAATGCGCGCGGGTGAGCCGCAATCTGAGCCGCCTCGGCGGGCTTGAAATGACGCCCCAAGAGATCGCAGGCCACATTGCGCTCCATCGGCATGGCATCCATTCGCCCCAGCAGCATCTTGCGCAGACCGGCAAGATCATTCGGCGTGTTGTCGCCCTTGAGCTCACCGCTCTTGAGCAGTTGCCAAAACTCCGGGGTGTAGGTGTAGTCGCGAATGAAACCGAGGGTATAGCCCTTCAAGTCCCGCAACTCGCTCCACTGCAAGGGCAGGGCGCGGCGATGAACGATCAGCCATTGCTCGGTCAAGACGTTGTCGCTGAGCAGGAAGTCGCGCTTTCGTTCGGCGGATGCGCCCCAGTAGGCCGAAGCGTCGAACTGGCCGGCCTTGGTTTCTTGTTGCGCCCGGGTCCAGGGCAGAAAGTGGTACTCCACCTGATAGCCCGAGAGCGCAAACGCGCGCCTGACAATCTCCAGTGCAATGCCTTGGTCGGCGCGCGACTGCGTTGCATACGGCGGCCATTCACCGGTGGCAATTCGCAGCGGTGCTGCTTGGAGGGCTGTGCTGGCCAAAACGGCCCACAACAGCCCGATCAGGGCCGCACCAGCCGCCCAGCCGCGCCGGACCATGGGGCGTTGGCGAGCAGGAGGCGTACGCGGCCGGTGACTCATCGCGCGCTCAGAGCGAGCCGTAAGAGTGCAGACCCGACAGGAACATATTGACACCCAAGAAGGCGAAGGTGGTGATCACCAAGCCACACAAGGCCCACCATGCCGAGACAGTGCCTCGCAGGCCCTTCATCAAGCGCATATGCAGCCAGGCCGCATAGTTCAGCCAGACGATCAGGGCCCAGGTTTCTTTGGGGTCCCAGCTCCAATAGCCGCCCCAAGCTTCCGCGGCCCAGAAGGCGCCCAGGATGGTGGCGATGGTGAAGAAGGCAAAGCCCAGGGCAATGGACTTGTACATCAGGTCTTCCAGCGTGGCCAAGGCTGGCAGGCGCTCGGTCAGTGGCTTGCGCAAGGCGATACAGACGGCGAAGAACACCAGCAGCCCGGTCATCTTGCGCGCCCAACCGTCGAGTCCTTGGATGGTTTCGGCTGGCAAATCGGCGATGAAGAAACGAGCGGCCAGAATCGCCGCAATCAGGCCAATCGGCAGCGCGATCAAACCAATCAGCAGGGCGCGTTGAGACGCCGTCTTGAGCAAGTAAGCCATGCCCACCATGGCGGCCAAGGCAAAAGTGCCGTAGCCGACGAAGTTGGCGGGCACATGGATCTTCATCCACCAGCTCTGCAGTGCCGGCACCAGCGGTTGAATCTCATGGGCCTCGCGAGCCACGGTGTACCAAAGCAGGAAACTGACCGCCGCGCTGATGATCAGCATCACATAGGCGCCCAAGGCGCGGGTCTTGAATCTTGCTTCGTAGTAAAGATAGAACAGCGCCGTCATCCAGCAAAACAGCACGAAAACTTCGTACAAATTGCTGACGGGGATGTGGCCGATGTCCGGCGCGATTTGATGGCTTTCAAACCAGCGCACGAAGGTGCCGATCAAGGCCATGAAAGTCGCACCCCAAGCCAGACGCGAGCCGATGGCCTCGGCGGCGCTGTTCTCACCGGATTTGGTGAAGAAACCGCCCCAATAGAACAGCGTGCTCATGAAAAAGAGCACGCTCATCCACAGAATCGCGCTTTGGCTGGACAGCGCGTACTTGAGCAAAAACACCTTGTCGGCGGCCGCCAAATCGGCCCCAAATGCATCGGTTTGTTGCCCATACAAATGGATGGCCAGCAAACTCGCCGCTCCGGCGGTAATCATCAGCAGGCGCAGCGGCCGCCAGAACCAGCCCAGCGCGATCAGCGAGGGAATAGAGAAGATCAAGATGCCTTCTTCATACCCGTCCATCGAGGCGCCGTAGCGCCAGAAGCAGAAGATGCCGCCACCGATGATCAATGCGGCGAACAGCCAGTCAAACAAGTTTCGGCTGGCGAAGTAGCCGGGTCGTCCAATGTGGACGCTGCTGCTGGGGCTGGACTGCGGGGCGGGGTTGACAGTGTTGCTGGCGGTATTCATACGCCTTCCTTCAAAAGATCGAGCTTGATCTGCTCAAATTCGGTGCCCGTATCGGGCGTCTCTCGGGTGCTGGACAGCGCCATGCGAACGCGGGTCGCATCGCTCTGGCCCGGCGCTGGTTCCAACCAAATCCACAGGCGACGCTCCTTCACATAGAGCATTGCGAAAATCCCGATGGTGAGCAGAATGGCGCCAAGATATACGAGTTTCTGACCTGGCGCTCGGGCCAATTGAAAGACACTGGCTTGCAAGAGCTTGAAATCGTCCAGCTGAAGCAGCATGGGGGCCGGGTAAAACATGCTGTCCGACAGCGCCAAGACCGATTGCGTCATGAAGGCCTGGGTGGCGGCGTCGGCCTTGGGGGGCGGCAGCTTGGCCTCTTCACGACTCAATTTGTAAAGCTCGAACAGGCTGCCATTGAGGATGCGCAAAAGCACTTCTGAGACACGCTGGCGCTCGGCCTCGGGCACTTCGGTCTCGATGAACTGTGACAACGCGGGCAAACCGCCGGGGATGTTACTGTTCTTGTCCTCGGGCTTGATGCGTTCGGCACCCGCAAACAAGGCCAGCGCACGGTGCGCCGTGGCTTGCAACTGCGGGGTCATTTCCGGTTTGTCGTTCGGCGTGGCGGCTTCGGCATAGCGGCGTGCAGCGCGTTCGCGCAAGGCCTTGTTCATCAGACCTTCGCGCAGGCTCATCCAACCATCCATGCCCATCTGCTCGTCGGCAGGAATGCGCATATAGCGGAAGGCTTCGGTCGGCGTGTCGCGCACACCGGCCAGGAAGACCCGGTTGCCGTCCAGTTCCACCGGCACCATGTAGTTGTTGTACTCGCGCGCCTGTCCGGCTGCGTCGCGCAGGCGGTAGCTGAAGGAGGGGCCGATGTTCTGCAGAACTTTCTCGGTCTTGGTTTTGGCGCCGCTGCCCAGATGGCTTTGCAGCGAAGTGACCAAATCGACTTTTCGCACGTCGGTGCTGCCCGGTCCGGCGGGGTTGCCGCCCATATTCTCGACGTTGATAACGCGCAGACCGGCGAACTCCAGCGTCAGCTTTTGAACGTCGTTCTTCAACTCGGTGTTGCCGCCGACCTTGCCTTCAATCGTGAATGTGGGTCCGCTGGGGACATCTGCGCGCCCCATGGGACGGGCCTTGACCTTGAGGTCAGAGCCGCCGTCTTCGAAGCTGCTCTGGTAAATCGCGATGCCGCGATGGATGAAGGGCTCGTTGACCTTGATGGTGGCGTCGGTGATGGCGCCGGTTTCATGGTCGCGTACGCTGACTTCGCTGGCAAACAGCTTAGGCATGCCCGTGTCGTAGTACTCGACGATGAATTTTTTCAGCTCCACGTCAAAAGGCAGATCCTGCAGGACCACGCCGCTGGGCATGGACAAAATGGCGGTGGCGGCGCGGCCGCCTTCGGGCACCATCAGGTTGCCGCGGAAGCTGGGGTTGTTCGGGCCCAGTCGGTGTTCTGCCTTGACTTCGCTGATGAGGCCGCCACCTTGGTAAATGGTCTTGTCTTGCGCCCACATCATGGCGCGCACCAGCAAGTCCCCGTCGAGCAGACCGCCCAGACAGATCAGAACGATGGATGAGTGCGCTGCGATATAGCCGATTTTGTTGGCCGAGCCTTTGCGAGCGGCCACCATCACGCCGCGTTCGCGCGCTTGCACCTTGGCCTTCCATCCCTCGGCGCTCAAATAGCTGGCCACCTGATTCAAGGCCGCTTCCGGCGCCACAGGCAAATGCCCCAGGGCCTTGTGATGGAAGGCCTGCAGCGACTGCTCGCGCACATGCTCCTTGTAATTCTTCAGGTCTTGAATGATCTTGGGGGTGTTACGCGCAATGCACAAACTGGTCGAAATGACCAAGAAGGCCAAGATCAACAAGAACCACCAGGCGCCATAGACGGTGTAGAGATCAAACTTGCCGAACAACTCGGCCCAGAAGGGGCCAAACTGATTGACGTAGTTGTTCAGGGGCTCGCGCTGTTTGACCACGGTGCCGATGACGGAGGCAATACAGATCACCGTCAGCAAGGCGATGGCAAAGCGCATCGAGGCGAGCAGATCGATCAACTCTCGCCAGACTTGGCTGCCCGAGGCGCTCGTTATTTGGGGGGCAGGCGCTGGACTGCCGACAGGCTCGCGGGCTGGCTCGCTGAGGGGAGGGGTGTCGTTGGACATCGGGTTCTACTGCAGGGACCAAGAAAAAAGGCCGGTGAGAATCACCGGCCTTCTAGAGGATTTGAAGCCAGACGAGGCTCGGCGGTCGAGGCGCTGGAGACAGGCGCCGGGTGGACTCAGCGCAGACCGGCGATGTAATCGGAGACGGCCTTGATCTCGCGGTCGTTCATCTTGGCGGCGACGCCCGTCATTGCGGCGTTGTTGGCACGTGTACCCGAGCGGAAGGCATTCAGCTGCAGCTCGGTGTAGTCGCTGTGCTGACCGGCCAGGCGGGGGTACTGGGCAGGCATGCCCGCACCGTTCGGGCTGTGGCAGGCCGCGCAGGCGGGGATCTGACGGTCAGCAATGCCGCCGCGGTAGATCTTTTCTCCCAGCGAGACCAAGTCCTTGTTCTTGGCGAAACCGGCCTTGGCTGTCTTGCTGGCATAGAAGGCGGAGACGTTCTTGATGTCCTCGTCGGACAGCGTCGAGGCCATGCCTTTCATGACCGCGTTATTGCGGGCACCCGACTTAAACTCGACCAATTGCTTGGCCAGGTATTCAGGGTGCTGGCCTTGCAGGATGGGGTTGGCCGGGCTGCCGCGCGAGCCGTCTGCCGTGTGGCAAGCGGCGCAAACCTGGGTCGCGATGGCTTGACCTTTGACCAGGTCTGGCTTGGAGGGGGCCTTGGCCTCATTGGCATGTGCAGCCGAAGCGGCAAGCAGGAGGCTCGACAACAGGAGAGCAGCAGTCTTAGTCATGAATTTATAGATTCGGTAAGCGCAACTTTAAGATTTTACAATGGCAATCCATTCAGCCAGAACACTTCATGACCAACACCTCTTCTGTGCCGCAGCATTCTGCGGAAATTGAGACATCGCCATCGGACAAGGTGGTGTTGGGATGGACCCACACGGCCCGTTTCTTGACAACGGCCAGCGAGTTGGTGCATCTGCCGGCGAGCGAGTTGCCCGAGATTGCCTTCGTCGGTCGCTCCAATGCCGGCAAGTCCACTGCCATCAACACGCTGGCTCAGCAAAAACGATTGGCTTTCGCCTCCAAAACACCTGGACGGACGCAGCATATCAATTTGTTTGAACTTGGGCCTAAAGACGCGGCCAATGCCTGGTTTGCCGACTTGCCGGGCTATGGCTATGCCGCGGTGGCCAAGGCCGCGAAACTGCGCTGGCAAAAAGTCATGGCCGACTATCTGGCCGTGCGCCGCAGTCTTTCTGGTGTGGTGTTGATGGTGGATTCACGCCTGGGTTTGACCGACTTGGACAAGCAGTTGCTCGAGTTCGTTGAGCCGCGCGTGCGCTCGGGTGAGGTCAAGCTCTTGGTCTTGTTGACCAAGGCCGACAAGCTCAATCGCAAGGACGCCGACGCTGCCTTGTTTGGTACCCGTGCTTACATGAAGCAGTTGGAAACCGAAGCTTCGGACATCACTGTCACGCTGTTTTCGGCGCTGAAAAAACTGGGCGTGGCCAAGGTGGCGCAGACGCTGCATGCCTGGGTGCAGGCGGCGCGTGTGGTGACGGAAGCCGAGTTTGCGGCCGCTGCTGCAGCAGCCAACGAAGCGAATGACGCAGCGGCTGAATCCAGCGCCGCGCCGACCTTGCCACCTGTTTAAGTCAGACTGAAGGGCCTGGAACGGGCTTATTCAGCCTTGCTTCTCCAGGTCCTGCATCAAGGTATCCACGGCACGTTGCAGCAAGCTGGTTTCGTCCAGGGCGGTGATCAGGCCGTTGGCCAAAAGGCGCTCCAAGGCCGCATGGGTCAGGGAGTGGCGCACATCAGCGTCTTGACCGACGAATAAGTAGTACTGGCGGCTCTCGCTGATCCAGGCGATTTGCGCGGTCAGCCAATCGCTCTGAATGAAGAGGTGGTACCAGCCACCGATGTGTACCGCGTCCATCCAGGCCTTGACGGCGGCCAGGGCCGCTCGCTGGTCATCCTGGTCGAATTGCTGCACCGGGACGGTCGGTAGTTCGCCCCGGTCCACACGGGTATGAGCCCAGTGCTCGGGCAACTGGGACTCGCGTTCGTCCAGCAATTTCTGTAGCAATTCCGCCTGACTCAGCTCGCTTTGCTCTTTTGCATCGTGCAAGGCCTGCGGCACGGTATCGCCCGCGTCCAATGCTGGCAGGCCGCGAAGCACTCGAGCATGCTGCTGCATCAACTCTTGCAGCACAGGCTCTCGAGCCTCCGTGGGCAGGGCAAGCGCATCGCAGCCCGAGCGCAATTCATCGATCAGACGGGGCAAGCCGTTACGCAAGGCTTGGCGGGCCGCTTCGTCCCTGGGGGTTTGCAAGCTGTCCAACAGTGCATCGACCCATTCGATGCGTTGCATGGCGGCCGCCGACTCGCGTCCTTGCAGCACCATGGCTTGCACGATGACGTCAACCCAGGTGGTTTGGAGAAATTGACGCAACCGGCGCCCCAGCGGCGCGTCGGCGATTTGCGCCCTGATCTGCTCGCGCAACAAGCCCAGCCATTGCTTGCGCATCTGTTCGCGTTCCAGTGAAGCCAGCGCCGCCGCGCTGCGTTCGCTGCGTTGCTGCGCTTGTTTGTTGAGCAGGGCATCCACGCGCGTCAGCGTGGCTTCAAACAAGAGGGCGGTGGGCAGGGGGGCGTCAATCAAGCCCTGGACCTCGAGATCCATGCTGCGCAAAAAGCCTTGAAACTGTTCGTCGTCAGCGCGATCAAAAGCCATGCCGTGTGCCGCAACACGGTTCAACAAGGCCCATGTGGGATGGTCTTGGCGGTGCAAGAGGCTGGAGTCGGCACGAGACAGGCGCACCACCGCTACCTGCAGCCTTGCCAGCAGCGCCTTCAGCGGCGCCAGCAGTCGAGGATCGGCCAGGATCTGGTCGTACAGGCGGCTCAGCATATCGGGCCCGGCTTTGGCAATGAAAACCGGTGCTTGCCCCTGCGTTGCAGCTGGAGCTGCGGCTGGCGCTCGGGTGTTGTGTTCCTGCACGCGCCGCGCCAAGCCATCCAGGGTCGCGGGTTCGCTTTGCCGGTTGGCCAGGGCAAAGCGGTGGGCTGCGTCGGCATCCTGACTTCTCGCGGCGTGGCTGGCCACCAACTGGCTCAACTCGGCAGCGCGAAGGCGGGCGCACAGCTGGCTGTAGATCCGGTGCAAGCCCTGAGCCATGGGCGTGGCGGCCACTTGCATCAGCTCATACCGACGCTGCGCCTCCATCTCCACGCTGGATAGCGCCACCAACAGCGCTTGAGAGAACAGCGCCGGCCGCAGCGGGTTCTCGTTCTTGCGTGCGCGGGCCGTGCCGCGCAAGGCGGCAAAAAAGTTGCCGAGTTGATGCAGCTCTGGTCTTGATTGCTCCTCGATAGCCTGCACGACATGAGCAACCGCCACATCCTGCAGCGCCTGGCGTTCGTCCACCAGACACAAGGAGTCCAGGCCCATGGCCGGGCGTTGCTGTTGTAAAGGGTCGTGCCCTTGTCCGGCGCTTTGAAGAAGAGCGCTCAAGGCCGCTTCAAAATCTTGCGCAAAGCGTACCCGCATGCGCCGCCAGCCCTCATGCAGCGGGAAGTACTGGGTGCGAGAGTCCAGCGCCGTTTGAATGGCATTGAGCAAATGGCGACTCAAGGCCGGCGCTTCTTGCAGCGTTTCTTCGAGAAGGGATTGAAGATTGGGGGGGGGGATGGACATGGAGGAGGCGGGGCCTGAGAGGACTTGATTATCGGCCGTCAAGGGATGGCTGGCGTTCATCCGCATCTTGCGATGCAATAGCGCAAAAAAAGGGGACCGCTTTAGCGGTCCCCTTTTCTTGTGAGAACAATCTCACCGATCGGCAGCTCAATCGCCGAGCGATGGGGGCCGGGTCTTGCCGATGAGGGCAAGTCCTGACCCCGCAGGCATTACATGCCCATATCGCCCATGCCACCCATGCCGCCCATGCCGCCAGGCATGCCGCCGGCAGGAGCGTCGTCCTTCGGTGTTTCAGCGATCATGCACTCGGTGGTCAGCATCAGCGAAGCGACCGAAGCGGCGTTCTGCAGCGCGGTACGGGTCACCTTGGTTGGGTCCAGGATGCCCATTTCGATCATGTCGCCGTAGGTGTCGTTGGCAGCGTTGAAGCCGTAGTTGCCCGAGCCCGCCAGAACGGCGTTGACCACCACGCTGGCTTCGCCGCCGGCGTTGTAGACGATCTCGCGCAGCGGGGCTTCGATGGCCTTGAGCACCAGCTTGATGCCGGCGTCTTGGTCAGCGTTGTCGCCCTTGATGGCGCCAGCGGCTTGCTTGGCACGCAGCAGAGCCACGCCACCACCGGCCACGATGCCTTCTTCGACAGCAGCGCGAGTGGCGTGCAGGGCGTCTTCAACGCGGGCCTTCTTTTCCTTCATTTCGACTTCGGTGGCCGCGCCAACCTTGATCACGGCAACACCGCCAGCCAGCTTGGCCACGCGCTCTTGCAGCTTTTCACGGTCGTAGTCGCTGGTCGCTTCTTCGATCTGGATACGCACTTGCTTGACGCGAGCTTCGATGTCAGCTGCAGCGCCCAGGCCGTCGATGATGGTGGTGTTTTCCTTGCCCACTTCGACGCGCTTGGCTTGGCCCAGATCGGCCAGAGTGACCTTCTCCAGAGTCAGGCCGACTTCTTCGGCGATGACCTTGCCGCCGGTCAGGATGGCGATGTCTTCCAGCATGGCCTTGCGGCGGTCGCCGAAGCCAGGTGCCTTCACGGCCACAACCTTCAGGATGCCGCGGATGGTGTTCACCACCAAGGTGGCCAGCGCTTCGCCGTCCACATCTTCAGCAATGATCAGCAGCGGGCGGCCCGACTTGGCCACTTGCTCCAGCGTGGGCAGCAGGTCGCGGATGTTGGAGATCTTCTTGTCGAACAGCAGGACAAACGGGTTGTCCAGCAGAGCGGCTTGCTTCTCAGGGTTGTTGATGAAGTAAGGGCTCAGGTAGCCGCGGTCGAATTGCATGCCTTCGACGACGTCCAACTCGTTGTTCAGGCTCTTGCCGTCTTCAACGGTGATGACGCCTTCCTTGCCGACCTTGTCCATCGCCGAGGCGATGATCTGGCCGACGTCGGCGTCGCTGTTGGCCGAGATGGTGCCGACTTGAGCGATTTCCTTGGAAGTGGTGGTGGCCTTGGAGGCCTTCTTCAGCTCGGCGACCAGGGCTGTCACAGCCTTGTCGATGCCGCGCTTCAGGTCCATTGGGTTCATACCGGCGGCCACGTACTTCATGCCTTCGCGCACGATGGCTTGAGCCAGCACGGTCGCGGTGGTGGTGCCGTCACCGGCGTTGTCAGAAGTCTTGGAAGCCACTTCCTTGACCATCTGCGCGCCCATGTTCTGCAGCTTGTCTTTCAGCTCGACTTCCTTGGCCACGGACACACCGTCCTTGGTCACGGTAGGCGCGCCGTACGAACGCTCCAGCACCACATTGCGGCCCTTAGGACCCAGGGTCACCTTGACCGCATTGGCCAAGATGTTCACGCCTTCAACCATGCGTGCGCGGGCTTCGCCGCCGAAAACTACGTCTTTTGCTGCCATGAAAATTCTCCAAATTCGTGAATAAGGACCACGCTCTCTTTAACAATCAGTTGTTGAGAAAGAAAGCGTAGCGAGCGGCGTGCTGGCTAGGCGGACGGAGCACAGGAACCGGAACGTGCTTCCTGCACGTGAGGATTCCGAGCACCGCCCAACGACGCCAGCGCGTCGCGCAGTAGCTTTACTTCTCAACAACGGCGAAGAGGTCTTCTTCGCGCATCACCAGCAGTTCATTGCCATCGACCTTGACGGTCTGGCCCGAGTACTTGCCGAACAGAACGCGGTCACCGACCTTGACGTTCAGGGCGATCAGGTCGCCACGGTCGTTGCGCTTGCCGTTACCGACGGCCAGCACTTCACCTTGGTCCGGCTTTTCAGCGGCGGCGTCAGGGATGAAGATGCCCGAGGCAGTCTTGGTTTCTTGTTCGAGGCGCTTAACGATCACGCGATCGTGCAGAGGACGCAGGTTCATCACATCTCCTAGAGAGTTTCGGGACTTCGTTGAACTGGGCGCCAGCAGGATCTGCCAGCCACCCGGCCTGGGAATTTCGAGACCTGGGACACCCAGCCGGGCTGGGTCTCTTGAGTCGTTAGCACTCGCGGGGTGCGAGTGCTAGCAAACGAATTATATGGGCGGGTGTGACGCTTTCAAGACCCTCAAAGATTCAGCCAGCTACTTTCCTCCATTCCTTGCTTTCCCCGAGCCAGGCGTGCTTCTGATAGGCCGCGCTTGGCTGGATCGGCGGCGGGTCATGTCGGCTTGCCTGGGTTTGAGGTCTGAAGGCCTGCAATTTCAAGCCTTGCTGAGCGTTCCTCTTGTGTAGCCTTATGCTGGGAGGCGGCGCAAGGCTTGGCCGCGCCGCGAGAAAACCGGTGGCCGCGCAGTCAGCGCCGGCTTGGCGAAGAGGAAAACTCAATTGGTGAAGCGCAAGGGGTCGGCAGGGCGAAGTGGGTTCGGGGCTTTGGCGATGCCGAGGGTCGTGGCCCTCTGGCTGTTAACGCTCGTTTTCGCAAGCTTGATGCCCAGCCAGGCTGCCTGGGCCAGTGCCTTGCACAAGCTGCGCTTTTCTCACTTTGGCGTGGAGCATGGTCTGCCCAGCGGCGCCGTCCTCAGCCTTTTGCAAGACCGCCATGGTCTGATGTGGCTGGGCACCACCTCGGGCTTGGCGAGGCTGGACGGGCATGAAGTCAAGGTCTTCAAACCCATCCCAGAACGCAGCGATTCGCTCAGCCATGGCTTGGTTGAGGCTTTGCTGGAGGATGAGCAGGGGGTGTTGTGGATCGGCACCCGGAGTGGTCTGGACCGCATGCCGCTGTCGACCGAGAAGATTCAGCGTCAGACCATGCCGGAGTCCTTCAGCCTGGGCGAGCGGCGTGTGATGGCTTTGGCGCCCGCCGGGCCGCAGCGCCTGTGGGTGGCCACCGTCGGCGGCTTGCTGATGTTCAACACGGCCGAGCAGCGATTCATAGCCTGGCAAAAGCCGGGGGACGAGCGACTGGCTTTCAAGCGCCCCATTCGCGCCTTGTTGCCCGATGGCCAGGGGGGCGTGTGGGTCGCTGAAAGCCACGAAGTCTCCAGAATCAACGCGCAAGGTCAATTGCTGGTTCAGTTCGGCACCCTCAATGGCCTGGGGGCAGACGCGATGCGGGCCATCGATTTGCAAGTCACGGCTCTAGCTCAGGATGCGCATGGCCGCTTGTGGGTGGGCATGATCGGCGGCTTGCAGACTTGGCGCCTGCAGGATCAAGGGCCGCCGCGACCTGACCCCTTGGCCCAGCGTTTGAACCTGCCCAAGGATCGCATCTACAGCTTGATGCGCGATCGCGACCAGGCGATGTGGGTCGGCGCCTTCAGTCGCCCAGCCTTGTATCGCTGGAGCGAGGAGGCTTCGGGCGAAGAGACGGGTCGCGGTCGACTGGACACCTTTGTCAAGCTGCCGGCCGTGGAGGCCAGCTTGGCCGAAGACTCGGTGGGAGCCTTGATGCAGGATCGCAGTGGCGCATTGTGGGTGGGCTCCTTGTCCCGTGGCGTCAGTCTGGCTGATTTGGGCGGGAGGCGCTTTGCTACCTACCTGAGCGTGCCCGGTGACGCCAAGAGCCTGCCCAATGACACGGTGATGGCTGTCGTCTTTGAGGGGGCTGACCAAGCTTGGGTGGGCACCTATGGCGGCGGACTGAATCGACTCGATCTCCCGAGCGGCGATGTGCAGCGCATCGGCACTCAGCAAATGCCCCTGACGCATATCAAGGCCTTGTTGCGTGAGCCCAATGGACAGCTCTGGGTTGGCGGCGAACGCGGGTTGCAGCGTTTTGACCCGAAGCAGCAACGCAGCCAAACGATCGACCTGCGCCCCGAGTCCTTGGGGGATGTGTCCGTCAGCTCCTTGCTGCGCATGGACAGCGGTGATCTGTGGGTGGGCAGTTCTCAGGGGCTGTTTCGAGTCGAAAGCAGCGGGCGCATCGTCAGCTATACGGCCAAACCACGCGATCCGAAGGCGCTTCGCCATGCCGTCGTTGACAGCCTCTTGCAAGATCGTGACGGCCGTTTGTGGGTGGGCACCAAAGGGGGGTTGCATCTGTGGGATGCCCTGACCGACAGCTTCTCGCAGCCGGTGCAAGGCAATGCGGCCGTGGCGAAGCCGGCGCATTTGGCGGTCTATGGACTGCGCCAGGACGCCCGTGGGCGCATCTGGGTTGCCTCGGAACAGGGCTTGTTTGAACTGATCGCCAGCGGGCCGAACGGCTGGCAATACAAAGCTTGGTCCGAGGTGCCGGGCATGCCCAGCGGGGCCTTTGAGTCGCTGGAGCTTGCTGCATCGGGCAGTGTGTGGTTGGGCAGCGAGCAGGGCTTGACGGAGTTTTTGCCCGATACACAGCGCGCTCGCTTCTATCCTGCCAGCAGCCATTTCAAAGGGGGCTTCAATTTTGCCGCGAGCGCCCGTGGCCCCGACGGCTCGCTCTATTTCGGAGGCAAGGGCTTGGTTCGCTTCAAGCCCGAGGTCTTGGCTGACAACAAGCAGGCGCCGCGCGTGGTGCTCAGTGATCTGCGCGTGTTCAATCAATCGCTGGCGGCCGAGGCCAGTCCACCCTCGGCCAGCGCCGGGCGTTTGGGCGCCAGCGGCCCGCAACTCAGCTTGGCGGATCTTGGGATCACTGGGCCTTTGCACCTGGCGCAAGAGGTCAAGATCAGCCACCGCGAAACCATGGTGAGCTTTGTTCTTTCGGCCTTGCATTTCAACCAGCGCAGCCAGGTGCGGCATGCCTGGAAGCTGGAAGGCTTTGACCGTGACTGGATCTACGGCCAAGACAATTCCGGCGTGGCCACCTACACCAATCTGGATGCCGGCCAGTACCGCCTGCTGGCCAAAGCCGCCAATCCGGACGGGGTTTGGGGTGAAGAACAGATGATGTTGAACCTTGTGGTGTCGCCACCCTTTTGGCGTACCGGTTGGTGGTACACAAGCTTGGTCTTGATGGCTTTGCTGGGCTTGGCCGCAGCCTACCGTTGGCGCGTCAGCAGCTTGCACCGCACGCGCCAAATGCTCCAGCAGCAAGTGGCGGCGCGCACCCAGCAGTTGCAAGAGCAAGCGAGCCAACTGGCCCTGGAGAAGCAGTTGGCGCAAACACAAAGCGTGTTGGCGCTGCAATCCAGCGAAGCCGCCGAGAAAGCGCGCCATGACATCGCCTTGTTGAGTGAATTCGGGCGACAGATCACCGGGTCTTTGGACGTGGCGTCGATTCAGCGCACGATTTACCAGCAAGTCGGGGAGCTGATTGAAGGTGACGTCTTTGGTCTGGGGCTGGTGAATTGGCCGGCGCGAACCGTGGCCTTTGATTTCGTCATTCACAGAGGCGAGGCTTGCAAGCCCTATGTGCGTAGCTTGGAGGCTGTGGAGATGCCGGCAGTGCAAGCGGTCTTGAGTGGCAAGTCCCAGCGGGTGGACCAGATCGAGCGAGACAGCCGGGTGCTTTACAGGCAAGAGGGCCCCACCCGCATCGTGCTGCAAAGTGGCGCTGACCCAGCCCAGGTGCATTCCGGTATTTATGCGCCCATGCTGCTGAAGGACCGGGTGGTGGGCTTGATCTTCATGCTCAGCGAGCGCAGCCATGCCTTCCAGGCCAACGATCTGGCGATTCTTGAAACCCTCGGCGCTTATGCGGCGGTGGCGCTGGATAACGCCGAGGCTTATCGGCAACTGAAGACGGCTCAGACCCAGCTGGTCGAGCAGGAAAAAATGGCGGCCCTGGGTTCCTTGGTGGCCGGCGTGGCGCATGAATTGAACACCCCCATCGGCAACAGCCTCTTGGTGGCCAGCACCTTGCTGGACCGGGGCCGCGCCTTCACCCGGCAGTTGGCCGAAGGCGGCTTGCGCCGCTCGGAGCTGGAGCGGCACTGCCAGGCGAACGAAGAGTCCAGCCTCTTGCTGGTGCGCAGCCTGGACAGCGCGGCTCAGCTGATCACCAGCTTCAAGCAGCTGGCGGTGGACCAAACCTCGGAGCAGCGCCGCCAGTTCCAGCTGCTCACCTTGTGCACCGAAATCGCCCAGACCCTGGGCAACCGCCTGCGCCGCGAGGGCCATGTGCTGCACCTGGAGGTGCCGCAAGACCTGAGCCTGGACAGCTTCCCCGGCCCGCTGGGCCAAGTGCTGACCAATCTGGTGCTGAACGCTGTCATCCACGGCCTGGAGGGCCGGCGCGAAGGGCAGCTGAACCTCTCGGCCGAGGCCTTGGAAGGCGAGCGGATCCGCCTGGTCTTCAGCGACAACGGCCGAGGCATCAGCCCCGAGCATCTGGCGCGCGTCTTCGATCCCTTCTTCACCACCAAGCTGGGCCAGGGCGGCAGCGGCCTAGGCCTGCACATCAGCTACAACATCGTGCACTCGGTGCTGGGCGGCAGCATCGAGGTCAGCAGCGCGCCGGGCGAGGGCGCCCGCTTCGAGATCATCATTCCCGCCGTGGCTCCCTTGCGGGTGGAGTCCTGAGCGCTACACAGTTTTGCGACAGATGGGCGCGAGTTGATAGGGATCGAGCATGGCAAGGCTTGATGCTGACGCTTGCTTGTTGCTGCTCTCCTCAGCGTGTCTGCGCAGTTGCTTGGCTAGCCGGCTGCTTTCGGCAGTGCAGGTCATTCGGGACCCAAAACTGAACTGCAGCAAGGTGCCCATACCGGGCATTCGCCGCAAAGCTTCAAACCCATCGCTAAAGGGTAAGCGGAGGTACCAGCTCTCCCGAGCCAGTACATCCGAACACAGTGCCCGACGTGTACTTAAGGTAGCGCGAGAAGCTGGCCACAAGCTTCTCCATATGCACCGGCAAGTCAAGCGCGGCCTTGTAAATCGGCAGCTATTCGTAGCGGGCCATCGGGGCGCAAAAAAGTCGATTGGGGCTAACGCCCCAAACCCCTCAAAAGACCCGAAGGGCTCGAAGCGTCAAAGCCTCAAAGTGCCCGCCGCCGACGTGCCAACAGCGCGCCGGTCAAGGCCATCAGCGTCAAGGCCAGTGTTTGTGGCTCCGGCACCGCGGCGGTCACATCTCCGGGGCGCACAGCCAGCGCGTACAAACTATTGCCCCGGCCGCCGTAGCTCTGGTAGCCGTCGCTCGTACCGAAGCCCCACGCGCCGCCTGAATCCGACGGGTACGAAGTACCGGACCAGTAGTAGTAGGACTGCACGTTTTTGAACAGCTTCAAATTGTCCATTTCTGCTTGGCTATCCCCGGCTGGATTCAGGATGCTCTGACCCGGCTTGCCGCCCAGTGCTTCGTAGAACAAATGACCCATTTCACTGCCAGTACAGTTAAAGCCCCCGCAGTAATCCGATTTGGCTAGGCGCCAATCGCTGTGACCGGCGTACTTTTCGGTGTTGAGCTTGGCGATCCAAGCGACGGACTGGCTCCAAGTCATCCGGCCATCACTGTCGAAGCCACTGGTCTTGGCGAGGTTCCAATCCTGCACCCATTCCAGCCCGGTGCTGGTATCGAGCACCCCCAGACCGCCGCTCACGCTCTTGAGCGTAGGGGTCGGACCGGCTTGCGCCGCGCCCATCGTGGCCAATGCGCCCAACAGGGCGACGGTCTTAAAAGTCCTATTGAGCAATTGATTCATCGTCTTTTCCCTGGATAAATGGCACTGAAGGCGCCGAATGCTTGCTTAAGAAAAATGGCCAACAAGAATTTAACGCGGGCACTGTAGCTTTGCCTGCGTCTCCAAGCCCCCCCTTATTTGAGGGGTTGGGCCTGTGAACTCGCATAAAAATATTCGAGACCCAGGGCCGTCCTTCCGAATCCTTTTTTGGGCGCTCATTTGCGTGCGCTTGTACGTTCTGCCTCTATCGGGCGAGATGGCGAATGCCCTGTATGGGCACTTTGCAGCGACTGCCGACCGCAGGCCCAACGGCGCCTTTGTGCTGAGGCCAGTCTTTGACGCGGCATCGCTTCTGCGCAAGCCGCAGCAGCTTTGGCGGCCAGGGGGAGTGAACGGAGTGGGCTGAGGTCGACACGGCGACAATCGGCGCCTTCGCGCTTTTTGGCGACGCCCTTTCTTTCTTCGACCCAACCGCCCCATGCTCAGCCTCGATATCGCTTTGACCTTTTTCTCCGTGGCCTTGCTGCTGGGCTACACCCCCGGCCCGGACAATGTGTTCGTGCTGATGCAGTCCGCCATGCAGGGCCGCCGTGCTGGCTTTTATGTGGTGCTGGGCCTATGCACCGGCCTGCTGGTGCACACGGCGGCGATTGCGCTGGGTTTGGCGACGGTGTTCGCCGCATCGGCTTTGGCCTTCACCGTGCTCAAGCTGCTGGGCGCGGCCTATTTGGCGTATTTGGCCTATCAGGTCTTGCGCGCGCCGGTCGGGCCTTTGGCCGAGCAGGCGCAACTGCATTTGAGCCCTTGGAAGATGTACAGCCGCGGTGTGGTGATGAATCTCACCAACCCCAAGGTGGTGTTCTTCTTCCTGGCCTTGCTGCCGCAGTTTGTGGACGATGCGGCCACCGCGCAAAACGGCCCGGTGGCCTGGCAGATCGCTCAGCTGGGGCTGATCTTCATCGTCGCCACGCTGATCTCTTTCGGCTCCATCACCTACTTTGCCGGCGCGCTCAGCCAAGTGCTGAAGCGCTCCACCCGCGCTCAGCGCGGCTTGAACTGGTTGGCGGGTACGGTCTTCATTGGACTGGCGCTGCGTTTGGCCTTGGCTGAGCGCTGAAGACTCTCGGGCGCGAGGCTGGGCACTGCAGCCCGAGCAGCCGCCGGGCTCATAGCTCGGGGGTCGGCACTGCGTGCCGACTTCCCTGCGCTGCTCGCAGCTTGGGGCCGGCGCAGAACTCACTGCACTCGCTGCGCTCGTTTCGTTCAAACATGCTGCGCCAAGTCAGATATTGAAGCGCGCTGCGCGCGCACCCCAAGCTGCTGCGCTGCTCAGCCCCTCACAAATCGCCCGGCAGCTGCCCGGGCCGCAGTGCGCTTGCATGGCGACCGAGGTGCATTGCTTCGGTGGCGAAAACCAAACCCGTAGGTGGCCCGACCCGGGCACCATGAGCACGGCGGCGGGCCGGGTCACCGGAGCGACCTTTCACCAAACCCCGCAAAACTCGTGCTCAGGCCTGCGGCGACTGATGCTTCAGCAGCGCCTGCCCCATGCGAATCTGCGTGCCGGTGCTGACGCCGGGGCAGAGTTCAAAGCCCTTGGGCACGAAGACGATGATGGTGGAGCCATGCTGGAACCAGCCCATCTCTTCACCCTTGTTGAAGCTGGCCTGACAGGGCAGCTCGTTGGCGCCCTGGTAGTCCACATGCAGCAAGAGGTCGAGGAAATGCAGGCGCAAGCTGGCCACCAAGATGGCAGCCACCGGCACGATGGCAATCGGCTCGCCGCTCTTCAGCCGGGTGCGCAGCACCGCCCGCTCATTGCGGCAGAACAAGCGCTCGACCCGCTTCAAGGCGATCGGGTTGACGTTCCAGGTGTCACCGGCGATGTGGGTTACATGCTCGACCGTGCAGTCTTGCGGTGCATGGAAGCGGTGGTACATGGCCGAGGTCAGGCGCAGGGTGATGAACATGCCGTCTTGAAAGGCGGAGGTGTCTTGGCTAGGCCCGAACAGGTCTTGCATCGAATAAGGGAAGCCTTTGGCTTGAAAGACCTGGCGGCCTTCCACCCGGCCGCAGGCGCCGACGATGGCGTCGCAAGGGCTGCTCAGCACCTCCTCGCGCATGTCCACCTGGCGCGCGCCCGGCACCAACTCGCGGGTGAAGCAGTCGTGCAGGCTGTCGAAGCGTTGTTTCTTGGCGTCGCTCAGGTCCAGGTCGGTGAACAAGCGCCAGACGGCGATGGACATCTTGGCCAGCAGCGGGCTGCGGATCTGGCTGAACTTGCCCATAAGGCGGGTCAGCGCGATACGCGGAATGCGGTTGGTGAGCAGGAAATTGAGATCCTCCTGTTGGAGCATCTTTCGCACAGAGATTGTCATATTCATGAGGCTGTCAAGCAGCGCTGTTTAGATAAGGGACTGGACTTCTTGCCCATCCCATGGAACATCAAACTTTTGCACTTTCCGCATTGGCCCTGGCCGCGCTGGCCTGGACCTTGCCGCGCGCCAAGCGCCGCCTTGAGCTGTCGCGCGCCAAGCATCGCTCGCTGGCCGGGCACTCGCGCATGGCCAAGCGGCTGGCCGGCTGGATTCCGGGCTACGCCTACGACGAGGCGCGTTTCTTCAATTCGGACGGCGCGCCCGAGGATGTGGTCAGCCGCCGCCGCGTCGGCTTCAAGCGCTTGGCCGAGTCCTTGGCGCAAAGCAGCCCCAAGAGCATTGCCATGTCGGCCCAGGCTCGCGAGGCCATCTCCGACCTGCAGTTCACCGGCAGCTACCGTGTGCCCTTCCAGTTCAGCCCCTATCTGCGCCAGCACCTGAAGACCGGCAGCTTTTTGCAAAGCTCCTCCGGCGTGCAGGTGGTGGACCTGGACGGCAACGCCTACTACGACCTCACCGGCAGCTACGGCGTCAACGTCTTTGGCTACGACTTCTACCGCGAGTGTGTGGACGAAGGCATTGCACTGACGCATCAGCTCGGCCCGGTGCTGGGCGCTTACCACCCCTGCGTGGCCGAGAACGTGCAGCGCCTGAAGGCCATCTCTGGCCAGGACGAGGTGTCCTTCCATATGTCCGGCACCGAGGCGGTGATGCAGGCCGTGCGCCTGTCGCGTTATCACACCCGGCGCAAGAACCTGGTGCGTTTTTGCGGCGCGTATCACGGCTGGTGGGAGGACGTGCAGCCCGGCATCGGCAACCCCTTGCCGCCGCGTGAAACCTACACCTTGCAAGACATGGACGAGCGCAGCCTGAAGGTGCTGCGCACCCGCAAGGACGTGGCCTGTGTCTTGATCAACCCGCTGCAAGCGCTGCACCCGAACGCCGGCGCGCCGGGCGACTCGCAGCTGTTGGACAGCAGCCGCCGTGCGGGCTATGACCGCGCGGCCTACACCGCTTGGTTGAAAAAGCTGCGCCAGGTCTGCACCGAGAACGGCATTGTGCTGATCTTTGACGAGGTCTTCCTGGGCTTCCGCCTGGCGCCCGGTGGCGCGCAAGAGTACTTCGGCGTGCGGGCCGATATGGTCACTTATGGCAAGACCCTGGGCGGCGGCTTGCCGGTCGGCGTGGTCTGCGGCAAGGCCGCGCTGATGAAGCGCTTTCGCGAAGAGCGCCCGGCCGACATCTGCTTTGCCCGCGGCACCTTCAACGCCCACCCCTATGTGATGGGCGCCATGAAGGTGTTCTTGGACCGGCTGCAAACGCCGGCGATTCAGGCCATCTACGCCGGCTTGGACGATCGCTGGAACGCCCGCGCCGCGCGCTTCAATGCGGCGCTGAAGGATGGCGGCGTGCCGGTGCAAGTGGCGCAGATGCAGTCGATCTGGACGGTGTTCTACACCCAGCCCTCGCGCTACAACTGGATGCTGCAGTTCTATTTGCGTGAGCAAGGCTTGGCACTCAGTTGGGTGGGCACCGGCCGGCTGATCTTCAGCTTGAACTACAGCGACGCGGATTTCGATGAGGTCACGCATCGCTTTGTGAAGGCGGCACAAAAGATGAAGGCTGAAGGCTGGTGGGATGCGGATGCGGCTCTGAGCAACAAGGCCATCAAGCGCGGTCTGCTCAAGGAGATGTGGCAAGCCCTGAAGTCGGGCGGCAAGCCTTGATGGCTGGAACGAAGCGCAAGCGCTGAATCAAGATTCAAAAAGAGGGCTTCGCAAGAAGCCCTCTTTGTTTGTTCATTGGTTTCAGCGATCCAGGCCTTAGCGCTTCTTCGCTTGCACTTCGTGAGCCACATGCTCCATCGGGTCGATCAGTTCGCCGCGCAGTAGGTAGAGCGGGGCCTTGTGATACAGCATGATGTCGTGGAAGGGGTCGGTCAGGATCTTGGTCATCCAGGCCACGCCGGTCATCAGGTCTTGCTGAATCCACAGCTGCAAAACGCGGAAGATCAGGCCGGCCGCGCCCAGAGCCAACCAGGCCATGCCGACGTCATGCACAAAGCCATTGAAGTCGGTGGCGGGCTGGATCAGGCCGAAGACCGAAGGCTGGAACCACAGCAGCGCCGGGATGGCCACCCAAATCGCCAGCAGCACAATCTTGCGCTGGATGTTGTAGCCAATCTTGATTTCTTCCTTGTGCTCGTCGGTGGCTTGGTTGACATGGTCATAGCCGCGCGGCTCGAAGAAGAAGTGGCCGGCCTGGCGGCTGGTCATCGACACGCACCAGGCCAAGATGGCGGCCATGGCCGGGTCAAAGTACAGCATGCCGTAGGCGATCACAAAGCAGATCGCGCTCAGCAGGTGCAGGCTTTGGTTGATGCGGCTGTGGTGGTAGTAGCGGTGGTCGTCCCAGCGCTGCTCTTTCAGAGTGGCAGCGAGAGTGGGCAGGAAGGGTTTGTTCACACGCGTCCTCGAAAGAAAGAAACAATGAAAAGGGCAAACCAAAAAGACTGCCCGCCAGGCCGGAAGCAGCAAGACGCAAACACATGGGCTTGCCAGCCGCTTTGGCATCGGTGGCGCGATGGTGACGGCCCTGCATGAAAATTCCGTGACGATGGCGGCTCATCGATGCTTTGAAAAGCGCCGGGCTGCCGGCATCAGGCCCTTGCTTGCAATTAAATAGTCCGCTGTCATCGAACTGTTATGCGTGCTGGGCACCATGCAGGCATGAAGCACGACACACCGGACGGCATCCTCGTTGACAACTACCCGGCGGCGCATCGCTCCTTGCGCATTGCCTTCGTCACCGAGACCTACCCGCCGGAGGTCAACGGCGTCGCCATGACCATCGCCCGTATCGTCGAAGGCCTGCACGCCCGCAACCATGATGTTCAGCTGATCCGGCCGCGTCAAGACGCCAACGACTCAGCCGAAACCGCGGTGCGTTTTCATGAAGTGCTGATGCGCGGGCTGCCGATTCCGCGCTACCCGAACCTGCGCATGGGCGTGCCGTCCAAAAAGGCGCTGGTGCAGCTTTGGTCGGTACACCGGCCCGATGTGGTGCACATCGCCACCGAAGGCGCCCTGGGCTGGTCGGCCCTGCAAGCGGCCACGCATCTGAAGCTGCCGGTCTGCTCCGACTTCCGCACCAATTTCCACGCCTACAGCCGGCACTACGGCATTGGTTGGCTCTACAAGCCCATCATGGCCTATCTGCGCAAGTTCCATAACCGCACCCAGAACACCATGGTGCCCACCGAGGCCCTGCGGCGCGATCTGGAGGCCGGCGGCTTCAAGAACCTGACCGTGGTTTCGCGCGGCGTGGACACCAAGCAGTTCACGCCCTTGCGTCGCAGCCAAGCGCTGCGCGAGCAATGGGGCGTGGCGCCGGATGATTTGGTGGTGCTGTACGTGGGCCGCATCGCGCCCGAGAAGAATCTGCCGGCGCTCATCGCCGCCTTTGAGGCTATCAGCCAAAACGATGCACGCGCCAAGCTGGTGGTGGTGGGCAGCGGCCCGCAGCAAGCCGAGTTGCAACAGCGCCTGCCGCAAGCCATCTTTGCCGGCCAGCGCAAGGGTGAAGATCTGGCGGCGCATTACGCCAGCGGCGATTTGTTCTTGTTCCCCAGCCTGACCGAAACCTTTGGCAACGTCACCACCGAGGCCATGGCCAGCGGCTTGGCCGTGCTGGCCTTTAACTACGCCGCCGCCGCCCAGCTGATTCGCAGCGGCGAAAACGGCATGTTGGCACCGATGGACGACACCGCGGCCTTTGTGCAAGCCGCAGCCAGCTTGGCGGCTGATGTTCAGGGCCGCCGGCGCATGGGCGAAGCTGCTTGCCAAACCGCCAGCGCGCTGGATTGGAGCAGCATCGTCGCCCGCTTCGAAGGCGTGCTGGACTCGGTGATCCACCGTGCCGAAGTGCCGTATCGGTCGCCGATTGTGGCGGCGAGGCAGAGTGTGGTTTGAAGGACGAGCCCTTTTCGTGCACGGGGCTGCGAGCGTCTTGACGCTGGTGCATTTGGCATGCGCTTGAGGTCAGTGCGCATGGCCTGTTATTGAAACGGGATCGCGTCTGCCCGCGCCGTGCCGGGAGTTCGCCCAGCCGCATGCAGGCGGCCGGGCCCTCGTCGGCCGTCACAAGCGTTGCTTGTTCGGTGCCGCCTCTGCCCCAGCGGGCGACCCACTTTCTTGTGCGCACAAGAAAGTGGGCAAAGAAGGCGCCCCTGCCGCATGGCCCTGCGGGTCCGCTCCGATGCTCAAATTCGCCGGCCCGCGCCCAACTCGCTTCGCTACGCTCCGCTCAGACAAGGGGCGCGAAGTCAGTGCTTGAAGTCGCTGCGCGACGCCCTGCAAATTCTCCGCTCCTCGCCCATGCAGAAGGGGAACCCCAAAAAGAACTCGGCTCGCTGCGCGTCGCCCCGATGGATGCTGCGCTGCGCGCAAGCACCTTGAAGACTTGGGGGCAAGTCTTGCTTATAGATTCAAGACCTGATCCCTATACCACCCATAGAATCTGAGTCCCTTACATTGGCCGCTATGGCTCACGACATTCATCATTTCGTCCCAGCGTTTCTGCTTCGCGAATGGGAAACAGGCGAGGATCAGAAACTGACCTCTTTTCGATGGTCAAGGGGAGCTGTCGTCGACAGCCGGTTTAAAGCGAAGTCCGTGGCAAAGCAGAGGCACCTGTACTCGAAGACCTCAGACGAGGGGCGCCCCGACAACAAGTTAGAACGCGATTTCATGGGGCCGGTGGTAGACGAGCCCGCAGCGATTGCGCATCAGATGATGGTTACTCAGGGCATCCACGCGCTGAGCGAAGGCCAGCGGCGTGATTGGGCGCGCTTTTTGGTCTGCCAGATGATACGAGTGCCGAAAATGGTGGTGCACTTGAAGTTGCGCGGCCGAGAGATTCTGATGCGCGGCGATGAGCCAGTTTCAGCGGATGCGCTTCAGCCGGGAGATCCCCCGGTGTCTTTGGCGAATTGGCTGCTCGAGCACAAGCCGACGCTGTTTGACGATCTCGGCATCGAAACGCTTCCTTACATCGTTCAATCGAAACTGCTCAACGGAGTGTTTCTTGGGGCGACATGGGGTATCAAACAAATCAAGTGGGCGAAGCACAACTACGTCATCAGCGATACGCCCCTGGTCTATGAGGGGAAGATGAACTCAGACTTCTTGTTCGCGCTGCCACTAACGCCAACTGTTCTATTTGTCGCGTATTCCAACGAAGCCGTCACAGGGAAGCATCTGGACGAAGCCTCTCACAATAAGTTGGTGGTCACAATGAATCGCACTCAAGCTGACCAAGCAGATACTTATGTCTTCGCTACTGACAACAAGCAGCGCGCGCTTGTGGCTCGCTATTTGAGGAAACCGACAAGGTAACGCCGCCATGAGGCAGCCGCCTATCAGAAGCTGGCCGTGGTCAATTGAGGTGGCACGCCGCGCCTTCCGCCCCAGGGTGGGCACCCGTATCTTCGCCTTCGGCGATGCCGGCGGCCATTGCTCTGGCAGCTGACCCTGAGGCACTTCGCGCATCGACCCGACTGGTAAGCTACCTTCGCAGCGAAGGAGATCCGCCATGGCGAAAAGGGCACTGTTCCTGTTTCTGGTCTTGTTCCTTGGCTTGAACGCAGGCCTGGCCGCCAGGACGCTCAAGGTCGGTGTGGTTGATGGATTGCCGGGCTTCAGGGTGGAGAACGGTAGGCTTCAAGCAGACTCGCCTCTTCCGGAATTCATTGCTGCTCTGGAGAAGGAATTGAGGGTCAAGTTGGTGTGGTCTGAATACCCCACCCGGCGCTTGCTGAACATGACTGAAAAGGGTGAGTTGGATCTCATCTACCCGGTGGGTTTGAGTTCAGAGCGTGATGCCATTCTCAAGCGCAGCATCCCCGTCTATGTGACCCACGACTGTGCTGGTCAAGTTTTTTCGGACACAGCGATAGGTTGTTTGATTGCCGATT
>NZ_JBMLSK010000230.1:0-1201 GCF_049240545.1 Roseateles sp. | reverse complement strand
TTGAATCACGTCACCCCGAGCCGCGGCTACCGATGATTGGGTTTCGAGCCTAGTGGATCGAGTCTAACGCTTGGTGCCCGCGCCTGACGGCTGCGATGATCTTGTCGGGGTCCTTGGTCCAGCGGAAGGGTTTCGGGTTTTCGTTTGCCTCGGCAAGGAAGCGATTGATTGCCGCCTGCAAAGCGACGAGGGAATGGAACACGCCTCGCTTCAGTCGGCGCTTGGTCAGTTTGGCGAAGAAGCCCTCGACGGCATTGATCCATGACGCGGACGTCGGTGTGAAATGGAAGGTGAACCGCGGATGGCGCGCCAGCCATCGCAGAACCTTGGGGTGTTTGTGTGTGGCGTAGTTGTCGAGAATGACATGCACGAGCTTGCCTGCCGGGACGTGTGCCTCGATGGCGTTGAGGAAGCGGATGAATTCCTGATGCCGGTGCTGCTGCATGCAACGCCCGATCACGCCGCCATCGAGCACGTTCAGGGCTGCGAACAGCGTGGTGGTGCCGTTCCTCTTGTAGTCATGGGACATGGTGCCGCAGCGCCCCTTCTTGAGCGGCAGCCCCGGTTGGGTGCGGTCGAGGGCCTGTATCTGGCTCTTCTCATCGACCGACAGCACCACCGCATGGGCAGGCGGATCGACGTAAAGCCCGACGATATCGCGAACCTTGGCCGCAAACTGCGGATCATTGGACAGCTTGAACTGCCGCATCCGATGCGGTTGTAGGCCATGGCGACGCCAGATGCGTTGCACTGAACTGACGCTGATCCCAACGGCCTCGGCCATGGCGGCGCTGGTCCAGTGGGTGGTTTCGCCCGGCGGGCCGGTCAGCGTCAGGGCGACCACATGGTCTGCCACCTCCACACCGAGCGGCGGGATGCGCGAAGGGCGCGTCTTGTCATGCAGTAGGCCGTCCACGCCGGCCGACATAAAGCGTGCTTGCCACCGCCAGACGCAGGTCTTGGACTTGCCAGTCAACCGCATGATCTCAGCGGTTCCCCGCCCATCGGCCGACAGCAACACGATCTGCGCTCGCCAGACGTGCTTCTGCGGGCTGTTCCGACCCGCCGCTACCGCCAAGAGACGAACTCGGTCGGCAGGATTGACGTCAATGGTGATGCCAGTGCGCATCACCCAGACTCGCACGCGCCGACCGTCAGCGGAATCCTTAAACGGACTCTTCTGTCAGGTGCGATCCACTAG
>NZ_JBMLSK010000229.1:0-1588 GCF_049240545.1 Roseateles sp. | reverse complement strand
ACCGCACAGCGGCGGCGCGCGCTCGGCGCCCAGCAGGCGACCCGGCTGGAGCAACTGGCACGGGAAGGCTTCGTCTCCGCCACCCAGGTGCAGACGCAGCAGCAGGACCTGCTCGACCAAGACGCACGCATCCAGCAGTTGAGTCGTACTCAGCTCGCGCTGCGGCGCGACCGACAGACGCTCGCCGCCGAAGTGGCCCAACTGGCCGCGCAACTGCAGACCGATCTCGCTTCAGTGGATCGCAGTCTGGCCGCACTGACCCAGGAGGGTGTGGAGAACGACGCGCGCCGCACACAGGTCGTGGTGGCTCCGCGCGCCGGCACGGTCACCGCGCTGGCGCTGCAAACCGGCCAGGCGGTGGCGCCTGGCCAGCGGCTCGCGATCCTCGCACCCCTGGACAGTCCTCTACAGGCACACCTCTTTGCGCCCAGCCGCACCGTGGGCTTCGTCGAACCCGGCCAGCCGGTGCGGCTGCGCTACGCGGCCTTTCCGTATCAGAAGTTCGGCCTGCAGGCCGGCACCGTGCGGAGCGTGACCAAGAGCGCGTTCGCGGCGACGGAACTGCCGCCGGGCGTGCAGCACCTGGCGCTGCGGGACATGGCACGCGAGCCGCTGTATCGGATCGTGGTGGCGCTGGAGCGCCAGCACATCGACGCCTACGGCCAGCCGCAACCGCTGAAAGCCGGGCTCACGCTCGATGCCGACGTGATGCAGGACCGCCGCCGCATCGTTGAGTGGATGCTGGAGCCGGCGATTGCGGTGATGCGCAGAACCGAAGGTTGATATGGGGATCGGGTCCCGCCCCGTTTAGGGTCCCAAACTGGTTACAGGAGCGAGCATGCACGTTCTTACAAATTCTCAAAGTGATGTCATCGGCGCCGGATTTGGACCACCCGGCGCTGCGGCAGGTGGTGCATTTGGAGGCGCTGCGGGTGGCGTAGCCGCCTGGGGCACATCGGGTGGGTCGGGATGGGCAACTGCGGTCGGAGCCTTCGCAGGAACAGTCGCAGGAAGCCTCACAGGCTTTGCAACGGGGAACATGGGCCTTGCCGCCGCCGCAGGCGCGGCGACGGGCGGCGGCGTGGGCAGCATGATGAGGTTCATGTTGAAGCAAGGGATTCGCTTGATCGTTGCACTCATCGGCGGAGGGACTGCTCCGCCGATGTCTCTTTGGAGTTCTGAAAAATGACACTGAAGAACTTGTTTCGACCCGACATTGAGCGCTTCAGCACCTACCAGAAAATTCCCGCCGAAAAGCGCACGAAGGGCTGGCTCAACGCACAGATGCGAGCCGTCGCCTCCCTTCACGGGCTCTTGGCTCTGACGCTGTTTGTGACAGTTTTCTTTGGGGGATTGAGAGGTTTTGCAGCGCTCGGGCTCGAAGGATCGTTTCTTTGGGCGATCCTTCCGGCGCTGATCGCTGGGTACGGTGCCGGCGAGGTTCTTGCGCGCGGCGCCAGCCGCCTCCTGCAGCGTCAATTCGAGAGGGGCGAGCCGTTCTGACCCGTAGGCTCGTCATGCGCGTTGTGCTTCAGTGGTGGCTCCGGTCGTTTGAACACGCACCCGGGGTGAGACAAGTGGATGGGCT
>NZ_JBMLSK010000228.1:0-1744 GCF_049240545.1 Roseateles sp. | reverse complement strand
CGAGTAACTCCAATAGTCGAGGCATACTGCAAAAGTTCACGGCCTCTGAGGAGGCGCCCCTGCGCCGCCTCGAAGGATGGGCAACGACAAGACTGTTGCTCACCCTTCGAGACGCGGCCGTTGGCCGCTCCTCTCCATGAACACATGGGTTGGGGTCATGGGGAGGCTTGGATCGGGACGAGTTGCTGACCGAACTGTTTGGCGAGACTGCGGAGGAGGCGTTGTCGGGTTTCCAGGACCTGGGCCTCATAGTGGGCGAGACCTTTTTCGACGTAGTCCATGCCTTTGACCATGACGCGCCAGAAGAGGATGGCGAGCTTGTGCGCCAGGGCCTTGTTGGCGACCAGGCCACCGCGACGCGCGGCCATCCGTCGGTAATAGCCGCCGAGGGCGATGTATTTGCTGCGGGCCAGGGCGCGGGCCATCACACAGAAGATCTGCCCGGCGCGGTTGCGGCGCCGCTTGACCGCAGCTCGGCGCTTGCCGCTCTGGGCGCTGCCCGGCGCGAGTCCGGTCCATGACGCAAAGTGCTTCTCGGTCGGCCATTTGGTCAGATCCGTGCCGACCTCCCCGACAAGCTGCAGGACCGTATATTCGCTGTGGGCGGGCAGCGTGGTCGCGTCCTTGCCGTCGCACATGCGCTCGAGCAGCTCGCGCAAGTTGGAGATCTCCGGCGTGTTCACGCCGGGTCGGGTCCGCGGCTTCGCAGGCTTCTCCACCCCAGCCGCCGGCCCGTCACCCGCTGGCCCATCGCCCCCCGGCATCTGCGCGAGGACTGCCTCGATCCTGCGGTCGCAGTCGGTGATTTGCGCCTGGTAATGGTCCCAACTCTGAACCGCCTGCCCGAGCGCAAACAGATGCTCGTCGGCCCACTCGCCGCGCAGCGATTCCAGGACCCGTTCGGCCTTGACCTTGCGGATCCGCACGTCGCACAGCTCCAGTAGAGCTGCAGGATCGCGCTCGCCAGCAAGGATCGCGCGCACCACCGCAAGACCGCTTGCCCCCGTCAGCGAGCTGATCACGGCGTGCAGCTTGATATTCATCCGCTCCAGCGCCTTCTGCATGTGCTGGACATGCCCGGCCGCCGACACAATGTGCTCCCCGCGCAGACGCACATAGTCCTGCAGACGACGAATATGCGCCGGCGGAACGAACCCCGCCCGCAGCAAGCCATGAGCGTGCAGGGTCGAGCCCCACTGACAGTCCTGCATGTCGCTCTTGCGACCCGGAAGATGGCGCGTCTGGCGCCCATCGACCATCCGGACATCCAGGCCGGCGGCTTCCAGAACGCCGTACAGCGGCAGCCAGTACACGCCCGTCGCCTCCATCGCCACCGAGCGGACCTGATGCTCGATCAGAAAGTCCCGCAGCGCCTCCAACTGCGAGGTCACCGTGCCAAACACCCGAGGCAGTCCTCCGCCGATCGAAACATGCATCTTCTCGCTGCCGACATCGACAAATGCCGCACGCGGATCAAGCACAGCCAGAGCACTCATTCCTTCCTCCACGTCCTTTACGGGCGCAGAGCCTCGTCGAAAGCCCGACCGCGTCTAAAGTTACAAACCTCTCCAACGGGAAGCTCAAGGCTCGCCAAAATGCGCAACAGTCCGCGATCGGTGCCAACCTCAGGGCCGGGCAGAGCGCACCAAAGGAATTGCGGCTATTCTGCTCCCGACAAGACTCGGCCCCACACGATAACCTGTTCATGGTCCGTGGGCAGCGCCATCCGCGCTGGCGGCTCAGG
>NZ_JBMLSK010000227.1:0-1245 GCF_049240545.1 Roseateles sp. | reverse complement strand
TGCGTATTCCGCGCGATCCCGGACGCCGTTCCGCGTTGATGCCGGACAGCATTCCGCCGTGATGGCGGACACCGTTCCACGCTGAAGGCGGACAGCGTTCCGCTGTGATCGCGGACACCGGGAGGGTGTCCTGAGTGACCCAACGAGGCATAGGCTGCCCGGCTTTTTGGCCGGGAGAGGCGATGCCCACACCAAGGGTCCTCATGAGCAAGATCAGACAAGCACTTCAACTGCTGGCCGACTCCGGTTTGAGCACGCGGCAGGTGGCCGCCGCGTTGGGCGTGAGCAAGACCACCGTCAGCGAGATCGCGATGTACGCGCGCGATGCCGCTGTCGACTGGCCGCTGGCCAGCACCCTGAGCGACGAGGAGTTGCAGGCCAGGCTGTACCCACCACCGCGCCCGCGCAGCAGCACGCGGGTGGAGCCCGAGTACGCCGCGCTGCACCAGGAGCTCAAACGCCCCGGCGTGACGCTGCAACTGCTGTGGGAGGAGTACCGCGCCGGGGCCGGCGAGCATGCCTACCGCTACAGCGCCTTCTGCGACAAGTACCGGGCCTGGGCCAAGCGGCTCAAGCGCTCAATGCGCCAGGTGCACCCCGGCGGCGAGCGCCTGTTCGTCGACTACGCCGGCCAGACCGTGCCGATCTTCGACCCGGCCAGCGGCGAGATCCGCCGCGCCCAGGTGTTCGTCGGTGTGCTGGGCGCCTCGAACTACACCTACGCCTGCGCCACCTGGCAACAGACGGCCGCCGACTGGGTGGGCGCCATCATCGCGACGCTGGAGTTCATCGGCGGCGTGCCGCGGCTGCTGGTGCCCGATCAGCCCCGGGCGCTGATCGCCAACCCCGATGCCTACGAGCCCGTCACCGCCCGGCTGATGCAGGAGTTGGCCGAGCACTACGGCGTGGCCGTGCTGCCCGCGCGCCCGGGCCGCCCCCAGGACAAGGCCAAGGTGGAAGTTGGGGTGCAGGTGGTCGAGCGCTGGATCCTGGCGCGGCTGCGCCACCAGCGCTTCCACACCCTGGCCGAGCTGAACCGGGCGATCTGGGCGCTGCTGGCGGACCTGAACCAGCGCCCGTTCAGGCGCTTGCCGGGCTGCCGATCATCGGCCTTCGCGGCGCTGGACGCGCCGGCGCTCAAGCCCCTGCCGGCCGCCGCGATGGTGCTGGCGCAGTTCAAGCCCGCGCGGGTGAACATCGACTACCACGTCGCCTTCGAGGGCCACTACTACTCGGTGCCGCACC
>NZ_JBMLSK010000226.1:0-2759 GCF_049240545.1 Roseateles sp. | reverse complement strand
CTGCTGCTTTGCTGGCTCTGGCTGCGGCTGGCGCCCAGGGTGAAGCTCAGGCCGATGCCGCCGAGTAGCTTGCTGCAGCGCTACTCGGGCAGTTGATCACCCGTAAGTGGCGGGACTTGCCAGGCCGATCCACCTGGGCATTGCTCCGTCAGGAACCAAAGACCAATACCGTTGCCCTCACCAAGATCCATCTCGTCCATCGTCTTCGGGAACGCATCCGAGAACTGCTGGATTTGCTCCTTCACAGTGCCACGCATCGGTATGTCAGTGTCCATGTGAATCAGCTTGATATTTCCTTCTCGTAGCAGCCGCTCAAGCACATGAAGGAACAGTGCTTTGCGGTCTTCGAAGGTACAGGCATCTTCCATAACGTAATCCCAAACCGCATCCAATTCCATACCTTCGGAGCTATCTCGAATCCATTCATAACGTTCTTGCTTCACAGAGCGACCTCCTGCCTGAGCTATATCTCAGCGGGGTTGTGCGGCGGTACCACGCACGGCACATTAGTGAGGTTCGTTCAGGGCCGCTCGGCTGTTGGATCAAGCGACATGCCATTAGCGGCCAATGCAGCGGCAAACTCTTCGCGGCAATTAGGATGAGCTGCGACGAAGTTCCGGCAGCAGTCCTCGAGGAGAGTCATGAATTCGACTTTGGTGTAGATCACCAACGGCGGGTCGTAGTCCCAAAAATCGGACGACACCCATGCAAAGTAGGCGCTGCCATCTACGGGAGCTGGTGGAATTTCGTCGCACATGAACTTGTGCTGCCACTTCCCAATCTCATGGCCAGCCGGCTCAGCGCCGTCCAAAGCGACTCCTGTGCCGATCAACGCTGTGATCGCAGCGTGTATTCGCCCGGGCTGATGACGACTTCCGCTCAACTCAGAAAGAATCAGCGATGTCGCAACTGCAAAGACTGCGTGATCTGAAAACCGGAACCTTGAGGAAAGCGGGAACGTGGATGCGTAGTCTGTCATTTCTTTCCTGGATGTGAGTAAATGCTGACAATCTTGCCGTTGGAATCTCTGGCGATCAAGACCCGGAACGGTACTCCGCCAACTATTACTTGCACCGCGTCTTGGGGAACCAGGCCTGTCCTCTGAATTTCCGTCCATACCTGAGACGACGCCTGCCTAGACATGTCGAGGATCTGCTGATCTGTCCAAGTGCCGTCATAGGTAGTTTTAGGGAGGGGGGGTTTTCCGGCAGCAATTCGATCAGATGTGTTGTACTGATGTTCCCAAATGCCTGGTGCAATCTCTACAGGCTTGCCAATTTCCGTTGCGCCGATAGCTCTCAACTCCGCTTGATACGCCGCCTCTGCGTGAGCACCGTAAACGCTCTTGCTGCTCGGCCCCCCAGTTGACAAGTGTGTCGCCAGATCGCTGTCGTTGGGCGCCTTGCCGAACTTGTCTTTGATCGGCGTGGTCTCGTTAAGTCCGCTCGGCTTATTGCTGAAATCGGCGTCCGGCAGCATCGAATCGGGCTTGCCCGAGACGCTTGTAACTTCAGGCGCGCTGCCCCTGCCCGCCGCGCGCTGAGCTATTGCGTCCTCAGCAGCAGCCAATCCCTTGGGAATGAACTTGGCAGCAAGGGCCGTTAAGCCTGCTTTGGCGCTCTCGACGGCGACATTCTTGAGGATGGTCCGCTCGCCGGGATAGGTTTCAAGATTGAAAGAATCCAGAACCCGCTGGCCTTCGGTCGACTTGTACCCCCCCACCAGGGCTTGAGTTCCTTCCCGCGCCTGCTGATACGACATCACCGACAAGGTACCGGTGAACGCGGCCCCAGCACAGCTGATGGCGGTGGCAGGGCAGGCCACAGCCTGGCCCATGGTGAGCACACCCATGCCCACCGTGCCCACAGCCCCAGCGCCCGCATTGACGGCGCCCCCTAGGCGCTGGGCCGCTTCGCCATGACGCGTGATCCAGTCGCGGGTTGGATCAAGCTTGTCATATACAAACTCACCGCTGGCTTGGAGCTGCTGCTGCTCTTTGAAGTACCCTGCGCCCGCCGTCTGCATGGCGACCAACCGCGCTTTGTTCGGGTCGCTGCTCGGCACACCATCGGCACAGCGCACCAAGGCGCACGCCGCCGCATCCAGTCGCTCTTGCTCCTGCTTGGTCTTGCCCTCTTTGAGGGCCGCCAGCTTCTGAGCCTCGGTGAAATGCAACTGCCGATTGTTCATATCGGCATTGAAGGCCGTGGCCGCACCCGCTGTGCTGCCGCCGCTGGCCGCGGCGCCTATCGTCGCTGCCGTGGCTCCGCCGGCCAGACCGGAGATGAGGTTGGCGGCGCTGTCGCCCAGCCCAGCCTCCTTGAGCGCCGTCTTCAGGCCCGCTTGCAGCGCTTCGAGCGTGGGCGCTGCTGCGCTCGCCGCACCGGCACCCACCGCGCCTGCGCCGCCGCCCGTCAGCCCGCCAATGACCGTATGCAGGGCCACGCGATAGCTGCCGCCCTCATCCCACTTCTTGGCTTCCTCCAGCAGGGCTTGACGCTTCTCCGGGTCGGTTTCGGCTTTGGCCTGGTCCGCAAGCGCATCTCGCTTCTTGCCGGCTTCCGTACCGAGGAACTTGCTCGCCTGCTTGCCAAACTCGCTGGTGACGGCCACCTGCGCGTTCACCTCCTGGCGCGCTTTGTCCTTGTCGAAGATGGGCTTGAGGCCCGCTTCCTTGTCGCCCGTGCGTGCGTCGGTAGCGCCTGCGATCCCGCTGATGCCCGCCGTGCTCGTTGAGCTGGCACTGCCGCTGTCCGAGC
>NZ_JBMLSK010000225.1:92823-96171 GCF_049240545.1 Roseateles sp. | reverse complement strand
GGGCCGGGCGCCGGGGCGCCCGCCGCCCCCCCCCCCCCCCCCCCCCCCCCCCCCGCCCCCCCCCGGGCCGAGTCAACTTTGCTTGGGAAAGCAAAAACTCGAATTTCCGCTCCGGGCACATCGCTGGCACCGATTACTTGTGAATTGACGTCCCCCATGGGTCGAGAGCTCTCGCCCTCAAGGCCAATTGATCGTGTGGAACTGAGTCACCGAGCACAGCACGATCCAGTGGAGTTCGCCTTTTGGCTTTGTGCCGATTTCGGTCGGCCCGCTGCCGGATGGGATCAAGACGCTGGAGTCGGGTTTTTCTATTCTGAGCGGATCCTAAAAAAGCCCGCGAGGAGACGCATGAACATGAAGCAACCCAGCCCCAAGCTCAACACCATCGCCCTGGCCGCCGTGTCGGCCTGCCTGGCTTTGAGCAGCCCCCTCGTCCATGCCCAGAGCAAGGACGCCGCTGCAGAGACGCAAAACCTGACCCGCGTGACGGTCACCGGCTCCAACATCAAACGCACCGACTTGGAGACCTCGCAGCCGCTGCTGGTTTTGAGCAAGGACGAGATCAAGGCCTCCGGCGCGCTGACGGTGGGCGATGTGCTGGCCAATCTGAGCAATAACGACCGCAGCGCCATCAGCGACCTGGGCGGCGCCAACTCCTGGGCCAGCGGCGCCTCGGGCGTGTCGCTGCGCAATTTGGGCACCGGCGGCACTTTGACGCTTTTGAATGGACGCCGCTTGGCCAGCTATGGTTTTGCCGATGGTTTGCAGCTGAACTTCACCAATATCGACGCCATCCCGGCCAACATCATCGAACGTGTTGAAGTGCTGAAAGATGGCGCCTCGGCCATTTACGGCTCGGACGCGATTGGCGGCGTGATCAACGTCATCACCGTCAAGGACTTCACCGGTGTTGGCCTGCAGCTGAGCGCGCAGCGCAATCTGAAGAAGAGTTTCTTGGACGCCGACCAGCAGGCCTCGGTCACCGTGGGCCACGGCAATCTGGCGACCCAGGGCTACAACGCCTATGCGCACTTGGAGGTCTACAAACGCGGCAGCTACAAGGACAGCGCGGTGCGTGACATGTTGCCCGAGTGGTATCTGGAGCAAAACCCGGCGCGTGGCCAGCGCTCGGCCGGTTCCTTCCCCGGCAACTATGTGGGCAGCTATCCGGCCGACTACAAAGACCCGGCCCTGGCCGGCAAGCGCATCAACACGCCGGCTCCGGGCTGCGCGCCCGGGGATTTGATCGGTGGCGTCTGTCAGTACGACTACTGGAAGGACAGCGATGCCCGCCCGGCCACCCAACGGGTGACCTTGCTGGCCGGTGCGCGTTTCACGATCAACAAAGACCTGAGCGCCTTTGCCGAGTTCCAGGGTGCCGACATTCAGGCCGACTACTACACCAACATCCCGCGCAGCAACCCCGGCAGCGTCAGCACCTGGTACGACAGCATCAAGGGCGAGTTGCAGAGCTTCACCGACCCACGCTTGCCGGCCAATCACCCGAACAACCCTTACGGCTTCCCTATCGGTTTGAACTACCGCTTTGTGGACCACCCGGATATGTTCAAAAACATCGGCGCCTCGCGCGACTTCCGTGTGCTGGCCGGCGTTGAGGGCTCGGCCTGGGGTTGGGACTTTGACGGCGCGGTGGGCATGATGCAGTCCAAAGCCACCCAGCGACAGCACCTGTACCGAGATCGCTTTGGCTACGCCGAGGCCATCACCAGCGGCGCCTACAAGTTCGGCCAGACCAACCCGCGGGAGCTGCTGGAAAAGATGTTCCCCGAGATGGGCTCCTCGGGCACCTACACCCAGCAGTTCGCCGATGCCAAGGGCTCGCGCGAGATCGGTAGCTTGCCTGGCGGCCCCATCATGCTGGCGCTCGGGGCTGAGTTGCGCCATGAGAAGTTTGAGCACCGCAGCATGGACAACATCTTACAGGCGCGCATCGTCAGCTTCTCGGGCGTGGACATTTCCGGCAAGCGCGATGTCGGCGCGCTGTTTGGTGAGGTGAATCTGCCGATCACCAAACAGATCGAAGCGTCGCTGGCCCTGCGCGGTGACAAGGTCTTCAATGGTTTTGGCGCGGTCACGCCCAAGATGCAGCTGGCCTGGCGGCCGATGCGCGAGCTGATGCTGCGCGGCACGGCCACCCAAGGCTTCCGCGCCCCCAGCTTGCCGGAGACCGGCAATGGTGGCGCCTCCTGGTTCAACAACGGCTATCTGGATCCGAAGCGCTGCGACACCGCCAAGCAAATGCAGGCGGTGCTCAAGACCGGCAATGCCAGCGACAAGCTGGACGCCACCGAGGCTTACAACTCGGGTTGCTCGGTCAGTTTCCCCTCGGCCATCACGCCGAACCCGAGCCTGAAGCCCGAGACGTCCAACAACTTCTCTTTCGGCATCGTGACCCAGCCGATCGAGAACATCAGCTTCACGCTGGACTACTACAACATCCAGCGCAAGGATGAGATCGGTGTGCGCGATGTCAACGAGGTGCTGGGCAATGAAGACGCCAACCCCAGCCTGCTGCCGCGCGATCCGGTCTCGGCGCGCGACAAAGACCTGGCCAAGCGGGTCAAGGAGTTGTCGGGCAAGGACATCAATTTCGCCGTGGGCTCGGTGCGCTCGCTGGGCCTGCAGTACCAGAACATGAACAAGACCAAGGTCTCGGGCCTGGATCTGGACCTGCGCAGTCGTTGGAAGTTGGGTGCTTGGGGGCAGCTCGACGCAGGCATTGAAGCCAACTACCAGATCGACGTGCGCTACTGGGACACCACCGCGCAGGACTACACCGAGAACCGGGTCGGCTACCGGGGCACGCCGCGGCTGCACGCGATCTACAAGATCAACTGGGGCATGGCCGACTGGAAGCTGGGTGCGCGACTCAATCAGTACTCCGGTACCCGCTTGAGTGCCGCCGAGTGGGACAGCAACAACAGCATCGAAGGTTGCGCCGATCGTGATGTGGCCGAGGCCGACTGCCGCGTGAAGCCCTGGCTGAGCACGGACTTGTGGCTGCAGTACAGCGGCTTCAAGAACTTCACCTTGTCTGCCAATTTGATGAACGCCTTTGACCAAAAGCCCTTGGTGGAACTGCGTCCCGGCTCCTCGCTGCCGCTGGGCGGCCGGGTCTTGAAGCTGAACCTGGAGGCACGCTTCTGATGCGCAGCGCCCGACCCGCGCTGCGTGCGCTTGCCGCTGCACTGCTGCTGCAGTCTGGCTTGTGCCTTGCACAGGCCAACACCGAGGACCCGTATCTCTGGTTGGAGGAGGTGCAGGGCGAGCGGGCGCTGCGCTGGGTGCAGGGGCAGAACGAGGCCAGTCTGGCGGCGCTGCAGGGCG
>NZ_JBMLSK010000225.1:91062-92723 GCF_049240545.1 Roseateles sp. | reverse complement strand
GGGGCGACTTGCCTGGTTCCCCAGACCCAGCGCTGCTTGCTGACCCTCAGCAAGGGTGGTGGTGATGCCCGTGTGCTGCGCGAGTTTGATCTGGGCACGCGTCGCTTTGTCTCGGCTGCGGCGGGCGGCTTCAGCCTGCCCGAGGCCAAGGGCAGCGCTGCTTGGGTGGACCGCGATACGCTCAGCGTGAGTACCGACTTCGGCCCCGGCAGCATGACGGACTCGGGCTACCCACGCCAGGTCAAGCTCTGGAAGCGCGGCCAGCCTGTGCAGCAGGCTCGCCTCTTGTTTGAGGCGGCGCCGCAGGACGTCAGCGTTTGGAGTTGGGCCGAGCAGATCGGCAAAGAGCGGGTGCATGTGATCGAGCGTCGCACCAGCTTCTTTGCCGGCGAACAGCATGTCTTGCAGAAGGATGGCCGCCTGCTGGCCCTGAGCAAGCCGGCGGATGCCAGAATGAGCCCCTTTGCCGACCAATGGTTGATCGAGTTGCGCTCAGATTGGGCGCTAGGCAGCAAGACCCATGTGGCCGGTTCGCTGCTTGCCATTTCGCGCGCCGACTGGGCCGCAGGCAAGCGCCAGTTCCACACCTTGTTCAGCCCCACGCCGCGCAGCTCGCTGCAAAGCCATGTGGCGACGCGCAGCGCGGTCTTGGGTGTGCGCATGGATGAAGCGCGCCAGCAGTTGGTGCAGTGGCGCTATCAAAAAGGCCAATGGCAAGAAACGCTGTTGCCGGCGGGGGATTTGGGCAGCTTGAATGTGATGGCGCTTGCCGGTCAGGATTCCAACCATTACCTGCTGACCCGCAGCGACTTTCTCACTCCGGCGCGGTTGGAGCTGGGCGAAGTGGGCCGCATCGAGCGCCAGCTTTTGCAGGCCCTGCCCGAGTTCTTTGATGCCAGCACGCACGGGGTGCAGCAGCTGCAGGCGCGTTCCAAGGACGGCACGGTCGTGCCCTACTTCATCGTCAAACCACGCGGTGAGCTGCCCAAGGACGGCGCGCCCACGCTGCTCTACGGCTATGGCGGCTTTGAGATTTCGATGAAGCCCAGCTACAGCGGCATCCTCGGGCGCGGCTGGTTGTCGCAAGGCGGGGTTTATGTGCTGGCCAATCTGCGCGGCGGCGGCGAGTTCGGCCCGCGCTGGCACCAGTCTGCCCAGCGCGAGCATCGCCAGCGCAGCTTTGATGATTTCATCGCGGTGGCCGAAGACCTGATCCAGCGCGGCATCACCCGCCCGGCACGTCTGGGCATCATGGGCGGCAGCCTGGGCGGCTTGCTGACCTCGGTGGCTTTTGTGCAGCGGCCTGAGCTGTTTGGCGCGGTGGTCAGCCAGGTGCCCTTGACCGATATGCGGCGCTATCACCGCATGCTGGCTGGGGCCTCTTGGATCGAGGAATACGGCAACCCCGACATCCCCGAGCAATGGGATTACATCTCGCGCTACTCCCCCTACCAAAACGCCAGCGCTGCTAAGCCTTACCCCAAGGTGCTCTACACCAGCTCGACCCTGGACGACCGGGTGCACCCCGGCCATGCCCGCAAGATGGTGGCGCGGTTGCAGGAACTGGGCCAGCCGGTGCTGTACTGGGAGAACCGCGAAGGCGGCCATGCGGGGGCGTCGACGCCAGCGCAGCAGGCCCAGCTCTGGGCGCTCAGCTATGG